>NZ_UEGO01000019.1 GCF_900465345.1 Asaia bogorensis | reverse complement strand
GATCTCAAGAGCGCCCGGCGTATCTCGCCCTTCTTCGCCACCCTCAATGACGAAATCGAGCGTAGCACCCAATCCCCGACACGCCAGGTCGGTGAAGTGGCCGCCCTTGCGGATCTTCCAGCCTTCCTGCTCGGCGCAGCCATAAGCAATCGCCTCTTCAAGACGGTTGCCCCAGCGCGTGCGCGGGTTATCGACTTCCGGGGCAGGCACGCGACCGGATTTAACGAGCCAGAGGCCATGCAGGCCCAGTGCATAATCAGGCTGCGCGTCGAACAGGGCCGCGATCTCGGAGCCGCCGACATGCCTTGCGCGCAGGGCGTGCCACTCCTCGCCGGTAATTGTGAGGACTTCGCTCACGCCCCCTCTCCCTTCATCGCGGGAATGACCAGTCCGATATCCCGAGTCATCTGGCGCTCGTGATCTGCGATCAGGTCTGCGCGCCCGGGCGCCTGGTCGAGGCCAAACGCGGGGTTGCTCAGGAACGCGATTGCCCTAGCACTCTGCTTGATCCGCTCGTGCGGCGTGAGTTGAGGCGTCATTGTGCGGCCTCCGTTCCAATAAGCGGTGTCTCGATCCCGGCCCGGCGAAGTGCGAGCGTTAGACACACGCTAGCGTTTGCAGCTCGTGCTGCCGTCCTAACGACTTCGCGGCTCCCCTCGGCCCCATAAAGAACCTTGTTCGATGCGGCATTGACCGACCTGATGCGGTCGAGAAGCTCCAGCGCCTCTCCGGCTGTCAGTGTGACTTCCATCACCCTGCCCTATGCTCAAGCTGGTCGCGACGCTGCTCAAACAGCCAATCTCCACGATCCCAGAAATCGGCCTCCGCCCGCTCATTGTCCCATTCGCCGATGCGTTCGATATCGCTCCGAACCTGCGAGATCATGAGATCGACAGATTCAACATTCGCTTTCGCTTCCAGCAGCGCGTCCGCAATGTGCTGTGTCGGCCGCTCCTGATTGCGCTTCTCAATTGTGGCAACGATCACTTCGTGCTCGGTCCTGATTTTCATCAGGAATTCCTGGTCGTCCTCAAGAGCCGCAAGGCGTTCTTCTGCCTCGGGCGACAGGTCGGGGGCGCTCAGCGCATCGATATACGCATCTGATGTGCCCATCGAATAAAAGATGCTCACTTCACTTCTCCATCACTGGAAACAATGGCCGGAAACCCGGCTTGTTCGGCCCCGGCGTACCGGGGTCGCGTCAAGCGGGGTCAGTGGCGGACGAGACCGATTGTGTCGGACATGCCGGGTTCCATGCGCGGCCTGCTGGCTTTGGCCTTCGCAATCTTGATGGCCATGCGGTCGACGCCCTTTCGGGTCAGCTTGAATTCGAGGTCAATGAAGTCCTCGCCTTCCCTGACGTATGTGCGCGGCGTCATGACGGTGTATTCGCGCTCGCGGCCGTAATGCGTTGACTTGAGCTTGCGGCTCTCTCTGCAAGCCCATCCCCAGTCGAGAGCAAGCCGAACCACTTCGTTCTGGCCGATCTGCAAATGGCGGCCGGCATCACGCACACCCATGGGCTTGCTCGTCGCAGCTTCCATCAGGTCCATGGCGTCCGCTTTGGGTTGTGCAACAGCGAGTTGCGCTTTATGACGATCAACCGTTTCCTTGGCGAGGGTCAGGGCGCGCAGCATGATTTCTTCCGGCGTCTCGTCCGGCGCCGCGACCATGTAGCCGCCGCTCTTGCGGATGGCGGGCAGAACTTCCTCGAAAACCCAACGCTCGAACTGCTGCGCCTCGGGCAGCTTGCTGCGAACGATCAGGCGGAGAACGTCAGGCTCGGAGAGAACGCGGACTTCTTGCATCCCGCCTTCGGTTTGAAGGGGTAGGCGTTTCACCGACCCCTTGCAGTGACGCTTTATGGCGTCGGCTGGATCAGCGTATCCGAGACGCTCGGCCACATCCTTGCCGACGAAGTGCGGCGCGTCGTCCAGCATGACGACCCGGATCTCAGCATTTGCAAAAACGAAGATTGTTGGCTCGGTTGCCATCTGGCTTCCCCATCGGTGGTGATGGGGAGAACGTTACCAATGGTGCCAAAAGACGTCAATGAAAAAACGGCACCTTAGGTAACGATTTCATTCCTTGGCTTTGCTCAGGCTCAAAATGTGGAGGACGCTGTTCTGTGTCACGGCATCGGCAGAACGGAACATTTCAAGCAACGTGACTTCGGACGGCCCCTCGGCAACGGCCTTCACCGATGCGTCATCTCCCAAGATATAGGACATAGGAACGCCGAAAACCCTTGATATCGCTTGCAAGCTATCTCTCCCCGGCTCTTTCCGGCCTGCTTCCCAGGCTGCGACGAGTGATCGTGACTTACCGATCGCCTCCGCAAAGCCTTCTTGGGAGAGGTTCCGCTGTTCTCGTAATGTTCTAATTTGCCGGGACGTGTTCATGCAAGCATTTTCGCATGTCCGTATTTTCATGTCTGACACCAGTGGTATCTTTTATGCTTGACACCTATTGGCACCATAGGTAACGCTCCGGACATGAAAACATTCGCTGACATGGTGAAGGAACACGGGGGAAAGCAGGCTGTAGCCGCTCTCTTTGGTGTGAGTCGTTCCGCTGTAAACAAGTGGTGCGTGAGCAATCGCGTCCCGACGACGAAGGCGGCTCTCATAGGCGAGACCTTCAACGTCGATCCGCACATCCTCCGCCCGGATGTTTTCCCAAACTCAATCTTGGGAGGACGTAAATGAACGAAACCCGACGAATTGCCCTCGAATTCGCGCTGAGGTTTGGGCCGCACGAAAGCCATGCCCTCATCCGTGTTGCACGTATGATCGAAGCATTCCTGACGGATGATGATGAGTCTCTGAAGCACATTTTCAATCCAGAAGTCGAACCCACGGAGGCTCGCCCATGAGCCTCCTGCACTTCCTCGAAATCATCATCCCCGCCTGTGCTGCCATTCGCCTGCTCGTCTGGGCGTCCGGCGTGACACGGGCCGCAGGCTCGGAGGAGCGGTCATGAGTGGCGTCAAACTGGAACGCCTTTGCGCCGATGCTATGGCAGCTTATGGCGTGATCATCACTCCACAACAGGCCCGCGACCTTCTTGTTGTGCCTGATAATATGAAAGAACGACTTGCCGAACGACTTCGGTCGGAAGTTCAAGCAGC
The DNA here is from genome assembly GCF_900465345.1 of Asaia bogorensis. Classification (GTDB taxonomy): domain Bacteria; phylum Pseudomonadota; class Alphaproteobacteria; order Acetobacterales; family Acetobacteraceae; genus Asaia; species Asaia bogorensis_A. The sequence continues at coordinate 1,444 of NZ_UEGO01000019.1, read as the reverse complement.
CCGCGAGGAAATTCCTGCTCTATCACATGGTCTGGCAGAAAGACTGTCAGGGTTCCTGAGACCGGGAACTCTTTGCCGCAAGCGTTCAGAGCTATCGTTACTTCTATCTGCCCCGCTGGGAGATCTTCGCCTGAGCGACGTAAGGACAGAAGTTTTAGCGTCATGGCTGGCTGAGATTGAGCCATCTGATGAATCCTCTCTGGCGGATGGTGAAGGCGCGGGGGAGCTTCCGACTCCCTCGCCCACCGATGATGCAGGCGCAGCACGGAGTCCGATAGCCTCCCTCGGAGGGGCATATGACGAAATTTTCCGCGTCGCGAGAGGGGAACGCCCATGAGCGCCCCAGCCACAAAGCCGCCGTTCTCCCTGACCGGCACCGTCTCCGCGCTCGATTTGCAAAGCATCGCAAGCCGCCTTGAACGCAAGGGAGGCCACAAATGAGCGATACGAAAAACTGCGAGTATTGCGGGGCTACGTTCAGCCGTAAGCCGGGTATGCGCCTTTCTAAATGGCTCCCGCGCCGCTTCTGCAGCGTGGCTTGCGGCGCACATTGTGGAGGCAATGCCACCGGGAGCCGAGTTAAGAAAGAAAGAGCGTCCGGCACGACAAGTATCGACCCGAAGTATGACGATTACTCCCTTGAGGACGTAGTGCGCGATTGTGGGGGCATCGATGCACTCGCGGCGCACTTCGGGATATCAAGACACGCGATCAGGTATTGGAACCGGGTACCGACCAGGCGGCAATATGAAATCCGCGATCTATCCGGGATCCCGCTGGCCGTTATAGAGCGCGCCAAGAAATCGGAAGTGGTTGCCGAACAGCCGCCGAGCAAGCCGAAGATCACGCGCATTGACCCGCTGCCTGCCGGTTCGGCGGAGACCTGGGGCGCGATGATGCCCGGTATCTCGTGGGCCGACGCTCAACGCGACATCGCGCAGATGGGCGCGCGCTGACATGAACGAAGCCCACTGAACATCAAATGACGACCACGACCCCCACCGCAGCCGCAAACTGCTCGACCAGACGTTGGCGCGTCTGGCCCGTAGCGTGCGGGTGCAGCACCGACCAGAGCCGGGCGGCGCGCATGATGTCGAGAGCGATCACGGGCGTATCCAACCGCTGCGTGAACCTTCTCGCATCTGCCTCGACCAGTGGCTTGTCGTGCTCGTGGGTGGTGGTGTCGTCGTCCAAYTCTGAACTCCCTCAAACTGCCGGTGACAAGGCAGATGATGGAGGAAAAACATGGGAAATAATCGGTCTCTCTCGGACCTATTTCAGTCTCAAATGGACCGAAATCGGTCCTTTCCAGCGAGCGCGCGGCCAATGAGTGCTGCAGCCGTCTCAATTCGAGATTCACTCCTGCAGGCCATAGCGCGCGAGTTCCGCCCTTTCCGGTCTGCAGCCGAATACCTGGCTCGTGCTGCGAACAAGACGCCACGAG
>NZ_UEGO01000018.1 GCF_900465345.1 Asaia bogorensis | reverse complement strand
GCGAGCGCTTCGAGGCGATCCGCAGCACGTGCCAGAACGTCGCGAGCGCCTTTGAGCAGGTCGAGCGGCAGAACGATGTCGTCCTGCCAGACGGTGACGCGTTCGTGCTTCATCACCCGGCCCTCTGCTCAAGAACAGCACGGTTCGGCAGCGCCTCGCCAAGGCGGCAGAACAGGCAATCAAGCTCGTCCGTATCGAACGCGCCCCGGTCATTCACGCGGGACAGCTTGGCGTTCACCTGCTGCTCTGTGCGCGTGATCAGTTCCCGGATTTCCTCGGCGATCTCCGCGTCTTGGCTGACCGCCGCCTGATAGTTGCTCATCGCACTGGCGCGATAATACGGGCTGCGTGTATCGCCGCTCTGAAACTGCATTCCGTCTGGATATGCCATCTTCTCTCTCCATCACTGGAAACACTGGCCGGAAACCCGGCTTGTTCGGCCCCGGCGTACCGGGGTCGCGTCAAGCGGGGTCAGTAAGACAGGGTGACGTGACGGACCTTGCGCCCCACGATTGCGGTGATCGCCTGCTTGGCGTGTTCGTCGGACAGCCCAGCCGCAGTCAGATCCGCCAGCACTTCGCGATTGATTGTGGCCCGATGCGCCTTATCCGCAGCACGGCGCTTTTCTTCGGCTTCATGTGCGGCTTTCTCGTCGGCTACGCGCTTGCGTTCGGCCTCAATCGCGGCGATCCGGTCGCGTTCTGCCTGTTCAGCAGCCGCCACACGGCGACGTTCGGCCTGTGCGGCTTCATCCTTGCGGCACTGTTCTGCGCGTTCGGCTTCGGCAATGGCAGTGCGACGTTCGTTTTCGATCCGGTCTTGCTCAACCTTGGCTCGGCGCTCGGCTTCAAGGCGCGCATTCTCAGCAGCCTGACGGGCGATCTCAGCTTCACGCTGCTCCCGTGCCTTCTCGGCAGCGATCCGTGCAGCTTCAGCTTCTTCTGCCGCTTTACGCTCGGCCTCGATGCGGTCTTTCTCGGCCTGCTCAGCAACGATGATCGCCGCCTTGATTGCCGTCTCGGTGCGTTCGATAGCTTGCGCGGCTCGTGCGCTGAATTCTTGGAAGTCGTGATCCTTATGGCGCGACAGAGCAGACAGGTTGTCGCGCAGCACATCGAGAGAAATGCCCGGAAGATTGAGAGCAAGGCTTTCGATATCCGAGAGATAGTTCTTTATACCGTCAATCCGCACCTGCTCGCGCGCCTCGTAATCATCGACAGGCTTGCGGACTTCATCACGCAGGGCGTCAAGGCGGGCGTTGATCTCGCGTCGAGAGGCATTGACGCTATCGACCGTCTTGCGGGCATCTTCGGCGACGGCCTTGCCCATATCGTCCAGCGCCGTCTTTGATCGGGCGACCTTGTAGGCCAGAGACTTGATCTCCTTGCGGCCCTTCTCAGTCGTGGCGTCTGTCTGAATAGAGCGCACGTCGCGCTCCAGCTTGCTCAGGATATCCTCGACGCCGCCCTGTGTCTGAAAGACTGCAATCGGGTCGATCATCTCGATTGTGGCGAGTGCGTTTGTTGGCTCGGTTGCCATCTGGCTTCCCCATCGGTGGTGATGGGG
>NZ_UEGO01000013.1 GCF_900465345.1 Asaia bogorensis | reverse complement strand
CAGAGCAGCAGGTGAACGCCAAGCTGTCCCGCGTGAATGACCGGGGCGCGTTCGATACGGACGAGCTTGATTGCCTGTTCTGCCGCCTTGGCGAGGCGCTGCCGAACCGTGCTGTTCTTGAGCAGAGGGCCGGGTGATGAAGCACGAACGCGTCACCGTCTGGCAGGACGACATCGTTCTGCCGCTCGACCTGCTCAAAGGCGCTCGCGACGTTCTGGCACGTGCTGCGGATCGCCTCGAAGCGCTCGCCAAGGACGATCAGGACTGGGAGGTTCTGCGTGAACTGGACGAGCAGAAGTTCATGCTGGGCAAGCGCTGCGACGAACGGGAGGCCGCACAATGACGCCTCAACTCACGCCGCACGAGCGGATCAAGCAGAGCGCCAAGGCAATCGCGTTCCTGAGCAACCCGGCGTTCGGGCTGGACCGATCACCGACCCGAGTGCGGATGGTCGCAGATCACGAGCGGCGCATGGCTGCGGACCTGGAGCGCATGGCACCGCACGGCAACGGGTTCGGAATACCAGCGATGAAGGGGTAACGCTCATGAGCGGGAAATGGACGCCGGGGCCTTGGATCGTTGGGAAAGGGGCTGGGTACTTCATCAAGAGGCCCAACGCCAGAATGGCGCATTTGGTAGGGATGACGCCGGAATTTTCTGGCGTTGGTGCGGAGAGTGACAATGATGAAGAGGCGAGAGCAAACGCCCACCTGATGGCCACCTCGCCAGAACTATTCGACGCTCTTGATATGTGCGTTTCCGCCCTCGAAATTTGGCAGTTGATGCAGCCAGTGCCGAACGATGGGCTCGACAGATTTGTCGAGAAGGGCCGTGCCGTGCTCGCCAAGGCGAAGGGAGAGGGCGCGTGAATACCCTCGACATCGCCAACGCGGCATATGCGGAGCACATCAAGCCCTCGTTTGATCGGATGATCGACGCGCTCAAGCAGATGCGTTCGGCAAACGATCCGGACACAGGTGCGGTTCTCTGCATCGAGGCGCTGGACGCGCTCGCAAAGGATTGCACCGCCATGCGGGATCAGTTGCGCGAGGGCGTCCGTCATTCATGCGACGAGAGCGGCACGATTTCATTCGAAGCTGGCCCGTATCTGGTGACGAGAACGCGCCCCGATCCTGCTGCCACAGTGACCGATGAAGCCGCCCTGAGAGCCGCCATGCCGTCCCTTTTCTCGCCCCAGCCGGACAAGCTGGATCGAGCCAAACTCACGAAACTCCTCCGACGCGGCGAGACGATACCGGGCGCAACGCTCGGCACTACCCCCGTTGGAACCATTCAGATCAGGACAAGAAAATGAACGAAGTAGCGACAGTCGGCGCCCCAGGGTCTTTCGTAATCGAGGGCATGCAGGGAGCAATGAAGCTGGCTCAGGCCATGGCATCCGCCCGCATGGTGCCGCAGCACCTCCAGAGCAGCCCCGGCGATTGCCTCATGGTGATTGAACAGGCCATGCGCTGGCAGATGTCACCCTTTGCCGTGGCTCAGGCCACCGCAGTCGTCAAAGGCAAGATGTGCTTCGAGGGCAAGCTCGTTGCCGCAGCGATACAGACGAGCGGCGTGCTGGAAGGGCGGCTGAATTACGAGTTTACCGGAGAGGGCGATAACAGGGCGGTGATCTGCACCGGACTTATTCGCGGCGAGAAGAAAGCCCGCACGGTCGAAGTGAAGTTGTCCGAGGCCCGTACAGATAACACGTGGTGGAAGAAGACACCCGACCAGATGCTGACGTATCATGCAGCCCGCGTCTGGGCGCGCCGCCATACGCCGGAAGTCATGCTTGGCGTTTACGCGCCGGAAGAAATGGCAGACGCACAGGACGATCGCCGCGAGCCGGTTGACGTCACGCCCGAACCTAAGCGCACGCCGCCAACCATTGACCATGCGGCACGAATTTCAGGTTGGCTGGAGCGTGCAATGAGGCCTGAGCAAGCTGTAGCCGTGCGCGGCAAATGGATCGAGATCGTTGCGAAGGCCGAGGAAGCCGGAAACCCGATAGCCGAGGACGTACAGAACGCAGTGGCTGGCATGATCGAGGCGCGGCTTGATGAACTGGCCGAAGCGTACGCGGTGCAGGCGGCTGACGAATTGGAGCACGCGCCCGCATGACGCACCCCGGCGACGAGGAAATTGCGGACCGCCTGACGAGAGAGCAGGCGGCACAGGATGCAATACGCGACCGGATAGCGGCGCAGGGACAAGCGCAGGCGGCCGAGAAGGGCCGGAGCGCAGGGGAGAGACGGGGATGAGTGACGATAGTGCTGAGAACGGTAATCGCCGTGCCGTCCGTGATAAATGGTCATTCTGGATTAGTGTTTCCAGGACTCCTGATGATTGTACGCGCGTCGCCATATCCGATGAGAAGGGTTGGAAGGCTGTGGACATCTGCCCCGATCACGCTCGGTGGCTCGCCGATGAACTCGTCAGTACCGCTGCCCGGTGTGATGGAGAGAAAGCATCATGACCCACGAACAGAAGCCGGAGAGCGCGGAGTTTCGGACGCGGGAAGAGGCGATAGCCTCTCTCGCATTTCATCTCCACGAGGCTACCTGTGACGTTTGCTGGTCCATAGCTACAATAATGGCAGAGGAGTTTATTCTCAAAGCTGAGGCCCGAGGCGCGGCAGAACAGCGCCGGAAGGACGCGGAGGGGGCCGAGCCGGTTGCTTGGCTCATTGAGGACCGATGCAAAGGTGATCCTAGACGCGCACATACGCCCGATAGCGCTGTGACAGATAAAGCCCATGCCGATAAAGCGGCGCGGTTCAATTTCAAAGTTTCCGCCCTCTACAGCCGACCCGCCAATATTACCACGCTTGGCGCATCATTTGCGTGGCTGGTCGAGGATATGCGCGAGAAAGATCAGGGTGCACCACCTTCGGCGCGCTTTGACATGCTATTTGGTAACGACGAAGTCTCAATCTCCGAGGCGCGGGAGAGGCTTGAAGCTCTAGGCATCGAAAGCCTCTACATCACAGATGAATGGGCAGACGCGACCGAAGGGAATGAGCTTTCTTGCGCAGAAGTTGAGGCTCTTCCTCCGCTTCACGAGGACGAACAGAAAGCTGGCTGGAAGCTGGCCAGCGCTTGGGATACCGAGGACGGGACGATCATTCGTCATTACGTTCGACCGCTGCGCATCTCGGACCAAGACCCCGCCAACGTCGCCGCGCTTGAGGCTCGGGTGAAGGAGTTGGAGGGTTACGAGAAAGACGCAATACGCTTCAGGTGGTTGGTTGAGAAAGTTAGCCTGTATTACGGCATCCCTGGCTTTGCTGTTGAACGTGGTAGATCGTACGAAAAAAGGGTTGAGGATCTGTTACGGGCGATAGACGCCAATATTGAGCGATCCGCCGCAGCCATCCGCAAGGGAGAGCAGCCATGACCCTCGACTACGAAGCCGGATTTCGTGCTGGTAAGCGGGACGCACACAAGGCGATGGAACGCCGGATAGCCGAGGCCGTGGCAGCAGAGCGGACGAAGAGTGAGGCACTGATCCGCTCTCTCGCAACAGGTTACGAGCGCATGAGGCGCGTTTTGGTCAATATGTACGCAACCTCAGGCACAGATGCTAGCTGGTATCGTCGTCAAGCCGATCAGGGCGTTTCCAGCGTTCCTGGCATTTGGGACATTGCGCGGAACCCCGTGGAAGCAAATCCGGGCGAATGCGCATGGATCAACCGCGATGGATCAATGGCAGCCATCCGCGAGGGAGGCGAGCATGGGTGAGACCACGCCAACCGTCCTTGATCCTTGCTGCGGCAGTCGGATGTTCTGGTTTGACAGGGCAGACTCCCGAGCGGTGTTCGGAGACATACGAGCGGAGGCTCATGAACTTCGCGACAAATCGAGCGCAGGCGGGGCAAGGAAGCTAGTCATTGCGCCAGATGCAGAGATGGATTTTCGCGATCTGCCCTTCGCTGACGGTTCGTTCAATCTGGTCGTATTCGACCCTCCGCATCTCGTGAGGAACGGCAAGACCGGCTGGCTTGCGAAGAAATATGGGAAGCTCGGGCAAACCTGGCAGAACGACTTGCGCGCCGGGTTTCGGGAGTGTTTTCGAGTGCTGAAGTCGGGAGGCACGATGGTTTTCAAATGGAATGAACACGAAATTGCCGTGGGACGCATCCTCGAGCTCACGCCAGAGCGGCCCTTATTCGGCAATCGATGCGGCAAGACAGCCAAATCACATTGGCTCGTCTTCATGAAAGGGGCGCCCCATGACTGACCCCACCCCCTTCAACCGCCTGCTGGGCGAGCGGGTGCGGCGTCTGGTCGAGAAAGACGGGCGCTCAATGGAGGCCATCTCCCTCGCCGCCGGTATGGGGCCGCATACGGTCAGCCGGATCGTGCGCGGCCATGCTGTGAAGGTCGAGACGCTGCTTGCGATCCTGCACGAGGTGAAGGCCACGGGAGAGGATCTGAGCGCGGTCTATGCCGACTTTGTTGAGCATCGGAAGGAGAGGGCGATATAATGGAACGCTCCCGTTGGCTGGACCCGCCCGCATTGGCGCGGCATCTATCGACTACGACGAACATGATCCCGCGCTATGTGCAGCAAGGGAAGATCCCGCGTCCCTCTCTGCACCTTGGACCTAGGTCGCCAAGGTGGGACATTCACGAAGTCGATGCCGTTATGCTCAAGGCGGGCGGTGTCGTCACTTCAGAAACTACGAGCCTCATGGTGCAGCGTGCTTGCGAAGAAATCGAGCGGGACGCCGCCAGACGTAAAGATCGTTCGAAAGGTGCTGGCAGACGGATCGGTTAAGGAATACCGATACGCCCGCAAACGCAAGGACCATGCCCCGCGTGGTCCTGCATCCGGCACCATCGCGGCGGTGATGCGCCAATATCTAGGTAGCCCGGAATGGTCGGCAACGAAACCAAGCTCGAAGCGGAGCAGGCGGTTTTATCTTGCGGAACTGGAGCGCATTGGTGACGTGCCTATCAAGGAACTGAAGCGCCGCGAGATCCTGACCATTCGTGACACTATCGCACGTACCAGAGGAACAGGCGCGGCGAATCAGTTCATCCAGAGCACGAGCGCCTTTCTCTCATGGTCACTCAACCGGGAATGGGTTGAGGCGAACGCAGCCGCCCGCATCGGTATGCTGGCCTATCAGCCGTTCAGGGCGTGGGGCAAGGAGATGACGCGGGATGCAATCGCCGCACTGCCTCCGCATATGTCACGCGCTGTCATGCTGGCCCTGTTTACCGGGCAACGCCGTTCGGACCTGTGCGCGATGAAGTGGAGCGACATAACAGGGCGTGCGATATACGTTCGCCAGAGCAAGACGGGCGCTGAGCTGCACATACCGATTCACCCGGTTCTAGCCGAGGCGATGAAGGAATGGCCCAGGACTGCGGAAACGATCCTTACCGGCGCCAGGGGCGGCCCACTCACGCCCTATAATCTGTCGCAATCCATGAAGGACGCTCACAACAAAGGAATCGTCCCGAAAGGATACAGCATCCACGGCTTGAGGAAGCTGGCGGCAACCTTGCTGGCGGAGGCGGGATGCACGACGCATGAGATTGCCTCGATCACCGGACACAAGACGTTGAAAATGGTCGAGCACTATACGCGGTCATTCGATCAGAAACGGCTTGCCGAGGACGCAATATCCAAGCTGGAAACCGCGTTTTGGAAACCGCGAGAAACCGTCTTATAACACATTGATAAATAATGATTTATCGTAAGTGAACCAGTAGTGATAGAAGATGAACCCGTCGACGCCGCTCTGCTTCGCCATCTGCGCCTGTTCACGTAGCGGCGCCTCACTATCAAGGCGGTAATGACCAAGATCCCGCGGAATGCGCGGTTGATAATGGTCGGCGAAACGAGGCAGGGCGCGTGATAGATTGGTCCACTCGGTGAAGCCTTTCCCCCACCACCGGTCATTTTCCGCGTTCGGATGAAACTGGGGAAGATAATAAGCAAGCAGACGGGCTCGCCTTATGGCAGCGTCAGGCAGCGGGTGGTGGGTTTCAAACAGGGGGCCCGGCTGCGTCCGTCGTCTGACCTCGCGGGCTATGGTCGTTTCGTGCTCGGGCAGGCAGGGGAAAACACCATGTTCATGACGGTGGGCCAGCCAGTGCATAAACGGGTTTGTATCCGGCTCATGACGTAGGTAGCGCATCCGGTAGAATGCGGGGTCGAAACCTTCGAATGGACGGCGTACCTCTCGATATCCTTGCACCATATAATGTTCGACAGGGTCCATGCCCGAGGCTGCGACATCCGGGTAGGTCCGCAGATAGAAGGCCGTGTCGAATTCGGGCATTGGCCGGACATGAGGTGACTGACGATTGGCCAGATAATGCGCGAGAGCATTCGTGTTGGCAGGAACCAGATTGGCCTGCCGGTACCAGACCGGATCGAACCAGGCGATTGGTCGCCGTCCCTCATATTCACCCTTGGTCAGGTAATGGATCAGAGGATCTTCTGTAACGTCCCTGTTTGTTGTCAGGTACCAAGCCGGATCGAAGAAGGCGTTTGGTTTGCGCCCCTCGCGCCAGCCCGTGGATCGATAGTGAAGCAGGGCGCCGCTTCCGATGTCACGCAGATCGGGATTGCGGGAAAGGTAGAAAGCTGTGTCGAAGAGCCCCGAATGACCGATCATTCTCAGGATGGTTGGCATTTGTTCTTCTCCGGCGATTCGTTAAAAAAACATTAAATCAAATCCCGGATACACGCCATGTTTTCTCCTTGTGAGAGGCCCTTGAACAGTACCGTCCGTGGGACGGATCTTGAAGAGGATGGCTATGGAATTGCAGCCTTGCGCTTCAGGTGCCATATCTTGCGTTCCGTTCCATGCGCGGGGGTATGCGAGGCCCGTTGTGCAGATATGGAACATCCGTGACCATCAGCCATCGTCAAAGACCACGCTACGTTTCGCGCGGCCGGGACGAAACATGAGACCATGCAGTATTACTCCGAACCGGCCACACGCCCGACAGAAGACCATGACAAGGCCGAAACGAGAGGGCCGAGCACCGGGCGCACAAACCTTGCGAAAGACGTTACACAACCCGATCTGGTGGGAGGCATGAGCCTGCCGGAAAACCCGTCTCCCACGTCGTTCCGTACAAGGCTCGAACAGGGGCTGACACTGGAATGCGGGGTGCATATTGCACCACTGGAGATTGCGTATTGCGCGTACGGAACACTCTCGCCACAGCGGGATAATGTCATTCTTGTTTGTCATGCTCTGACAGGCGACCAGTACGTAGCCGAAACACACCCTGTTACCGGCAAACCGGGATGGTGGAGCCGTGCTGTCGGGCCCGGGCGCGCGATCGATACCGATCGGTTCTACGTTATCTGCGTCAATGTTCTGGGCGGCTGCATGGGCTCGTCTGGTCCGCGCACCGTGAGAGACAATGGTGAACCCTGGGGCACCGACTTTCCGCCCATTACCATCAGGGATATGGTCTTCGCCCAGGCGAAGCTTCTGGACCATCTGGGGATAGAGCGCCTGTTCGCCGCCATTGGCGGCTCGATGGGCGGCATGCAGGTGCTGCAATGGGTGGCCAGTTTCCCCGAGCGTGTGGGTGCTGCAATGCCCATCGCAACGGCGCCGTTTCATTCCGCCCAGAACATTGCGTTCAACGAGGTGAGCCGCCAGGCGATCTGTGGAGATCCGGACTGGTGCGGTGGTCGATACTGGGCGCATGGCACGATCCCGGCGAAGGGCCTCGCTGTGGCCCGTATGATGGCCCACATTACCTATCTGTCCGAAGAGGCGCTGACCCAGAAGTTCGGCCGTCGCACGCGACGCGACGCCATACCTTCTCCCGAAGCCACTGCATCGGGAAACTCGCTCTTTGGCGAAATCTTCGAGGTCGAAAGCTATCTGCGTCATCAGGGGTCGAGCTTCGTGCGTCGCTTCGATGCCAATTCCTATCTGACGATCACGCGGGCTCTGGATTACTTCGATCTGAGCGCGGATTACGACGGCGATCTGTCGGCACCCTTCCGCCATTGCACGACGCGTTTCTGCATTATCTCTTTCACCTCCGACTGGCTGTTCCCGACATCGCAGTCGCGGCTCTTGGCACGTGCCCTGAACCAGGCAGGAGTGAACGTCTCCTTTGTCGAGATCGAGAGCGACAGGGGGCACGATGCGTTTTTGCTTGAGGAGCCCGATCTTGATCGCACCATGCGTGGATTCATCAATGGCGCGGCAGAGCAGGCAGGACTGATAGCCGAAGCGGGAGAGGTGCCCCATGCGTCTTGATCAGCAACTCATTGCCGAGATGATCGAGCCCGGAACGCGCGTTCTGGATGTCGGGAGTGGCGACGGCGCCCTGATCGACCATCTGTTCCGCACCCGCCAGTGCGATGCGCGCGGCATTGAAATCGACATGCGCGAGGTGACGCGTTCGGTCGCGCATGGTCTGCCCGTCATGCACGGTGATGCCGATCAGGATCTCATCCATTATTCCGACGACGCTTTCGATTATGTGGTGCTGCAACGCACGCTTCAGGCGGTCGAGAAGCCACGCGAGGTGCTACGCCAGATGCTCCGCATCGGCCGTCATGCGATCGTTTCCTTCCCCAATTTCGGCCATTGGCGATTGCGCCTGCAGATCCTGCTCAGCGGGCGAATGCCCATGAACAAGGTGTGGCATACGCCTTGGTACGAGACACCCAATATCCATCCATGCACCATTCAGGACTTTCTGGAGCTTTGCGAGAGCGAGGGCTATGTGATCGATCGCTGGCTGGCCATTGATGAGGCCGGAGAGCGCGCTCCGTGGCGTCGGTCGATCCGCCTGGCCAATCTGTTTGGCGAGCAGGCGCTCTTTCTTCTACGCAAGCGTTGAGCGGGCGCATCCGTCGCGAAAGCATATTACGAATTTAGTCGAAATATCGCTTTACGTCGGCGTGAACCCTGTGTTTGCATGATGCGTTTCCTGAGCTCCATAACCCTGCCGGGGTTCTCAGGAGAGCGGAGTTATTCATGACAGACATTCTGACTGCCATCGCCGAACGTAGAGCGACCAAGCGCTTCGAGCCGGATGTAACGATCCCCGAGCATGAACTGCGCGCCATTCTTGATGCAGGGCGTCATGCCCCCACAGCATTCAATATCCAGCACTGGCGCTTTGTTGTTGTGTCGGATCCCGCGCTGCGCAAGGAAATCCGTGCAGTTTCATGGAATCAGCCGCAGGTGGAAGAGGCGAGTGCTCTTATCGTGCTCTGCGCCGATTTCAAGGCGTGGGAAAAGAACCCGGCGCGTTACTGGGCCGAAGCTCCCGAGAAGATGCAGGCGACCTATGAGGGCATGATTCAGAAATTCTATAGCGGCAACGAGCAGATGCAGCGCGACGAGGGGATCCGGTCATGTGGCATGGCAGCGTATGCCTTGATGCTTGCCGCAGCCGCCCATGGCTATCAGAGCTGCCCCATGGATGGGTTCGACTTCAAGGCCGTTGGCGAATTGATCAACCTGCCCAAGGATCATGAAGTCGTCATGTTTGTCGCAATCGGCAAGAAGGCAGGTGATTATCCTCCGCATGGCGGCCATCTGCCGCTGGAAGAGACGATCATCAACAATCGTTTTGCCTGAGAGACACGATCTGGCAGACCGGAACCGCGGGTCTATTGTTGTCGATCACGGTTTAGTAAGTGCGGCGGCTTGCATGAATGCGAGCCTCTGCCTATATGGGGCTCTTCCCGGTCCAGATTGACTCTGGTGGCCCGTCTGTCGCTGCTGCGACAGACGTTGTGCAACCTGTGTCGTCAGTTTCTGGATCTTTTCCTATCCTGACGACGTCCGGGCCAAGAGACGTCATCCTGTAAGCCTGCTGTTTTCGGCAGGCTTGTGCCCAAGGAGGCGTTTCTCGCTCATGACCAGTTTTGCCGATCTCCAGCTCGCCATGCCCATCCAGCGTGCCTTGAGCGAAGAGGGCTATACAACTCCGACGCCGATCCAGTCAGGATCGATTCCTTATCTCTTGCAGGGGCGCGATCTGCTCGGCCTCGCCCAGACCGGAACGGGCAAGACGGCCGCGTTTGCGCTTCCCGCGCTCCATCGTCTTGCAACGCATCACCGCCCCCTGACACCCAAGGGCGCTCGCGTGCTCGTGCTTGCGCCGACCCGTGAGCTGGCAGCGCAGATTGATGACAGTTTCAAGGCCTATGCCCGTCATATGAAGCTGCGCCACGCTGTCATCTTTGGCGGTGTCGGTCAGGGCCGGCAGGTCGAGGCCATGCGTCGCGGCGTCGATGTGCTGACGGCGGCACCTGGCCGCCTGCTCGATCTGATCGGTCAGGGTCATATCGATTTACATGATCTCGAGATGCTGGTGCTCGACGAAGCCGATCGTATGCTCGATATGGGCTTCGTGCGCGACATCCGCCGCATCGTGGCACTGCTCCCCAAGGAGCGTCAGACGGTCCTGTTCTCCGCCACCATGCCGAAGGCCATTGAGGAGCTCGCGCATTCGCTTCTGCGTGACCCAGCCAAGGTGGAGGTAACCCCGCCATCTTCGACCGTCGACCGCATTCGTCAGGCTGTGATGTTCGTCAAGGCTGAGGACAAGCGCGCCGCAACACTGCTGCTGGTCAAGAATGACAAGGTCCAGCGCGCCGTGGTCTTCACGCTCATGAAGCATGAAGCGAATAAGGTGGCCGATTTCCTCAATGCTGAAGGCATTCGCGCCGAGGCAATCCACGGCAACAAGTCCCAGGGCGCACGTGAGCGCGCCATGGCTGGTTTCCGTGATGGGTCAGTCAAGGTGCTCGTGGCGACCGATATCGCTGCACGCGGTATCGACGTGGATGATGTAAGCCACGTGTTCAATTATGACCTGCCCAATGTTGCGGAGAGCTATGTCCATCGTATCGGCCGTACCGCGCGCGCCGGGCGTGATGGCTGGGCTGTTTCCCTGTGTGATGCGGAGCAGCGGGCCTGGCTGCGTGACATCGAGAAACTGATTGGCAAGTCCATTCCCGTGGTGAGCGATCATCCCTATCATTCGGAAGAGGCCCAGAATTCCACGATGCGTCCGCCGGTACTGGGTGGCGGTGGCCGTGGACGCAATCAGCCGCGTGGTGGTGGCCAGCGCGCAGGTGGTGGTGGTGGTCGTCCGGGTGGCGGCCAGCGTCCCGGTGGGAGCGGCCGCCCCGGCGGTGCACCACGAAACGGCGGTGGCGGGAAGCCTTCGGGAAATCGCCCCCCGCGCTCGCGCTGACACTTTGTTTGCAGGGTAGCTTCGAGACATCGAAGCTACCCTGCATCTGCTTTTTTCTGCCTTGTCACCTTGCATGGCAAGACGGCGTTGCGCCCGTACACCTTGCGTTGCGCTCTTCGCGGGAGCGCTGCAGGCGACCGACGGCCTCCTGAAGACATGATACGCCCCCGATGAGGTATCTTCCTTCCGGCTGAAAGCAGACATAAAGCCCGGAGGTAAGTCGCGACATGGTTTGTCGCGATATGGATGACATAGGCAGGATGACCATCCTGTTTCCGGTATTGGGAATAGGTCGAACCCTGGCGTCCTATGTGGTTATTTTCACATATCCGTGTATGACTGGCGAGTGCTGAGCGGTAAAACCCAGCATATACTTGGATTTTCAGGAATCCGGATCAATTCGATCCCTGATTACCGCCATGTTATGTCAAAACCATTAGTTGATCACGCGGTTTAACACTCGGATGCTGGCAATAAGGCCAGGCAACCCGAGGTTCTTACGTGTCCAAAAGCAGAACAATCCTCACCCTCAACTCCGGTTCATCCAGCATCAAATTCGCCTTGTTCGACGAGGACAGCACGACTGCGCGGCTTCTTTCCGGTCTGGTCGAGTATCAGGCCGGGGGCGCTGTTCTGACCACGCGGACCCCCGATGGGGTCAGCAAGCGCATGGTGATCGAGGCAACCGGCAAACATGCGACCGCGCATGGGGATATGATCCGCCACGTTCTGGATTTCGTCGAGGCCCATGAGAGCGGCAGCAAGATCGGCGCGGTCGGTCACCGTGTGGTCCATGGTGGCAGTTATTTCGAAGGACCAACCGCAATCAATGGCGAGGTTCTTGGGCAGCTTGATGACCTGATCTCACTTGCACCGCTCCACCAGCCGCCGAGCATCGCCCCGATGCGCCTGCTGCTTGAAGAAAAGCCCGACCTCTTGCAGGTGGCCTGTTTCGACACCTCATTCCATCACACGATACCGAATGTGCGCACACGCCTGCCGCTACCCGCCGCGCTGCTGGATCACGGCGCTCGTGTCTATGGATTTCATGGCCTGTCATACGACTATATCGCCAGTGAGCTCGAGGCGCGCTTCCCGGCTATCGCTTCCAAGCGCGTTCTTGTCGCCCATATCGGAAACGGCGCGAGCCTGTGTGCCATGATGCATGGGCGCAGCATTGCCACGACCATGGGGCTCACCGTTCTGGATGGCCTCATGATGGGCACACGCTGTGGGACGATTGATCCCGGCGCCATTCTGTATCTGCTGCAACAGAAGAACCTGACCCCGGCGGAAGTGCAGGATACGCTGTATTATCAGTCGGGTCTTAAAGGGGTTTCAGGGCTCTCCAGCGACATGCGCGTTCTGCGTGAGCATGAAGCTGACGAAAATGTTCAGCTTGCGCTCGAGATGTTCGTAGAGCGCTTCGTACAGCAGGCCGGCGGTCTCATTGCCCAGATGGGCGGTGTGGATGCCATCGTCTTTACCGGGGGTATCGGACAGCATGACGCGACATTCAGGCGCGCTGTCTGTCAAAGGCTGAAATGGCTCGATGTGCAACTTTGCGAAGACGCCAATCTCGCCGGACGCCCCACGATAAGTCAGAGATCGGGCAGGGTGACGGTGCTCGTCATCCCTGCTGATGAAGAAACAACGATCTTCCGTCAAACAAGAAGAATAATGAAAGGAAAACAGTGATCATGACCGCTCAAGGTCCGCTCTCTGCAAAGCAGATCGCCCTGTTTGATCAGTGGTGGCAGGCTGCCAACTATCTCTCCGTCGCGCAGATCTATCTTCTGGATAATCCGCTGCTGCGTGATCCGCTCAAACTGGAGCATGTGAAGCCTCGTCTTCTGGGGCATTTCGGAACCACGCCGGGTTTGACGCTGCTCTATCTGCACCTCAACCGCATCATCAAGGAGCGCCAGAAGAGCATTCTCTTCATCGCGGGCCCGGGTCATGGGGCGCCGGGTGTCGTCGCCGCAACCTATCTCGAAGGTACGTATAGCGAGTATTTCCCGGAAGTGTCGCAAGACATCGAGGGTGTTGGCCGCCTGGTCAAGCAGTTCTCGTTCCCCGGTGGTATTCCCAGCCATGTGGCTGCGACTACCCCTGGTTCGATTCATGAAGGCGGTGAGCTCGGCTATTCGCTCTCTCATGCCTATGGCGCCGTGCTGGACAATCCTGATCTGGTCGTAGCCTGCGTTGTCGGTGACGGTGAAGCCGAAACCGGCCCGCTCGCGACCTCGTGGCACAGCAACAAGTTCCTCGACCCGCGCAATGACGGCGCGGTTCTGCCGATCCTGCATCTCAACGGATACAAGATTGCCAACCCGACGGTGCTGGCTCGTATCCCCGAGGAAGAGCTACTGGCCCTGTTCCGCGGCTATGGTTACGATCCGGTGATCGTCGCCGGCGATGATCGTGACACCGTGCATCAGCTCATGGCGAAGGCCATGGACACCTGTTTCGACAAGATCGCCGAGATCCAGAAGCGCGCGCGCAGCGAAAACAACGCGGATCGTCCGACCTGGCCCATGATCATCATGCGCACGCCGAAGGGCTGGACTGGCCCCAAGGAGGTCGATGGTCAGCGTTGCGAGGGCTATTGGCGTTCCCATCAGGTTCCCCTGACGGATCTGGAAAAGCCGGGCCATCTGAAGATCCTTGAAGACTGGATGCGCAGCTACAAGCCCGAGACGCTGTTTGACGAGAACGGCCGCCTCCATGCCGAGATTGCCGCTCTGGCGCCGGAGGGTACCCTCCGCATGAGCGACAATCCTCATGGCAATGGTGGTCAGCTTCGTCGTCCGCTTCGTATGCCGGACATCGAGACCCACGCTCTTGCAGTGTCATCGCCCGGTGCCGTTCTTGCTGAAAGCACACGAATTCTCGGAGCATGGCTCCGTGATGTGATGCGCATGAACCTTGAGAGCCGCAATTTCCGCGTGCTGTCGCCGGATGAAAACAACTCGAACCGCCTAAATGACGTCCTTGAGGTAACCAACCGCGCCTGGACGGCCGAGACGTATTCCTATGACGATCATCTGGCACCGGATGGCCTCGTCATGGAAATCCTGAGTGAGCATACCATTCAGGGTTGGCTTGAAGGCTATCTGCTGACCGGGCGTCATGGCTTCTTCTCGTGCTACGAAGCCTTCGTCCATCTGGTTGACTCGATGGTCAATCAGCATGCGAAATGGATCAAGTCGGCGAAGGAAGTTCAGTGGCGCCGTCCGATCGCTTCGCTCAATTACCTGCTGACCTCGCATGTCTGGCGTCAGGATCATAACGGCTTCAGCCATCAGGATCCGGGGTTCATGGATCATGTGGTGAACAAGAAGGCCGATATCGCCCGCGTGTATCTGCCGCCTGATGCGAACACCCTGCTCTATGTGGCCAAGCACTGCCTTGAAAGCTGGGATCGTATCAACGTGATCGTGGCGGGCAAGCAGCCGGAACATCAGTGGCTGGATATCGATGCGGCCATCGCGCATTGCAGCCAGGGTATCGGCATCTGGCAGTGGGCCAGCAATGACAAGGGCTTCGAGCCAGATCTGGTCATTGCTTCTGCGGGTGACGTTCCCACGGTCGAGGCGCTTGCCGCTGTGCAACTGCTCCGCGAGCATACGCCTGACCTCAAGGTTCGCTTTGTGAACGTTGTCGATCTCATGACGCTGCAGTCGCCGAGCGAGCACCCGCATGGTCTGGACGATGTGACCTTCGATAATCTGTTCACCAAGGACAAGCCTGTGCTGTTCGCCTTCCATGGCTATCCGCAGCTCGTGCATCGTCTGATCTATCGTCGCAGCAATCGTGCCAACTTCCATGTGCACGGCTTCCGCGAAGAAGGCACCACCACCACGCCGTTCGACATGACCGTGCGTAACAACCTCGACCGCTATCACATCGTACTGAACGCCGTGCGTCGCGTTCCGGCCCTGTCGGGACATGCCGCCTATGTCACGCAGATGATCAACGACAAGCTTGTTGAACATAAGCGCTACATTGCCCAGTACGGTGAGGATATGCCCGAGATCCTCAACTGGAAGTGGCAGGGAAGCCGGGGCTGATGAAGCAAGCGGTTCAACTCGTCCTCGCTGACGTGGATGGGACACTGGTGACGAGGGACAAGATCCTGACACCCCGTGCCATCCGCGCCGTTCATGCCCTTCGGGAGAGGGGTATACGGTTTGCCGTGACAAGCGGGCGACCGCCTCGTGGCATGGCGATGCTGATTGAACCGCTGGCGATCGATATGCCGATTGCAGGTTTCAATGGTGGCGTTCTGGTCCATCCGGACTGGAGCGTCATCGAAACCAAACGCCTGACTCATGCCCAGGCGGAGCAGGTGCTGAAGATCATCACCGATCATGGGGCGGACCCCTGGGTCTATACGAGCCATGACTGGTTTGTTCATGACCACGATGCGCCCCATGTCTCGCGCGAGGAATGGACGGTGAAATTCGCACCCAGAGTAGACGATGTCTCCCGTCATCTGGACGACGTCGTGAAGATCACCGGTGTCAGTGACGATGCCGCGCTGATGCAGAAGCTCGAGCGTGACTTGCAGGAAGCACTTGGCCAGACAGCCTCGGCCGCTTGTTCACAGCCCTATTATGTTGACGTCACCAATCGCGAGGCCAACAAGGGCGGCGTGGTGACAACGCTGGAAGCGTTGTTCGACATTCCGGCTGCGTCGATGGTCACATTGGGAGACCAGCCCAATGATATGCTCATGTTTGCAAAGACGGGTATGTCGATTGCGATGGGGCAGGCGAATGACACGGTCAAGGCTGCGGCAACCCATGTCTCAACCTCGTGCGAGGAAGAGGGCTTTGCGATCGGGCTCGAACGTTACGTGCTGGGGGACGTTGCCACCTGATCAACTGTGATCAGGAGTTCGAAGCGTGATTGATCTGTATTACTGGCCGACGCCCAATGGCCACAAGATAACGCTTTTCCTTGAGGAGGCCGGGTTGGATTACCGGATCATTCCGGTCAATATCAGCAAGGGCGATCAATTCGCGCCCGCATTTCTCAAGATTTCGCCCAACAACAAGATGCCGGCGATTGTCGACCACGCGCCCGCTGACGGCGGTGAACCGATCAGCGTGTTTGAGTCCGGCGAGATCCTGCTTTATCTGGCCGAGAAAACCGGATTATTCCTCTCTTCCGCGCCACGTGAAAAGATCAAGACCCTTGAGTGGCTGTTCTGGCAGATGGGGGGCTTCGGGCCCATGCTGGGACAGAACCATCATTTCACGCTCTATGCCCCCGAGAAGATCGCTTATGCCATCAAGCGCTATCAGGACGAGACGAAGCGCCTCTATGCGGTGCTGGAGACACGCCTGAAAGAAAGCGCCTTCGTAAGTGGAGAGCAATACGGCATTGCCGATATGGCGACCTATCCGTGGACGCGCACCTGGAAGGAACAGGGGATCGATATCGAAGCCTTCCCTGCGGTGAAAGCCTGGCGCGGGATCGTCGAGGCCCGACCGGCCACGCAGCGTGCCCTTGCGCGGGCCGATGAAGTGAAGTCCTGAGAGTTTAAACGGTGGGGCAGAATCATGGGGTTTGCCCCCACTCCTGTTCCAAAGCAAAACACCCGGCACCATTACGGCACCGGGTGTTTCTTTGCTCAAGGCCGCAACAAGCAGGTTGCGGCCCGTTTCCCGTCAGATCACCAGACGGTAAAGCCACCATCGACACTGACGATCGAGCCGGTCATCAGGCTTGCAGCATCCGACGCCAGGAACTGGACAACCGAGGCCACTTCTTCGGGCTGTCCAACGCGGCCCATCGGGGTACCATCGACCCAGCGGTCATACAGTGCGGGCTTCTGCATACCAAAGCGGGTGAGGGTGGTTTCGATATAGGTGGGGGCAACGGCATTGGCACGGATGCCATGCGGGGCCCACTCAGCGGCCAGTGAGCGAATGTACTGATGCACCCCTGCCTTCGAAGCGTTATAGGCAGCCTGCTCCTGCGGACGGTTGACGATAAGGCCGGACATCGACCCGATTGCAACAATCGCGCCTGATTTCTGCTTGATCATCACGCGTCCAACGGCCTGGCAGCAGCGGAATACGCCATTGAGATTGACATTGATCTGCTTGAGCCACTGGTCTTCCGTCATGTCCTCGGCCTTGACCTCGGAGATGCACAGCCCGGCATTGGCCACCAGAATATCGAGGCGGCCATGACGCTGGACGACGGTGTCCACGGCCTGGGTGACACTGCTCTCGGAAGTGACATCCATCGCGACGCTGCAGGCTTTCATACCCTGATCGGTCAGACTCTTGGCCGATTCAGCTGCCTTGGTCGCATCGAGGTCAGCAATGACCACATGGGCGCCGGCTTCGGCGAGCGCGGTGGCACAGCACAGACCGATGTTCTGCGCGCCGCCTGTGACGACTGCAACACGACCATCGAGGCGAAGTTTTTCCATATACATGGGGAGTGACTTTCTTGTTAACCGGCGAGACGGTGGCGCACGAGCTTCGTCAGCGCCATCCCTCTTGCGTCGAAGAGGTGACAATTTTCCGAGAGCAGGCGTAGACCGACTGTGGCATCCACTTCGCCACCGTGATCGCCATCTGTCTGCACGATAATCAACGCGCCATCCGGAAGTGCGACGTGCAAGAGCGTGAGCGCGCCAAGCCGCTCGACCATGCGGATCACACCTGAGATCTCGCCATGCGGGTCGAGCACGATATGCTCTGGTCGAACACCCAGCGTCATGGCTTCGGCAGAAGCAGACTCACCCGGTAGCACAGGCACCGTGATGGGCGTTCCGTGATCGAGGGCAACGGTCATGCCTTCTTCACCGATGCTGCGCACGGTCACGGGCAGGAAATTCATTGGCGGTGAACCGATGAAGCGCGCAACGAACAGGTTGCGGGGGTGATGATAAAGCTCGAGCGGTGAGCCAACCTGCTCCACGACACCCTTTTGCAGTACCACGATCTTGTCAGCCATAGTCATGGCTTCAACCTGATCATGGGTGACGTAAATTGTCGTTGCTTTGAGGCGACGGTGCAGGGTGGCAAGCTCGACACGCATCTGGCCACGCAGGGCCGCATCGAGATTGGAAAGGGGCTCGTCGAACAGGAACACCTTGGGGTTGCGCACGATGGCACGGCCGATTGCGACGCGCTGCCTCTGGCCGCCCGAGAGCTGTCCTGGCTTGTGCTTGAGATAGGAATCGAGCTGCAGGGTTTTGGCCACGTCGGTGATTTTCTGGCGACGTTCGGCTTCCGGCATGCCGGCCAGCTTCAGGCCGAATTCCATGTTCTGGTAGACATTCATATGCGGGTAGAGCGCATAGGACTGAAAGACCATCGCAAGGCCGCGCTTGGCGGGCTCGACATCATTGACGCGCTTGCCGTCAATCAGCAGGTCACCGCCAGAGATCTCTTCCAGTCCGGCGATCATACGCAGCAGGGTGGATTTCCCGCAGCCTGAGGGGCCAACGAAAACCACAAATTCCTCATCGTTGATCTCAAGGGAGACGCCCTTGATGATTTCTTCGGCGTGATAGGTCTTGCGGATATCGCGCAGTTCAACTTTAGCCATTGTTCACTCCGAAAGAGCGTGAGAAGCCGAAAGGAAAGGTCATTTCAGAGAGGGTCATTTCACGGCGCCAAACGTAAGGCCACGTACGAGCTGCTTCTGGCTGAACCAGCCGAAGACAAGGATCGGTGCGACGGCAAGCGTGGAGGCGGCGGAAAGCTTGGCGAAAAACAGTCCCTCGGGCGACGAGAACGAGGCAATGAAGCTCGCCAGAGGGGCAGCGCGTGACGAGGTAAGGTTGAGCGACCAGAAGGCCTCGTTCCAGCACAGGATGAGAGAGAGCAGCGCTGTAGAGGCAATGCCGGGCAGGGCGAGCGGAAGCAGCACGACGCTGATCTCCTGCCAGCGATTGGCCCCGTCCATACGACCGGCCTCAAGGATTGGCACCGGCACTTCTTTGAAGAAGGTGTAAAGCATCCAGACAATGATCGGCAGGTTGGTCAGCAGATTGATGATCGCGAGGCCGATTACCGTGTCGAGCATGTGCGTCGAGCGCGCGATCAGATAGACCGGCACGAGCACGCCGACAGGCGGCAACATGCGCGTCGAGAGCATCCAGAGCAGGGTGCCACGTGTGCGTTTTGTGGGGAAAAACGCCATCGAATACGCTGCTGGAACACCAAGGAGCAGCGCGCCGCCAGTGGCAAGCACCGACATGAACACGGTGTTGAAGGTGAAATGCCAGTAATTCTCCTGGGCAAAGACGTCGTGATAGCTTTGCAGCGTCGGCTTGAAGATTAGATGGGGCGGTGTCGAGATTGCGTCCATCTCGCTCTTGAAGCCGGTAAGGACCATCCAGAGGATCGGGAAGAAGATCCACAGCGCGACGGCCCAGCCGACGACACCGAGCGCGATTTTGGGGAGGAGTTGCGTTTTCCGGGCCATGATTTCATGCCTCCAGATTGCGGGCGACCGCACGAACGAGGAATGCAGCGATGATATTGGCGATGATGATTGCAATCACGCCACCGGCCGAGGCACCCCCGATATCGAATTGCAGCAGGGCGCGTGAATAGATCAGGAAGGCCAGATTGGTGGAGGCAACGCCCGGTCCGCCTGAGGTCGTAACCGAAATTTCGGCGAACACGGTCAGCAGGTAGATGGTCTCGATCATGATCACGACCGTGATGGCGCGGCTCAGATGCGGCAGGATGATGTAGCGAAACCGCGCGATCGGCCCCGCGCCGTCCATACGTGCCGCTTCTTTCTGCTCATGATCGAGCGACTGGACCGCCGTGAGCAGGATAAGCACGGCAAAAGGTAGCCACTCCCAGGCAACAATCATCATGACTGTCTGCATGGGATAATGGGCAAGCCAGTCGATGGGTTGTAGCCCGACTGCCCGCATCATGGCGCTGTAGACGCCATAGATCGGGTGCAGCATCAGGTTTTTCCACAACAGGGCCGAGACTGTGGGCATGACGAAGAACGGGGAAATGACCAGCACACGTGCAATGCCGCGCCCGAAGAAATCCTGGTCATACAGCACGGCCAGTAGCACACCGCCGCCAACGCTGATGACAAGAACCCCGAGCACCAGCAGAACGGTATTCAGCAGCGCATAGAGGAAGTCCGGGTCGGTCAGCAGATAGACATAATTGCTGAACCCGGCGAAACCCTTGAGGGTCGGGTCGACCAGATTATAGTTCTGGAACGAATACCAGAGTGTCAGGACGAGGGGGATCAGAGACCAGATCAACAGGATGATGACCGCAGGGGAGAGGAATACACCTGCTCCCGCTTTGCGCTTCACCCGCTCTGGTGTGGCGATGACAGCTTCCATAGGCAAGCTCCACGAGCGTAAGGCCGCTCGTCCTGGCTGTAAGGGAAAAGTTCAGCGTGTCTTGTGGGCAGTCCGGATGATGTCCCCCACGTGGGGTGGGGGCTTTGAGGTCTAGTGGGCGAGGGCTTCGGCCATCAGGGCACGATGGTGAAGCTGCTCGTCATGCATCGCCTGAAACACGGCGAATTTGGCGTTGTGATAAGGTGACGTGCTCGCATCAGGCGCGACTTCTGCGCCGACACGGGTCATCTGCGACATGGCCACGCGCATGTCGCTGTAAACACCGCCCGCAACAGCGCCGAGGATGGCCGAGCCAAGGAGAACAGCATCGGGCTCCTTGGGCAGCATGATACGGCATCCCGTTGCATTGGCATGTTCACGCAGGAACACGGGGTTCTTGGTGCCGCCCCCTGTCGCGAAGATGGTGTCGATCGCGTAGCCCTTGGCATTGAGCGCGCGGATGATATCGCGCGTGCCATAGGCCAGGCCCTGAATGGTCGCGAGATAGAGCATCACGAGGTCATCGAACCCGGCCGAGAGGCTGAGCCCGCTCACCATGCCGCGCAGGGTCGGGTCGGCGTGGGGCGACCGGTTGCCATGATAATCTGGCAGCACGTGGAATTCCGCTGTCAGCGAACCGGGCAGGGCGCCCTTTTCCAGTTCGGCCAAGCGCTCATTGAGCAGCTCGTAAACGGTGCGCCCTTCTGATTTGGCCTTTTCGGCCAGCTCAGGACCATAGGCATGGCTGGAAATCACGAAATCGACGAGTGAACCTACGGCAGACTGACCGGCTTCGTTCAGCCATGTGCCGGGGATCATGGCCTCGGAATAAGGGCCCCAGATCCCATCCACATAACGTGCCTCTTTCGACACGGCCATGTGGCAGCTCGACGTTCCACCGATCAGCGCAAGGCTGCGGTCGAGTGCGGCATCATCAACCGTCTCACCCGATGCGGAGCCGATCACACCGATGCCACCGGCATGGGCGTCAATCGCGGATACCCCGACCGGAATACCGGCTTCGAGCCCGAGTTCATGCGCGGCATCGGCACTCAGCCCGTTTCCGACGGTCTCGCCCAGCGAACGCACATCCTTGCCGATGCGCTGGTAGCCTTCATCAACCAGTTCGCCCAGACCGATTGCCTTGAAGTAGGACTCATCCCAGCCCTTGGAATGGGCGAGATAGGTCCATTTGCACACTGTCGAGCAGCAGCTGCGGGAGTCTGCGCCGGTTGCGCGCCATGTCAGGTAATCGGGAAGATCAAAGAAATAGCCGGCTTTGGCGAAGGTGTCCGGCATATTGCGCTTGAGCCAGAGCAGCTTCGGTGTTTCCATCTCGGGAGAGATGGTGCCCCCGACATAACGCAGCACCTCATACTGGCCGGCGTTGATTTCCTCAGCTTCCTTCATCGCGCGATGATCGGCCCAGAGGATGATGTCCTGCTCAGCAGCCCCCTTGGGGTCGATAGAGAGGGGCTTACCCTCCCGATCGAGGACGACGAGCGAGCAGGTGGCGTCAAACCCGATGCCGCGCACCACAGGGTTTTTCCCCTGAAGTTCGCTCATCGCTGTGCGAACGCTCTTGCAGATGGCACCCCAGATGTCCGTCGAGGATTGCTGGATGAAATCTGCCTCAGGCCGCCAGGTACGGGTGGGGGTCACGCAGGAAGCGAGCTTCTCTCCGGTGAGGGAAAACACGCCGGCGCGTGCACTGCCTGTGCCGACATCGACGCCAATAACAACTTCCATGGGAACCCATCCAAACTCTTACGAATTCGTCATATTCCCACTCAGCTTCTGGGATGCAATTCACCAATGCGTGTGATCTGTCTCAATATGTATGAGATATCGCACAAAAAAACCCGGCACCTTGAGATGCCGGGTCGATAGCCTGTTATGTTTGCCAGAAAGGGTCAGAAATTGACCCCGGCCTGGACGAACACGTTACGGCCCATGAAGAGATTGCCGTACTGGTAAACGTTGCTGTTCGTGGCACCATCAACGACGTAGGGGGGCTTCTTGTCGAACAGGTTGCGCACGCCTGTCTGGAAGTTCCAGCGGTTCAGCTGATAGGCCAGCGTGATGTCATGCGTGAAGATGCCTGGCGTCTTGTAACGGCCAACGGTGCCCTTCACGAGGTCCTCCGACTGGTTGTTCCAGACCATGCCGCCCGTATAGCTCATCATATAGATGAAGCTGAAATCGTCATGACGCCATGTTGCCGTTGCGTAGTCACGCACGCGGGGCTGACCTGTGCTGTTGTTGTACAGCAGGCGGCCATCATAATTGTACCACTGACCACCCGGCACATATTGCTGCTGATAGCTTACCAGCTGCTGGAAGTTGTTGCTCAGGTTCAGGCGATCATGACGCGTGATACGGAAGGTATAATCCAGATCGAAGTCGATACCGCTCGTATGCAGGCCGCCGAGGTTTTCATACATGGCGGTGGCGGTCTGGATCTGCTGGGTCTGGGCGTTACGTACGATTGCCGAGCAATAGCCGGTGTTTGCGCCGGTATAGCACTGATCGAGCAGATACTGCGTGCCGATGACGCTGATCATGTTCTTGAGCGTGTAGTGCCAGTACTCGACCGAGAGCGAGAGGCCCGGCACCCAGTGCGGCGTCAGCACGGTACCGAATGTGTAGGTGCGACCCGTCTCGGGCTTGATCTGGGCATTGCCGCCCTGAAGGGTCGGAACCTGCGCCGTGTTGCGCATCTCAAACCCTGGGCCAATGTTCTGACGAGCGCATGTGGCGGCAACCGTCGGGGAAGACGCGCCATAGTTGCCCATCTGCGAGCAGGGATCATAGGCGGTTTCATAGCTCAGCTGCTGACCACCGAAGAGCTCGAAGATGTTGGGCTGGCGGTAGGACGTGCCCAGCGTTCCGCGGAAGCGAATATCGCGGTTCGGTGCCCAGTTGATCGCAACCTTCCAGTTCTTTGCTGAACCGAAGGTGTTGTAGGACGAATAACGGCCCTGGGCGTCGATCGTCAGATCCTTGGCGAGGAAGGCATTCTTCAGCAGGTTCAGCTTGCCTTCGAGGTACCCTTCGGAAACGTTGAAGCCACCACCGGTATAGGCCTGGGTGTTGGTCAACGTGAGACCCTGTGCCACCAGCGGGTCGGGGCTGTCGCTCATCTGCTCGCTGCGATGTTCCATACCAAGGGCGATGCCGAGTTCGCCACCGTTCTTCCAGGGCATCGAAACGACGTGGTTGTTATGCACACGGAAGTTGGTATCGCGGAACTGGTACTGGATGTTTTCCGCCGTGGTGTAGTTGGTGTAGGCAGCGCCCTGCGGTGTCAGCTTGCCAAATGGTGAAGAGAGCTCACAGCCTGCCGATGCCTGACACACACTCGGATCATAGACGAGGCTGGTGTCCGGGTTGCCGGGATCGGTTGCGCGCAGACCCCAGGTGTTGAGCAGATTGGCATAATTGCCAATGTTCAGGCTGCGGACGTTCTCACGGTTCACACCATAGGTGTAGGACGCATCATACATCCACCCATGGGTGATCTCACCCTTCGCACCGAACATGCCGGTCACGGTGTCTGAGGCGCGCTCATAACGGCGGGACCCCCATTCACCCATGCGGCGATAGACGGTTGTATCTTCACCAAAGGGGTTGCCGGGATAATTACCCGGAACATTGACGGTATTTGCAAGGGTGCTGGGCGGGATCGAGCCGGTCATGGGCTCGGGCGCCATGAAGCTGTTCGTCGTACGGTGGCTGTAAAGCACGTTTGCATAGACTGTCAGGTGCTTGTTCACATCGTAATGTGCATCACCCGAGAGCGATGAGTCCTGATAGTTGTTGGTCAGGCTAGAATCGCGGTTGAAGGGATAGCGATCTGCCTTTGTGAACGGCACGACCGTCTGTCCATTGTCATGGGTCGTGTAGCCCTTGCCATTGCCACTATCGGGGTAGAATACGCCGTTCGTGCTGTAGGAGGAGCCGTAGGTCGGCTGGCCCGAGACAGGGTTCGTCAGCGCCACGGGGTTTGCCCACGCACGGTTACGCTGCATCACGCCGGTTGAGGTCAGGTATTGACCGAACAGGGTGATGTTGCCCTTGCCGTGGTCGAAGTTCCAGCCCTTGAACGCTGAGAGCATGCCCTCCGGCGCATCGCCATATTGCGAGATGCTGCCGCGCATCGTGATGTTGCCGGTGTTTACGTCGTGACGCATCTTGATGTTGATAACGCCTGACACGGCATCGGCGCCGTAAAGCTCTGAACCGCCATCCTTCAGGATTTCCACGCCAGCTACCTGCTGGAGCGGAATGGCATTGAGATCGACGCAGTTCGAGTTGCCATTGATGGTCGTGCGCTTGCCGTCGATCAGCACGAGAACGCGGTTGGTGCCGAGGTTGCGCAGATCGGTACAGGACACACCGCCGCCGCCATTGGTGACAGCGTTTGTCGTGGCACTGGAGCCGACGGAAGGCAGACGGGCAAAGAAATCACCAAGGTTGTTCACACCCGTCTGGGCGATCTGCTTGGAGGTGATGATCTGCACCGGGTTCGCGTTGGTGTTGTTCGAGGTGCTGAGCGCCGAGCCAACGACCGTGATGCTTTCATTGCCGGCCGGAGCGGGGCTGGAAAGCGACGACAGGCTGCTGCGACGTGCGCTGACTGGTGCTGCCGTCGTGGCAGCCACCGGGGTTGCCGTGGTGCCCGTGCTGACCGGACGCGCAGAGGTGCGAACGGCGCGCTTTGTGCTGCTCTTGTGGCTTGCCTTGTGCTGGGCCGTGGTCGTTGTGGCGGCCTGAGCGGTGACGCTTGCACCGGCGAGGATCGTTGCACCAAGCAGCATGGAGGCGCGGCAGATGCGGATGCGGGAAATGGCCATTGGTCACTTTCGCGAAAGGAATTGACGGCGGAAAGAGTTCCGAATTGGCAGCGCAGATGGCACATGGTGATCGAGGGTTTCAATATCGTAATGTAGTGTCACCCACTGCAATTGTGACATTCATATTGCTATGTGTTCCTGATGCAACAGCCTGTTGCATGGCTGCTGTTAGGAAATTGCTAATCGGGACGGAAATTGGAAATCTTATTACCGTCACACTCTTGACGTCTCGATCACGGAAACTTTACAAGGTCACAGCTCGCGAAAACGCGAGCACGAAACAGCTTCCAGTGAGCCGCCATGACCGTTCATCCCGTCGTTGCTTCCGTCACCGAGCGCATCATCGAGCGCTCCGCCGTGTCGCGGCGTCGTTATCTCGCTCTCATGGAGCGAAACCGTCAGAAGGGTATTTCGCGCCCGCGTCTCGCCTGCGGCAATCTGGCCCACGCTCTCGCGGCGTCGGGGGAGGACAAGGCGCGCCTCATGCGTGGAGGTGGGGTGAATCTGGGTGTCGTCACCAGCTACAACGACATGCTCTCGGCGCATCAGCCTTATGCGCGCTATCCCGATCAGATGCGCCTTTTCGCCCGTGAAATGGGGGCGACGCTGCAGGTAGCCGGTGGCGTGCCCGCCATGTGCGACGGCGTGACGCAGGGGCAGGAGGGTATGGAACTCTCTCTGCTGTCGCGGGACAACATAGCCATGGGCACGGCCATTGCCTTGAGCCACGGAATGTTTGAGGGCGTGGCGCTGCTGGGTATATGCGACAAGATCGTGCCCGGACTGCTTATGGGCGCTTTGCGCTTTGGCCATCTGCCCGCTCTGCTCGTTCCGGCAGGCCCCATGACGTCTGGGCTGCCGAACAAGGAAAAGCAGCGCGTGCGGCAGCTCTATGCCGAGGGAAAAGTGGATTCGAGCGCGTTGATGGAGGCTGAGGCTGCTTCCTATCACAGTGCCGGAACCTGCACCTTTTATGGCACGGCCAACACCAATCAGATGATGGTGGAGATGATGGGCCTGATGTTGCCCGACTCTGCTTTCTGGAACCCGAGCACCCGCATCCGTCAGGCGCTCAACCGCAAGGCTGTGCATCGCCTTGTCGAAATTTCACGGCCGGGCGCGGATCATCGCCCGCTTGCCCGGATGGTGGATGAAAAGGCCATCGTGAATGCAGCGGTCGGGCTTTTGGCCACGGGTGGGTCCACCAATCATGCCATCCACCTGCCGGCCATCGCGCGTGCAGCAGGTATCTCCATTGACTGGAGCGATCTCGATGCGCTTTCCGGGGCCGTGCCGCTGCTCACGCGGGCTTATCCCAACGGTTCGGCCGATGTGAATGCCATGCAGGAGGCCGGTGGGCTTCCAACGCTGATCGCTGCGCTGAGCGAGGCCGGGATGTTGCACCAGGATATTCTGACGGTGTCGAAGGGTGGCTATGCGGATTACGCCTGCCGTGCCCGACTGGAGGGAGAGGCCCTTCTCTACAGTGCAGCGCGTACGTCATCCGATCGCAGCGTACTGCGCGATACACGCGAGCCTTTCCGTCAGGATGGCGGGATGCGCCTGGTTCAGGGCAGTCTCGGCCGTGGCATTTACAAGACGAGTGCCGTTGATGATGACCGCCAGACCATCGAGGCACCGGCTGCAGTGTTTCATCGTCAGGAAGATGTCATCGCCGCTTTCAAGGCAGGCAAGCTGAACCGCGACGTCATTGTGGTGGTTCGTTTTCAGGGGCCGGATGCAAATGGCATGCCAGAGCTGCATCGCCTGACGCCCACTTTGGCAGTCCTGCAGGACAAGGGCTATCGCGTGGCGTTGCTCACGGATGGTCGCATGTCGGGCGCGAGCGGGAAGGTGCCAGCCGCCATCCATATCTGCCCTGAGGCCCAATCCGGCGGGCCGATTGCCCTGATCGAGGATGGCGACATGCTGCGTATCTGTGCCCGCCGTGGGCAGATCGAAGCGCTGGTCGAGCCCGCCATCTGGCAGGCGCGTCAACCGGCCTTGCCGCCTCTGCCCGGACTGGGTACGGGACGCGAACTGTTCACACTGATGCGTAGCCGGTCCGATACGGCAGAAAAAGGGGGCTCAGCCATGCTCGCCGCTCTCGAAGACACGATGGACCTTCACGCCACAGAACTCGACAAGGAATTCTTCGATGCTCGACACGACTCTGCTCGACTCGGTCATGACGCGTTGTCCGGTCATTCCGGTCCTGGTCATACCGGACCTGTCTCTGGCCCGGCCGATCGCGCAGGCGCTGGTCGCGGGCGGGTTGACCACGCTTGAGGTGACGCTGCGCACCGAATGCGCGCTCGATGCCATCCGGGAAATGTCCAAGGTTGAGGGCGCTCATGTCGGTGCGGGCACTGTGCTGAATGGTGACGATCTGGCACGCGCTGTCGATGCGGGATCGCAGTTCATCGTAAGCCCCGGTCTGACGCCAGAAGTGGCTGCCGCAGCCCAGCGTCATGACGTGCCTCTTCTGCCGGGCGTGGCCAATGCGGGTGATATCATGCGCGGGCTCGACCTCGGACTGAGCCGGTTCAAGTTCTTCCCTGCTATGGCCAATGGGGGCCTGCCCGCGCTCAAGGCGCTTGCTGCCGTGTTCGGCAAGGCCCGTTTCTGCCCCACGGGCGGGATCACGGAAGATAACGCGAGTGCCTGGCTCACCGAACCCGCTGTTACATGTGTGGGCGGTTCCTGGCTTACGGCCGGTCCGTTCGACGCAGCCGCGATCGAGGCACGTGCCCGCAATGCTGCGAAGATGGCAGGCTGAGGCCAGACGTAAGGAGAGAAAGACCTTCTGACAGATCCGCGATGATGGGCCGGGTTCGAGCGGCCCGGATGCGCGCTTAGGCGTCAGGCAGGAAGGCAGTAGCGAGGGGGCGTATGTGAGAGCCGTGCTGTCTCACTGCCTGTCTTGTGGGGTGTGTTCGGCGCACCATGGAATATGAAAGACTGTCCCCCGGGTTCATGGTCTTGCTTGGGGTACGTCCCTGATCCGTCAGTCAGAAATTATAACTTAGAATTTAAGATCGGGATCATTGCCAAGTCGAAGCCTTTCGACGGATAGACACAGACATGCCCTCCTCAGAATTCCGTCCGGATCCCCACGGCTCTCAGCCGCTTTCATGACAAAGCAGGGGCGATCCTATTTCGGATTGGCTGGTGTCATCGTGCTCGCGATGACAACCGAACTCAACGAGCAGGTCTCGTCACAATCACTCCCTGATATCCTGGGCGGGCTGGGCATCAGCCACGACCCCGGGACCTGGTTCAACAGCCTATATCTTTCGGCTGAGGTCATGGGGATGTCGCTCGCGCCCTGGATGGCGCTGACCTTCGGCGTCCGTCGCTTTGCCGTGGTGGTGGCAATGATTGCCAGCCTTTCGGCTGCCTGCATCCCGTTTAACCACAATCTGACCCTGCTTTACGGGTTGCGTCTTGTCGAGGGGCTGGCTGGCGGGTTTGCCGTACCGTTGCTGCTGCTGGTGGCCCTGCGCGTGCTGGCACCCCCTGTGCGGCTTTATGGCCTCGCGGCTTACTCCCTGACAGCCACGTTTTTTCCCAATCTCAGTACGGCGCTGGCAGGTCTGTGGACCGATCTTGTCGATTGGCGCTTTGTGTTCTGGCAAGCCGTGCCTTTTGGCAGTCTGGCAATTTCGCTTATCTGGTATGGCATCGCGCCGGAGGAGCCCAATTACAAACGCTTCCGCAATTTCGACTGGAAGGGCGCGCTTCTTATTTTGTTCGGCTTCGGGGCGCTATCTACCATGTTGCAGCAGGGAGACCGGCTGGACTGGTTCAATTCGCCTGCCATCTGCGTCATGGCCCTGGTGGCGGTGGTGTGCATACCCCTTCTGGTGATCAATGAATGGGAGCAGCATACGCCGCTGTTTCGTATCCAGCTGCTCGGTCGACGCAATTTCGCCTACGGGGCAACGACGTTGCTCATTTTCCTTGTGGTGTCTCTGGCTTCATCGACCCTGCCTGCGACATTCCTGCAGGAAGTGGCTGGCTACCGGCCTGAACAGATCTACCCTGTCACGCTGGAGATTGCCTGTATCCAGCTCGTCATGCTGCCTCTCATGGCTGTGGTGCTGAACAGTAAGGCGGTTGATAGCCGCGTGGTCAGCCTGCTGGGCATGTGCCTGATCTGCATGGCGTGTATTGGCGATAGCTTTCTGACGGTCGGATGGAACCGCAACGAGTTCTATCTGTGGCAGATTTTCATGGGCGCGGGTGAGGCGATGATTGTCATGCCACTGCTCATGATGTCCACCAACTCGCTCGTTCCCGCCGAGGGGCCGTTTGCCTCGGCGATGGTCAACACCCCGCGTGCCGTGTCGCAGGCTATCGGCGTCTGGATGCTCCAGCTTATCCATCGCTGGCGCGGTGGGCTGCATTCCAACCGCATTACGGACCGCATCGGGCTGGACCGCTACCGCACCTTTCAGGCAAATGCCATTCCCCTGCAGCGCCCGGCTCCTTTACTGCCTGACGGTACCCCGCGCAGCCCGGATGCGTTGCCCACCTTCAAATATCAGCTTGCCCATCAGACGACCGTTCTGGAACTGTCTGACGCCTATCTCATCATCGCCGGGATCACGGTTTTCCTCATGGCATGGGTCATTCTCCTGCCTCAGCGGACCTATCCCCCCCGCCTCATGTTCGTGAAGAAAAAATCCTGAATCATGGCCTCAGACGATCAGAAAAGCAGTCCCGCCAAATGGCCTTTCCTTGTGACAGGCTTCATTCTCGTGGTGTTCTGCGGGATCATCCTTGCGATCATTTTCGTGCCAAACCGCAAGGTCTGGACCAATGATGCCTATGTGACAGCTCATTACGCAACCATTGCGCCGCGTGTGCCGGGACAGGTGGTCGAGGTGCTGGTGGATGACAACCAGAGCGTCAAGGCGGGGCAGGTCATGGCGCGGCTCGATCCGCGCGACTACGAGACGGCGCTTACGCGCAGTCGTGCCCAGCTCGCGCACGACGAGGCGCTCGTGCTCGATGCCGAGGCAGCGGTGGATCGTCAGCCGAGCATGATCGAGGAAAGCAAGGCAGAGGCCTCGCGGATTGAGGCGCAGCTCGTCTATGCCAGGCAGAATGCCCAGCGCTATCACAACCTGGCCCAGACCGGCGCAGGATCCGCGCAGGAGCGTCAGCTTACCGATGCCTCTATGCGCGAAATGGAAGCCAATCTGAGGAGCATGAAAGCGCGGATCACGGCAGCGCAGGATGAGATCCCGATCCTGCGGGCACGCCATGAGGCGGCGCTCAGGACGCTCAAGATCGACCACGCCGTGGTGCGGCAGGACGAGCTCAACCTGTCCTATACCGAGATACGCGCACCGTTTGACGGTATGGTGGGCGAGAAGACCGTCCAATCGGGCAATTATGTATCGCCGGGTGCCGCCCTCATGGCGCTTGTGCCAATGGATCAGCTTTGGGTCATGGCGAATTATCGTGAGCTTGCGCTGCGCCATATGCGTCCCGGGCAGCATGCCCGTATCCATGTCGACGCCTATGATATGGATCTGGACGGCATTGTTGACAGTATTCCCCCGGCTTCGGGTGCCGCCTTCGCCCCGATCGCCCCGGAAAATGCCACGGGGAATTTCACCAAGATCGTCCAGCGCCTTCCCGTGAAGATCGTCGTGGCCCCGAACCAGCCTCTCGCCAAGCTGCTGCGTATGGGCTTTTCGGTCGAGACGACGGTCGATACCCATCTCGAAAATGTCGTGGATGAGCAGCGGCATAACGCAAACGGGATCACCGCACGATGAGAACGATCGGATGGGCGGCTGTTCTGCGCAGCGGAATAGCGCTGTGCTGCCTTGGTAGCATGGTT
Source organism: Asaia bogorensis (assembly GCF_900465345.1). Taxonomy (GTDB): domain Bacteria; phylum Pseudomonadota; class Alphaproteobacteria; order Acetobacterales; family Acetobacteraceae; genus Asaia; species Asaia bogorensis_A. The sequence goes on along the minus strand of NZ_UEGO01000013.1, from coordinate 101,670 downwards.
GCAGCCTGCACAATGGGCCCTGATTTCAAACGTCCGGATGTGATCTCGCCAGCGCAGTTCGGGGCGGAGCCGCAGGATGTGGCAGGAGCGACCTATGGCGGTCCGGTCGATGTGGCCTGGTGGAAGCAGTTCAACGACCCCGAACTCAATCATCTGATTGATCGTCTTGCGGTGCAGAACATCGACTTGCAACGCGGGATGCAACGTATTGCCGAAGCCCGGTCGCAAACACGTATCGCGGCCGCGCAGGGGCTCCCTAGTTTGAACTGGGCCGGGTCCTATACCCGCACCCATCAGAGCGAGACAGGATTTATCTCGCTTGTGCAGCCACGCACTGGCGCGCCGAACGAATATGATTTCTTTCAGAACACGCTTGGCGCGTCATGGGATCTCGATCTCTTCGGGCAGATACGCCGTGCCGTCGAAGCCCAGCACGCAGCGCAGGAGGCCGCAGCCGAGGCACGCCACGGCCTTGCCCTGAGCACGATCGCGACACTGGTTGACAGCTACATGCAGCTTCGTGGTGTTCAGGACCAGATTGCAATTACCGAGCGGCACATGGCGGTCTCCGATCATGATCTGGCCCTTGTGCAGTCGCGTTTTGGCAACGGTGCCGCGACCACGCTAGATCTGGCGCAGGCCCGCACGGAGCAGGCCAATACGGCTTCGGCGCTTCCCACCCTGCGCAACTCGGAAAGCGCGCTGATCAATGCCATCGGTCTGCTTCTGGATGAACCCCCGCGAAGCCTGGCGCAGGAACTGGCACGCCGTGATGGCACGATGCCGGTCATCGTGCCGGCTGCGCCGATCGGGGTGCCCTCAGCCCTGGCTCGCAGGCGCCCTGATATTCGTGAAGCCGAAGCCAGGCTGCATATGGCGACTGCTGGCGTCGGGGTCGCCATCGCTGCGTTTTACCCGGATATTACCCTCACGGGGCAAATGGGCACACAGACCCTGTCTGCAGCGAATTTCTTTTCACTGCCATCTCGTCAGTTTGCGACAGGGCCGACCCTGTCTGTCCCACTCTTTGAGGGCGGGCGCCTGCGCGGGACACTGGCGCTGAGACGGGCTGAGCAAAAGGACGCGGCGCTTGCCTACCACCAGACCGTGACGACGGCCTGGAACGAGGTCGACAATGCCTTGACGGCTTATGCCCAGTCCCAGAAGCGCCTCGTGCAGACGCGGATCGCGTGGCAGGAGAGCCGCAAGGCTGTCGAGGTGGCGCAACAGCGCTATCGCGAAGGGGCTGTGGACTTCCTTCAGGTCGACACGGCAGAGGCTGCGGCGCTGGCCGCGGAGGCGACTTTCTCGGCGAACCGGATACAAATCGCGACCGCTTTCGTGTCGCTTTACCGGGCACTCGGTGGAGGATGGGAGTATCCGGCGTTTTCGGAGGATAAAGCTTCGAAATCAGCTAGTTAGGATTATTGTCTCACCCATAGTGTCAAGCGCTATATCCTGAGCTTTCGGGCGATGAATGTTCGCTAAATCACTGATATTGCATTATTCGAGATATGGAGCGTTTTCCGTTCGTGCATCAACAAAGTGACCGCGAGCTTCCCGTGATCGCGGATCTGATCAGAACAAAATATGCCGTCCGAAGTCTTGTTTAGAATCATTGTCATAGACGGGAATGATCAAGTGATGCCATAAGGCGGCATGAATGGACGTTCTCATATCGTTCTGGGCTTGGCCTGCGGAATGACCGCGGCGGCGGCGGGCTATGTGCCGTTCACATTCGCCTCCATGGGAATGGCTGCCCTGGGGAGCCTGACACCTGATATCGACACTGAACGCTCAATGCTTGGTTGTCGCTTGCCGTGGCTCTCACGGCTGCTTTCCCGATGGATAGGCCATAGAACAGCCACTCACTCTCTGGCTGTACCATTATTGATAGGTCTGGCTGCGGTCCATTTTGGTGGAATGAGTTTCTTGCATTCGGCCTTGGGCAGTTTCCTGATTGGATATGCCAGTCATATCGCCGGTGACCTCGTGACCGGCGGATGCTGGGCGCTCTACCCATTATCCCGCAACAGGATCTCTCTCTGGCCATATGCCAGGGTTGGCAGCCTGCGCGAATATATGGTCCTGCTTGTCAGCCTCGGGTTGCTGGGCAGCATAACGTATCATCTTTTGGCCCATGACGTGCGTCAGCCCGGCCACCATGCAACAGTCACATCTCACTCGACCAAGGCCCGTCGCATGGCTTTTATTGCGTAAAATGGCTCCGACGCCTATGAGCACCTCTTGAAATTCAGCCATTCCGGAGCCCGTCATGACCTCTCCCGATCGCCTGCCCGTACGCCGGGCGCTTCTTTCCGTTTCAGACAAGGCCGGTCTGATCGATCTGGGCAAGGCGCTGGTCGCGCATGGCGCGCAGCTTCTCTCGACGGGTGGATCGGCCAAAGCCCTGCGTGATGCCGGACTGCCTGTGACGGATGTTTCCGATCATACGGGCTTTCCGGAAATCCTTGATGGTCGAGTAAAAACGCTGGTGCCGCAGATCCACGGTGGTATTCTCGGTCGTCGCGATCTGGACTCTCACAAGGCCCAGATGGCTGAACACAATATTGCGCCAATCGACCTCGTTTGCGTCAACCTGTACCCGTTTGCCGCGACCGTCGCGTCGGGGGCAGGCCCGGAGGACTGCATCGAGAATATCGATATTGGTGGCCCCGCCATGATCCGCGCAGCAGCCAAGAATCATGACCATGTTGTGATCCTAACAGAGCCTGCACAATATGATGCGCTCAAGGCATCGCTCGATGCAGGCGGTTCCACCCTGGCTGAGCGCACGGCTTGGGCAGGTGCCGCCTATGCCCATACGGGTGCCTATGATGCGATGATTGCCACCTGGTTTGCGGGCCAGCGCGGCGACGCCTTGCCAGAAACCATGACACTGAGTGGCACGCGTCGTGAGTCCCTGCGCTATGGTGAGAACCCTCATCAGCAGGCGGCTTTTTATGTGACCGGTGAGAAGCGTTTCGGTATCGCGACGGCAACGCAGATTCAGGGCAAGGCGCTCAGCTATAACAACCTGAACGACACGGATGCAGCTTTTGAGGCTGTTGCCGAGTTCGACAAGCCGAGCGTGGTGATCGTCAAGCATGCCAATCCCTGCGGTGTGGCCAGCGCCGAGACGCTCGAGGCGGCATGGAAAGCGGCACTCAAATGTGACCCTGTTTCGGCTTTTGGCGGCATCGTCGCGCTGAACCGCACACTCGATGAGGCGACAGCCGAGCAGATTGCCACGATCTTCACCGAGGTGATTGTGGCCCCTGATGCCACCGAAGGTGCACGCGCGGCGCTGAGCCGCAAGAAGAACCTGCGCCTGCTCCTGACGGGGGGCGTGCCTTCCGCCACGGCTGAGGGCATGACCTTCAAATCCGTCGCGGGCGGCTTCCTGGCACAGAGCCGTGATGCTGGTCAGGTGACCGAAGCTGATCTGCGTGTCGTGACCAAGCGTGCACCCTCCGACGCTGAAATGGCCGATCTGCTTTTTGCTTTCCGCGTTGCCAAGCACGTGAAGTCCAATGCCGTGATCTACGCCAAGGATCGCGCTACGGTCGGTATTGGGGCGGGGCAGATGTCACGCGTCGACTCAGCGCGTATCGCAGCTCGCAAGAGCCTTGATGCTGCCGAGGCTGCAGGCGAAACGGTGGCATTGACAGAAGGGTCTGTTGCAGCGTCCGACGCATTCTTCCCCTTTGCTGATGGGCTGGAAAGTGTGATCGCCGCGGGCGCGATCGCCGTCATACAGCCTGGCGGTTCCATCCGTGATCAGGAGGTTATTGACGCGGCAGATGCAGCGGGCATCGCCATGGTATTCACAGGAATGCGCCATTTCCGCCATTGAGAAACCCTGGCGCGGCACGGCATGTGATAGCGCTTTCCCGGAACGGTATGCACAGGGTGCAGCCGATATCCGGTGTTGAGCGGAGGCTTGCTGTTGCCGCCATTTTCGCGGGCATGGCAGGCACGAGGAGATAAAATGAGGGTCAGGACCACTCTGCTGGCCGGATTGATCGCCATTTCAGTGACGATCCCGGTCGACCACGCCGGAGCAGGTACACAGCCTGTGGTAAATATGAAGGGCGCATCTCAAGAAGGCGCGCCGCCACCCGCTTCCGGCTCGCTCCCCACGGGATGCGTTTTCGATCTGACAAGCCTTCCGCGTTTTTCGGGCAGGGTTGAACGCCTTTTGCCTGGCACTCAGGGCGATGTCGTAGGGGCTTTGCTGGTGGATGGCACAGAGATCGAGATGCCACCGGGCCTCGCCGCGCAGGATCACCATCTGCGTAAAGGCGCGATGATCAGCGTTCGAGGGCTTGCGGCACCATCGCTTCATCTCGTCAGGGCTTTCGCGCTCAGTAATGGCACGGATATCTGCGCGGCCCCCATGCCCGAACTCGTGACGGCGGCGCCGCCCGCCAGTACGCAGGGCAGGATCTCGCGTTTGCTGCATGATGGTGACGGGGCGCTCAACGGAGCACTGCTGGATGATGGTTCCGTGTTGCGTGTGCCAGCTTCAGGCGCAAGGACGAGTTTCCTGCGTCTTGGCGCCCCAATCTATGCCGAGGGGTATGGCTACCAGACAGCCTACGGCAAGCTCGTGGTCGCGCGCCGACTTGGGCCTGACAGACTACAGGCAATTCATGTGTCGGACGAACCCTTGATACCGCGTGGCGCGCCTCCCGGCTCATTGGGGTATGATCAGATCGAAACGCCAGGCGGAACCGAGTAGCACCCGGGCAATTCCCGGGTCGCGGAGAGCCTTGGGCTGACCCTGAAAATCGCCGGGTGATGTCCTCACCCGGTATTCTCGTGAGCAAGCCAGAACAGGTGGCTGCTGAGCAGCGCTACACGATGTCTGACTCACGAAGCGCCAGAGTGAGGCAAGGTGAAAGCGGCAGGATGGGGGCAACCGTCGCCTGAAACGCATGATAGAGGTCGGCCTTGTCCGGATAGACTTCGCCAGAATAACGGCCTTGCGCATCAACCTCATTACGCCAACCGCCGTATTCGTGATCAATCAACGTGCTGGCGATATAGTCCCAGACTTTTCTGTACCAGGTTTCATAGGCTGGGCTACCCGTTCGCTTGAGCAGGTTGACGGCAGCTGTAACAGTCTCTGCCTGAACCCAGTGTGCGCGGACTGTGACCACCGGCTTACGGTCCCAGTCAATCGTATAGATCATGCCCGGCTCACCATCTGCCGCCCAGCCAAGGCGCAGTGCTGAATCCAGCAGAGCCCGCGCGTCATGCAGCATCCAGCCCGGGGCCGTACCCTCGCGACGCAGCAAGGCGGCCTCAACCTTGAGCGTAAGATGTGCCCATTCCGAAAAATGGCCCGGCGTCATTCCGTAGGGACGCAGGGGATCCGTGGGCTTGTCACGGTTGTAGTCCTTGAGGAGCGTCCAATCGCGATTGAAGTGCTCCGGCATGCAGTAATCGTGATTTCCGGCAATCTCATGCACAAAGCGGTGTACGATGCGATGCGCCCTATCACGCCACTTCTCGTCACCGGTGATATCGGCGAGCGCCAGACAGGCCTCGGTAGAGTGCATATTAGCATTCGCGCCGCGATAATCCTCCTCGTCGCTCCAGTCAGAGGCGAAGCTTTCGCGCATGACACCTTCATCCTCAGACCAGTAATGCGTCTCGAGGATATTGGTCGCGAGGCTGAGAAGCTTTTCTCCGCCTTCAACGCCTAGCAAGGTTGCCGACGAGCCTGCGAGCGCAACGAAGGCATGAAGGTATGCCTGCTTGCGGCCATCACGCGCTGCGGGGGATTCATACCAGCCGTCATGATCCTTGTCGTGCAACGGACCAAGAAGGGCCTTGACGCCATGACGTACCAGCGGGAGGCAGCCCGGGATGCCCTGCAGGGCCGCCATGGAGAAGGCATGGACCATACGAGCCGTCAGAATGCCGTCCGGCAAGGCATCTTCAGGCAGGGTGCCATCACGTCCAAGGGCGCCAAACCCGCCTTCCATACGCGACGCCATGGCGAAACGGAGCAGGCGGCGCCCTTCGGCCGCAAGCCACAGGCGATGGGCAGAACGGCGCACCCAGCTTGTTTCGGGCAGGAGCATGGGCGAGAGAAGATCGGTCATCGGCGTGATCCCGTTAACAGCCGTGAAACGGCATAGCATTGCATGAACAGGGATGATCACGCGCGGCGGCCGGTTGAGTTTCGCGACAGAAGATTACTTGGCCCCAGCGGCGACCGCTCGGGTACATGCCCAGTGCTGCCACGGCATAACTCTGCCTTGCGTCTTCCGCAGGCTTGAACGGCATTTGCAAAGCGCGGCTACAGGTCTGTCACAAGAATTCACTATCGAAGCATGCGGCCGGGTTCTATTGTGCGGCACCAACGCATCGTACCAACAGCCTTGTTGTATCAGGATATCAAGAAAAGAAATGACGCCGCCAAAGTCATCAGTCTCCCTGCCGACCGATTTGCAGGGGTTCGGCAAGCTTCCGCTCGCAGTTGCCCGTAACAAGGGCATCTGGCCTGAACCCAGATACCAGCATGTCCTGGTCGCCTGCGCTCGCTGGGAATTGGAAAGCGTTGTGGAATGGCTGACCTATCATCGGTCAATCGGGTTTGATCATGTCTATCTGTATTGCGCCGACGATGATCCGAGCGCGCTCTACGAGGCGGTCCTGCCCTTTATCATGGCAGACAGACCGTTCGTGACGTTTCATCACTTCCGGTATGTCGGCGAGCAATTCCAGATGTATCGTCACTTCCTGCGCCATTACGTACATGAGACCCGCTGGCTCATGTTTCTGGACCTGGACGAGTTCGTCTGTCTCCCGGGCAGTAATGATATCCGCAGTGTCAGTGCGCGTTTCGGGGCCGATCACGATGCCATCTATCTGAACTGGTGCGGTTACGGGCATGGCGGTCATGCCGAGCGGCCTTCAGGGGGTATCCTGCGCAATTACTGCTACCGTGAGAGCGGCGCATCACCATTCACGAAAATTCTCGCCAAGGCGGGCGCCGTGTCCTATCGGCTGTCGTTCGAGAACCCGCATGTGGCGATCCATCATGATCTGTATGCCCTCGGGGCATCCCTGCGCGCCTGCAACATGCTGGGTGAGTCGATGGAAGGATATTACGACAATTTTCCCGAGCATGCCTGGGCCTTCCTGAATGGGGAGGATCGTCGCGCCCGTCTGGTCCAGGCAGGCTGTATTGCTCATTTCAACATCCGGTCGGAACAGGATTTCGAGCGGCGTGTCGCACGGGGGTGTCATGGTGATTTCTCCGCACAGACACATTGGAAGAACAAGAGCAGAGAAGAGCGGACGGCCTACCACGCCGATACGAATGCCGTGTTCGATCCTTATCTCGCTGCCTACTGGTCTTCGTTGATTGCAGGTGGATGGCAGTCGAGCATCGTGCCGTGTTCCAATTGGGAATTACTGTCAACGGGAAAGCGTGCCACGCAGAGTTCCACCATGCATGAAGGTTCGCGCGATGAAGATGCATGCCGCGCCGTATCAGGCCATCTGACGGGACGCCCCCAGCATCATACCGCCCTTCAGGACAACCCGTGGTGGATGGTGGACCTTGGTACGTTGTGCCACATACACCAGATCATGATCTTCAACCGTCTTGATGGCGTGATGGAACGCCTTGCCAGTTTTACGGTAGAGGTTTCGCATGATCGTTTCTTCTGGACCAGGATCATCGACAGGAAGAACGGTCCCGTATTTGGCGGCCTTGATGGTACGCCATATAATTGGGTGGATGAGACTGGGGTCATGGGGCGTTTCGTCCGTGTCACCATTCCTGGCATCCAGGTCTATCTGCAGACCGATCAAATCGAGATCTATGGTCGTCCATTCTCGCTTGAGGAATTCGAGGCCGAGAGGATGCCGATGCGGCAGACCGCACTTCCGGGCTGAGCGGGATGGGTGGCTGCGTAACGCCATTCATCAAACGGCCCAGCCACTGTTCCCATGATCGGTTGGCGATAACATACGAATTGTGTCAGTGCGGTCTTGGAAAAGGCCGAAATGCTCCTATCTTCAAGTTATGACGAGGCGAGAACTGCCTTAGAGGGGTTCTCGTTGTCGTAACCAGCCGCCTTTATGGGGCATAGGAGCATTGCGAAAACATGAATATTGAGAAATTTACCGAGCGTAGCCGCGGTTTTCTTCAGGCCGCTTCGACAATTGCACTGCGTGACTTCCACCAGCAGCTGACCCCCGAGCACCTTTTGAAAGCGTTGCTCGATGACCCTGAAGGCGCTGCCTCGGGTCTGATCCGTGCAGCCGGGGGTACACCCGAGACAGTTCGCAAGGCCAATGATGCCGCACTGGCTCGTATCCCCAAGGTACAGGGTGGCGGTGCAGGGCAACCTCAGGCGACGCCTGACCTTGTGCGTGTACTCGATGGTGCCGAGCAGGATGCCCAGCGTGCCGGTGACAGCTTTGTTGCGCAGGATCGCCTGCTTGTGGCGCTTGCTGCCAGCAAGACTGGCGCCGGGCAAGCCCTGAGCGAAGGCAAGGCCGATGCGAAGGCCCTTGAACGCGCAGTGGCTGAACTGCGCAAGGGACGCGTGGTGGATAGCGCCAATGCCGAGGCGGGCTTCGACGCCCTCAAGAAATATGCACGCGATGTCACGGCCGTGGCCCAATCGGGCAAGCTTGATCCGGTGATCGGACGTGACGAGGAGATCCGTCGCGCCATTCAGGTTCTGGCACGCCGCACCAAGAACAATCCTGTGCTGATTGGTGAGCCCGGCGTGGGCAAGACCGCCATCGTGGAAGGTCTGGCGCTGCGTATCGTCAATGGCGACGTGCCTGAAGCGCTGCGCAACAAGAAGCTGCTCTCGCTCGATATGGGTGCCCTGGTGGCTGGCGCGAAATATCGCGGTGAGTTCGAGGAGCGCCTGAAGGCTGTTCTCAAGGAAATCGAAAGCGCCGAGGGGCAGGTTATCCTGTTCATCGACGAGATGCACACGCTCGTGGGCGCGGGACGCTCCGATGGCGCGATGGATGCTTCGAACCTGATCAAGCCCGAACTGGCACGCGGCGTGCTGCATTGTATCGGTGCCACCACCCTCGACGAGTATCGCAAATACATCGAGAAGGACGCGGCTCTGGCCCGTCGTTTTCAGCCGGTCTTTGTGGGTGAGCCCTCGGTTGCTGATACGATCTCGATCCTGCGTGGCATCAAGGAAAAATACGAGCTGCATCACGGTGTGCGTATCACCGATGGCGCACTCGTGGCTGCCGCGACGCTGTCCAATCGCTACATCACGGACCGTTTCCTGCCTGACAAGGCCATTGACCTCGTGGACGAGGCGGCGAGCCGCCTGCGTATGCAGATCGACAGCAAGCCCGAGGCGCTCGATGAACTCGACCGCCGTATCATCCAGCTCAAGATCGAGCGCGAGGCGATCCGCAAGGAAGAGGACAGCGCGAGCCGCGAGCGTTTGGTGAAGCTTGAAGCCGAGCTGGCCGATCTGCAGGAACAGTCGGACACCATGAGCGCGGCGTGGCACGCCGAGAAGGACCGGGTGAACGCTGTTCAGAAGCTCAAGGAGCAGCTCGATCAGGCGCGTTCGGACGTCGAAATTGCCCAGCGCAAGGGCGATCTCGCCAAGGCGTCCGAGCTTATGTATGCGACGATCCCAGGCCTTGAGCGCCAGATTGAGGAAGCACAGCAGGTTGAGCAGCAGGATGCCGCTCAGGCAGGATTGTTCAGCGAGGCTGTGACCGATCAGGGAATTGCCTCTGTCGTGTCGCGCTGGACCGGTGTGCCCGTGGACCGGATGCTGGAAGGCGAGCGCGCCAAGCTGGTGCGTATGGAGGACGAACTTCGTGAACGCGTGGTTGGTCAGGAGCCTGCGCTCAAGGCGGTGTCCAACGCCGTACGTCGTGCCCGTGCAGGCTTGCAGGATCCCAATCGCCCTATTGGTTCGTTCCTCTTCCTCGGCCCAACCGGCGTTGGCAAGACCGAATTGGCCAAGGCGCTGGCGCAGTTCCTGTTTGACGACGATCGCGCCATGCTGCGCGTGGATATGAGCGAGTTCATGGAGAAGCACGCCGTATCCCGTCTTGTGGGTGCGCCTCCCGGCTATGTTGGCTACGAAGAGGGTGGCGTGCTCACCGAGGCAGTCCGTCGCAGACCGTATCAGGTCATCCTGTTCGACGAGGTCGAGAAGGCGCATGAGGATGTTTTCAACATCCTGCTGCAAGTGCTTGATGATGGTCGTCTGACGGACGGGCAGGGGCGTGTGGTGGATTTCCGCAACACGATTATCATCCTGACCTCCAATCTCGGGTCAGACATACTGGCGCAGCAGCCCGATGGTGAGAGCACGGACCTCGTACAGGCACAGGTCATGGCGGTGGTACGTAACCATTTCCGCCCTGAATTCCTTAACCGTCTGGACGAGATCGTTCTGTTCTCGCGTCTGCAGCGAGCGGATATGAATCGTATCGTCGCTATCCAGCTCAAGCGCCTGCGTGAGTTGCTGGCTGATCGCAAGATTACGCTCGATCTGGATCAGGCAGCAGATAACTGGCTGGCTGAATCCGGTTATGACCCGGTCTACGGCGCTCGCCCGCTCAAGCGTGTCATACAGCGCAGCCTGCAGAACACGCTGGCAGGGCTGCTGCTGGATGGGACGATCTTCGATGGTCAGACCGTGCATGTCTCGGCCAATGACAAGGGGCTGGTCATCAATGGCCAGCAGGCCGAGCTGAACTGATTGGCCGCAGGGCCATTGCCATGCCATAGGCCGGTTCATCCGGCGAGCGGCATGGCAAAGAAAGGCATCTGAAGTAAAGGGGGCGCACCTATGGCCGGGTGCACCCCCTTTTCGTTTAATGAACGCTGCCCGAAAGGGGCGTCACTGTTATCCGGGCATACCTGTGCCACCAGTTATGCCGTAGATCTGTCCGGTGATGTAACTACCCTCTGTGGAAGCCAGTGTCACATAGACCGGTGCGATCTCCGCAGGCTGGCCCGGACGCCCCATGGGCACGGTGGTCCCGTATTTCTCGACGGCGGACATCGGTTGGCCGCCGCAGACCTGAAGTGGCGTCCAGAAAGGTCCGGGCGCCACGGCGTTGATGCGTATACCCTTGGGGAGCAGCTGCTTCGCCAGAGATTTGGTCAGGTTGGCGATGCCGGCCTTCGTCAGGCTGTAATCGATGATGATTTCCGACGGGTTATAGGCGTTGGAAGAAGCCGTGTTCACGATGGCGCTGCCCGGTGGCATATGCGGGATAGCGGCCTTGATGATCCAGAACAGCGCATAGAGATTGGTCTTGAGTGTCCAGTCGAATTCCTCGGTGGAAAGTTCAAGGATACTCTCATGGTAGTGCTGCCGACCGGCGCAGTTCACCAGCGTATCAAGGCCGCCGAGTTGTGACGCAGCGTCCGACACGAGTTTCTTACAGAACGCTTCGTCGCGAATATCGCCCGGCAGGGCAATGGCCTTGCGTCCCGCCTTGCGGATGAGGGCCACAACCTCGCGCGCGTCTTCTTCTTCCTGCGGGAGATAGTTGATCGCGATATCAGCCCCTTCACGTGCGTAGGCAATGGCGATGGCGCGCCCAAGGCCTGAATCGCCGCCGGTGATCAGGGCCCGGCGGCCAGCCATGCGGCCGCTGCCTTTGTAGCTGGTCTCTCCGCAGTCTGGTTTGGGATGCATACGCGATTGCAGGCCCGGCCACTCCTGGGGCTGGGACGCAAACGGGGCGTGGGGATAGAGTTTCTGCGGGTCGGCCAACGGTGCTGAGGCGGCAGGCGCATTTGGCGCAGCGTGCGCACGGCTCGACCCGGCAACAAGCCCTGCAAGCCCGAGCGTTGCCCCTTGCATCATGCTGCGTCGGTTGGTGGCGGAGCTGGCCTCTTCAGGCGTGGTCGTTTTGATGGTTTTCTTGTCGGTCGGATCGGTCATGGCGGCTTATCTCGCTAGCGTCGGGGAAACTGTGCCAGGCAGCCGGCACGGGATGAGAAGTCGCAAGACGGGTTTGGGTTGCTATGCAAAGCGGCCCCGAGGCTCTGACAGGCTTGCCGCACAGGGGGCGTGGCTGGGGCATTTCGGGTCCCTGGGTGGCTGACAGGTGCCTGTCCGGGTGCCCGGTTCCAACGCCCTAGCCGTAGCCCCCTAGAGAGGCTATATTGGCGGCTTGTTGCGAGTAGGAGCGTCACGCCAGCATGTCCGAACAGATCCGTCCGACCGAGTTGCCCGAAAACCTCGATGACGAAGCCGATTATGGCGCCTCCTCGATCTCGGTTCTCAAGGGGCTCGATGCGGTACGTAAGCGCCCCGGTATGTATATCGGCGATACGGATGACGGGTCCGGCCTGCACCACATGGTGTTCGAAATCATCGATAACGCCGTAGACGAGGCTCAGGCTGGCCACGCGACGCGGTGTATCCTGACACTCAACGGCGATGGTTCGATCAGTGTCCGTGACAATGGGCGTGGAATTCCGACCGATCTGCATGAGGAAGAGGGCGTCAGCGCGGCAGAAGTGGTGCTGACAAAGCTGCATGCGGGCGGCAAGTTCAACCAGAATTCCTACAAGGTTTCCGGTGGTCTGCACGGCGTTGGCGCGGCCGTTGTCAATGCGCTGTCGGAATGGATGGAAGTCCGTATCTGGCGCAATGGCACAGAACACTTCATCCGTTTCCAGCACGGCGAGCGTGACGACGCTCTGGCGGTAATCGGTGCCAGTAACGAGCCACGCGGCACGCTCGTGACGTTCAAGCCGAGCAAGCAGACTTTCACGAAGGTGGAATTCGAGTTTGCCATTCTCGAGCGTCGTATGCGCGAGCTGGCCTTCCTCAACTCCGGTCTTGAAATCGTCCTGCGGGACGAGCGTCATGCCGAAAACAAGGAAGTCGTCTTTTGCTACGAAGGCGGGCTAAGCGCGTTTGTCGAGTATCTCGATGCCAGCAAGACCTCGATCGTCACCCCGCCTATCGTCGGGTCGATCGATCATGCCGAAAGTGGCATCAAGGTCGAGTTCGCGCTGACGTGGAATGACAGCTTCCATGAGACCATGCTGTGCTTTACCAACAACATCCCTCAGCGTGATGGGGGCACCCATCTTGCAGGGTTCCGTCAGGCGCTGACGCGTGTTGTCGGCAAGTATGCTGACACGGGATCATCCAAGAACTCGGCATCGCTCACGGGCGAGGATATGCGCGAGGGCATGACGGCTGTGCTGTCGGTCAAGGTGCCCGATCCGAAATTCTCGTCGCAGACCAAGGACAAGCTGGTCTCTTCCGAGGTGCAGCCGGTTGTGCACGTCACGGCTGCTGATTCCATCGGGCACTGGTTCGAGACTCACCCGCGTGAAGCCAAGGCGGTCATTGCCAAGGTGAACGAGGCAGCCGCTGCGCGCGATGCCGCCCGTCGTGCCCGTGAACTGACGCGACGCAAGGGCGTGCTGGATGTCTCCTCACTGCCGGGCAAGCTGGCAGATTGTCAGGAGCGCGACGCAAGCAAGGCCGAATTGTTCATCGTCGAGGGTGACTCGGCAGGTGGAACGGCCAAGCAGGGGCGTGATCGTCGTTTCCAGGCGATCCTGCCGCTCAAGGGCAAGATCCTCAATGTCGAGCGTGCGCGTTTCGACCGTATGCTTGGCTCTGCCGAAGTCGGCACGCTGATCACGGCGCTAGGGACGGGCATTGGCCGTGGCGACGTGGAGCAGGGCGGCTTTTCCATCGACAAGCTGCGCTACCACAAGATCGTCATCATGACCGACGCTGACGTGGACGGTTCGCATATTCGCACCTTGCTGCTGACCTTCTTCTTCCGTCAGATGCCGGAGCTGATCGAGAAGGGTTATCTCTATATCGCCCAGCCGCCGCTTTACCGCGCCAAGCGCGGCAATGAAGAGCGTTACCTCAAGGATGACGCCGCTCTGGAGCAGTATCTGCTCGACAAGGCGCTGAGCAACGCCGCGCTCACCTTCGCTGGCGGCGAAGTGGTTGCTGGCGATGTGCTGATGGAGCGCGTCAAGGCCATGGGGCAGGTGGCCAAGACACTGACCGCCCTCGCCAGCAAGATTCCCGTCTGGGTGCTTGAGCAGGCCTATGTGGCCAAGGCTCTCTCGCTGGGTCATGATCACGCTCAGGAGCGTGCGCCTGTATTGCAGGCTCGCCTTGATGCGGCTTCGCCCGTCAACGAGCGTGGCTGGATGGTTGGCCCCACCGAAGAAGGTGGATTGCGTCTGGCCCGCAGTGTGCGTGGTGTGGGCGAGGTCTATACGCTTGATGCGGCCCTGCTAAAATCGGCAGAAGCACGCTGGCTGGCAGGTGAGGGCAGCCGCGTGGCCGATTATTTCGAAGGCCCGGTCAAGCTGTCGCTGGACAGTCAGGGCGCCGAACTTTCAGGTCCTGCTATGGTGTTCGACCGTGTTCTTCAACAGGGGCGCAAGGGCCTTGCCATCAACCGCTTCAAAGGGTTGGGCGAGATGAACAATGAGCAGCTGTGGGATACAACGCTCGACCCGGCCACGCGTATTCTCCTTCAGGTCAAGGTAGGAGATGTAGAAGATGCGGGTCAGGTGTTCTCGACGCTCATGGGCGATGTGGTGGAGCCACGACGCGACTTCATTGTTGGCAATGCCCAGAAGGTCGCCAATCTTGACGTTTAACGCCTTCGGACGATCCATAGCGGCGAGCGTGCTCGCCCTTGGACTTGCCGGCCATGCCAGCGCAGCTGACGTGGGCGAGGCCACGCATGCGGCCGCAGCGGCAAATCGCGGTCAGACGACAGCAGTCTATCGTGTTTATAACCACGGGCTGCATGTCGTCGATGCAACAGCCGATTATACCCTGACCGATCTCGGATACGGTATCCGTACCACGCTTCATGCTGGTGGGTTCATGAGCCTGTTCCTGCGTATGGACATACAGAGTACGGCACAGGGGCATTTCGATCATAACTGGGTGCAGCCTGTCACCTATGAGAGCGCGGGTTACTCACGCGGAAAGCATCGTAGTGTTGTTCTGCATTACGCTGACAATACACCGCATGTCGTGACCCTTGATCCCAAGGAGACAGATCGTGAGGCTGTTCCTGAGGCCGAACTCGATCATGCACTGGATACGTTGAGCGCTATGGCGCTGCTCTTGGAAAATGTGCGTCAGACCGGGAAATGCGACGGTAACGCGCATGTTTTCGATGGATTACGATTGAGCGCAATGACCTCGCGCGGGCCTTTCAAGGCAGATGTGCCGGTGACTTTCGACCAGAAATTCAACGGACCGGCTTTGCGTTGCGATTTCGTGGGGCAACAGGAGGCGGGTTTCATCAAGGATTCGTCGCATCTGGCAGTGATGAAGGCACCTCATCCAGGTGCTGCCTGGTTTCAGGATATTCCTGGAGCAGGGCTGACGGCCGTACGCGTCGAATTCGAGCATCCCAAGCTTGGACGAATGACTGCGGTCCTTGATCATGCGCCGATGGTGCAACCCTAGGGCGCGATGATCATGAGCTGACCTCAGATTTTTCTGGTACACGCGGTGTCTGTGGTCAGCGCGAAGATCGCCCGTTGGAGCGTATGATTCAGCAGGGTCGTGACAGATCGTAGATAAGCCTTGGCAGTTCAGCAATACAACCTGCGATTGCTGTCGCATGGGCGCTCATGCTTCTGTCTCCATACCCCCAGCTTGCGAAAAGTGATGGCATGGGAACACCCATGGCAGCCATGATGTCATTACGGTGATCGCCGATCATGATTCCGCGGGTTGGCTCGGCGTGGATAAGCCGAACAGTGTTACGAATATGGTCAGGGTCTGGTTTGCGGCTCGCAAAGCTGTCACCACCGCCTATGGCGTCGATCAGTGGTGCGATCCCGAGAACTTCCACGATTGCCTGAGCGGCCTTCAGCGGTTTGTTCGTGCAGATCACACAGGCAAGACCACGTTCACGCAACGTTGTCAGCATGGCTTGGGTATCGGGAAAAAGCTGCGTTTTCAGGGTTGCCCGAGGCTCGTATATTTCCAGAAATCGCTGTGTGGCCTGATCGCGATCAATGCGCGTTTCGTCACCGCCATAGGTCAGCAGTCGATCTACAAGCTTGCGTGCTCCGTCGCCTATCATACCACGCACCACATCAGAACCCGGAGGATGCAGATCATAGGATTTGAGAAGTTCGATGCCGCTCTCGGCGAGGTCAGGCAGGCTGTCGACAAGCGTACCGTCAAGGTCGAAAACGGCGGTCTTGATTTCAGTGCTCACGGTCGGTTTTCCTATAGATGCAGAACGCTGCAACAAACAGCAATCCGAAGTGACAGAGCGGGCGTTTGACAGAGCTCCGCCGCGTTGGCTACGCCACGTAATGATATGACATCATTTTCCTTTTCCGACGGCCAGCCCGTCCGCCATCACAAACCGACGACTGCCGTCATCCTCGCAGCGGGGCTAGGAACGCGCATGCGTTCCGCCCTGCCCAAAGCCATGCATCCTCTTGGTGGCCGCCCCATGATCAGCCACCTCATCGAGACTGCGAGCCGCGTCTTCGATCGAATCGTCGTGATTGTGGGACCGGACATGCCAATGCTCGAAAAGGCAGTCTCTCCCTGCCCGTGTGTGGTCCAGGTCGAACGTCTTGGCACGGGGCACGCGGCCTGGATGGCCGAGGCTTTGTTCGGTGAAGGTGATGTCGCGATCCTTTACGCCGACAATCCCCTGATCACGACTGAGACCATGCAGGCGCTTCTCACTGCCCGACGCGAGGCGGGAACAATGCTTGCCCTGCTTGCCATGCGTCCAGCCGATCCTGCGAAATACGGGCGTGTTGTGCTTGAAAACGGGTCGGTGAGGGAGATCATCGAGTTCAAGGATGCGAGTGAGGAACAGCGCGCCATTCAGCTTTGCAATGCAGGCGTATTATGTGCCTCTGCTGATGATCTGCGGCGCTGGCTCGGCAAGGTGGGCAATGACAACGCACAGGGCGAATACTACCTGACGGACGTCGTGGCCCTTGCTGCGCGTGAAGGGGACGTACGCCATGTCGAGGCTCCTGCCGAAGAGCTGGCTGGCATCAACTCCCGTGCAGAACTCGCGATTGCGGAAGGGACCCTCCAGCGGCGTCTGCGCCTGGCCGCGCTTGAAGCCGGTGTGACCCTGATCGCACCGGAGACGGTTTTTCTCTGTACAGATACCGTTATCGAGGCTGATGTCGTGGTCGAGCCCAATGTCGTTTTTGGCCCCGGTGTGACGGTGCGCAGTGGCGCAAGAATTCGCGCTTTCAGTCATCTGGAAGGTTGCGTGGTAGGTGAGGAGGCGCTGATTGGTCCCTATGCCCGTCTTCGTCCCGGCACGATCTGTGGCAAAGCCTCCCATGTCGGTAATTTCGTCGAGCTCAAGGCCACCGATCTGGGGGATGGTGCCAAGGCAAATCATCTGACCTATCTGGGTGATGCCAGTATCGGCCCGCGCACCAATGTCGGTGCAGGCACCATAACCTGTAATTACGACGGTGTGTTCAAGCATCGCACGACCATTGGAAGCGATGTGTTCGTGGGGTCTGACACCATCCTTGTGGCCCCGATATCGATCGGTGACGGTGCCTTGCTGGCGGCTGGCAGCGTACTGACCGAAAATGTTGAACCGGGTGCTCTAGCGTTGGGACGGTCGAGACAGATCAACAAGGCATCGCGCGGCCAGGCAATATCGTCTGCCCTGCGGGCAAAAAAGGAGAATGGCTGATGTGCGGCATTTGTGGCGTAGTTGGCCATCAGAACGCGACACCTCTCGTTGTCGAAGCGTTACGTCGTCTTGAATATCGCGGTTATGATTCGGCTGGTATTGCCAGTCTGGTGGATGGACATATCTCAAGGCGCCGCGCGGCCGGCAAACTTGATAATCTGCAGGCCGTGCTTGATATGCAGCCGCTCGAGGGCATGACGGCAATCGGACATACGCGCTGGGCCACCCACGGGCTGCCGAATGAGACCAACGCCCATCCGCATGCCACAGATCGCGTCGCCATTGTTCACAACGGTATCATCGAGAATTACGAAGAGCTGAAAGCCGAAATGCTGGCGGTGGGTCGCCAGTTCACCTCGGAGACCGACACGGAGTGTGTTGCCCAACTGGTCGATTTCTATCTTCATCAGGGGCTATCCCCGCGAGAGGCGGCCAGCAAGACATTGGGGCGCCTTCAGGGCGCCTACGCGCTTGCCATGATCTTTGCCGGGCATGAAGGGCTCATGATTGGCGCCCGCCACGGGGCGCCCCTTGCGGTTGGTTTTGGCGAGGGGGAAATGTTTCTCGGCTCGGACAGCCTCGCTCTGGCACCACTCGCCCGCAAAATCGCCTATCTTGATGATGGTGACTGGTGCGTACTCAGTCCTGACCAGGTCGAGTTTTTTGATGCGGCAAATCAGCGTGTGCAACGCCCTGTGCAGACGATAGCGCTCATGGCCGGGACTGTCGGCAAGGATGGCTATCGTCACTACATGGAGAAGGAACTGCACGAACATCCGGTCGTGATCGGGCAGACGCTTCAGCGCATTATCGATCCCGTCACACGCGAGATCAATCTGCCGGTATTTCCATTCGAGATGGCCCAACTTCCACGCGCTGTGATCACGGCGTGCGGATCGGCCTTCTATGCCGGGCTGATTGCGCGCTACTGGCTGGAAGCCGAGGCAAGGCTCCCGGTTGACATAGATGTCGCGTCCGAGTTGCGCTATCGCAATCCGCCCCTGACGCCGCACGGCATGGCGCTCATGATCTCCCAGTCTGGCGAGACAGCCGATACGCTTGCTGCCTTACGCAGCCTTCGCGAGCGCGCGCAGCACATCGTCTCGATCCTCAATGTCGAGGGCAGCACGATGGGCCGCGAGAGCGACGTGGTGCTTGGCATGGTAGCTGGCCCCGAAATTTCGGTTGCGAGCACCAAGGCCTTTACCGCGCAGCTTTCGGTGCTGGCCGTGCTCACAATCGCTATCGCCCAGGCACGTCATGCCATGTCGGAGAAACGCGCGGGCGATCTGCTGGCCCATCTGCTCGATCTTCCTTCGCGGGCATCAGAGGTGTTTTCCCGAGAGAGCGACATTCAGGCCATGGCGGCCTCTGTGGCCGAGGCACGTGATGTGCTTTATCTTGGTCGTGGCATCTGTTTCCCTGTCGCGCTGGAAGGGGCACTGAAACTGAAGGAAATTTCCTATATTCACGCCGAGGCCTATGCTGCAGGTGAGATGAAGCATGGACCGATCTCCCTTATCGACAAGGATGTGCCGATTGTGGTGATCGCGCCCTCGACGATCCTGTTCGACAAGACACTCTCCAATATTCAGGAAGCCAAGGCACGTGGTGGACGGATCATGGCCTTCACGGATGAAAAGGGGGCTCAGCGACTGAGCGGTATCGCCGAGCATATGGTGATCCTGCCGGAGGTGGATCCCTTTGTAGCGCCGATCCTGTATACGATTCCTGTGCAGATGCTGGCTTATGAGGTGGCCCTGCGCCGCGGGACGGACGTGGATCAGCCTCGCAACCTCGCCAAGTCTGTCACTGTGGAGTAGGCTCGTCGCAAAAGAGTCTGAGCCTTAGCGAGGAGCGTTCGACATGACGGGACCGGGGCCGAAAGTGTTGATCAAGGGAGCCGGGGTCGCCGGTCTGGTGACGGCTGTGACGCTGGCAGAGCGAGGGGCGCAGATTACCCTGCATGAGGCGGGCTCTCGCATTGGTTCCGGGGCATCATGGTTTGCCGGTGGCATGCTTGCCCCCTGGTGTGAAGCGGAGTCTGCGCCAGAAGAGGTGACCCGTGATTCGCTCACTTCGCTCTCATGGTGGTCTGCTCATGTGCCAAATGTTGCTCATCGGGGCAGCCTCGTCGTGGCGCCTCCGCGCGATCAGGTGGAACTTGCGAGGTTTGGCAGACGCACCAGTCATTTCGAGACGATAGATGCCGGGCGCATCGGCCAGCTCGAACCCGATCTCGCCGGGCGTTTCGACCGTGCGCTCTATTTTCCCGAGGAAGGACACGTTGATCCCCGGATAGCCCTGAAGGGGCTGGAAGCGCGTCTGGTGGATCTTGGCGGCCATTTCAGGTTCGACGCGGATCCGATGGAAGACACCTTCGACTGGGTGGTGGATTGCACGGGCATTTCAGCACGAGACAAAGACCCGGCGTTGCGTGGCGTGCGCGGCGAGATGATCCTCGTACGTTGCCCGGAGGTAACGCTTCATCGCCCGATACGTATGCTCCATCCGCGCATACCCATCTATATTGTTCCGCGAGATAACAATGTGTTCATGGCTGGCGCGACAATGGTGGAAAGTGATGATACCCGTGAAATCACGGTGAGAGCCATGAGCGAATTGCTCAACGCGCTCTACACGCTGCATCCTGCTTTCGCCGAGGCCGAAATCATTGAGGCCAGTGCAGGGATACGACCATCTTATGCAGACAACGTGCCGAAAGTGCACCGCGATGGAAACAGGATCTCCGTGAATGGCATGTACAGACACGGGTTTCTGCTCTCACCGGCACGGGCTGCCGAGGTGGAAGCAATTGTGTTTGCCACGCCGGGTTGAGGCGTTTGCTCCGGCGGCCTAGGGTGGGCGGGATCAAGAAGAGTAACGCCGAGATGGTACGAAATTGACCATCCGCGCCAACGCGGCCGGGCCAGAACGCCTGATAGTGCAGGAGACTCACCATGATGATTCTGGTGAACGACGAAACAAAAATCGTGAAGAACCATCTGCTTGCAGATGTTATCATCGAACTTGGCTATGGCGAGACCAAGGTGGCAACTGCAATAGACGGCCAGTTTGTCCCACGTTCCGCACGCCCCTCATGTCCCCTTCATGAAGGCTGTCGGCTGGAGATCCTTGCGCCGATGCAGGGTGGCTGACCAATGCTGGCCTATGGAACCGAACTGAGTTCGCCCCTCATGCTGGGCACAGCGCTGTATGACAGCCCGGCCGTGCTCGCAGGAGCCGTGCATGCGGCTCGTCCTGGTGCGGTAACGGTATCTCTCCGCCGTGAATCGGCGGGTGTGCAGGCAGGTCAGGCTTTCTGGGAACTGGTGCGCAGTCTGGATGTGCCCGTTCTGCCAAACACGGCCGGTTGTCATACCGTGCGCGAAGCCGTGACCACGGCCCAGATGGCGCGTGAGGTATTTGATACGGACTGGATCAAGCTTGAAGTGATCGGGCAGGGGGATCTACTCCAGCCAGATGTGTTCTCGCTGGTCGAGGCGGCGCGTATTCTGACGGAAGACGGTTTCAAGGTGTTTCCCTACACCACCGAGGATCTCGTGGTTGCCGAGCGGCTATTAAGGGCGGGTTGTGAATTGCTCATGCCCTGGGGCGCTCCGATCGGGTCGGGCAGGGGGCTGAACAATCCCTTCGGGCTCCGTGCGTTGCGTGCGCATTTCCCCGATATACCAATGGTGATTGATGCCGGCATAGGTCGACCCTCCCATGCCGTAGAGGCTTTCGAGCTCGGCTATGATGCGATCCTGATCAATACGGCAGTGGCAAAGGCTGGTGACCCTGTTGTGATGGCAGAGGCGTTTCGTCTCGCCTGCGAGGTCGGGTGTCTGTCACGCAAGGCCGATCCGATGGATGAACGTGACATAGCTGTCCCCTCTACACCAACCCTTGGCAAGGCGAGTTTCTGAAAATGACGTCACGACTTCCATCCCCGATCTATCCGGTTGTGGATCACCCGCGCTGGGTCGATCGGCTGGGTGCTGCGGGCGCGCGCTTTGTTCAGCTGCGCCTGAAGGACCTGGACCCAGAAACCCTGCGGGCCCAGGTTATCGAGGCGCAGGAGGCTGCGGCACGTCATAATGTCAGGCTGGTGCTCAATGACTATTGGCAACTCGCGATAGAGCTTGGCATAGATTACATTCATATCGGTCAGGAGGATCTGGATACGGCAGATCTGGATCAGATCAGGGCCGCGCGTGTTGCTTTCGGTATCTCGACCCATTCCCATGAAGAATTGCAACGCGCTCTCTCGGTCTCACCCGATTATGTGGCACTGGGCCCCATATGGGAAACAAGGCTCAAGAAGATGATATGGGGCCCCCAGGGCGTCGAGAAGCTGCGTGAGTGGCGTGATTTGATCGGTCCTGACATGCCCCTGGTAGCGATCGGGGGTATCACGCTGGAGCGTGCGCCGTCCTGTATAGCCGCGGGCGCTGACAGTGTTGCGGCCGTGTCGGATTTCATCGCCACGCCTGATCCGGAGGCGCAGGTGAGGGATTGGCTCAGGGCTTGCCAGAACTGACCTGCGGACCGGCGTTCCACGGAAAAGTAGAGTAATATTTCCATTATGCTCCGCCTGGTGCACTCGCGGAGTCGTGAGGTTTCGCGTATAGCATCCAGGTCTGTGCACAAATAAGGGAGAACACCCACCCATGATGGTGACGGGACTGGCTGCCGTGATTCTGGCGCTGGCGCTTCTGATGGTCCTCATCAGCGCCGTGCAGCCTTTGGCCCGACGCTGGGAGGTGTCGGAAACGGTCCTGCTTGCTCTTGCTGGTATCGGTATCGGCGCGACAGCAGATCTACTGTTGCGTTCATCCCTGACCGAAATCTTCGACGGGGCTGCGGAGACGCTGCTCTATTTCCCGGTCAATAGTGAAGCGTTCCTCCTAATCTTCTTACCAATCCTCGTATTTCAGGGGGCGCTCGCGATTGACGTGCGACGCCTGGCGCATGAGACGGCAACAGTGCTGCTTCTCGCTGTGGTGGCTGTGCTGGTTTCGACCCTTACAATCGGTATGGCGCTCTATCCCTTCGCCGGACAGACGCTTGTGGTCTGCCTGCTGCTGGGATCAATCGTTGCAACGACCGACCCTTCAGCCGTTGCGGGTATTTTCCGCGAGATCGGGGCTGCCTCGCGCCTGACACGGCTGGTTGAGGGTGAGGCGCTGCTCAATGATGCCGCGGCTATCGCTATATTCTCGATCCTGCTCGCCTCGGTTACCTCGCATCGACATATCGAGCTTGGTGAGACAGTCATTGATTTCTTTGCGTCATTTGGTGGCGCCATGATTGTCGGTGTGGCGGTCGGCCGTTTGACCCTGCTGATGATTGCAGGTCTCGGCGGATCGGCGGCAGCGGAGATCACGCTGACCCTGGCCCTGCCATATATCGTCTATATCCTGTGCGATGAGTTCCTCGGTTTCTCGGGGGTTGTCGCCACGGCAGCTTCCGGCCTGACAATGTCGGTCTACGGGCCCTCGACCTTCAGACCTCAGGTCTGGCGCTTCCTGAACGAACTATGGGTCCAACTCGTGTTCTGGGCGGGTTCTCTGGTCTTCGTTCTCGCATCCATGCTGGTACCACGTCTGTTGATCGGCATGACGCGCTGGGATTGCGTGCTGATCCTTATCGCGACGGTTGCCGGATTGCTGGCGCGTGGGGCCGTGGTGTTTGGCCTGCTGCCCATTCTTGCTGCCTTCAAGCTTTCGCCTCCCGTTCCAGCGCCCTTCAAGACGACGATGGTCTGGGGCGGGCTACGCGGCGCCATTACGCTGGCGCTGGCGCTGGCAGTGACCGAGAACCAGCGCGTTTCGACTTCGACGGCTCACTTCATCGGGATCATCGCGACAGGGTTTGTGCTGATCACTCTTTTGGTGAATGGCACGACGCTCCGCTATCTTGTGATGTTTCTCAAGCTCGATCAATTGCCTGCCATCGATCAGGCGATGCGCCATCAGGTGCTCAGCAGCGGTTTAGCACAGGTTGCCGAACGCACCCACAGCCTTGCTGACGAACTGGGTTTTGGGGCAGGGACCCAGAAAACCATCATTGGTCAGATCGAGCGACGCGCACAGGAAGAGAGCGAGGCCAATACCTTCGATACCGCTCTTGGTGATCGTCAGCGCGTGACGCTGGCACTGATCACCATCGCCAATCGCGAGCGTTCGCTTCTGCTTGATCTGTTCCGCATACGGGGCCTGTCGAGGCGCGTCATGGAGACGCTTCTGCGTTCTTCCGAGGCAATGGTCGATGGAGCCCGCCTGGAAGGCCGGTATGGTTATGTGAGAGCCCTGCGACGGCGGTTGCGCCCTACCATGCGGTTTCGCATGGCGCAGATGTTGCACCGGCGCTTTCACATCGATCAGCCGCTTATGCACTGCATGTCAGAGCGCTTCGAGATGCTGGTGATCGCGCATCTTGTCTCGCTGTCACTCATGCGCTTCATGCATCAGCGCCTTGAACCAACACTCGGTAACCGCATTGGCGAAATCGTTTCCGAGGTTCTCGGACGTCAGCGCCGTATGCTCGATGATGCGCTGGAAATGATGCGCCTGCATTATCAGGGTTATTCGGAGGCGCTGGAAAGCCGCATTCTTCATCAGATCGCCTTGCGCCTCGAGGAAGAGGAGTATGACGAGCTCCTTTCTGACAACCTCGTCAGCGAGGAGCTGCATCGCGAATTGCTCAAGGATGTCGAAAAGCGCCAGGAGCGCCTTGAAAAGCCGCTACGCTTCAATCTCAAGAGTGGTATCGAGCAGAGATTGCGGTCGTTTCCGGCGTTCCGTGGCGTGCCGGACGGCGTTCTTCATGATCTCGCGATGAATATCTCGCTGCGTTTCGCTTCGCCTGGTGAGGTCCTGCTTAAGCGTAACGGCAAGATCAGAATGGTCTATGCTGTCGTAGCGGGACTGGCGGAAGTTCATATTGCCGAACAGGATGTGCAGTTTGGGGCAGGGGACCTGATTGGGGCTGCGCCATTGATCAACGAGACGTTCTCAAGGGGTACGGTGCGTACTCTGCAGTTCTGTCATCTGCTCGCCATACCGGCATCGTTGTTCCGTCGTCTGGTCGAGGATTATCCGATCGTACGTCGAACGATTGACGAGCGTGCAGAAGCGAGGCTTGCAGACGGGCATCGCCTGTCGCTCGTGCTCGGTGGGGACAAGGAGCCGTTCATCCCGGCGAGAGAACTTATCAAGGCGGAGAGGGATACCTCCAAAAGCTCCTGACCGGGTTTCGCCTATGTGCCGGGAACGACCCCGGCGCATAGATGGTCCATGTATAATGCTTATTCCTCGTTCAGTGGTCATCAGCGTCGTGGCTGAAATTTTTCAGGTCCAATCAGCGGCCATACAAGGTGGTGATCCGTACGCCTCGGAGCAGCCCTTATTCCGCATATATAATAGTTCGATAAGATATATTATGCCAACTAGCATATCAGCTCATGGGCTGGAGGCCTGATGTTGCAGTGCCGCGCGCGTGGATTTTATCCCTAAATCGCCGGCGCGACAGCCCATCGCGCCGGCGTTCCATCCGCCGACGCGCTGCTTGAGTGTTCTCATGCCAAGGCATAGCTGCCCAGTTCAGCGCCGGTCTGGCCATCGACTTCCTTGAGGATCACGCCATAGCCCCAAAGCTGGCCCAGATGTTCCAGCGTCAGCCTTGCATCCGTAGGTTGCAACAGCTTTCCCGGTCGCGTGCGGTGCTCAAGCCGCAGGATACGATCTCCAGTGAGATCGGCCCCGACGATCTCGATTTCCTCAGCAAGCAAACCGGGATCGTAGGACGCGGCCACAGAGCGACGAATGTCTCGATATCCCCCGTCGTCATGAATTGCATCAACCAGCAGATAAGGCTGGCTGAGATCATCCTCCAGCCTGAACAAGCGGAAGTCACGGATCACCTTGGGTGACAGGAATTGC
Source organism: Asaia bogorensis (assembly GCF_900465345.1). Classification (GTDB taxonomy): domain Bacteria; phylum Pseudomonadota; class Alphaproteobacteria; order Acetobacterales; family Acetobacteraceae; genus Asaia; species Asaia bogorensis_A. Next base: position 76,015 of record NZ_UEGO01000013.1, on the reverse strand, counting down.
TGCACAAAGCTCTCATCCCGATATTCAGCCCAGGCGTGATGAAGCGTGCCCACAGGGTCCTTGTTTCCTGCATGATCGGGAAACCAGCGGCGATCCTCCTCAGTCGGGTCAGTACAGACGCGTGCGATATCGCTCATCATGGCAAAGCCAAGGGCGTAAGGGTTGAAGTTCGGCCCTCCCCCCTCATCAAAACCACGTTGGGTGATCACATTGCTCGTTGAATGGATGACCTCCAATATAGCCGCGTCATCGATCAGTTTCTTGTCATGCAGGCGATGCATGATGAAATTGTGCACCCAAGTCGCACACCCCTCATTCATAAGCTTCGCCTGGGGTTGCGGATAGAAATACTGTGCGATCAGGCGCACAATGCGGATAATCTCGCGCTCCCAGTTCGCTAGTCGCGGCGCGTGTTTTTCGAGAAAATAGAGGATGTTTTCTTCAGGCAGACCAAGGCTTACCATCTGATCATCTGTGGCGCCGCTCCCGGTATTCTGACCCTGCGTCTCTGGCAGCGTGCGCCACAGATCGTTGAACTGCTCATCCTCGTAGGCGCGCCTTTCACGCGCGCGTTCCTGCTCCTGTCGCAAATCGAGGCGCTTGCTGCCTGTATGACGGTCGACCCCTTGCCCCTGCAGGGCATGGGCCGCATCCAGAATACGTTCGACAGCCTTGATGCCGTATTTCTCCTCGCAGCGCGCTACATAGCCACGCGCAAACTCAAGATAGTCCAAGATCTGGGTTGAGTCGGTCCACTCTCGAAAAAGCCGGTTGTTCTTGAAGAAATGGTTATGCCCGAATGCCGCATGGGCGATAACGAGCGCCTGCATAGTGGCCGTATTTTCTTCCATCAGATAGCTGATGCATGGGCTCGAATTGATAACGACCTCGTAGGCTAGACCCATAAAGCCGCGCTTGTAGGCGTTCTCATGCGATACGAAGCGTTTACCCGCCGACCAGTGCGGGTAGCTGATCGGCATACCGTGCGAAGTATAGACATCAAGCATCTGCTCTGAGGTGATGATTTCAATACGATTGGGATACGTGTCGAGACGTAATTCCTCGCTCGCAATACGGTCGATCTCGCCGTAGCAATCCCTGAGTGTCGAAAATGTCCAATCGGTGCCGGTATAGAGCATGATCACTCCCCTGCCCGTTCGGCCGCGCGACGGGCGAACAGATCTCTGAAAACCGGAAAGATATCGCGCCTGTCCTGGACCTGACGCATGGCGAGTTGCGGTGTGCTGTCAGCGATATGCTTGTAACCACGCCACAAATCGGTTTCGCTGCGCAGCAACGCACCACCCATACTGACTTCGACATAGGCGAAGTACTGCACGACAGGCAGTATTGCCTCGGTCATCAGGCGGTTAACCTTGTTCATGTCCGATGAAATATTATCGCCGTCCGAAACCTGTGCGACATAGACATTCCATTTGTCAGTCGGGTACCGCTCAGCCTGGATCTGATGCATCAATTCCAGCGCGGTGGAGACAATTGTGCCGCCTGTCCGAGGATCGGTGAAGAATACGTCCTCATCGACTTCTTCGGCAGTTTCGGCGTGACGAACGAAAACAATCTCAAGCTTCTCGTATCGCTTTTCGAGAAAGACATGCAGCAGGAGGAAGAACTGCTTGCCCAGTTCCTTCATCTTCTCGGTCATGGAGCCGGAGACATCCATGATGCAGAAGATCACGGCCTGCGTGGTCGGTTTCGGGACAGGGGTAAAACGCCGATAGCGCAGGTCGACCGGATCGACCCAGGGAATACGCGCGAGGCGTTGGCGCAAAAGGTCGCGCTCGTCGCGCAGGCCTTGCAACCGCACGAACTGCTCGTCGGAAAGAGGACGCGCCTCCTCCAGCGCGGCGATTTCGGCTTCGATTTCGAGCAATTCCTGCGGTTTGGGACGTTTGAGGCCGATACGTCGCCCCATTGACCGGCGCATGGTGCGACCGAGATCGATCTGTGAGGGTGAGCCGTCGCTTGTCAGGCCAGACCGGCTGGTTGCGAGCGTTGTTGTCGAGGCAATCTCGCGCTTGACGAGATCAGGGAGTTCCAGATCGTCGAAAAACAGATCGAGAAACTCCTCGCGTGAGAGAACGAAGCGGTAGGAATCCTCGCCTCCACCCTGATCGCCCGCACCACTTCCCTCACCCGCTCCCTCGCCTTCACCACCCGGCGGCCGGCGCAGCCTGTCTCCCTTTACGAACTCCTTGTTGCCTGAGAGCACGATATGGCGTGCACCGGCGCCGAAATGCCGATGAAAGCTCGGCTCGTGGAGGACATCGGCCGGGATCGACACCGCACTGTCCTGGCCTATTTCTCGTATGCGGCCCTGTGCCGCGGCATCGCGCACGGCGCTCTGTATCGCCTGACGCGCCCTTGTCAGGACGCGCTGGCGGTTTTCGGTATTCTTGCCGTGCGGGTTCGGGCGCCTGTCTATGATTTCCATGAAACGCTCCGTGAAAGAGAGATCAGGCAGACTGCTTGACGCGCATGTACCACTCGACCAGTCGCCGCACCTGACGTTCGGTATAGCCGCGTGCGACCATGCGGCTGACAAACTCGTCATGTTTGCGCTCGCTCGTGCTGTCCTTCTTCGAGCCGAAGCTGATGACCGGCAGCAGATCCTCGACCTGACTGAACATGCGCTTTTCAATCACATCACGAATTTTCTCGTAGCTGGTCCAGGACGGATTGCGACCGCCATTGCTCGCCCTCGATCGCAGGGAGAACTTGACCACCTCATTGCGGAAATCCTTCGGGTTCGCGATGCCGGCTGCTTTTTCAGTCTTGCTGAGCTCCGCGTTGAGCAGGTCGCGGTTCATCAACTGGCCTGTGTCAGGGTCCTTGAAGTCCTGATCCTCGATCCAGGCATCCGCGTAATCGAGATAGCGGTCAAAAAGGTTCTGGCCATAGTCATTGTAGCTTTCCAGATAGGCTTTCTGGATTTCATTACCGAGGAATTCGGCATAACGCCGTGACAGATCGGATTTGAGCGAGGCCAGATAGGCCGCCTCGACCTCAGCCGGGAACTGTTCGCGTCGCACGGCCTGTTCAAGCACATACATCAGATGCACCGGATCAGCCGAAATCTCGGAGGGGTCGTGGTTGAATGTGGCGGACAGGACCTTGTAGGCGAAACGCGTGGAGATGCCCTCCATGCCTTCATCCACACCGGCACTATCCTTGTATTCCTGCATGGCGCGGGCCTTGGGGTCGGTCTCGCGGATGTTCTCACCATCATAGACGCGCATCTTTGCGAACTGCGTCGAGTTTGGGTGGGATTTCAGCCGCGAAAGCACCGCAAACTGCGCCAGCATCTCGAGGGTGTGCGGCGCACAGGGGGCGTCGCCCAGAGCCGACGACTGGATCAGCTTCTCGTAGATTTTCGACTCTTCGGTCACGCGCAGGCAGTAAGGCACCTTGATCACGCATACGCGGTCGAGAAAGGCCTCGTTGGTGCGGTTATTGCGGAAGGACTGCCATTCGGCTTCGTTGGAATGGGCAAGGATGACGCCGGTGAAGGGTATCGAACCGATATTCTCCGTGCCGACATAATTCCCCTCCTGCGTTGCCGTCAGCAACGGGTGCAGCATCTTGATGGGCGCCTTGAACATCTCGACAAATTCGAGAATGCCCTGATTGGCGCGGTTGAGCCCGCCGGAGAAACTATAGGCGTCGGGGTCGTTCTGGCTGAAATTTTCGAGCTGGCGGATATCCACCTTGCCGACCAGAGCCGAGACATCCTGGTTGTTGTCGTCACCGGGCTCGGTCTTGGCGATAGCGATCTGGCGCAGCTTCGACGGATTGAGGCGCACCACGGTAAAACGTGAGATATCGCCGTCGAAATCCTCCAGTCGCTTCAGTGCCCAAGGGCTTGCAATGCCGGTCAGGACACGGCGGGGGATATTGTACTGCGCCTGAAGCGAGTCCGCGTAGCGCTCCGGGTCGAACAGACCGAGCGGGCTTTCGAACACAGGGCTGATCTGCCTGCCTGCCTTGAGCACATAAATGGGCTCACGCTCCATGAGGGTTTTGAGCCGCTCACCAAGCGAAGACTTGCCGCCACCTACCGGGCCAAGGAGGTAGAGAATCTGTTTGCGCTCTTCCAGCCCCTGCGCGGCATGACGGAAGAACCCGACAATCTGCTCGACCGCGTCCTCCATGCCATAGAAATCGGCGAAGGCCGGATAGGTGCGCACCGTGCGGTTCATGAAAATACGGCTGAGACGCGGGTCGCGCGCTGAGTCGAGCATGACCGGGGCGCCAATCGCCTTCAGCATGCGCTCGGCGGCGCTGGCATAGCAGCTGGGGTCTTCACGGCAGAGAGACAAATAGGAAGCCAGTGACATCTCTGTTTCCCGGCGTTCCTCACGGTAAGAAGAGGCCAGCGTAAAGACGTCCGAGAATGCACTCATGACTCGTATGCTCCGATGAGGCCTGCCACTAAGCCGGGGGCGAAACGGTCACACCCACCGATAGGAAATCAGGCGATAAGTCGGGAAGTCAGGCTTTGAGAGACGACAAAGGGTGCGGAAGCATGAAATGCTCCAACATGGTCAGGAACTGGCCGGAATGACCGGATTTGAGGGGAATTCTCGCTATGAAAATTGGTACCGGACTCACCCGATATGCTGACGCTATCGCGATGTAGAGCCGCGCTTCAACAAAAAAACGGTTAATCGAAGAAATATTTAAACCGTGAGAACCATGCCGTCATAGCCGGGCTCTATGCCGTCGGGCAGACGCTGGCGGAGTGTCTCGTAATCGAGCGCAGGTCCCATATGGGTCAGGATTGTGCGCTCGGGTTTCAGGCGTGCACACCATTCAATAACCAGATCAACCCAGGCATGAGCCACGTGAGGCTCATACTGGAAACACCCAACAACCCAAGTTTTTACGCCTGAAAGGACCTCCAGCGATTCCTCACTGAGATACTCGACATCGGTCGAATAGGCGAAATCGCCGCAGCGCAGGCCGATCGTCGGAATACGGTAATGGCGCTGCTCGAAAAGCTGCAGATCGAGATCGCAGATTGCCAGCCTGTCGGTGGGGGTGATCAGATGCGGCTCCGGCACAGGGCGGAAAAACCCGGTACCGCTCCACGGCCGGAAGGCATAGCTGTAGCGCGCCTCAAGCTCGTGCATGACCGTATCGGTAGCATAGAGCGGAAGCGGTGCATCGAGCATGCGATTGATGGCGCGGAGTTCATCCAGCCCGGCCACATGATCCGCATGTTCGTGGGTGTAGAGAACGGAATGGACCACGCCGATTTTCTGGCGCAGGAGCTGGGCGCGCAGATCGGGTCCTGAATCCACCAGCAAACGCTTGCCGCTCTCGGCCTCGATGACGATGGAGGAGCGCGTTCGCTCGTTGCGGGGATTGGTGGGGTCGCAGGCGCCCCAGATCCCCTCACCCTGTGCGCCGCCAACCATGGGGACGCCGCCGGAACCACCACAACCGAGGATCGTGACTTTCATGCGGCGCGCTTGAACAAGGCGTGAAAGTTACGTGTGGTGAGTTCGGCCAGAGCGGTATTCTCCACGCCGCGTTCCATCGCCAGCCGCGCAGCAGTGTGGGCCACGTAGCCCGGCGTGTTAGGCTTGCCGCGTTTTGGCACAGGCGCAAGGAACGGGCTGTCGGTCTCCACCAGCAGTCGCCCCTCAGGTATGGCGCGTGCAACCTCGCGAATGGTCTCGCATTTGGGGAAGGTCAACAGCCCTGAAAAGCTGATATAGCCCCCCAGATCGATGGCGGTCCGGGCCAGTTCCATTCCTGAGGCGAAGCAATGGAGCAGAAAGGGAAAAGCTCCTTTCTCATGTTCGTCATTTAGTATGGCCGCGACATCATCATCGGCCTCCCTGGCATGGATCACCAGCGGCAGCCCGGTCTGGCGGGCGGCATCGATATGAACCCGGAAGCTATGGGCCTGCGCGTCGCGCACCGACGGCGCGCCATGCAGGTAATCCAGCCCTGACTCTCCAATGCCGATGACATGCTCCGGCCCGGCGAGACGGATGATCGTCCCGACCTCTGGCGTTACTTCTTCACCCACATGGTCGGGATGGGTGCCGATCGCGCACCAGACCCGCAATTCGGGCGTGTCAAAACGGGTCAGGTCGATTTGCGTCTGCGCCCGTGAGATGCGCGTGCCAATCGTCACCATGCCTGCCAGTCCATGTTCACGGGCCAGTGCCAACGCGGCAGGCACGTCGTCCAGACGCTCCAGATGGCAATGAGAGTCGATCAGGCCTGTCATGGGTTGGACGGTCACGCTGCAGTCTCGGACTCGACATAGCGGGGGAACAGACCCTGTGGTGCGGGCAGCGTAATACCGGCATCGAGCGGTGTGGCGAGGGAGGCGAAATCGCGTGCAGTCTCAGCGACACCAAGCTGTGTGAGCAGCTTGTCCATGGTCCCCGGCATGTAAGGCTGCAGCAGGATGGCGATATGGCGCATCGCCTCATGCAACACACGCAGAACCGTGGCCATACGCACGAGATCGGTCTTTTTTAGCGCCCACGGGGCCTGACGGTCGATATAGCTGTTGCAGGCACGGATGACCTTCCAGACTTCTTCCAGACCATCAGTCAGGGCAAAGCGTCCCATCTGGCCGCGCAGGAGTTCGGGCAGCAGCGATGCACTGGCCAGAAGCGCGTTGTCATCTTCGCTAAGCGCGTCAAAGGCAGGCAATGTGGCGTCGCAGTTTCGGGCGATCAGGCTCAGTGTGCGCTGGGCCAGATTGCCGAGATCATTGGCGAGCTCGACATTCAGGCGATTGACCAAGGATCGCTTGCTGAGATCCGAATCACCACCAAACGGGACTTCGCGCAGCAGGAAGAAACGCACAGGGTCGAGGCCGTAGCTGGCCACCAGATCACGCGGGTCGATGACATTGCCGATCGACTTGCTCATTTTTTCGCCCTCGATCGTCCACCAGCCATTGGCGAAAATCGAATGCGGAAGGTCGATCTCGGCGGCCATGAGGAAGGCGGGCCAGAACACGGCGTGGAAGCGGATGATATCCTTGCCGACGATATGTGCCGAGGCCGGCCAGTATTTCATGCGCTCAGCGCTGAAATCGGGATAGCCGAGCGCCGAGAGGTAGTTGGTCAGGGCATCGAACCAGACATACATGACATGATCGGCATCACCAGGGACCGGGATACCCCATTTGAAGCTGGTGCGGCTGATGGAGAGATCCTTCAGCCCCTGACGGACGAAACTGACGATCTCGTTGCGTCGTCCCATCGGGCCCAGAAATTCGGGGTGCTGTTCATAGAGCGCCAGCAGCCTGTCTTCGAACGCGGAGAGACGAAAAAAATAGGAAGGTTCGCGAACCCACTCGACGGGCGCACCCGTCGGGGCTGTCTTGCGGCCATCCGCATGCGTTGTCAGCTCGTCTTCAGAATAGAAGCACTCGTCGCGCAGCGCGTACCAGCCTTCATAGGCGTCGAGATAGATATGACCATTTGCGGCGACCTTTTCCCACAATGCCTGAGCGGCCTTCTTATGGCGCGGCTCGGTGGTGCGGATGAAATCGTCATAGGAAATGCCCATCGCATCCGCCATGCTGCGGAAATCGGCTGCGATGCCATCCGTAAAGCTCTGGGTATTGATACGGGCAGTCTGCGCCGCCTGTTCCACCTTCTGTCCGTGTTCGTCCGTACCGGTCAGGAAAAACACGTCCTTGCCATCCAGACGGTTGAACCGCGCAAGCACGTCGGCAGCGATGGAGGTGTAGGCGTGGCCGATATGGGGTGCGCCATTCACGTAATAGATAGGGGTGGTGACGTAGTAACGTGAGGTCATGGAGCACTCGCTATGGCGGCTGCCTGTCTGACAGCCTGATTCTTGTCCAGATTGAACCGCTCGGTCTCGCGCTGTAGCGCCTGAAGGGCGGAGAAAGCCTCGGCGGCCTGGCTGGCCTCGGCAAGCTTCCCCTGCCCCGCCAGTGTTCTGGCGCGGTCTGCAAGCCCCCCTCCTAGCAAAGAACAGAGCACGGCAAAACCGTCATCGTGACGCAGGAAAGCGGCAAGACTGTCTGCATCGGGTGTTTCGCCGGTCGCCAGCAGCGCCGTGGCGAGATCGCGCGCCGCTCTGTCTGTGCCCTGATCGGCAGAAAGGATGCGGCCGGGCGCACCATGCGCCTGCGCGACAAGGGTCTGGAGTTCGGCAACGCTTCTGCCCTGCGCCCTGAGCACGGCGGCCGTCTGCTCGGTGGTTAGCGGGGCCAGCCCCAGCAGGCGGCAACGGCTTCTGATGGTGGGCAACAGGGCCGAGGGTGCCGGACAGGTCAGGAAAAACACCGTATCGGTGGGCGGTTCCTCAAGCAGCTTGAGCAGCGCATTGGCCGCGTTGCGGTTAAGGGTTTCCGCAGCATCGACAATGACGACGCGCCAAGATCCGTCCGCAGCCGTATGATGCAGAAAATCCTGCACGGGGCGGACGTCATCCACCACGATTTCCTGACGCATGCGCTTGCGCTTTTCGTCCATGCGCCGGGTGATCAGCAAAAGATTGGGATGGGTGCCCGCCGTGATCTGTCGTCCGGCACGGCTCTGCCGATCCGTACCATTTAGCAGCACTCTGGCGCAGTCGAAGGCAAAGCTCGTCTTGCCGATGCCTGAATCGCCATGAATCATCCATCCATGATGCAGGCGACCGGATTCCAGCGCCTGTCGAAACAGGGCTTTTTCCGCCTCATGCCCGATCAGGGCAGTCGCAGCCGGGTTCTCTGTGCCACTCATGAACCGCAGGGTGGCGTGTCGATGCGTGAACCGATCAGGCGAGGCGCAACAATAGCCATGATTCCGGCGGCGACTTCTTCCGGGGTTCGCGAGGCATCGACCCGTTTGACCCGGTCCGGATCCTGTTGGGCGACCCGCGCAAAGCCCTCGGCAATACGGGTATGGAAGGCTTCCTGCTCCTGCTCGTAGCGGTCCAGCCGCCCGCCCCTTGCCGCCACACGGGCAGTCCCGATTGCCGGGGGAATTTCGAGCATCAGGGTCAGATCAGGCTCGCAGGCCAGCAAGGCGCGCAGGGACTGGATGAACGCAAGCGTGGTGCTATCGCCCTTGGCAAGACCATAGCCCTGATAGACGAGGGTTGAGTCATGAAAGCGATCGCAGATCACGATCTCACCCCGCGACAAGGCAGGAAGGATGACGCTGTCGAGATGATCGGCACGCGCCGCCATATGCGCCAGAGCCTGTGCCCGCAGGGAAAGAGGCGCCTCGTTGAACAGGATCAGTTCACGCAGGGCCTCGGCCCCCGGCGAGCCTCCGGGCTCGCGGGTAAGAAGTACTTTATGCCCTGCGGCAATCAGGGCCGCGTGCAAGAGGCGGGTCTGGGTGGATTTCCCCGCCCCTTCGCCGCCCTCGAAGGTGATGAACAGCCCGCTCACGCCTCAGCTATGGGGCGCGGCTTTGGGGCCATGGCCCAGTCGTGCAAGGGCTCGGCCCACCAGCCCGAGGCGCGGCACCGCATTGGCGGCGACGAGATCGAGGCGGATATCCGGCATCCCCTGATTCTGAAGCACAAGTGCACCGATCGTCTGTCCGGCCATGACAGGGGCAATGGCGGGGGACGGATATTCCACGCTGATCTTGCTGCGCTGCTGCCAGCCATGAGGCAGGGTCAGCACGATATCTCGGGTGCCGACGAGCGCGACCTCGGCGGCCTCGCCCATATAGACCGGCATATGATCGACCACCTGACCATGATGGAACAGGGTGACGTTCTCGAAATTGGCGAAGGCCCACCCGAGAAGGCGCTCACCCTCATGAGCACGCTCATTCATGGAAGACGTGCCGTTAATCGTCATGATGATGCGACGGCCATCACGCTTGGAGCTGGCGCACAGACCATAGCCGCCAGCATCGGTGTGGCCGGTCTTGAGACCGTCTGCCAGCCCCTTGTCCACCAGGACGTTGCGATTGCCCTGCTTGATATTGTTGTACGTGAATTCCGTAGCTGAGAAGAGATGGTAATATTCGGGGTAGTCACGGATCAGGTGCATCGCGACGCGGCTGACATCACGAGCGCTCATATACTGCGACTCATCCGGCAGGCCGGTGCAGTTCATGAAGTGAGTGTTGGTCATGCCAAGCTTGGCGGCCGTCTGATTCATCAGATTAACGAACTGCTCTTCCGACCCGGCAATGCCCTCAGCCAATACGATACAGGCATCATTGCCGGACTGAATGACCATGCCTTCAATCAGATCCGAAACGGTCACGCTCTGGCCCAGAGGCACGAACATCTTCGAGCCCTGTGTGCGCCATGCCTTCTCACTGACCGGCAGAGACTGGGTCAGGCTCAGATGGCCCGCCCGGATCATGCCGAACGTGATATAGGCGGTCATCATCTTGGTGAGAGAGGATGGCGGCATGTGCTCGTCCGCTGCTTTTTCCAGCAGGGTTGCGCCCGTATCGAAATCGATGATGCAGGCCCAGCGCGCTACGGTATCGAGCGGGCCGATCGGCGTGGATGCCGGTGTGGCCGTGCTGGCTGTGGCAGCATTCGGGGTGGCTGCCGCCGCAGCGCTGGACGCTACCTTGCCACGTCGCGGGCGCGCGAAAGCAAACTGACTTGAAACGGCTAACCCAGCCGCACCCGAGAGCAGAAAACGTCTTGTCCGCACGTCAACACCTTACCTGGCCACAATATGCGCGCCTGTGCCACCGCATTGGCGCGCCTGGGCTAATGCCCTGTCCGCCTCGGATACAGCGGTGAAGGGGCCCAACGCAACCGTCCACGGCAATGATCCCGCCACACCCGCCGTCTGGCTGATGTCAGCGCCACATTGTGCAGCCACACGTGCAGCCGCTGCATGCCCCGAGAAACTGCCAAGAATCACACGGTAATAGGGCATCTGGGCCTGTCCCTGCATGACCGTTTGCGGCATGTCGGGCACATAAAGCGTCTGGCGTCCGGCCTCACGGTCGTTCTGGTTCATGCCAAGCGTCTGGGTTGTGCCATCATCAAGCGACTGCGCCGTGATGGCCTCGCGTGGGGCTGCGCTGATTTCAAGTTTCGGTGCATTCGGATTGGACTCGGCGATCTGGCGGCTCATGGCCCCGTCCTGCACAATCTCGACCGGTGTCGGCGTGGCATCCATACCAAGAAGAGTCGCTACGCGCGGTGTGACGGCGAGGACCCGAGCTGCGCTCGAGGGGCCACGATCATTCAGCCTGATCCTAACCATACGGCCATTGGCAAGATTGCGCACCGTGACCACAGACGGAAGCTGAAGCGTCTGATGCGCGCCCGTCATGGCATTGGGCGACCAGATTTCGCCATCTGCCGTAACGCCCCCTTTGGGCGCAGTGGCAATTACTGCAAGGCCTGTCTCGTTGAGATCGAAATGCTCGGCAGGATAAAACCAGCTGTCACTCCCCTGCCAGGCACTGCCCACCATGTAATGCGGAGCCGCCTGTCTTGGCGTTTCATGATGGTGGCACCCTGCGAGCCCGATTGTCGCGCCCAGAAGCGCCGCGCTACCCTTAAGCGACCGCATAGCCGAGCAATCCAACGCCGAGAGCATAGAAATCGGACGGGTTATAGCGCCGGATCACATCGAAATTGCGATAGACCATGAAGGCGTCCGTGCCGGGACCATCTGGGCGAATGACAGCGCCCGTTACATCACTGCGCGAGAAGGCGGACCCATCCTCGCGGCGCACACCAAGCGCCATCCATGAGGCAAGCGTCTGCTTGTTACCTCGCCCAAGCTGCCCCTGCGGGATATCCTTTGTGAGCGTAACGGCCTGACCCCAAGGGGCGTCGGGTTCCCAGCCACTGCCATGCAGATAATTGGCAACCGAGGCGAATACATCCTGCTCGCTGGTCCAGATATTGCGTCTGCCATCATGATCGGCATCAACAGCGTAGTGCAGATAGGCGCTGGGCATGAATTGCGGCTGCCCCATTGCCCCTGCGTAAGAGCCAAGCATCGCTTCTGGCTGAATGTCGCCATGATCGAGAATCTGAAGCGCCTTGAACAGCTCGCCACGGAAGAAGCTGGCGCGCCTGCCGTCATAAGCGAGTGTCGCGAGCGCATCGATGACCGAGAATGTACCGATCTTGCGACCGAAACCTGATTCCAGCCCCCAGATGCCGACGATGACCCGTGGATCGACCCCGTACATCTTGCCTGTGGCTTCAAGCATCTGCGCACGCTGCTGATAAGCGGCCTGCCCCTGGCTGATGCGTGTCGTGCTGATCACACGTTCGCGATACTGGGCCCAGGTCAGGGTAAATTCCGGTTGATGCCGGTCAAGCTTGATGACGCGCGCATTGGGTTCGCGTGTTAGGGCGAAGGCACGCGACAGAGTCGAGGGGGCGATTCCCTTGCCTATGGCCTCGCTGCGCAGGGTGTCGAGAAAGGCAGCATAACTGCCGCCCGATACACCGGAAGTAGCCTGCTTATGAACATGGGCACTCCCTTTGTGCCCAAGCGTTCCGGCAAGGCTGGTCCCGTACAGGCAGGGGGCGGCCGCTGTCGCGGCCAGTATAGAACGTCGGGTAAGCACCAATGTCATCCTTGCCTGTTTATCTGCCAGAGGGTGCCGCCCCCGGTTCAGCTCAGGGATGAAGCTTTCGACCCTCGGCAGCACCATGCATGATGAAGTGCAGGAATGGATTGATCGTCAAGGGAATGTCCGGGTTCGCAGCAATATATTCGGCGACGCTGAAATGGCCATTGGGGTCGCGGCCTTCGAGATAACCATGCGTCATGAAGTGCTCGACAGCATCCATCCCGCAGGCACCGACATCAGGATAGGCTGCAAGATACCAGTTCGAATCGAAATAAAGCGCTTCGGCTGGGTAAGTCAGGCCCTGATATGTCTCGGTATCAGGCGTGGGCTCTGCAGCGCGATCAGACTCCGAAGTAAACGCGGTATTCGTTTCTTCAGCGGTCAGGGGTGCTGTGACGAGCGGCTCTTCTGACGGGTTTGCCGCAGGCACAACTGCCGCCTTTCCCTCAGGGGCCGAAGCAGGGGCGTCTGGCTGGTCTTTTTTTCGTATTGTGGTCGTTCGGGACCGGGCTGCTTTTGCCAAGAGAGAATCCCCCAGTTTATTCTACGCGCTCTGCTGACCCCAAGAGACAGGAGGCGCATTTCCTGTCATTGGATCGTGATCTACCCATCCGCCGGTGTGCATTTTTTCGACCGATGGCCAGACCGTTAATAACCGTTTACCCGCCGCGTTGGTACTTGAACAAAAGTGGTCGGTGCCGCTGCGATCCGGGTTTGAACGTCATGCAGGTTCTATGACACGCCTGCATCCTGGTCCAGTGACAAACTGCGTGAATATCGTTGATTTGCAAAGTATTACAGAACCGACATGCGAAATTCGATAAGAATACGAAATAATAATGATCATCTGTGCTGACAGATCGGTGGATAGGTGCCTGGGTTCTGCTATCTCAATGCGGTGTGTTTGCCTCTTGTTGACGGTGAATGATACGTCTGCCGTCAGCATCGTTATTTTACCATTACAAACAACGGAGACCTGTATTCCATGAAGCGCGAGCGAAGGGCGAGTACTGTCAGTTTGCTGGATGTCGCGCATGAGGCTGGTGTTTCACGCGCCACAGCGTCGCTTGTTTTACGCAACAGCCCCCTCGTTGCGGCCTCAACGCGCGAGAAGGTTCAGGCGGCCATGCTGAGACTTGGATATATCTATAATCGCGGCGCTGCCAACCTCAGGCAGAAACGCACAGGCACTATAGGTCTTGTGCTTTCCAATATTGCCAATCCGTTTTTCAGCACGCTGACGGCTGGCGTGGAAGAGGTCAACGACACGCAGGAGATCGTTTCCATCATCGCCAATAGTGGTGAATCTCCGGCGCGTCAGACAAGGCAGATCCAGCGCCTGCGAGAACATAACATAGATGGTCTCATCATATGTCCGGCAATCGGCAGCGATGCCGGGCTCATTGCTGATCTCGACCGGCTCGGCCTGCCTTTCGTTCAGGTCCTGCGTGAGGTGCCTGACGCACAACGTGATTATGTGACAGCAGATTATGCAGCAGGGATCGGGGCCGCCCTCGCCTATCTCGATCGCATCGGGCGAAAACGGGTTGTCTATGTCGGCAACATGGAAACGCACTCGGCTGCGTTAGCCCGCGTACAGGGTTTTCGCGAGGCCGCAGCGCATCTCGGTATGAGTGACGTGGCGATCGTCAATGGGACGAAAGATAGTCACTATGACGAACGCGTATTCGAGGCACTGCTGGACTCTTCTGACCCGCCGGAAGCAGCGATCTGCTATAATGATATCATAGCGCTTGCCCTGATGAACCAGCTGCATCGCAGAGGCGTTCGGGTGGGCGGTCACGACAGGGATGGTTTTGCCGTGATTGGCATGGACGATCTCGCCGCCGCGGCGGCGGCTTATCCCGCTTTGACCACGATTGCCACGATGCCTCGTCTGATCGGTGCGGCTGCGGCTCGCCTCCTCCAAAAGCGTATGGCGCGACCTGCGCGTGCATACGAGAAGCAGGTTATTGCTCCAGAGCTTATCCTGCGTGAAAGCGCATAAGGCGCTGCGTGATTTTATCCGCCGTTTTTCACGAGATATCACACAGGAGTGAAAGATGTTTCACATTTTATGTGTGACTTCTTCTCCGGAATGGCGTTCAAAGTCATTACAGATTTGTTAGTTCCGACAGATTCTTCCCTTCCAAGGTAGCCCTTCCCCACAGGTTCAATTCCCTGATCGCTCATTTAGACCGATCTAAATTGGCAAGGGAGGGTCCGACGGAGTGTAGCCAGGCGGTGTGTGATGACCCTTCTCGATCTCATGTCGACAACCAGACCGGGCCGCATTGGCGGCCTCGCAACAGCGGTTCTCCAAAGCGTGGAGGAGGCATCATGGTGAGCCTCGCATTGTCAGGAAACAGTTCGACCGTCGGCTTGCGTTCTGCCCAGGCCGAGGCGAGTGAAACACAGCGTCCGGAAATGTCCGCGCAGGAACTGCGCCGCGCCGCGTGGACCTGCTCGATTGGCAGCGCGATGGAGTATTACGACTTCGCGCTCTACAGCCTCGCCTCTGCCCTGATTTTCGCGCCGCTCTTTTTCCCAAGCAATATTCCCGGCCTCGGTCTGGTGGCGAGTTTTGCAACCTACTTCATCGGTTTTGCGGTGCGGCCTCTGGGGGGAATCTTCTTTGGTCGGCTGGGTGATCGCTATGGCCGCAAGCGCGTATTGCTGCTCACTGTCACGCTGATGGGTCTCGCCAGCGCACTTATCGGCCTTATCCCGACTTACAAGAGCATCGGCATCATGGCGCCCTTTCTGCTCGTTTTCCTTCGTATGGCGCAGGGCTTCGGCGCTGGCGCGGAGCAGGCCGGGGCCGCCGTCATGATGACAGAATGTGCTCCGCGCAAGCGTCGTGGCTACTACGCGGCCCTGCCTTTTCTTGGCATCCAGATCGGGACGGTCGCGGCGGGACTCATCTATTATGCCATGCTGACCGGCGTTCCGGATATTACCCAGACCATGCTCTGGCGCGTTCCCTTCGTCGGAAGTGCTGTCCTGCTTCTCATCGCGCTTTACATGCGCATGAGGCTCAAGGAATCACCGACTTTCGCCAAGATCAAGGAAGATGAGCGTCATGAGGAGACAGGCTCGCTGCGCGAGACGCTGACGGCCTCATGGCGGCCGATCCTGGCAGGAATGGGTCTGCGTATGGCTGAAAACGGGGGCTCGTCGATCTATCAGGTGCTCGCCATCAGCTATCTCGTGCACACGATCGGCATGAACAGCCAGTGGGGTACTCTGGTCCTGATCGGCGCGGCACTTGTGGGTGGTGTAACCATCCCCGTTGCAGGATGGCTGAGCGATCGCTTCGGACGTGTGCGTGTCTACCGTGGCTTTGCGATACTTCAGGCCGTCAGCGCCCTGCCCGTCTGGTATGTCTTCAGTCAGGGCCATCCTGTTCCCTCGGCCATCGCCCTGTCTTTTGCGCTGGGGGTGGCAACCTGGGGAATGTTCGGCACGCAAGGGGCCCTGTTGCCCGAAATGTTCGGCCTGCGTCATCGCTACACGGCTGTCTCGTTCACGCGCGAGTTTTCCTCCGTCATCGCGGGTGGCGTGTCGCCAATGGTTGGACAATTCCTCATCGCGATGTTCGCAAGGTTTCATATTGGCGGCGTCGGGAGTGGCAAATACGCCTGGATCCCGCTCTCCGCTTACGTCGTCTTTCTGGCATGTCTTGCCATCCTCGCGACCTTCTATGTGCCCGAAACCAGAGGGCGCGATCTGATGGCGCAGGAAGATGCGCTGTGAAGAGCCCCAGATACGCGATCATGGCCTTCGCATGGACTGTTGTGAGTCCGGGCCTCATCGCACCGCATCGTATTCACTTTTCTGATCGACCGGGAGTTTCCGCATGATCACACTCGACCTCGCCCCGCCCGGTGACATCCCGACTGTCTGCGATGCGGCGTCAGCTGCGGCGCATCTGTTGAATGGTCGCCGTACACGCGCCCCGCTGCAGGCGCTGGACGACAGCGAGGTGCCCCGGACAGAGGACGACGCCTATCGCATACAGGACGCTGTTGCCGCTGCGCTGATCGCCGATCAGGGCAACATCATGGGCTGGAAAGTTGGCGCGCCCTCGCCCACCGGGCTTCCGTTCGCTGCCCCCCTGCATAAAGCGACCCTCTTTGATGAGGATACGACGCTGGCACCGGGTTTATGCCGTTATCGCGGGGTGGAAGCGGAAATCGTCTATCGTCTTGGCCGTGACCTGCCATGGCGCGACCAGCCCTGGTCGCTGGACGAGGTGATGGACGCCATCGACAGTGTCCATACCGCCATCGAAATCATCGACACACGTTTCGTGCGGCCCGGCTCCCAGCCACGGCTCGTGCATCTGGCTGATCAGGCGAGCCACGGCGCACTCGTAATCGGCAAAGGTACGAAGGCGTGGCAGCGTCTCAGCCCTGTTTGCGAGACGGTTCGTCTCGCCTTCAGTGATGGTCGTGTGATCGAGCATATCGGTGGCAACTCGGCGGGCGATCCGCGTCGCCTGCTGGTCTGGCTGGCCAATCACGCAATGGGGCGAGGTATCCCCCTCATGGCGGGCTGCATGATCACAACGGGCTCGATGACAGACACGATTTTCGTTCCGCCGGGCACGACGGCTATGGCGAGGATCGCCCATCTCCCGCCTGTCACGGTTGAGATGCCCTGACAACGGCGCGCCACATTCAAATCGACCCGTCAATCGGGTCGGACCCCCGACTCTCTTGCAGAAATAGGACATTCCCCCGTGAAACCTCATATCCTTCTTATCGAACCCATGATGCCTTTCGTGGAAGCCGAGCTCGAGCAAGGCTACGTGCTCCATCGCTGGCATGGTGAGACGCTTCCCTCCGGCGTGTCGATACGCGGGGTGGTGACCGGCGGCGGTACGGGGCTGCCTCGCAAGTTGATGGACGCGCTGCCGGATCTGGAGATCATCACCATCAACGGCATCGGTACGGATGCGGTAGATCTGGTCGAGGCTGCGCGCCGCAATATCGCCGTGACCGTCACACGTGATGTGCTGACCGACGATGTGGCCGATCTCGCGATGGCCCTTATGCTGTCAGCCCTGCGGGACCTGTTGCCCGGTGATGCGCTGGTTCGACAAGGGCTATGGGGTAGCAAGGGGTTGCCGCTATCGCGCAAGGTCAGCGGGGCGAAACTCGGCATTGTGGGCATGGGTCAGGTCGGGCAGGCCATCGCGCGGCGGGCGCAGGCCTTCTCCATGCCGGTTTCGTATTTCAGCCGCAGGGACCTCTCCCTGCCGGGGATTCCGTTTGTGGCTGACCTCAAGGCGCTTGCTGAAGCCAGCGACGTTCTGGTTGTTGCGGCCTCGGGCGGGGCGCAGTCCCGCCATCTGATCAGCGAGGATATTATCGAGGCTGTCGGGCCTGAGGGGCTTCTGGTGAACGTGGCGCGTGGCAGCGTGGTCGATGAGGAGGCCCTGGTCAGCGCGCTTCAGGACGGGCGGCTTGGCCGCGCCGCGCTCGACGTGTTTGCTGATGAGCCGCATGTGCCGCAGGCGCTCACGACCATGAGTAACGTCGTGCTGCAACCGCACCGCGCCAGTGCCACCATCGAGACGCGTACCGCTATGGGGCGGCTCGTGCTGGATAATCTGGCGGCTCATTTCGCGGATACCCCGCTACTGACGCCTGTGTTCCCTGCAACCGTTCCTGCGCCATCGGCGCCTGTAGCGGCGCGCGAGGCCGAACCCGCAAGCTAGGCAGCGCCAGAACAGCGCCTGGAACCACGCAGCGAAAAGCCTGCGTGGGGTTGGGCGGCAGGCCGTGTGACCGTGATCTGCGCCCGTTGAGGCGCAGGCAAGGATAGTCGCTCATGAAATCGAGTTTCCTGCTGAGGGCCGCGCCAGTCGCGCGGTCAACGAACCCGCTCGTCCATCGCTCGGGGCTCCTCCCGGCGGGTCTGGGGTGCAGCCTCTTATGCCTCGCCCTGACCCAGAATGCCTGGGCGCAGTATCGAGGGCCGATCTCCGAAACCGCGCCGCTTTTTGCCCTTGATACACCGACTTCTTACGCCAATACGGCGTTTACGCCCCCGGTTGAAAGCGTGGTTCTGCCGTGGGAACGGCTGATCAAGCGCCTCAATCGCAAAGGCATTGGCATTGTAGCTGATTATACCAGCGAAAGTGCCATGGTGCTCAATGCCGGTCATGCGGGTGATGCGGGCTACGCCCATCAGATTGGCGTTGAGCTTGATCTCGACTGGTCCAGACTTGTTGGATGGAAAGGCTTCATTACTCATGCAGTCATCGTCAATCGTGCCGGGCATAATCTGGCGTCAGATCTTGGCGAACGTTCGTTAAACGGGTTTCAGGAAATCTATGGCGGCGGCGGCAATGTCGGGGTGCATCTTGTCTACGTCTATGGCACGCAGGATTTGCTGCACAACCGCATGCAGATTGCGCTGGGCAAGATGCCCGTCAATATCGACTTCGCCAATTCACCCCTGTTCTGCACCTTCATGAACAAATCCAATTGCGGCATTCCGAAATCGCTGACGCGCACAGCCGCAGGCTATGGCACCTATCCTGGCTCGACCTGGGGAACGCGTGTGCGTTACTGGCCGCTGCACGGCATTTATGTTCAGTCGGGGTTATACGGCGTCAATCCGTATCTCAATTCCAACCAGTATGACCGCACGGGTTTCCGGATGGGTACAGAGCTCTATACCGGCGTTTATGTGCCCACAGAGATCGGTCTGATCCCGTCTTTTGGCAAAAACCAGCTTGTCGGGCATTACAAGTTTGGCGTGGCCTATGATTCCTCGAACTATCGCGATCTCTATTACGATAACAATATGAATGCCGCTGCCGCAACGGGTCAGCCCTATAGATGGACCAATGGCAAGACGCAGATCTGGCTGCAAGGTGACCAGATGCTCATACGCAATGGCCATGGCCCTTTGCAGGGACTCTATGCGCTCGCGGGTGCAACGAAAAGCGAGGGCCAGAACAGTGTGTATGACTGGCAGGTTTATGCCGGGATTGTCGATCGCGGGATCATTCCGTCACGCCCGAAAGATACGTTTGGCCTCGAGTGGTCAGAGACCTTCGCCAGTCGCCAGCTTGTGGCGTCACAATGGATACGATATCGGCGCGGACTTTCCCTGCCGGGTTCTGCCACCTACCCGCAAAGCCATCTGATGACGTTCGAGGCGACCTACAGCATTCATGCTTTCCGTGGGCTTTCGATCCAGCCTGACTATCAGCATATCTGGCGCACCAATCTGCAGGCGGACAAACCGCAGGTCGATGCAATCGGCCTCAAGATTCATGCCGTGCTCTGACGGTAAGGTTGTGAGGTGACAGAGGGCAGCAAAGCCGTCACCCTCTGCTCATGATGGACGCGCTTATCTTCCGGCTGAAATTCAGGCAGCTCCTGCTTCTGCAGCAGATCAGCCTTGAGCCGTCTCTCAATCGTGCAGCGCGCTCACTCAACCTGTCACAGCCAACCGCATCGAAACTGTTGCAGGATATGGAGGATGACCTCGGGGCACAGCTCTTTGAGCGGCATTCCCACGGTCTGACCCCAACTGCCGCCGGACGGGTTGCGATACGTCACGCCGAGAAAATTCTGGCTGATCTCGGGCGCCTGCGCGAGGATCTCCATGCCGTCAAACGCGGGCTGACAGGGACTGTCAGTATCGGTGCGATTGGCGCCGCGCTCCATGAAATTGCGACCCCGGTTCTTGCGTCAACAACGCGTAGCCACCCCGAAATCAGTCTTACCCTCAGGGTGACCACCAGCGATGATCTCATGGCCCTTCTGCAATCGGGGCGGATCGATCTCGCCTTAGGCCGCCCGACGGAAGGCATCGGCCATGATCTCCTCACCATTGAGGAGATATCTGATGAGCCGCTCCTGGTAGTTGCAGGGTGCGGCAATATCCTGTTCCAGGCAGAGGCGCTCGACCTCGATGCGCTGATACAGCAGCGATGGATCGTGCAGATGCAGCCCAGCCCGCTCCGCCGTGCATTCGAGGGCATATTCACGATGGCGCGATTGCCCATGCCCCAGCGCCTGACCGAACTCTCCTCTGTTCTCGCGACAATCGACCTGCTTACGCAATCCGACATGGTCTCGGTCCTGCCCCGCTCGCTTTACAGGATGTTCGAAAAGACGGGCATGATTGGCGAATTACCGGTTTCGCTGCCTGATATCATCGGGCCCTATCATCTCATCCGGATGCGAGACCGTGCCCTGTCACCCGCAGCACAGTTCGTATGGGAGGCTCTAAAGGAGCGGGCTATCGGAAAAGCCGATAGCGGCATCGGATAACTCTGATCGACAAGGCCATCTGCACCGTCTTTGCTTGGCCGCGTCTGGTGCCGACTTTCAATGTGCCGGACGCATCGTTGCAAGGAATGTGATCATGTCCGCCCCGGTCGAGAACGCCCCCACCCCCCAATCCACAGCAACAGACAACAAATCAGAACACCGCTACAACGCGAAAAACTGGCCGATCGCCGCGGCCATGATCCAGTATCCCGCCGTTCTGGCAGATGGCAGCTCGGTGCAGGATCAATCCGCCGAGGGTTGGGCCAAGGCGATATCGGAAGTGTCCCGTGCAGGATTCACGGAAATCGACCCGACGGATAGCTGGCTGCGTGTGGCAGACCTGACGCCAGCACGCCGACGCGAGTTTCTGGCGCTCTGCACCAATGCCGGCCTGACCATCCCAGCAATCTCGACCTCGCGACGCTCAGTGATCGATCCTGACCCGACGAAAGCCGATGCCTATCTGGCCTATATCCATCGGGTGATCGATGTGGCGCCGGAGATGGGCGCAAGCGAAATCGCGGTTGGCTTCGCAACAGCACTGAACGATGCCCAGAAGAAGGCACTCTGGTTCTGGACCGCTCAGGGTCATCGTGACCCGGAAGATAAGGCTGTGTGGCAAAAGGCGGTTTCACGTATCCGCGAACTTGCCGACCATGCAGCAAGCGTGGGCGTGACGCTTTCACTCGAAATGTACGAGGACACCTATCTCGGGACGGCTGATTCCAGCGTTCGCTTTATTCAGGATGTCGATCACCCGGCCTGCGGGATCAATGCTGATATTGGCAACCTTGTGCGGCTGCATCGTCCGGTCGAGCACTGGCACAGCATGATGGTCAAGCTCGCCCCCTATCTGCGCTACTGGCATGTGAAGAACTACCTGCGTACCGAAGATGCGACGACCGGGATGATCGTTACCGCGCCAGCGCCGATGGAGCAGGGTGTGATCAGCTACCGGGCTGCCATCGCGATGGCTCTGGAATATGGGTACTCAAGCCCGTTCCTGGTCGAGCATTATGGCGGTGACGGCCTGAGTGTTGCGGCCCGTAACCGCGACTATCTGCGCCAGATCCTGCCGCTCTAGGTTTGGCACAGGGGAACTGGGCCGGTCGGGCGGTATGGCCCCTCTCCGGAGTAGCCAATGATCAGCATTGCTTTTCCCTTAAGAGTGTCGTGTCCATCGCCTTTGGGGCTCGCGCAGAGCTGAATTGAGCATGGTGCTTTGCCGCCGCTACAACGCGGTTTGAGGGAGCCCCCCGTCTGGCTCGCAAGGGCCAATCCAGAACCTGGTCCATCAAACGTAAGTCGGGGTTAAGGGGGGCATTGAGGTATGGTTGGGCCGCAGCGCGATTTGCTTCCGTCAAGGCCAGAGCGTGCAGGCTCAACATGCGACCGGATAGAAGGAGACGAAGCTCATGCTGCTTGAAGGTAAGGTATTCGCGATTACAGGTGGCGCTTCAGGCATCGGCAAGGCGGCGGCCCTGGAAGCAGCGCGGCAGGGCGCTGACGTCGCCATAACCGACATCGTGGCCCCCGAGACTGTTCGCAGTCTTCTCGATGAGATCGAGGTAACCGGGCGGCGCGCCTTGTACCTGCAGGGCGATGTGGCCGAGCCGGAAACGGCAGTCCGTTTCATGAGCGCTATCGAGTCACAACTGGGCGGTCTGGACGTTTTTGTCAGCAATGCCGGGATCTGCCCGTTCCACGCCTTTCTCGACCTGCCGCCGGACGTGTTGAAGAAGACAATCGGCGTCAATCTGCTCGGGGCCTATTTCATGGTGCAGGCTGCGGCCAATCAGATGGTCAGACAGGGGCGCGGCGGGGCGATCATTGCGGTGTCGTCCATCTCGGCTCTGGTTGGAGGGGAGTTCCAGACGCATTATACGCCTACCAAGGCGGGCGTTCACTCGCTCATGCAGTCCACAGCCATTGCTCTGGGGCCACATAACATTCGCTGCAATTCAGTGTTGCCCGGCACGATAAGGACGCCGATCAATCAGGAGGATCTGGCCGATGAAGGGAAGGCCAGCGCAATGATCGCGCGCATCCCGCTCGGCAGGCTGGGCGAGCCGGAAGATCTGGCAGGGCCAATCGTCTTTCTGGGCTCGTCACTTGCCAGCTATGTCACGGGTGCCGCCCTGCTGGTCGATGGCGGCTGCTTTGTAAATCTCCAATAGGTTACGGCGTCGTCGCTCCGCCTCAGGGCGTTACAATCGGATCCTGCAAGTCAGGAGCGATTCGCAATTGCCCTGTTGGCGTTTTGGGGTTTGCCGTGGCACATGATGCGCCATGTCCGATGGCACCCCTCTTCATACCAGTTCGCTCTACCACCTCCTCTCGATTGCCGGTGCGGCGTGGTGGTCCAAGGGACTGGCTGTCATCATCGGCACATTCATCCTTGAGGATGCCACGACCATGATTGCGGCCATGGCGGTGGATGATGGTCGTCTCAGCGTCGCGCTGGCGCTTGTCTCCCTTTATATCGGCGTGGCTGTGGGCGATCTCGGGCTCTACGGCCTGGGTGCCGTGGGCGCGAAATGGCCCCCTGCCCGGCGCTGGCTGACCATGCCGCGCCATGACAAGGGGCGCAGCTGGTTTCACCGTAACGTCGTACGCACCGTCGTGATAAGCCGTTTCATCCCGGGGGCCCGTCTGCCGCTCTATACGGCTTGCGGGTTTTTCCGGGCACCATTCGGCGCGTTTGCTGCCAGCGCGGTAGTCGCTACATTGATCTGGACCTCGCTCCTTTTCAGCGTGTCGTTGCATGTGGGTGGCTGGATGTCGGTCCATTTGGCGAGCTGGCGCTGGTTTGGGATCGCGGGGTTCATACTGACCATCCTTTTCGTCGGGCGTCTGATTGCCCGGTTTCAGACTTTCAGTGACTGAGTGGCAGATGCTTCAGACGACACACGGATTCCCCGACTCTTCCGATTGCGATGACACCGGCATGGGCGCAGAGACCGCAACCAGGCAAGGAGAAACAAAGAAGGAGCCGCATCCACTCTCGTTGTTCGAGTTTTGGCCCGGGTCGATTTTCTATACGCCGATCGTTCTGTACTGGATCGGTCTCGGTCTGCGATATGGCGATTTCAGCGTACCCAGTGCGGCGAACCCCCTGATCGAAACGGGCGGGCTCTGTGGCGAAAGCAAGAGCGGTATTCTCGATCTGGCCGGTCCGGTCGCTACACGCTGGATCGCGCCCTATGTCACGCAGATGTTGCGTAAGGGACGCCGCAAGGACGATGCGCGTGAACTGGTCGCCGCCATGAGGACGAAGGGCATCGATTTTCCAGCCGTGATCAAGCCGGATATCGGGTGCAACGGAACCGGGGTGAAGCTCGTCCAGAGTGAGGACGCGCTGCTCGGGGTGCTCGAGACGTTCCCTTCCAATGTGCGTATCATGGCGCAGGCACTCGCCACCGGGCCTGTCGAGGCCGGGCTGTTCTACATCCGTGAGCCGGGCGCTTCCTCAGGGCGCATCACCTCGATCACCTACAAGGAAGCGCCGATCGTTGAGGGAGATGGTGCTGCGACCATACGCGAGCTCATTGCGCGCGATACGCGAACCAATCTGCTGCCCGACATCTATCTGCCGCGCCTCAAGGATCGTCTTGATACGGTTCCTGCCAAGGGGGAGCCGGTGCAGCTTGTCTTTACCGGCAACCATTGCAAGGGCTCTATCTTCCGCAACGGTTGCGCCGATGCCACCCCCGCGCTCACACGTCGCCTTGACGAAATCATCGGCGATATCCGCGAATTCCATTTCGGTCGTATCGACGTCAAGGCGGCCTCGATCGAGGCTTTGCGACGCGGTGAGGATTTCGAGATCATCGAACTCAACGGCGTCGGATCCGAGGCCACACATATATGGGATTCACGCACGACGCTGTGGGAGGCGTATCGCGCGCAATTCTATCACTATCGCATGGCGTTTCGTGTCGGGGCGATGAACAGGGCACGAGGCTGGAAAACCTGTGGGGCCTATACGATGCTGCGCTACTGGCGCAAGCAAAGACGCCTTCTCGCACTCTACCCCCTTAACGACTAAGGGTATTCGACAGTATCGGGCGCAAATTGATGGCTGTCGTCCCGAGCGCCGCTCCAGCTAGATGGCGTTTTGCTGAAACCGCCTTGGTCGTCTGGCCGGACAATTTTTGCGGGTGCTATGGATACGTACACAAGCCTGCGCGCGGTGCCTCAGCCCCCCTGCCCGCCTTGTTGGATCACCCCCATTCAGGGGCGATGCGGCCTACTGAATGCCGGACCCGAAGATATAGTTGCTGACCTGCTGCTCAAGCGATGTGGGCGCCTGGGTGT
The DNA here is from genome assembly GCF_900465345.1 of Asaia bogorensis. Lineage (GTDB taxonomy): Bacteria > Pseudomonadota > Alphaproteobacteria > Acetobacterales > Acetobacteraceae > Asaia > Asaia bogorensis_A. The sequence goes on along the minus strand of NZ_UEGO01000013.1, from coordinate 50,853 downwards.
TGGTGATGGTGCCATCTGAGGGCAAACGCTCGCGGGACGTGCCAGGCTCGATGGTCAGAGCGTTTTCCGAGGTCATCGTCGGCGCAGCGATGGTCAGGATCGTGTCTGAAGGCAGCGACAGATGGCGGTCGATGGAGAAATCGACCTGCGCCATCTGTGTGGCCGGGTCGAGGCTGATTTTCTGGACCGTACCGACACGGACGCCTGCCAGCACGACGGCAGCGCCTGCGTCCAGCCCATTGGCAGAAACGAAGCGGGCATGAAGCTTCTGGGTGTCTCCTGACGGGCCATGCCGCTGTGCCACGGCAAAGACAGCAAAGCCCGCTGCGATAGCCAGCACCATTGTGCTGGCCAGAATCGCGCCGCCCCGGTTTTTTGCTGCCATATCTGCGTCACCTGCCTGTTATATCAGCGGAACTCTTCGCCCGAGTTGCGGTGACGGTCAAGCGCGGGCTTGCGATCCGTGCCGCAGTAAGGCAGGAGATGGAAACATTTATTTCATACTGAGCTGACATGACGCTGCTTCAAGCACTGGTTCTGGCCATCGTCCAGGGACTGACCGAACTCTTCCCCGTGAGCAGTCTCGGCCATGCAGTCCTCCTTCCCGCCCTGCTTCACTGGAATCTGGACGAGCGGAGCGAGCTGTTTCTGCCTTTTCTGACGATGCTGCATTTTGGCACGCTGGTTGCGCTCTTCTGCTTCTTCTGGCGTGACTGGCTGGCCATTTTTACCGGTGCAATCGGGATGCATGGTGCGGCCCGCCGAGAGGAAGCCATCCGTATTCTGGTGCTTCTGGTTGTGGCCACCATTCCGGTGGTCATCTTCGGTGCGGCGTTCGAGCACAAGCTGAAGGTCATTTTCGGTACGCCTGCTGCTGTGGCGATCTTCCTGATCCTGAACGGTGTGATCCTGCTCGTTACCGAGTGGATGCGGTCTTACAAGGGGCGTATGCCCCAGCGTGCCATTGCCGACATGTCGGCCCGCGATGCGGTGGTCATCGGGCTATGGCAGTGTCTGGCACTCTTCCCCGGCATCTCGCGTTCGGGTTCGACCATCAATGCGGGGCTTGTCTGTGGGCTCAATCATGAGACAGCTGCCCGGTTCTCGCTGCTCATGGCGCAGCCTGCGGTTCTGGCGGCGACCGTGCATGAGGCATGGCAGCTCCGTCATATGAGTGTCAGCCCGGACATGATCCGCATTTCCATCATCGCGGCTATCGCGGCGGGTGTGACGGCGCTCATCAGTACGGCTGTTCTGCTGCGTTATTTCCGCAATCATGAGCGCTGGGCGTTGTCGCCTTTCGCCTTCTATTGCATGGGAGCCGGTGCCGTCTCCCTCGTCGCACTCGTTCTCTTTTGATAACGAAATAATTTCCACTTTGACAGCCGATCCGGCATGATCGGCTTTTCCACTATGGGCGATTAGTATCATTCCTGACCTGGCCGAACCTCCACCCTCCGCATCGAACTCCGCAAGCCGACGCAAGACGCTCGAACAGGTCACGGCTGATTACGAAACCAACGGGCTCAAGCGCTCGCTGACGGCCACGCAGCTTGTGATGCTCGGTGTCGGCTCCACGATCGGCGCTGGCATCTATGTCATGACCGGCACAGCTGCCGCCGAGTATGCGGGGCCGTCCATTCTTGTCTCGTTCATCATCGCGGCGCTGGCCTGTCTCTTTACGGCCTTCTCCTACGGCGAACTGTCCTCCAGCCTGCCTGTGTCGGGGTCGGCCTATTCCTACGCCTATGTGTCGATGGGTGAGAAGGCCGCCTGGACGGTCGGGTGGCTGCTACTGCTCGAATACGGCATCTCCTGTGCCGCTGTCGCGTCCGGCCTGTCAGGCTATGCCACGAGCCTGCTCTCAAGCTTCAATATGCATGTCCCGGCGGCACTGAGTCAGGCAACCTTCCAGACCGTGCCGGGAAGCGGCGGCATGGCCATCACCTCGGGCTGGCGCTTTGACCTTGTCGCAACGCTGGCCATTGCGGTGGTGACGGCCTGTCTGGTGCGCGGCGTACAAGAGTCAGCACGCGTCAACACGGTGATCGTATTCATCAAGGTCGGGGTGCTTTTCCTGTTTGTCGTGTGCGGTCTTTTTGCGCTGCATCCCTCCTATTGGCACCCCTTCATTCCTGAGTATCGCGGCGGGTTCCAATACGGCATCCCCGGCATGTTCCGTGCGGCCTCGATCATCTTCTTTGCCTATGTCGGGTTTGAGGCTGTCTCGACAGCATCGGCCGAGGCGCGCAACCCGCGTCGGGATGTGCCGATCGGGATTATCGGCAGCCTTGTGATCTGCACGATCGTTTATGTGTGTGTGGCGTCCATCCTGATCGGTATCGTGCCCTACCAGCAGCTCAATGTGGCCGATCCGCTCGCAATCGCCGTGCGCGCCATGCATCAGCCGTGGCTCGCCCTGTTCGTCAATCTCGGCGCCACGATCGGGCTTTGCTCGGTATTGCTGGGCCTGCTTTACGGACAGACACGCATCTTCTTTGCAATGAGCCGCGACGGGCTGCTCCCCCCGATCTTCGCGTATGTGCACAAGCGCTACCACACGCCTTGGACCGGGACGATCCTGCTAGGTATTCTGGTGGCTCTCGCCACGGCGACATTGCCAATTGACGTGATCAGCGATCTTGTCAGCATCGGGACGGCAGCCGCCTTCGGTATTGTGTGCTTCACGGTTATCTGGCAGCGCAACAAGCACCCTGATATGCCAAGAAGCTTCAGTGTTCCGCTGGGGGGCGTCACCATCAGGGGATGGTGGATTGGCGTCACCCCGACGCTGGGCATCCTGTTCTGCCTCGTGATGATTGCGCCGCTTTTTGCCGACATGGCCCGCGCCCTGATGCACGGCAATCCGGTCCCGGCCCTGTTGCTGATCGCTTATGCGGGGCTCGGATTTGCGACCTACTGGTTCTACTCCCGGCACAACTCCCGCTTTGCCACCGGAGGATCATCCTCTCCCTGAGGCATGACGTGCGGATGTCTGACGAGGGGCCGTTTTTCCGCCGCTCATGACGTTACCCACAGATTTGGTGGATGCGTTCGTGGGCAAGCTTGTGGATAAGCTGGGCATGGGACGTGAATAAGGGGGGCATGAGAGCCCCCCTTTCCAGCTTGCTTCAATTGGTCTTGAACGCAGTGGCCTGGTGAGCCGCCGAGTTTAACCTCGCGATGTTACTTCACAGCGAGCGAGGCAAGCGCCTCACCCACGACACGGGCACTAAGCGCCATGGAAATTGCACCAGCGTCAGGATAGCCTTTGCTGCGCTCGCCATGAGTGCGTGCGCGACCCAGTCGCGGCAGGAGGTCTTTCGTCGCCTCGGCTGCGGTGGTTGATGCCTTGGCGGCTTCGTTCCAGGCTTTCGAGACATTCTCTCCCTGGCGCAGGCCCTGCTCGAAGCGTTCCACGAGGGGGACCAGAGCATCCATAAGGGTCTTGTCACCCGGCTTCGCCTTGCCAAGGGCTGTAATCTTTTCCATTGCGCGACGCAGGCCGGTCGAAAGGCTCTGGGCATCGGGCACGGCAGAATCATCGAAGGCTGTGCTGAAGGCGAACAGCCCTGCCCCCCACAAGGCGCCCGATGTGCCGCCGGCACGATCCGCCCAGGCATCTGCTGCCGCTGCGAGCACTGTCGCAGGGCCCGCCCCGGCCTCAACAGCGGCCAGTGCGGCCTTGGCCGAAGCAGCCGCCCCACGGGCCATTCCTTGTCCGTGGTCGCCATCGCCCGCGTGAGCGTCGATTTGCCCAAGCTCGGCCTCGGCCTCTGTCAGGGCGTGTGAGAGCTTGACCATGATGGAGGCCACACAGCGACCGCCATCGCGTCCGGCATCGGTAAGGGATTTCATGTAAACGGCCGGGGCATCTGTCAGCACCGACAGGGCATGATCCTGCACGCGGGTCACCGCGTTGCGGCGGAATGCCGCGCTATCCACCGGGGCACACCAGAAACGCTCGAGCTCTTCATCGAGCCATGTGATGGTCAGTGAGCATCCGGCCATATCAAGGCTGGTGATGTATTCCCCGGCGATGGGTGCGACCAGGGTATATCCGGCATTTTCGAGATAGGGGATGATCGCTTCCCACAGCACGAAAAGCTCTTCATATTTCGTCCCGCCCAAGCCATTCAGCAGCGCCGTGATGCGCGATCCCGCCTTCGGGGGTGCTTCCTTCAGCAGACGCTCGCACAGGATGGCAGCCAGCGCTTCGGGGCGCATGAGATCCTGCTCATCAATGCCCTGCTCTCCATGAACACCAAGGCCGAGCGCAACACGGCCATTCGGGACATGGAAGAGCTTCTCGGTTTCACCAGGCAAGGTGCACCCGTCGAACGCCACACCGAAAGAACGGGTACGCGCATTGGCACGCTGGCCCACCGCCTCGACCTCGTCGAGGGAGAGACCTGCCTCGGCCGCAGCCCCCGTGATCTTGAAAACAGGTACGTCGCCTGCCGTGCCACGACGTCTGCTGGCCTCCTCGGCAGGGGCGCTTGCGATGTCGTCTGTCGTGGCGATCATCCGGGCATCGATCCCCTCGGCGCGAAGGCGTTCTGCGGCGATACTGAAGTTCAGCACGTCACCAGCGTAATTGCCGTAGCCGAGGACAACGCCGCCACCCAGATTGGCCTGCCGGGCGATGCGCAAAATGGCCTGCGTAGAGGGCGAAGCAAAGACGTCGCCCGCTACAGCGGCATCCGCAAAGCCGGTGCCGACATAGCCGTTGAAGGCCGGGAAATGCCCGGACCCGCCACCGACCACCAGAGCCACCTTGCCCTTGGCACCGGGCTGACTGCGCAGTACGCCGCCACGGACCGGCTGGACGATGTCGCGATAGAGGCTGGCAAAGCCACGCAGGGCCGATGTCGCGAAATTCTCGGCGTCACCACAGATCTTGGTCATGAAGATATCCTCGATAGGGTCCGCGATGAAGGCACTGGGTGACCCCCGCAGGGGCCCCCTGTCAGGCCTCGCGGTTGAAATAGCGTCTTGCGATTGAGTCGAAGGAAATGGCGGCAACGACGATCCCGCCGCTGACGATCGATTGCCAGTAGGGCGAAATGCCGAACAGCACGATGACGTTCTCGATAATGCCTATGATGACCGCGCCCAGCACGGCACCGAATGGGCTGCCAAGGCCGCCTGTCGTGGCGACACCGCCGATAACGGCCGCTGCAATGGGGGCAAGCACCCAGGTATCGCCAATGGAAGGCTGGGCTGTCCCGAGGCGGGCAACCATCACGATACCTGCCAGTGCGGAAAGGAAGCCTGCCGTTGCGAAAGCGCAGACGCGAATGGCGTCTACCCTGATGCCAAGCATCCGTGCAGCGGCATTATTGCTGCCAATGGCATAGACATAGCGCCCCAGCGGGGTGCGGATCATGACGAAGGACACGATCGCAAGGCAGACGAGCAGGATCACGAAGGGTACGGGCAGCCCGAACATCATGCCTCGGCCAAGGAAACCGATATCACTCGGGATCCCGGTAATGGCGACGCCCTTGGTGAGCACCAGATTGGCGCCTCCATAGACACCGGCCATGCCGATGGTCAGCACCAGGGAGTGCAGGCGCAGCCTGGTGATGAGCAGGCCATTGAGCAATCCGCACCCCGTTCCGAGCGCGAGGCAGAGAATGAGGGAAAGCCACGGGTCGAGGCCTGCCTGAACCATGAGCAGGCCACCTGCCACCCCGGCGAGGCCACCAATGGCACCGACGGAGAGGTCTAGCTCACCGAGGATCATCAATATGGCCTGACCGATCGTGACGAGCCCCACGAAAGCCAGCGAGCGCGCAATGATCTTCATGTTGAACGCGGTCAGGAAGTGAGATGACAGCGAGCAGGACAGCACAAAGATGACTACCAGCGCCACGATCACACCGCAGAGCGGGTTGGCCGCCAGAGCCTTGATGCGGGCGCCCGCGCCGGGGGCTGCCGCGACCGCTGCGCCATCGGGCTGGGGAAGCGTTGAGGGTTCATGCGACATGTCTGGTCTCCGGTGAGCCAATGATCGAGGCGACCAGCGTGCTGACATCCGTCTTGTCGTGCTCGAAGGAACCGTTGATACGGCCGGAATAGAGGGTGATGATGCGCGTGGCGCAACGCTGCAATTCGTTCATTTCGGACGAGACGAGAATGATCCCGACGCCCTCTTCCGCAAGGCGTTGCATGATCCGGTAGATCTGGAACTTGGTGCCGATATCAATGCCCTTCGTCGGCTCATCGAATATGAGCAGGCGAGGCTTGCGTGCCATGGCGCGGCCGATGATTGCTTTCTGCTGGTTGCCGCCAGAAAGAAACATGATCTTCTTCGCCGCTGACGAGGTGCGGACATCGAAACGCTGGATGATCTCACGGACGATCTCTTTCTCCCGCCTGGGGGAGATCAGCCCGCCCGTGGAGATGTCATCGGTGACAGCAAGCGCGATGTTTTCGCGCACACTGAGCATCGGGAAGATACCGTGATGCTTGCGTTCTTCAGAGAGGTAGATCATCCCGGCCTTGACGGCTTTATCGGGCCTGTTGGGGGCGATGACCTTTCCATCGAGCATCACCTGGCCGCTCCGGACTTTGCGGAAACCGAACATGGCCTGCATGATTTCGGAACGGCCTGCGCCAACCAGTCCCGCAAAGCCGAGGATTTCGCCTTTTTTCAATTCGAAGGAGATATCCTCGAACCCGGGCCCGCACAAATTCTCCACTTTGAGGATTGTCTCGCCCGTGCGAGAGGCCGGATCGGACTGGAATTGTTCGTCCAGCTTGACCGTACTGCCCGACATCAGGCGGATCAGTTCGTTTTCGGTCATGCCCTCCATCGGGAAACTGCCAACGCTGCGACCATTGCGCAGCACGGTGACCGTATCGCCCAGCGAGAAGATTTCCTCCATCTTGTGGGAGACGAACACGATGGCCACGCCCCGGTCGCGCAGATCACAGACGATACGGAAAAGCTGTTCTGTCTCACGGGCTGTCAGCGATGAGGTCGGCTCATCGAGGATCATGACCCCGAAATCTTCCTGTGTGGCCGCGCGGGCAATCTGCAAGAGCTGCTGATCGGGCACGCTGATTTCGGCGACCTTCTGATCGGGGCGCGCATGAATGCCAAAACGCGCGATATACTCGGCGGCCTTGGCCTCCATGGCTTTTTCGGAAACGGTGACTGTGCCGAAGCCCGAGCGGGCGAACGGCATGAACATGTTTTCCGCAACGGTCAGGTAGGGGAAGAGATTGAGTTCCTGGGGAACATAGGCCACCCGCCGGAAAAGCCTGTGGTCGTGAAGGGCATCGGCATCGTCAATCACCAATGTCCCTTCATCGGGTCTGACCAGGCCGGAAAGAGTCTTGATGAGGGTGGATTTGCCCGCCCCGTTTTCCCCGGCAAGGATATGCACCTTGCCGGGTTCCAGGGTCAGGTCGATATGGTCAAGCGCTACGACACCCGGATAGGTCTTTCGTATGCCTGTTGCCTTGAGAAGGACCATGGCCCTGCTCCCATCGCTTACTTGGAGAGAGTCGCTTTGGTGATGATGTCGATGCCCGTATCGATGTTCTTGGGCGTCTGCTGGCCCATCGCCTTCTGCCAGGCAGCGATTACGGCCCAGTAGCCCTGCATTTCAGGGCGGCTCGATGCGGAGGAATCCACCACGCCATCCTTGATGAGCTGGAGCATGTCACTCAGGTTATCGAGCCCGACTTCCTTGACCTTGCCCACCTTGTCGCTCTCGCGAATGGCCTGGCCGATACCCACGGGGCCGGCCGCATCACAGGCGACCCAGCCGCCAAGATTGGGGTGGGCCTGCATGATGGCCGAAGCCTGCTTCTGAGCCGTTTCAATGCTGTCATTGTCGATGCCCGTAGCAACGACCTTGATGTCGGGATATTTGGCAAAAACCTTGAGTTCACAACGGGCGCGCAAGGCATGATTGGGGGCGGTTGGAACACCCATCATGATGGCGACCTCGCCCTTGTGGTCAATCAGCTTGGCCAGCCGTTCGGCGGCCAGCGTGCCCTGCTCGCAGAAATCCGCCCCGACTGCCGTGATATCCATGCCTTCGGGAGGAAGGGAGTCGAACACCGTCATCGGGATCTTCTCGTCAACCGCTTCCTGCATGGTCGAGCGATTGCCCTTCTCATCGAGAAGATCGAGGATCAGGCCATCAGGATGTGTCGCAATGGCCCGTTCGATGATGTCGTTCTGGGTCGAGACATCGGCCGTTTGCGGTGCACGATATTCCACCGTGATGGTGCGCCCGGTTGCCTTGCTGAGCAGTTGGGCAGCCGACTGGGCACCATTATTGGCCTTGTCGAACCAGGGATGCACGGCTTTCGGTATCATGACAAAACGCATCGGCCCGTTCTCCGGGGCCGCATGAGCGGCCAACGGAGCGAGAAGGAGGGATGCGGTAGCGAGCAGGACTTTTTTCATGAAATCAGACCTTATGTGGTCGTGTTAATCCATTACTTGCAGGCGTTTGGCGAATACTTCTTGTCGAGAGCATCGATGCCATCGACGTTCTTCTTGGAAGCACTCGCCGGGTCGAATTCTTTTGCAAGGAAGGAATCGACAATCGTCTTGGCCAGCTCGGCCCCGACGACACGTGCGCCCAGTGTGATGATGTGGGCATTATTCGACAGGGCGGCGCGCTCGGCCGAATACGCATCGTGAGCCTGAGCTGCGCGGATACCAGGGATCTTGTTGGCTGAAATCGCAACCCCGATACCGGTGCCGCAGCACAGGATGCCGCGCTCATATTCGCCTGAGAGAATGGCGTGACCCACGCGCTCGCTCAGTTCGGAATAGAGTTCGCTTTTCGCATCGACGGGGCGCGAGAGATCGACCGCATCGACACCCTTGGCCTTGAGATGGGCCACGATCTGCTGGGCCAGACCTTCACCGGCGCTGTCGCCACCAACTGCAATTTTCATGATCGTTTTCCTTGATCGTGTTTCAGGGGGATGGAGAATGCGAGGTGGGCACTGCGTCATCCAGATGGGCGACATGCAGGTTGATGCCAGCATCAAGCATTCGGTTCTTCTGGCTTTCGGACACACCTGAATCGGTGATCACGACATCAAAGTCAGAAAGGCTGGCCAGACGGTTCAATGCGGTAACATCGAATTTCTGGCTGTCGATCATCAGGATGCGACGATCGACAATTTCCATGAGGGCCATCTTGCACTTGACGATCTCCTGCTCCTGATGGAACGCACCGAGATCGCGCACGGCAGAGACGGACATGAAGAGCGTGTTGGCCCTGAGTGATTTGGTCCCCTGCTCGCACAGGATGCCGAGAAAGGCATCGAAGCGGGGGTGATATTTGCCGCCCAACGATATCAGGCTGATATCGCGTGCACCCGCAATCTGCGTGGCAATTCCCATGCTGTTTGTCAGCACAGTGAGAGGCATGCCCGAGGGCAGGTTTTCAGACAGGATGCGCGAGGTGGTGGAATCATCGAGTGCGATGATATCGCCAGCCTTGATAAATCCTGCAGCAAGGCGGGCAATGGCCTGTTTCTCGCGCGAGGCGCGGCGCATGCGATGGACGACGCTCGTTTCCATTACACCGCTGGCCAGCATGGTGACACCGCCATGCACCTTGCGCACCAGGCCCTGCTCGGACAGGGCATGAAGGTCGCGATGGATGGTCATGCGGCTGGTCGAGAAACGATCCACCAGTTCCTCGATCTGCGCGCCACCGTTTTCGAGCACGTAGTCCAGAATCTCGCGTCGTCTGGCCGAGACGGCCTTGCTCTCGACCCCGGTCGCGCCGCTCATGACGCAACAGACCTGATGATGGCTTCGAGCCCCGAGGGATCCCAGGCCGAACGACCGATGAAGACACCATCCACATCGCTCAGTGCCGTGTAGCGGGCGGCGTTGTCGAGCGAGACACTCCCACCGTAGAGAAGCGGCACACGTCGCGCCTGCTCTTCTCCAACGAGTTCGATCAGCACCTGGCGCAGGCGCTTATGGGCGATATCGACGAAATCCGGCTCGGCCGCCCTGCCCTTCGCGCCGATTGCCCAGACGGGCTCATAGGCAAGAAGCACTGTGGCGATTTCATTCGATGTCAGGCCGTGAAGCGCCATCTTGGTCTGACGGGCCAGGGTTTCGTGCGTCACATTGAACTCATATTCCTCGGCGCTGTCGCCGATGCAGATGAGCGGCCGCAGGCCGTGACGGATGGCGGCGCGGACCTTCAGGTTGACCGTGATATCGGTCTCGCCGAAATGCTCCCGTCTTTCGGAATGGCCCAGCTCAATCAGGTCTGCCCCGCACTCGCGCACCATGCGAGGGGAAATTTCACCTGTCCATGCGCCCTCTTCCTCCCAGTGCATGTTCTGCGCACCGACATGCCAGGCCGTGTTTTGAAGACGCGATGCTACTGTTTCGAGAGAGGTGAACGGGGGAATGACGAAGGGGGTAATCCTGTCCGGCACTAACATGTCGGCAATTCGGGCAGCCGCGTCGCGGGCAGCCCCTGGCCCCTTGTTCATCTTCCAGCTTGTTCCGACCCAGAGCGACTTTTGGGGCATTGCTTCCTCTTTCTGCACAGCACGACGGCCGGTTCGTAACGTCTTGATGTTACTCTATGGGAGGCTTTAACATTTTTATAGAGAAAATATCACTTTGATCGTTCACATTGATATGAACGGATTGACCGAAAAGGCAGATTTTGGGAGTATATTGTATTGTTTCAGCGGTTTGACGATTTATGCCTGATGTTATCTTGAAAGCCGTAATTCTGTGATCTCACAATCGTCACGGACACAAAGACGCGGTGTCATCCCTCGTTCCGCGAGGCCCTGATGGTAGAATTCCACGGCCTGAGCAGGCGTTAGAACACCATCGGTCACGCTTCTCATCATGCCGAGCATCAGTACCGGGTCTTCGGCGTGCAGGATCTTGCGACCAAAAAGCGCGGCCCTTGCCCCTGCCTGTTGCGCCTGTCCGAGTAGCTCCAGGCAGTCGCGTGTGGTGCCGCTTCCGCCTCCCATGATGCCAATCACAATACGTGGGTCGAAGCGGCACAGGGACGACAGGCTCTCCGTCGTGTTGAACGGAATTTTCAGCAGATGCGGCATCTCGTCACGACGCATTCCTGCCAGACAGCGTGTGATCATGTCGGTGAGGAAATCGCCGAAATCGTCGGGATCGATATCCGTCTGGTTGGGATTGAAGACCTCCAGAAAATACTCGAAACCCGTTTCGCGTGCTTCCCTACGAAAGGTCCGGAACTGGTCCAGAACCATGACATCGTGGCTGGCCTCGCCATTGAAGGTGAGCGAATACAGGCCGAAATGGCAGAGTGCCTGATCGAGCGTAGCGGTCCTGAAAGGCAGCGATTTCTGGCTTTCATAGGTGCCGGCGCGGATGCGCCAGAGGTCCGAGCTGTCATTGGCGCGCACGGCAAGCTGTATGTCGCGCAGCGTTGTGACGTGCGACGCCAAAAGATCCTCATGGGTGGATACCGATACCAGAACCATGTCCACCAGGTCATGCGACACGACATTCTGGATATCCGCCAGAAACTCGGCCTTGGTCATCATCCCCTGACCGGGGCGGCAGAAGGCGGACATGCCGCCGGCCATATCCGCGTCACGTGCATCGACCAGAATAAAGTCGTCGCGTGTGTCACATTGGGCCCTCATACGGGCAAGCTTCTGGCGGAACCGGTTCATGAATGTCCTCTCAAGCCGCGCATCCTACCTCAGGCGGCCTACGCGGCGATCTGGCTGTCGGTCACCCCGTGCTGTTCGCGCGCAATATGCCAGCATGTTTCAGCCTGGGTGATGCGTTCAGCCTCCGACCAGCCAAGCGGGGTGGCGATAAGCGCGCATATCTCGTCGATGACAGCGCGATTAAGCGCACCGCGCAGGGCAATTGGCGTGCGTCGGTAAACAATATCGTTGACGCCGCGCACGAGTTCTTCGTTTGCCACATAGAGAATTTCGTTGCGTGTGTATTCGGGAAGGCTCGCGAGCGGCGCATCGGGCGTTCGCGCACAATATTCCGCCACCCGTTCCGCTGTAGTGCCATAGCGTTCGAACAGCAGGGCTGCACGAGCCTCGGTCAGGCCATGTCTGCTGGCAAGCTGACGCAGATAGGCAGCTTTCTTGCGCGCGGACGGATAATTCGTCCCCCCTCCGATAGGACGCTGACGCGAAGAGCACGCTCTCTTTTTGTGCAGCATGCAGAGCGTCTTGTCGGCCACTTCTTCCGCCAATCCACGGAATGTGGTCCATTTTCCGCCAACGAGCGACAGAACAGGGGTGATGCCTGCGTAATCCGTATGGATGATGTGATCGCGGCTGATTGCACCAGGGTCATCAGCATTGCTGGCGGGGAGCGGTCTGACCCCGCAATAGCGATAGATCACATCGCTTTCATTAATGGTGAATCCGGGAAACAGTTCGCACAGCATGCGCAGCATATAGGCTTGCTCGTCCTGTGAGCACCGCGCCGTATCAGGATCCTTGACGGGGATGTCGGTTGACCCGACCAGAACGTGTCCAAGAAAGGGGTAAGCCAGGCAGATACGTCCGTCGGCCGTGCCGAAATACACCATCTGCCCGTTGAGTTCTCGCAGCAGGCCCTCGTGACGGATGACGAGGTGGGACCCCTTGGTGCCACCGATATAGCGCGTCGTCAGCCCCAGCGCGGCGTTGACGCTGTCGATCCACGCGCCACCAGCATTTACAATAAGGTCGGTCCGTACCTGCTCCTTGCTGCCGGTCAGGCGGTCGCGCAAGGTCAGAGTGCCCTCACTGAATGCTTCGACCTCGCTATAGGTCTTGATGGCGCAACCAAGATTCAGCTTGAGCGCATCCTCTACACATTCAAATCCTAGCCGCTCAGGCTGGGAAATGGCGGCGTCGTAATAGCGCCCGGTTGCGATAACCTTACGGGTCATATGTGGCCAGTTCTGCCGGACTTTCTTTCCAAGCGTGAGCGAATGGCGGGGCATCACCCTGGCCCGTCGTCCCAGGAAATCATAGATCTGCATACCGATCTCGGTAATCAGGACCCCACGATCTGCAAGCTTGCTCTTGAGGCGGAAAAACCGCTTGATTGAAGGGATGATGCCGCCAAACCATGAGTGAATCGGGATCACCGTTGGCAGGGCGGTTACCAGATGCGGGGCATTGCGAAGCAGCAGGTTTCTCTCGAGCGTCGACTGCGCCACGAGACGAAATTCCCCTGTCTCAAGATATTTGATGCCACCATGAATGAGGCGCGAAGGAGCTGCAGAGGCTCCCGCACAGATATCCTCGCGTTCGATGAGCAGGACATTCACGCCCTGAAGGGCCAGTTCACGAAAGAGGCCGACCCCGTTGATGCCAGCACCGATGATCGTCACATCGAAATGGGCTGAGTCGAGATGTTCGGCAGAATGGGTCATGGGGTGTTCGGGTCCAGTATTGTCTTGAGCATTTTCATGGTTGAGCGAAAGCGGTCGTTCGTGATCGGGTGCGTCAGTGTTGCAGAGGCATCGAACCGATCTGGACAACAGGCGCTTGCGTCGCGGCGATTGCCGCGGTCATGGTCTGTGTGATGGTTGACGCTGTTGCTGCCCCCGAGAGAGGAGGCGCAATCTTTCCGCTCCCGGGCATTGCTGGTGAGTTCGTGGCGTCAGCCGCCAGATCTTCAGGCAGCTTTTCGTGCTGGGGCTCGGCCTTCGGGTAGTCATCGCCCTGATCGCTGTGCAGGGACGGCCAGAAGGGTTCGAGCACGCGGGCTATAGCGAGGTAGCGGCCATAAACGGCGTCGTAGTATCGCGCGAGCGCGGCATCGGGCTCGAAATGACGCGGCTGCATATTCAGCGCGTCCACGGCCTCTTCCAGTGAAGGGGAGAGACCACAGGCGACGGCAGCTGTCAGGGCCGCGCCCAGGGCACCGGCCTCTCTCACGGGAGACGTCATGACGGGGCGGCCGAGGATATCGGCAAAGAGCTGGCCAATTTCCGGGCGGCGGCTGCCTCCTCCCGAAATGCCGATCTGACGCACGCCTCCCGTTTGCAGCAGATCCTCCACGTGATGGCGGTGGTTGAATATCGTGCCCTCGATCATCGCACGGAAGAGATCGGCCCTGTCGTGCCAGGACTGGACGCCGAGGAAGGAAGCGGTGGCGGGCGTCTCGAAGGGGGAGCCAAACAGGTAGGGATGGTAGAGCGGTATCTGACGCTCGGTGCGGCCCGTCGCAAACTTCGCGATGGTCGCCTCGATGAGCCTTGCAGCAGCCTCGGGGTCGTCAGGTGCCACGTAACGTGCCATCCACTCCAGATTACTGGCCGACGCAGGCGAGATCGCCATGCAGTTCCACAAGCCCTTGCGATAGCCGGCGCGGCAGGCCCACTCGGTACCGATCACCGGGCGGTCACGCAGGACCTCGTTGATGGAGAACGTTCCGGCCGTGACGGTCATGTCACCAGGGCGAACCTGACCCAACCCGACAGCGGCCGCGATTACATCATGCAGGCCAGCGGAAACGGGCGTGCCCTCAGCAAGGCCTGTCAGGGCCGCCGCCTCGGCGCTTACCGTGCCTGCCAGGGCGCATGAATCGAGCATGGGTGGCAGGGCGTCGGATATTTCCGACAGACCGAGCGCAGAGAGGATATCGGGGCTATAGGTCTGGCTGTGCAGGTCTGTGAAGGCAGTGCTGGCCTCTGTGAGATCGGTGGCGATCCCTCCGGTCAGGCAGTAACGCAGCCAGTCCTTTGCAAAAAACACGGTTCCAATCGAAGCAAAACGCTCGGGTTCGTGGCGTTTGATCCAGGCAAGCAACGTGGTGGCGGAGTACGGATAAGGGCGCTGCCCGGCTACCGGCATCAGACGATCAAGCAGCCCTTCGCGCTTCCACCCGTCATGAATACCGTAGGCGCGGCTGTCCAGCGACATGATGCCGTGACCGAGTGGCTGCCGGTCGCGGTCGAGCAGGAAGAGCCCGTCACCATGCGCAGTGATCCCTACGCCAGCGATATCGGTACCTGTCAGCCCCGCATCGGCCAGCGCATCGCATATGGTACCCGCAACGATGCGCCAGGTAGCAGACATATCACGCTCGACATGGCGCGGCGTATCGGTGATCTGGGCGACGCGCGCCTGCCCGAGACCGACGATCCTGCCATCTGTTGCGAAAATCACAGATTTGGCGCTCGACGAACCGCAATCGATCCCGATCAGATATCCTGTGCTCATGACCAGGCTCCGTTCTGGCAAGAGGGGTGGTGATCTGACTACAAGACTTAAACTGCCCCTAAATGTTTCGATAATCACAATGTAGTGCTATATATGATACAGTTCATGTCACCGAGAAGCCGATCACTGCCTGTTGAGCGTGATGACAAGTTGTTGCCCTTGTTGGGAAAGCCACGCGCAGGGGCACACCCCTCTCTTGCTGGCATGAGATATTTGTGATATTTTTGTTATCTATCGATTGGTCTGCTTGGTCCATCGGAGCAAAGCAAAATCTGTCAAAGGCAGTTCTTCAAGATGAGTGATGACCCCAAGCCAGCAGCCGCGCTCGACGGTTTTTCCGGGATCAAGCGCCAGAACCTGAAATCACGTCAGCAGCAGATTCTCGATCTGCTGTTTGAGCAGGGTAATGCGAGCATCGAGTTTCTGGCGGAGCATTTCGATGTCAGCCGTATGACCATTCATCGTGATGCCCATGCGCTGGCAAGTCAGGGGCTGATTGACAAGATTCATGGCGGCATCACGCTCAAGAACCGTGCCCGTACCGAGAAAAACGTTGCCTATCGTCAGCATCGCGCCGCCAATCTGAAGAAGGCGATCATCCAGCGTGCCGTGTCGATGATTGAGCCCGGCCAGGTCATTATTCTAGATGACTCGACCACTGTTGCCGAGATGTTGCCGTTGCTGCCTGCCCGGGCACCGCTGACGGTCATTACCAATGCGGTCGGGGTCGTTCAGGCTCTGGCCCCTTTCCCCGGTATCAAGATTATCTGTCTTGGGGGTGATTACAGCAACTCACGCAACGCGTTCTTCGGGCTGGTGTGCGAGCAGGCTGCGCGCTCACTGCGCGGCAATATCATGTTCATGTCCACCTCCGTGATCTCGGGGGACACGGCCTTCCAGAACGATCAGGATGTCGTGAAGGTCAAGCGTGCCCTGATGGATATTGCGGATAAATGCGTGCTTCTGGTGGACAGCACCAAATTCAGGCAGGGCGGTCTGCATCGCCTGACGTCGTTGCAGGAATTTGACCGTATTCTCACAGACAGCCAGATCAAATCCGATACGCTGTCAGAACTTGAAGCCGCTGGTATTCCCGTCGAAATCTGCTGAACCAGCTCATCAGGCGGCGTGCCTGGTCGCTTCAGTGTAAACCAGTGATGAAGCCGGGCGGGTAGCATCCCCGGCCCGGCCCCTTACTACAATCAGGCGTTTTCGAGCGTCGCCATATCGATGACGAAGCGATACTTCACATCCGATTTGAGCATGCGTGAATAGGCATTTTCGATCTCGTCCATCGCAATCATCTCGATATCCGAGGTGATGCCATGCTCGCCGCAGAAATCCAGCATTTCCTGTGTCTCGGCGATGCCGCCAATCAGTGAGCCGGCAAAGTTGCGGCGCTTCATGATCAGGCTGAATACGCTGACTGGAAGCGGATTCTCGGGAGCGCCTACCTGAACCAGCGTTCCCTCGCGCTTAAGCAGGTTAAGATAGGCGTTGATGTCATGATCGGCCGCCACTGCATCGAGGATGAAGTCGAAGCGACCCGTTTCCTTCGCCATCGCTTCGGGGTCCTTGGAGAGCACAACTTCATGCGCGCCAAGGCGCAGGCCATCCTCGACCTTGCTTTGCGATGTCGTGAACAGAACGACCTCGGCACCAAACGCCCGCGCGAACTTAACAGCCATGTGGCCGAGCCCGCCAAGGCCGACAATACCCACGCGCTGGCCCGGGCCAACCTTCCAGTGCTTGAGCGGTGAGTAGGTCGTGATACCCGCGCAAAGCAGGGGCGCGACAGCCGCGAGTTCGAGGTTCTCCGGAACCTTGAGAACAAATCCCTGATCGACCACTACGGCCTTGGAGTAGCCGCCGAAGGTGATACCGCGCCCCTGACGGTCTTCACCATTATAGGTGCCAACAAAGCCGACCTCGCAATATTGCTCGAGACCTTCCTTGCAGCTGGCACATTCGCGGCAAGAATCAACCATGCAGCCTACGCCAACCAGATCGCCAACCTTGAACTTGCTGACAGACGCGCCAGCCTCGCTGACGCGACCAACAATTTCATGGCCGGGCACGCAGGGGTAGATGGTGTTGTGCCATTCATTGCGGGCCTGATGAATGTCGGAATGGCAAACGCCGCAATAGAGAATGTCTATACGGACATCGTCAGGACCGGTGTCGCGACGATCAAACTTGAAGGGAGCGAGGCGCTCAGAGGCGCCTTGTGCGCCATAACCGATACAGGAAAGCATCGAGATTCTCCATCCTGGCCCTGGGCAGAGGAACGTCAAACACCCCAAAGACGATCGCCGTCTCTGGGGTGTCTGCCAATAAGCCTTCGGTGTTAACGTCTCGTCAGGCTCGCGAGTTCATTTCCTGCTACTGCGCAGATTGTCTATTTAGCCGGGGCCGAACTGGCCTGGGTCCGGCGCTCACGCCAGGCTGAGAGCCTTATATAGAGGGTTGGCAGAACCAGAAGCGTAAGGGCCGTGCAGGAAATGAGCCCGCCAATCACCACACTCGCCAGCGGCTTCTCCACCTCGGCGCCCTCGCTCATGGAGAAGGCCATCGGGAAGAAGCCAAGACACGCCACCGTGGCTGTTGCCATGACAGGGCGGAAACGCTCCCGTGCCGAAGTCACGGCCGCGGTAACCGCATCGAATCCTGCAAGCCGCTTGTCTCGAATATAGGAAATTAGCACCACGCCATTAAGCGTGGCGACACCGAACAAGGCGATGAACCCGATACCAGCCGAGATGCTGAACGGCATACCACGAACCCACAGGGCTATGATGCCGCCTGTTGCGGCAAAAGGCAGGTTCACGAACACCAGAGCCGCCAGCCAGATATCGCCCAGGGCGAGGATGAGCAGGCAGAAAATAAGGACCAGTGTGATCGGGACGACAATTTCCAGACGCGCGACCGCGGTTTGCAGATTGCGAAACTGGCCGCTCCATTCGATCCTGTAACCCGGCGGAAGCTTGATCTGATTTTTGACCGCGCTCTGCGCTTCCTGAACGAAGGAGCTGAGGTCGCGGCCACGCACATTGGCCTGTACCATCATCCGGCGCTCCCCCTGGTTGCGCCGGATCGCTGCTGGACCATCACGCAAGGTGATGTCGGCCACCTGATCGAGCCTTACCGAGTGATCGTCGCGGGTCAGCACGGGCAGCAGGCGGATATCATTCATATCATCACGTGACTCTGCCATGATGCGCACTTCGGTGGGGATCAGCGCATCCTGAAGCGAGACTGGCGGGCCTACATGGCCGCCGATGGATTCCACGACATCGAGCACTTCGGATGTATCGACGTTCAGCCGCGCTGCGGCGGTACGATCCACATCGATGTGCAGATACGGGATCGTGCCGACATCCTGCGGGGCGACATCGGCAGCACCATTGACTGAATCCACCACGCGGGCCGTCTGGCTGGCGAGCTTCATCAGTGTGTCGATGTCTGGTCCATAGATGCCTATGGCGATCTGGGAGCGTACACCCGATTGCAGGTCATCCATGCGCATCTGGATTGGCTGGCTCCATGAATAGAGCGAGCCGGGATTGTTCTTGCGCAAGGCGGCATCGAAGGCGCGTATCAGGCCCTCCTGCGTTGTGGCGGTTTTCCACTCGCTGCGGGGCTTGAGCAGAACATAGGTATCAGACTGCTCGCCACCCTGAGGATCAGTCGGGATGGCGGAAGTGCCGCTATTGCTGACCAGCATCCGGATATCAGGGAATTGCCTGAGTGTTTTCTCGATCTGGGTGATGGCACGCAGCGAGGCGTCGAGCGAGATGCCAGGCAGACGCGTCGAGGTGACGATCAGATCACCTTCCTGCAATTGCGGGATGAATTCACCACCAAGCCGCGTGGTCAGCCCGAGCGATACCACCAGCACAAGCAGGGCGATGCCCATCACCATACGCCCATGATCCATGCACCAGCGCGAGGCCGGGGCAAAACCGCGGCGCAGAAATCGGATGAAGAAAGTGTCGTGCTCGGTCCCTGTCAGCGCCTCTGTACCAGCAGGATGCGCCTCGTCGTGGGTTTCGTGTTTGGGCGCATGATGAGGCTTGATCTTCATGATCAGCGCCGCAAAAGCAGGCACGGCGACCAGCGCGTAGATCAGCGAAGCGATGAGTGCGAGGATGACCGTCTGGGCCATGGGGCGGAACATTCGGCCCTCGACACCTTCCAGCGTGAGCACCGGCAGATAGACCATGATGATGATCAGAATGGCGAATATGACCGGTCGCGCCACCGAGCGCACCGTCTCGGCAATACGCTGTGAAAGCGGTACGTCGTCACCAGCCTGGCTGGAAAGCACGCTTTCGACAATCACGAGGGCGCTATCGACCACCATCCCGAAATCAATGGCGCCAAGGCTCAGCAGATTGGCGGAAATGCCGAGGTGGCGCATGCCCACCATTGCGGCCACAAGGGAAAACGGAATGACCGAAATGATCACGACCGACGCGCGCCAGTCGCCGATCACGACCAGAAGCACGACCAGTACGAGGATTGCGCCGAGGATAAGGTTTTCCTTGACGGTGTGAATGGTCACATCTGTCAAGGTGGCGCGGCTGTAATAGGGTTCGAGCGTCACGCCTTCAGGGAGTGAGGCAATGATCTGAGGCAGGGCGGCCTTAATGCGTGAGAGCGTGGCCTTGGCATTGGCCCCCTGCTGCAGCAGGACCACGGCATTGACGATTTCGCCTTCACCATCGCGCGTGACACCGCCGAGCCTCGGGAGGCGCCCCTCACGCACTGTGCCGACATCGCGCACATGGACCACGCCGCCATTAGGCATGCTGCGCACCTGCACCTCGCCCAGCTCATGCAGGCTGTCGATCAGCGAGCGCCCGACAATGATGTTCTGCTCGTCGTTATGCTCGATCCACGCGCCCCCGGCGGCCTCGTTGTCACGATCCACCGCGTTGAACACATCCGAGACCGAAACCTGGAACTGGCGAAGCGCCATGGGGTTGAGCGCGACCTGATAGGTCTGTGATGCGCCACCATTGATGTTGACATCGATCACACCGGGGATCAGACGCAGCTTGGGCACGACGTTCCACGTCATGATCCGGTTCAGCGCCGCCAGTGAGCGACCCTCGCCGTGAATCTGAAGTTGCAGGATCTCACCCATACCGGTGGCCATCGGCCCCATCGTGATGGCGAGATTGCGTACAGACACGGCAGCGCGGGCCTGATCTAGCCGCTGCGCTACGAGCTCGCGTGCCCGATAGATGTCGGTGCCGTCATTGAACTGCAGATAGAGCACGGAAACGCCGGTACGTGAGACCGAGCGCATGGAATCCACCCCGACGATACCGGACATGACGGTCTCTATGGGGAAAGTCACCAGACGCTCGACTTCTTCAGTCGGCAGGCCCGGTGCGCGCACCGAGATGAGCACCTGCCGCGGCGAGATATCCGGCACCGGCTCGACAGAGAGCGAACGCAGATCCGCGATCCCGGCGATCATGAGAAGGACGACCGCACCGAGTATGGCGGCGCGCCCCTTGAGGAGGGCGAGCATGAATCTCATGGTTACTGACCGCCCTCGCCGTGATTGGGTTCGGGGGCCAGGAGCGCCTGTGACTTCAGAACGAAGCTGCCATCCGTCACGACTGTTTCGCCGGGTTTCAGCCCCTGTGTGACGACAATCCGCCCGTCGAGATCAGGGCCGGTCATTACCTTGCGCGCCTGGTAATGTGTGTCATCCAGACGCACGAATACACAGGGCTGCGAGCCGATTTTCTGTATGGCACTGGCCGGGATCACGATGCCATGCACGGTTTCGGTCGAGAAGAGCCGTGTCTTGACGAGCATGTCGGGCCGAAGCTGCCTTTTGCTGTTATCCACGAGGCTGCGCACGAGCACGTGGCGTGTCATCGGGTCCACACTGCCCTCAATCAGGTCGATGCGTGACTCGATCGGTTTGGCGTCAGGAGCCGGCCAGGTCAGCTGTCTTCCACCCCGGCTCAGATGCGTGGCTTGCTGCTCACCAACCTGCGAGACCACCCAGACCCGGGAGAGATCGTCAATTTCGACGGCTGGCGCGGCACGGCCGGACACTTCCTCCCCCACACCCACTACAATCTTGTTCACGATGCCATCGATCGGGGAGATGACGGATGAATGGAGCCCCTCGGTCTTTTCAGACGATGAAGAGAACCGGGCCAGCCTTTCACGCTCATTCTGCGCAATGGCCTCGCTGCGTTTTACCGTGCCCTCAGCGTCCTGCAGGCGCGACCGGCGACGCTGGGCTTCACCCTGCGATATGGCGCCGCCCTGAAGGGCGCGGGCCCGATCATAGGACAGGCGGGCATCGTCGCGCAGGGCGCGGGCCTGCTGGACAGCAGCTTCGGCCGAAAGGAGGCGCTGATGGGCATCGCTCAGGCTGAAATCGTCATAGGTGAACAGCACCTGCCCTTTTTTGACGATCTCACCCGGCGTCACCAGAACACTCTGCACACGTCCCTGCCCCACTGGGTGAATCCGGGCACTGCGTCGGTCATCCTGATCGATATAGGCAGGCACATCGACATGCGGTGGCAAAGCCCCCTGACGCGTTACGGCGGTATGAATACCTTCCTGCCTGAGTGCCTCCCGCGAAATCGCAATGGGTGCGTTCGGCCAGTCTGCAGGGCTTTGTGAGCCGCTCTCTGCACTCGGGGCACTTGGCGCTGCCGGTGCGCTGACTGTGCCGGGGGGCGTTGAAACTGGCCCGGCCTGCGCGAACCCGATCTCGGGTACGAGCGCGAAAGACAGGCTGGTGAGGGCAAGGAGAGCGCAGCGATAACGTGCAGACAGGCGGCGCGCGGGGGTGATTATCATGGGTAGTTTCCGGCCATCAGGCTCATTCTGATCATTGCGGCGTGCCAGATGACATCGGCTTCGGCGTTTCTCTGACCGGCTTCGAGCGCCGCACGGCGTGCGCGAAGATATTCGATGACCGGCGTCTCACCGACGCTCCACGCATGTTCAAGGTCATGGGCGCGGGCATCAAGCGCCTGTCGCGCCGATGAGGCATTGCGCAGCATGGCCAGCGCTGAACTCAGGCTGGCGCGTGTCTGGCGGTACTCGGTCTTGACCTTGCGCTGCGCCAGTATGGCATCGCGCTCGGCCGCACCCATGGCCTTGACCTCTTTCATGACCATTGGCGTATTACGCGCCTCGCTCGGTAATGCCATCGAGAACTGGACACCCACCTGTGTGTCCCACGGGCTGCCATATTGCCCCTGCTTGACCACCTGCACGCCAAGCTGCGGGTTTGGCATGTAGGAGTGACGCGCCAGCGAATACGCTGCCTTGGCGCTGCGCGACACTGCCGCAGCCATCTCGATACGCGGATCACGGGTAGGGTCGAGTGTCAGGTTCTGCGTGCCCAGGATGCGACCGTCGAGCGACAGGATATCGGGGATCTCGTCAGTCCCGGTGAGAGCCTCAAGCTCGGCGCGATTGTTTTCGAGAGCCTGCTCTGACTGGGCGATCTGCGCATCGAAATCGCCCTTCTCGCCCACCACAGCATCGAAGTCGGCCGCTGCGATCTCACCGGCGCGCAGACCCTGATGGGAGCTCTGCACGACGCGTTCGAGGAGATCGCTGGTTGCGCGGAGATTGCCGATCTTCTTTTCGAGCAATGTGGCGGCACTGGCGAGATCGAGGATACGCACAGCGCTCAGAAGATGCTGAACCTTGATCCGGGCCTTGGCAACCGCTTCATCCGCCAGCGCGTTGCGTACGGTGGCCGTGCCCTGACCGGGGAGCCATAAGGGAACGCTGATACTGCCCTGATAGGTCGTGTAGCCAAGATTGGTGCCGATGAAATGGTCATCGAGATATTGCCCGGCAACGATCGGCCCCTCTGGAAACCATGACTGCGCGGCACGAGCATTCTTGTGTGACGCCGTGGCATCAATCGAAAAGAAATGGTTGGCCGGGTCACGGTCCCATGCAAGCTGGATGGCTTCGTGAAAGCTCTCCGCTCTTGCGCCGGGTGCGAGCCCAAGCGCTGCAACAGCAATTAGGGAGGATGCGAGAAAGCATCTGGCCTGCATTGGGCCGAGGAGAAGCTGACGGCGCCTTGAAGCCCGTTTTGGCCGAAGAATCACTGACATGATGGGTGATCTTAGGCGGATATGAGCATCGCTCCACGACAAAACTTGGCTGAACGATAAAATAAATAATAAATAGGCAACATGATGGAAAGGATCAGGTAATCCTGACCATCATGTTGCCGTCATGGGCAGGCATCACGCCGTAACGGCTTCAGCCCATTACCCGGTCGAGCGTCTGGCCCCGCTCACTCGTCGATGGGCTGGACGTGTGAAACCTTGCCGGCGCGATCGTAATAGATGATCGCATTGCCCCGGCGCTGGGCATAGCCGTCGGGCGTGCCGTCAGGGCGTTTGAACAGCATACGGTGGGCGTCGGCCTGCTCGATGACCTTGTCGCCAGGCGGGCGGTACTTGAACATGCTGAAATCAGCCTCCGCCTTGGGCAAGGCAGAGGAGCGGGCCAGCTGATGCATATCCGGCTTCTTCTTGTCGTCATCGTCATCCTGCGCCGTGGCAAGGGCGGGCATAAGCACCGCCCCTGCGCCAAGGGCGCAGAGGAAGAGACGAAGCGGCGCTGACTGTTTCATCAAAGCTATTCCTGTATCAACCTTGTTTTGCGGCACCGGGCATGGACTGAGCCTTTGCGACATCGCTGGCGCTCCAGCCACCACCGAGTGCCCGATAGAGCGTTACCAGATTCTGGTAACGGGCCAATTGCACATTGATGAGGTTTTGCTGCGCGTCATACAGGCTGCGCTGCTGCGTCAGGGTCGTAAGGTAGGGATCGATACCCGTGTTGTAGCGCATCATCGCCAGATCGAAGGCCTGCTGCGACGACTGTACGAGGGCCTTGAGGTGAGTATCCTGTGCGAGATAGGTCTCGCGCGCCGTCAGGGTATCAGACACTTCCTTGAAGGCTGTCTGGACCGTCTTCTCATAGGTGGCGATCTGGGCAAGGCGACGCGCCTTGCTGATCTTGAGGTTACCCTCGTTCTGACCCCAGGTGAAGATCGGGAAGGTGATGTTGGGCGAAACCGACCATGTCTGCGCGCCGGGCGTGAAGAGATGGCGGAACTGCAACGAGCTGACCCCCTCCTGCGCCGTGAGCGTGACCTTGGGGAAGAACGCCGCGCGTGCCGCACCGATATTGGCGTTCGCACCGATCAGATTGTGTTCCGCTGACTGGATGTCTGGGCGCTGGCCGATCAGGTCGGAAGGCAGGCCCGCAGGCAGATCGGCCATCAGGGTCTGCGTTCCGAAACGCTGTGGTGGCGGCAATGTGTCAGGCAGAGGCACGCCAACGAGCAACTGCAGCTGGTGCTCATCCTGCGCCATCTGACGCTCATACTGCGCCTTATTGCTGGCTGCCTGCTCAACCTGGGTCTGCGTCTGTGCCAGCGTTAGCGCATCGGCCTCGCCATGATCGTATTTCATACGCGTCAGACGCAGCGTATCGCTTTGCGATGTCAGGGTCTGGTCGGTCACGCGCACGAGTTCACGGTCCGCCAGCCATTGCAGATAGGTATTGGCCACCTGCGCTACCATGCTGATCAGCACGGATTGCGCGTTCATGCGCGAGCCCAGCAACTCCTCCGCCTGCTGGCGGGAAAGGTTGCGGATACGGCCGAACAGATCGACCTCGTAAGAGGAGAATCCGATATTGGCGCCGTAATAACGCAGCATGGACGTGCCGCGCCCCAGACCAGGGGCGAAGGAAAAGCCTGCCGTATCAGAGGGGGCGAAATACTGGCCCTGCCCTGTTACCCCGATGGGGGGGAACAGTGAGGCATGCTGCACTTCATAGCTGCCCTGAGCCTCCATGATCGCCGCCGCCTGACTACGCAGGTCACGGTTGTTGCGCAGGGCGAGTTCGATCAGCGCCCGCAGTCTCGCATCGGTAAAGAAGTGCTTCCAGCCGATATCCGAGGCTGCCTGACCGCGAAGGGCCTGCGTCGACCCAGAATCAGCAGGATAGGCATTCTGCACGGGCTGGGTCGGGCGCTGATATTTCGGGGCCAGATCGCATGAGGCGAGTATGGTGAACGCCAGCAGGGCGCCCACCGATCCGGTTTTGGTCAAAAGGCTCATGCGCCCTCTCCTCGCGCAGCTTCATTGCGGTGTTCGTACGGATCAACGCGATCCTTCATGCGTGTCACCTTGAACAGACGCAGGATCACCACGAAGAAGACCGGGACGAAATAGACGGCCAGAAGGGTCGCGGACAACATGCCGCCGACCACGCAGGTACCAATGGCCACACGAGCCGCCGATCCTGCGCCCGTCGCAATGGCCAGCGGGAAAACACCGCAGACGAAAGCGATAGAGGTCATCAGGATCGGGCGAAGACGCTCGCGACCCGCCTTGAGAACGGCATCTTCCAGAGAGTCACCCTGCTCGAAGAATTCTTTGGCGAATTCGACAATCAGAATGGCGTTCTTGACCGAAAGGCCGACCGTGGTCAGCAGTCCCACCTGAAAATACACGTCGTTGTCCAGACCACGCCAGAGCGTGGCACCAATCGCGCCGAGCACACCAAGGGGCAGCACCATCAGCACTGCAAGCGGAATGGCCCAGCTTTCATAAAGCGCGGCAAGGCAAAGCAGGATGACGATGGCCGCGAGTGCGTAGAGCGGGCCAGTCGAACCGCTGGATGCGACCTGTTCGTAGGAAATGCCGGTCCACTCATACCCGATACCCTTTGGCAGATGGGACAGGATCTTTTCCATCTCCTTCATGGCATCGCCCGAACTTGTGCCAGGTGCGCCCTGACCCTGCAGTTCGAAGGAGTTCAGACCGTTATAGTCCTCCACCTTCTGCGGGCCGACAATCCAGTTGCCCGTGGCAAAGGAATTGAATGGCACCATGTTGCCGGCGGTATTGCGCACATACCACTTATTGAGGTCCTCAGGCGTCATGCGCGCCCAGGCTTCACCTTCGATATAGACCTGTTTGACACGGTCGCTACGCATGAACTGGTTGACGTAGATCGAGCCAAACGCCCCCTGGATGGTGGTGTTGATCTCGGCATTCGTCACGCCCTGCGCATTGGCGCGCTCACGGTCGATATCCAGATGGAACTGGGGCTGATCCTCAAGGCCCATCGGACGCACAGCCATCAGGCGCGGGTTCTTGGCAGCCTCGCCCAGAACCTGGTTGCGGGCCGCAAGGAGGGCCTTGTGACCCAGATGCCCGTTATCCTCCAGTTCAAGATCGAAGCCGGCCGCGTTGCCGAGTTCCATCACAGCTGGGGGGTTGATGGCGAAGATGATGGCTTCCGGATCCATCCAGAAGTGCTTCATGATTTCGCCAGCCACCGACATGGTGGTGTTTTTATAACCCGGTCGTTCATCCCACGGCTTGAGACGGATGAAGAAGGCACCCGCACTTTGGCCCTGACCGGCAAAGTTGAAGCCATTCATGGCAAAGACGGACTGCGCGATATCACCGTATTTGTGCATCACGTAATCGGTGATCTTGCGGTTGACCGCCGCCGTCTGGGCATTATTGGCGCCCGGACGCATGGTGACCTGACCAAAGATAATGCCCTGATCTTCTTCCGGCAGGAAGCCGCCCGGAACGCGAAGGAACAGGAAGACCGCACCGAAAGCGAAGACGGCAAAGATGAGCATGCTCACCAGACGGCTGCGCACGAGGCGACGCACACCGTTCAGGTAACCATTGGTCATGCGATCAAAATTGCGGTTGAACCAGGCAATCGGTCCGGTCTTGTGTTCCTTGTGGGTAGGTTTGAGCATGGAGCCGCACAGTGCGGGGGTCATGATCGTGGCCACCAGCACCGAGAGCCACATGGCTGCGACAATGGTGATCGAGAACTGGCGATAGATCACGCCGGTCGAACCGCTGAACGCGGCCATAGGCAGGAACACGGCGGTCAGGACGAGCACGATACCCACGAGAGCACCGGTGATTTCGTCCATTGACTGACGTGAGGCTTCCTTGGGCGATAGTCCCTTCTCGCTCATCACGCGCTCGACGTTTTCCACCACCACGATCGCGTCATCGACGAGAAGGCCGACGGCGAGTACCATGGCCAGCATGGTCAGCGTGTTGATGGAAAAGCCAAGGGCCGAGAGCACACCGAAAGTGCCCAGAAGCACGACTGGAACGGCGATCGTCGGAATGAGCGTGGCACGGAAATTCTGCAGGAAAATTAGCATCACAACGAACACGAGCGCAATGGCTTCGAGAAGCGTAATGACAACTTCCTTGATCGACAGGGTGATGAACGGCTCGGTATCGAGCGGATAAACCGTCTTGAGGCCCTGCGGATAGAATTTCTCGAGCTCGGCCACCTTGGCGCGCACGGCCGTCTCGGTTGTCAGCTGGTTCGCACCCGGCGCGAGCTTGAGCGCCATACCGACCGTCGGCAGGTTGTTGTAGAACGAGGTCAGGTTGTAGTTCTGCGCACCCAGTTCGATACGGGCGACATCGCTGAGCAGAACCTGGGAACCGTCCTGCTGTACCTTGAGCACGATCTTCTTGAACTGTTCGGGCTCACTGAGTCGGGTCGGACCGATAATGGTCGCATCAAAGCCGATCTCCTTGGTGGAGGGCAGACCGCCCAGTTCACCTGAGGAAACCTGAATGTTCTGCTGCTGGATGGCTGCCTGAACATCGCTGACATTGAGCGAATATTTATAGAGCTTGTTGGGGTCCATCCATACGCGCATCGCGTACTCGGAACCGAACAGCGTATGGTCACCCACACCGGAAACGCGCGACAGCGGATCGGATACGTTCGAGGCCACGTAATCGGCAATATCCTGACCCGACATGCTGCTGTCGGTCGAGATAAAGGCGAGCACGAGCATGAAGTTCTTCACGGCTTTCGTGACGCTCAGGCCCTGGTTGACAACTTCTGTCGGCAGGCGCGGCTGTGCCAGCTGAAGCTTGTTCTGCACCTGGACCTGCGCGATGTCAGGGTTTGTCCCCTGCGCGAAGGTCAGGTCGATTTCCATATGGCCACTGCCATAGGATGACGCCGAGAGATATTCGAGGTGATCCAGGCCGAACATCTGCTGCAGGATCGGCCGGACAGTGGTGTTGTTCACCGTCTCGGCAGATGCACCAGGATAGTCAACCGTGATCGCAATCTGTGGCGGAGCAATGGACGGGTACTGGGCAATCGGCATGCTGAAGATGGCGACGCCACCCACCAGCATGATGATCAGCCCGATAACCCAGGCGAAGATCGGTCTGTCGATAAAGAAACGAGACATGGACTACTCTTATCCTGCGTGCGCGGGCTGGGCGTCGGCTGCCTTGCCGTCCGTGGCCTTGTCGTCCGCCGATTTCTCGACCGGCTTTACGACGGCACCCGGATGGGCCTTCTGCAATCCCTCGACGATGATGCGGTCGCCGTCATTGAGGCCACCCATCACAACCCAGTCGCCATCTAGGGCGCGGTCGAGCTGAACGAAGCGCATGGTCACCTTGTTGTCGCCATCGAGCGCATAGACGAAAGGATCGCCCTTCGAGTCACGCTGCAATGCCGGCTGCGGAATGGTGATGGCCTTGGGATCGACACCCTCGGCGACTTCGGCATGAACATACATGCCAGGCATCAGCAGGCGATCAGGGTTGGGGAATTCGGCGCGGACGACCATCGTACCCGTTGCGGGGTCAACCGTGACTTCGGTCAGGCGCAGCTGACCAGCCTTGTCGTAGCGGCTGCCATCCTCAAGCGTAAGCTCTACGGCTGCGGCATTGCCCGAGACCTTTTCGAGCTTGCCGCTGGCGAATTCGCGTCGCAGGCGCAGCATGTCCGAGGTGGCAAGGTTCACGTCCACATAGATCGGATCCATACGCGTGACCGTGGCGATGGCCGTGGTCTGACCTGCGGTGACGAGTGTGCCGGGGGTCACGAGCATACGCCCGATGCGCCCGTCGATGGGAGATCGCACCTGTGTCCAGTCCAGATTGACGGCTGCGCTGTCCACGTTGGCTTTCGCCTGCGCGATGTCAGCCTCTGCCTGACGGGAGGACGAAAGGGTATTATCGTAGTCCTGTTTGCTGACAGCATGAGCCGCGGCAAGCGGGCGATAACGCTCCAGCTGGGCGCGAATGCTCAATGCCGCCGCCTGGGCGTGAAGAAGCTGCGCCTTCGCCTGATCGTAAGTGGCCTTATAGGGAGCCGGGTTGATCACATAGAGGAGCTGACCGGCCTTGACGTCAGTGCCCTGTTCAAAAGCGCGCTTGAGGATCACGCCGCCGACCTGCGGACGGACCTGTGCCTGCTCGAACGCCTCGACACGGCCCGGCAGCGATGTCGCTGTCTTGAGCGGGTGAGGATGGACCGTGTAGATGCCCACCGTCTGCGGGGGTGGTTTGGGAGCGTCCGCCTTGTGTTTGCAGCCTGAGAGATCAAGCGTCAGCAGAGCCAGGGGGATGAGACGCAATGAAAGGCTGGTGGTGGCCTTGAGAGACCACGGCAAACGTGGCGTGTAAGACTGAAATGCTCGCATGCTGGCGCTATCCAAAATTACCGATGTTTGTGAAGGGTAACCGCAAACCATGCGCTCGCGCCAAAAAAGGTTTCGGAAACCCTTGAGTTTCTCTGGCATAGGGAACTATACGGTTTCCGAACCTCGGTCAACGGACCCTTTGAAGCTCTGGAGCGGTTTTTCGCAATACGATGTCAACTGTGCCCCTCACCATCAAAAGTCCCGCCCAAGACCCGGAGCCTGCTGCACTGCGCAAGCATTGTGGCCGGCCGCCCGTATTATGCGAGACCGAGAGGCGGGATAGAATATTCGACGCAGCAGAGATTGTATTGCAGGAGCATGGTTACTCGGGCGCGTCTATGGACCGTATTGCGCAATGCTCGAACATGTCCAAAAAGACGCTCTACCATATGTTTGCAAGCAAGCAGGAGATGGTCGAGTTACTGCTCAGGGATCGCCTTCTTCTGTCAGGTTTGCGTGATCTGGAGCTTTGCGGCGATACGGTGGAGGACAGGCTCGTTTACGGGCTCGAAAAGCTGGCCATTGCGATGATGACCGAGAAGCGTTTGAGCCTGATTCGTGTGGTCATTGCCGAAGTCTCGCGCAATCCGGAAGTCAGTCGCTTCGTTCGTGAATTCTTCTCCAGCGCTGCTGGCCCGTTTCCCCTGCGCGTGTGGCTCGAACGACTGGTCGATGAGGGGGCGCTTGTGGTCGACGATGTGGAGGAAGCGTCTGATCTGCTTTTCGGGGCCGCGCTCGCAACATCGATGCTGTGCGAGCTGAGCCATTGTCGCCAGCGCCAGCACTGGGATGAAACGCCACGTTATCTACGCCGCGTTGTGAGAATGTTTCTCTGCGGTCTCGAAAACGAAAAAGGGGCCTGAAAAGGCCCCTCCAATTCGTCAGGCAACCAGCCTGCCTTCCTTGTCCACCAGCTCGATCGGATAGTCACCGGTGAAGCAGGCATCGCAGTACCGTCCCTGCGCGCCGTTGCGCCCGTCATGTCCAAGCGCACGATACAGACCATCGAATGAGATGAAGGCAAGGCTATCCACGCCAATGGCCTCTGCCATTTTTTCGATGCTGTGTGTCGCAGCCAGAAGCTGGCTCTCTTCGGGCGTATCAATGCCATAGAAGCATGGATGCTTGGTGGGCGGGCTGCTGATGCGCATATGGACTTCGGTTGCTCCGGCAGCACGAACCATATCAACGATCTTGCGTGATGTCGTACCACGGACAATCGAGTCATCCACCAGCACGACCCGCTTGCCTTCGAGCACAGGCGTATTGGCCGAGTGTTTCATACGAACGCCCAGATTGCGGATCTGGTCTGTCGGCTCGATGAAAGTGCGCCCGACATAGTGGTTGCGGATGATGCCCATCTCGAACGGAATACCGCTCTCCGCAGCGAAACCCATTGCAGAGGGCACACCTGAATCGGGTACGGGCACGATCACATCGGCTTCCACACCGCTCTCGCGGGCAAGCTCGACGCCAATCTGCTTGCGCGCTTCATAGACCGAGTGATCTTCGAGGATCGAATCAGGGCGGGCGAAATAGATGTATTCGAAAACGCAGAAGCGCGGGCTGGTCTGCGCGAAGGGACGCATGGAGCGTATCCCGTCATTGTCGATGATCACCATCTCGCCAGGTTCGACATTGCGCACAAATTCGGCGCCCACGATATCCAGCGCGCAGGTCTCGCTGGCCAGCATCCAGCCGCCATCAGCCACGCGGCCGAGAATAAGCGGGCGTACGCCCAGCGGATCACGAAGCCCGATCAGGAAGTCGGGCGCCAGCGCTACCACCGAGTAGGCACCCTTCACCTGCTTCGCAGCATCCACCAGACGCTCCAGCACGGTGGCATAGAGCGAGATGGCGATAAGATGAACGAACACCTCCGTGTCGGTCGTCGACTGGAACAGACAGCCACGCTTCACGAGTGCCTGCCTTAGCGTCGCGGCATTGGTCAGATTGCCGTTATGCGCCACTGCCAGACCGCCGAACTCGAAATCGGCATAAAGCGGCTGGACGTTGCGCAGCAATGTACCGCCGGTCGTGGCATAGCGGTTATGCCCAATGGCCCCGCTGCCCTTGAGCGTGCTCATGACACGTGCATCGCTGAATACGTCGCCCACAAGGCCAAGGCCCTTGTGCTGGCAGAAACGCTCGCCATCATGGCTCACAATACCGGCGGCTTCCTGCCCGCGATGCTGAAGCGCGTGGAGACCGAGCGCAGCTAGGGCGGAGGCATCGGGGGCGCCCCAGATACCAACCACGCCGCATTCCTCATAAGGGCGGTTCGAGGTTTCGAGGGTGGCGGGATCAATCATCGGGCGGCGCTCCTGGGCATGGTCACGCTTGGGCGACCGGAAATGGGGCGATCGGTGATGCGGCGATCGGGCGATCTGAGATAGGCTGTTCCGGACCGGGGTCTGTCAGAAGGCAGCCTCATGACCTGTTGCGGGCGGCATGGCAAGATGAAGTTGCGGGAAATATGGCATTAGTTCCCGCACGAAATTCACGCCGTCGAGGATGTAGGGTCCGGATTTGCTTCCTGCAATAAGCGAATGCGCCATATCTGCGCCTGCCACAGAGACGCAGACCAGATAGAGGACCACCAGCAGGATATAGCCGCGCGCAACGCCGAACAGACAGCCAAGCAGCTTGTCCGTTCCCCCCACGAGAACACTGCGAAGCCCGGTAGCCAGTCGTTGTGCGACGGTCGACAGGATAAGGACCAGCACGATGAAAGAAACGATATAGGCAAGCGCCGTTGCGGCGAGCGGGTCGCTGACCTTCTGCGTGATCCAGGGAAGGATGAGAGGCGCGACCCGTGCCGCCAGCACGAAGCTGCCAAGCCAGGCTGCAAGGCTGAACACCTCACGTGCGAAGCCGCGTGCGCCGCCCCACAACGCTGAAACGAGAAGAACAAAGAGAACAGCGATGTCGGCAGAATTTTCCATGGGTGTTCTGGAACGGATCCGGTCAGGGGAGCTTGGTGGAGGATGGGCGCCAGAACCTGCGGGTGGTGTCGGTGCTGACGGGTATATCACGATTGATCTGGTTCAGCAGGTTCCCCAGTTGCACACGATGGTCGATCTCACGCCACACGGCTTTCGCGTCAATACCTCGCAGCGCCCAAAGGCGCAAAAGCGCCTCAAGGAAGGCGGCGCTTTGCTCAATCAGATCCTGGGGTTGTTCGAGAGAGTAGAAGGTGACGCATCGTACAGTGGCATGCGCGAGATCACGTCGCAGCGCGTCGTCAGAGAGCACGGCGGCGGACGGAGACTGTGGCGTCCCCCCCTTGGGATCCTTCCTGTTGCCAGCCTTAGAATGCGTCTTGACGGGAGCGCTCTGCCGCTTCTTGCCTCGTTTGGGCTTGGCGGTGGGAGGCAGGTTTTCGGGCTGGGCAGGTTTCGCCGGGCCAAGCCGGCCGAGCAAGACATCAAGAATATGCGGATCGTCCATAGGCACCTTCATCTTATCCGCATATGGATTTGCCACGGCAATCGTCAATTAAATGCGTGTATCTTCGGTTGTTTTGACGCGATTTGTCGATCAATGCCCAACCGAGCGCGAAAACACGTTAACGACAATGACCCCGATGATGATGAGCGAGAGCCCGATCAAGGCTGGCGTGTCGAGGGTCTGCCTGAACTTGATCCAGCTGATGGCAGAAATGAGCACGATCCCGACGCCGGACCAGATGGCATAGGCGATACCGGTGGGCATGGTACGCAGGGTGAAGGATAGCGCGTAAAATGAGATGATATAGCCCAGAACACTCAGCATGCCGGGCACTGCGCGCGTGAAGCTGTCCGACATCTTGAGCATGGTGGTGGCAAACACCTCCGAGCAGATCGCAATCAGAAGACAAAGATACGTCATGAAACCCCGGACCATGAAACCGGGGTTTTCTTATCGCAACCAGGCTAGGGTGTCACGTCGCCTGTGTTTCTTCAGGCGCTTATGCTGGTCATGTGCTTCAGGTAGTATGAGGCGCAGAAACGGATGGACGGGCCACCTGAAGAGAAGGTCACAGAGTTGTTGGGCTTCCCGGCAGAGCGACAAATCGGATAAGAGCTACATGCCCCTGCCCGTCTCGCATTATTGCCCAGCGAGGTGCCGACGGCCTTGGGAGGACCGCCGAACTTCCGGGGGTCAGGCTGGCTCGACCTCGTCTGTCCTCAGATAAAGCTTCCCGCCATGGGCCTTGAAGCTCTCTTTCATGTCTTCCATGCCCTGCTCACGTTCGGCATTGCGCCGGATGTCATGACTGATCTTCATTGAGCAGAATTTGGGCCCGCACATCGAGCAGAAATGGGCAGTCTTGTGCGCCTCTTTCGGCAGGGTCTCGTCGTGATAGGACCGCGCAGTATCCGGGTCGAGCGCCAGATTGAACTGGTCCTGCCACCGGAATTCGAAACGTGCACGCGAGATGGCATCATCACGGATCTGGGCGGCAGGGTGCCCCTTTGCGAGGTCAGCGGCATGGGCGGCGATCTTGTAGGTGATAACCCCCACCTTGACGTCGGACCGGTCTGGCAGCCCGAGATGCTCTTTTGGCGTGACATAACAGAGCATGGCGCAACCATACCAACCAATCATCGCTGCGCCGATGCCTGAGGTGATGTGGTCA
Source organism: Asaia bogorensis (assembly GCF_900465345.1). Classification (GTDB taxonomy): domain Bacteria; phylum Pseudomonadota; class Alphaproteobacteria; order Acetobacterales; family Acetobacteraceae; genus Asaia; species Asaia bogorensis_A. The sequence goes on along the minus strand of NZ_UEGO01000013.1, from coordinate 16,477 downwards.
TAGCCGGGGGCAATATCGGTGGTGAGTGGTCCAAGCGTATAGAAAGGGGCTTCGCCACATTCGCGCAGCTGTTTGGTCATGTTGATCTTGATCTTGTGCATGGGGACATGGCCCGGCCCTTCGATCATGACCTGACATCCCTTCGCCCAGGCGATACGAGCGAGTTCGCCGAGCGTTTCGAGCTCGGCAAACTGGGCCGCGTCGTTTGCATCGGCGATTGAGCCAGGGCGCAGCCCGTCGCCCAGCGAGAACGAGATGTCGTAGCGACGCATGATGTCGCAGATCTCGTCGAAATGTTCGTACAGGAAATTCTCGCAGTGATGTGCGAGGCACCATGCGGCCATGATCGACCCGCCGCGTGAGACGATACCTGTGGTGCGTTGCGCCGTGAGCGGCACATGGGCGATGCGGACGCCTGCATGGATGGTGAAGTAATCCACCCCCTGCTCTGCCTGTTCGATCAGGGTGTCGCGATAGATTTCCCAGGTCAGGTCTTCGGCGACGCCGCCCACTTTCTCAAGCGCCTGATAGAGCGGCACGGTCCCGATCGGCACGGGCGAGTTGCGGAGGATCCAGTCGCGGATATTGTGAATATTGCGACCGGTTGAGAGATCCATCACCGTATCGGCGCCCCAGCGTATGGACCAGACCAGTTTTTCAACCTCCTCGGCAGCGGAGGAGGTCACTGCCGAATTGCCGATATTGGCGTTGATCTTCACCAGAAAGTTGCGCCCGATGATCATGGGCTCAAGTTCAGGATGGTTGATGTTGGCAGGGATGATTGCGCGACCGGCTGCAATTTCCGAGCGTACGAATTCTGGGGTGATGAAGCTCGGGATCTCAGCACCGAAATCCTCTCCATCGGCGCGGCGTGCCTCGGCACCCTCGACCATTTCGGCGCGCCCGAGATTTTCACGATGGGCGACGAAAATCATCTCCTCCGTGATGATCCCTGCACGGGCGAACTCGTATTGGGTCACAGGGTGGCCATCCTGCCCGCACAGAACGCTGTGGGGGGCCGGGCATTGGGGCACCGCATGATCACCCTTGGCGAAGCCGTTATCCTCGGGCTTGATCGCGCGGGTTTCGGTCACTTTCGTGAGGCCACGGCGCGACAGCCAATGGTCGCGCAGTCGGGGTAGACCAAGGGATACATCGGCATGATAGCCGGGGGCGGTATAGGGGCCGGATGTATCGTAAACCCTTACCGCGGGTTCGTTCGCGGTAGGTTCGAGATCAATCTCGCGAAATGGCACGGTGATATCCGGCCGGTCAGCCGGGCTCGAGATGATTTTGCGCGAGCCCGAGATGGGACCGGTTGTTACCGTGCCATGCGCGGGTGCGCGATCGAGCGTATTGACCTTGGTGGAATGAAGCGTTGAGTCGTCCATCATGTCTCCCCTTGCGGCGTGGAGTTATGTCCGACAGCGCAAGAGCAGAGTGAACGGAAGTCGCGTGTAGGGTGACCGGGCCGCTCACACCAATCCCTACGCCGGTACGAACCGGATCAGGTTCTTCGCCCACATGCCGGGGCGAAAGGGTCGCTGCGCTGCGGAAATCCCGCCATCAGCCTCTCAGCCTCTTGTCGAGGCCCCCCCTGGTATGGATGGGAGCATTGCGTGGTTAGGCACGCACTGTCAATCGAATTAACGATGCAGGATCAAGACCCCTGCAAGATTGTCCGGGTGGGTTGATAGCCCTCGCGTAGCCCGTCAGGCGCGTACATGGGAAGCCCGGGCGCTCATTGGCTTGAGTTGCCCTATTTCCTGATCATGGCGATTCATGCCCGCTGGCGTGATGTGGAAGCGCCCGTCGTCGCCGAGAGTCACAAAGCCCATTTCCTGCAGGCGTTCCAGACAAGGCTGGTCGCGCAAATCCTGCGGACGCCCTATGCCCTCGCAAAGAAGCACACGATGCAGCGTCGAGCGACAGCACGTTTCGAGATAGGGTTCATCCCACATGATGCTGTCTCCATATTGTGCCCGATTGGGTGGCGTGGCGCTTCGCATAACAGGTCGTGCCCGGCCTTTCCACGGTCCATCGCATCTTCCGGTCACGTTTTGCTCGTTTTCAGGCAGTCAGGGATACCCCTGTCCGAATACTGCGCCAGCGCAGGAAACGGGTTGGGTGGCGACATCGGGTTTTGTGAGTGGCGAGGCAAATCAACCTGGAAAGGGGTCGACCCGTCCTGTCACCACGTTATAGAGAGGCCCACAGAAATTACCTGCAGGATATGTCATGGCGCGCGCGTTTCTATCCACACTCTCGACCCGGATGTTCCACGGCCTCGACCCGGAGACGGCGCATGAGGCGGCCATTGAGGCGCTTGCTCTGGGTCTTGGGCCGAGCGCCGCGAAGGATGTGCCGGCGCTGGCTACTCGCTGTATGGGGCTGCGTTTTCCCAATCCGATCGGCCTTGCCGCGGGATTTGACAAGAATGCCCGCGCCCCGCTTGCTCTGGCCCGCATGGGTTTTGGTCATGTCGAATGTGGGACCGTGACGCCGCGCCCGCAGGAGGGCAACCCCAAGCCGCGTCTTTTTCGTCTGACTGAAGATCGGGCAATCATCAACCGCATGGGCTTCAACGGCGATGGCATTGACGCCTTTGTCCAGCGGCTTGAACGGTTCCGCGTCCTGCAAGCGGGGCGCAATGCTGCCCTTAGGGCGGTGCCGGTCGGGGCCAATCTGGGCATCAACAAGCTCGGCGCCCGCCCTCTGGAAGATTATCCCTATCTCGTCTCGCGCGTCGCTCCTCTGGCAGATTACATCACCATCAATCTTTCTTCCCCAAACACGCCGGGATTGCGTGACCTACAGAGCGCAGGCACGCTCCTCGACATTCTCAAGGCCGTAAAGCGTCACAATGCGGAGCACCCGCCCCTTGTTGTCAAGCTGGCGCCTGATCTCGACCCTGACGCGCTGCCGGAAATTGTCGAGGCAGCTATCGAAGGCGGGGCGGCGGGCATCATCGTGAATAATACCACGATCAGTCGCCCCCCTTCCCTGCGATCTGGTTTTGCGCATGAGACCGGTGGATTGTCGGGCCGCCCTCTGGCGCAGCTGGCGGTGGGGATGCTTCATCGCATTGTGCCACTGGTTGGGGGCCGTATCGCCGTGATTTCCTGCGGCGGCATTGAAAGTGGTTTTGACGTTTTTGAACGTCTGCGGGCTGGTGCCGATATGGTGCAGGTTTATAGCGCCCTGATCTATCACGGTCCCTATCTGGTGCAGCGCATCAAGAGAGAGCTGCTGCAGGAGCTCTCCCGTGAGGGCTATGAGTCGGTTGGCGACCTAAAGTCATCACGAGGCTGAGCCGCCGGTAAACTCTGGATGCGAACGTAATGCCCCCCCGACCGTTTGCATCCTCATCATTCCGAACAAACACTGGAGGCGATCATCGAAATGTTTGCTTTGAAAAGGCGGTCGGCCCTGCAAATCCTCTACGGGCTCTTCCTTGTCTTTGCCCTTTCGGTATCGACTTTTCCGGCTCTGGCTGCACCGGGGGATAGCGCGCCGGTTGCGCCACCGCTGGTCCCATCGGCCGCTGATGGCTATGGCTGGACGACCGTATCCGCTACGCTCAACCGGCAAATCACGACGGCGCAGGGTCGGCTCAAATATATATACGGTCAGCTGAACCGCACCGATATCGTGCTTGGCAGCGAGACGCTCTCGGATCTGTCCGACCAGATTGACGACATCACGACTGTCGCCCAGTCCATCCAGACTCAGGCAACCTCCTATCAGACGGTATATCAGAGCTACCTTGAGATCATCGGCGCGAAAGCGGATGGTGAGAGCCAGGCAATCGTTGCGCAGCGCGCGCATCTGCAATCCGTGCTGCAGGATATCAAATCCACCGTCACTCAGGGCAAGCTGCTGGGTTTGCAGGCGAAACAGGTGCAACTGGAGGTTCAACGTCGCGGCAGTGTGAGCCAGCAAGCGCTCCTGTCGGAGCGTATTGCGTCTCCGCTTACCCTCTCGTTCTGGCGTGATCTGCGCGATGAGGGGCCGGAACTCAAACTGACTTTCGCACCGCCGCTCAATAACGGTTATGCCGGGGTGCTATATAACTGGCCCTGGATGCTGGGCGCTCTTGTCGGGGTCTTCGTCCTGACGGCCCTGCTTTCACGCCCGATCTACCGACTGTTTCGTGGCGTCGAGAGCAACATAGCCCAGCGCTTTACCGGCGAGCCGCTTCCAGAGAGTCATCAATCTTTCATTCCGGTTGCGCTGAGCGGGCTGGCCTGCGGACTTCTCATGTTTGTGCTTTGGGAGATCACTTCAGGTGTTCTCTCTCTGGGGGCCGGGCGTAGTCCTCTTTTTGTCGCCGGTCTTGCTGGTATCATGCCCCTTTGCGGCTTTATCCTCGGGGCTGGTCTGCCCGCACTCAGCCGCGCTACAGCCGTCGACGGTGTCTCCCAGCACGTAACACGCGCCTTATGGGGTGTGGATTGGGGTGCTGCAGTCCTCGTGCTCCTGCAGACCCTCTTTCTCATCGTTGGTGAGGAAAACGCGTTCCCGACCACGGCCCGGCGCCTGATTGAGGCCCTGTTCACCATCGTCGTGAGCCTTCTTTTTGTCGGTCTGTGCCGTAAGCTGACGGGGCGTACGGATGCCCGGATGGCGCCTGCGTTTTATGGCATGGCCTGGTTAGTGCTTCTCGTCAGTTGGGCTGCCATCGCCCTCGGCTATCTGGCTTTCGCCTTCGCCGTGGCGATCTGGGCGCTGACGCTTTCGGTCAGCTTGCTGACCCTGCTTCTCCTCTCGATTGCCGTGAAAGAATTCACCGCTCGCACCTTTTCTGTGGGGTCGGTTATATCCCGGCGCCTCTCACGCCTTGGGGTTCATTCCAACCGTGTGGCCCAGTTCGGGGTGATTCTTTCCGGTGCCGTGAATATCGGGCTGATTATCGTTTTCGTTGCCGTCTGCCTGTCGCAAGGCAAACTCGATGTGCCGGTAATAGCTGATAATGTCCGCGGACTTTTCGTCGGCCAGACCATCAACGGCGTGCAGTTCTCACTGAATACCGCCGTGCTCTGTCTGGTCATACTCGTCGTGTCCTATTACGCCATCGGTGCCTTCAGTCAGTGGCTCGAGGCACGGCTCTTCCCCACGACCAATCTCGATATCGGCGCCCGCACGTCCATCCTCAACATCTTCAAATATGTTGCATGGATCGCGGTCTTCCTGATGGTGCTCTCGGAAGCCGGTGTGACGGTCAAGAATTTGACCTGGGTCGTGAGCGCCCTGTCTGTCGGTATCGGCTTTGGCCTTCAGGCCATTGTGCAGAACTTCGTTTCAGGCGTGATCCTGTTGGCGGAGCGGCCGATCCGCGTCGGTGACCTGATTGAACTTGGTTCCATCAAGGGGGATGTCAAACGCATCAGTGTTCGTTCGACCGAGATCGGGCTGGGTGACGGCTCGACCATGATTGTCCCGAACTCGCAGTTCATCACCTCTGCCGTTCGCAATGCGACGCTCGGTACAGCGCTGAGCGCCGCTTCCGCAACCGTCACGATTTCTCCGCGTGCCGATGCGACAAAGGCTCAGGCGGCGTTGATGGACATGATGACCAACCGCGAAGATATCCTTCAGAACCCGGCACCCGGCGTGGCCATCTCGGCAATTACCGATACCGGTATAACGCTCGCGCTTTCCGCGAAAGTCGCCTCGGTGCGCGATGTTGGGGGCGTAACCAATGCCATCATGCTGGATGCTTACCGCGTGTTGCAGGAAGCCGGGGTTGAGCTCGGCAAGCCAGCCTGAGGTCACAGCGATCGGCTTTGAAGCGGAAAAGGGGGCGGGAGATCAATCTCCCGCCCCCTTGTTTTACCAATCGCCCTACGCCTTCGTAGAAGACGGGTCAGGCTGCATGGTCACGGTCCATCAAGAAACCTGTGACGAGTGATTTGAACGGTGTCAGACGCTCGGCAAGCGCCAGCCCCGCCCTGCGCAACGCCAGAACAGGTTTGGCGTCATGAGTGTACAGTGAGGCAATACCATTTGTTGCGGCAAACAAGGGTGCCGTGGCCCGTCGAAGACGGCGCTCGAAGCGTCGCAGCACATCAGCAGCGCCCGGATCGGCATCACCCAAGGCGATTTCCTCACTCAGGATACTCTGGCCTTTGAGCCCAAGATTGAAGCCATGGGCTGTAATCGGATGCATGCCCACAGCGGCATCACCGATCAAGGCAAGGCGCGGGGCCTGAAAGCGATGGGCGAAAACGGTCTTGAGGGGGTAGGTACAGCGCGCGCTTTCCAGGCTCATCGGGCCCAGTCGCCCTTGTGTCCTGCGCGTGATGTCCTCATCAAAGGCAGCTTTATCGAGCTGCTTGAGCGCCGCAATTTCGCCAGGGTCAAGGGTCAGCACGAGTGATGACAAATGACCGGGCTGATCGTCATCTGCTACCGGTAGGAGGGCAATTGTCTGCCCTTCATCGAACCACTGCAGCGCCACGCCGTCATGCGGCTCGGGGTGGCGCATGCGGCAGACCATGATGACCTTGCCAAAATCATGCACGATTGCGCCAATCCCGCGAGATTGTCTGATGCGTGAGAACCGTCCATCCGCTGCGACCAGAAGAGCGCTTTCAATGAGACTGCCATCATCAAGCAAGACCGTCGCGACATCGCTGGTGCCGGCGCTTCTGGCAACAGAGCGACCCGACAGGATCGATACCTTGCCCTGCTCCTGAACCGCGCGATGCAGCGCGGTGCGGATCGCGTGATTGGGAACGAGATAACCCAGCGCCTCAGTCGCGTCGCCGAGATCCTGCCCCGCCGGTGCCCGAAACAGCAAAGCCCCCGAGGGATGATCCGGCGCTTCCTGGCCGGTTTCAATGCGGGCAGTTTTCAAGGGCGAAACACACTCGGACGGGATGTGACGCCAGACATCATGCGTCTGCAGCCAGCTGCGCGAGTGATGGGTCAGGGCGATCTCACGACCATCGAACGACGGTGCGCTGAGGACCGCATCGGGTGCCGGATCGATAACGCCGACGCGCCAACCGCTCTCGGCAAGAGAGAGCGCGCAGGCCAGCCCTGCCGGGCCGGCCCCGGCAATCGTGATATCGAAACCGAGCGTTGAGCCTGTGCGCGTCACTTGTCCGCCTCGAAGCTCACGGGTTCGCCCTTCCAGAACGCCATATACTCGGCAATGTCAGGGCGTTTGCTGCCATGGACGGGTTTGTCCGGCGTGCCCACGAAAAGGAACCCTGCGAGGCGCTGGGAATCCCGAAGGCCCAGAGCCTCACGGAAACAAGGCTGCTCAGCAAAGTCGCTCGATACCCAGAAGCCGCCGAAACCCTCGGCATGAAGCGCATTCAGCACGTTCATGGCCCCTGCACCGATCGACAGTTCCTGCTCCGAGACGGGAATCTTGCCGCGGGAGTCGATGTCCATGACGAGGGCTATGGTCATGGGCATCTCGCCGAAACGCTGACGGCGCTTGTCGATCTTCTTTTGCGGCACCTCGGGGTCGGCTGCGCTCATGGCCTTGACGACCTGCTCGGCAAACTCTGCGCGATGCTTGCCCTTGATCACGATGTAACGCCAGGGCCGCATCTTCCCATGATCCGGCGCTCGCAGTCCGGCAGAGAGGATGCGGGCGATCTGCTCCTTGTCGGGAGCGGGCGCGCTCAGGTGATCGGTCGAGGCCCTGGATAGCAGGACATCAAGGGCGGGGGATGATGCGGGAGAGCTGCTCATGCTGGATAGATGGCAAGTTCCCGCGTGCTCGCCAAGAGGCCATCGCGTATTCGCGTCGAATAGTTTATGGAGGGAAACATGACAGACGCCCGACAGTCCCGCATCCACCGCAAGACCGGTGAGACCGATATCTCCGTTGCGATCAATCTTGATGGCAGCGGGCAGGCCGAACTCGATAGCGGCATAGGGTTTTTCGACCATATGTTGACCGCGCTCGCCAAGCATGGCGGATTCGACCTCGATGTGCGCTGTCACGGTGACCTTCATGTAGATGGCCATCATACCGTCGAGGATATTGGCATCGCCCTTGGCAAGGCCTTTGCCCAAGCGCTGGGTGACAAGAAGGGCATCACCCGCTTCGGACACGCGCTGGTACCGCTGGATGAGGCGCTGTGCGAGGTGGTCGTGGATATCTCGGGCCGGCCCTACCTTGCCTGGAATGTAACCTTCGAGCGCGAGCGTATCGGCGAGATGGATACGGATCTGTTCGAGGAATTCTATCGCGCCTTTGCCATGGCATCGTCGATTGCGCTTCATGTGACCTGCAAGGCCGGGCGCAACGCTCATCATATTGCAGAGAGCGGATTCAAGGCATTTGCCCGCGCCCTGCGAATGGCGGTTGCGCATGATCCGCGAGCGCTTGGCATGATTCCATCGACGAAGGGGGTCTTGTGAACGACTATCTTGCCTATCGCACCGACGGCAATGTTGAGCCGATCATGGTCAAGCACGGTTTTCACTGGTCCCTGCTCGTTTTCGGTCCGCTCGCATTGCTGGCCAGCAGACGCTGGATTGCCTTCGCCCTGACGGCGCTGATCAGCGTGGTTCTCTTGCGTTATGGCGGGGGTGCCGGGCTGCTGCTTTCATGGGTCTTCAATCTAGTGTTGGCAGTATTCGGGGCCGAAGTGATTGGCTGGGAGGCCCGGCTCAAGGGCTATGCCAGCAACGGGCTCTGGATGGGGCGCTCGGCTGATGAGGCTCGACTCAGGCTGATGGACAAGGATCGCGCTGCCTCATGAGACGCGTTGTAGTCATAGATTACGATGGTGGAAATCTGGCCTCAGCAGCACAAACGGCGCGCCACGTCGTTGCGGAACGCGGGCTGGACGCCGAGGTGCAGATATCGGCCGACCCTGAAACTGTTCTGAAGGCTGACCACATCATCCTGCCCGGACAGGGTGCGTTTGCTCACTGCGCCTCCGGGCTGCGGGGTGGCCTTCGCGAAGCACTGGTTGAGGCGACGGATCGCGGCACGCCTTTTCTGGGCATCTGTGTGGGCATGCAGCTTATGGCAGAATGGGGTCTTGAGCATGGACGCACGCCGGGGCTCGGCTGGATAGAGGGCAGTATCGCAAAAATGGAGTTCGCGCTTGAGGCGGGGCTCTGTCTGCCACACATGGGCTGGAACGTTCTGGAGTTCGAATCCGGCGCCCACAGGCTGACTGCGGGTCTGGAACAGGGCGACCATGGTTATTTCGTGCACTCCTATGCCCTGACAGGATGGAACCCGGCTGACATCGTCGCCACTGCAAGCTACGGCGGCGCCGTGCCGGCAATCGTCGCGCGGGACAACCGATGTGGGACTCAATTCCATGTCGAGAAGAGCCAGAAGACTGGACTGACAATCATGGCGAATTTTCTGAGCTGGATGCCGTGACCCGTATCGCCGAGCGCCTGTCGCGCATCGATGACAGTGATATGGCCGCCCTGTGCGAGATCACGACGGCGGCGATCATTGACGGGGGCGGTCTAGGCTGGCTCACGCCGCCCGGGCGCGCCGTACTTGAGCGCTATTTCAGCGGGCTCCTGCTCGTGCCGGAAACCCGTTTTTTCGTGGTGCGCGATGAAACGGGGCAGATACAGGGTTGCGCGCAGCTTGTGCGGCCTTCACGCAATAATGAGGCTCAGGCGCAGACGGCACAGATCAGGGGCTATTTCGTAGCACCCTATATGCGTGGTCGTGGGCTGGGCTATGTCCTGGCCGATGCCGTAATTGCGGCCGCCAGAGCGCTGGGTTGCCGCGTGCTGAACTGCGAGGTTCCGGAGACACAGGCCTCTGCGTTGTCCATGTTCCGCTCGCTTGGTTTCGAGCCTTGGGGCACGCACCCCCTTTATGCCCGCAATCATGACGGGGTGGTGCGGGGCGTCTTCATGACCCTGCCCCTCTCTCCCGAAGGTAGTGGCGCGAAATACAAGAAACATTCCGGGAAGGATCATATCTTGGCCAGTACGGACAGCACCCCCCATCGTGCCCTCACCCTCTATCCGGCCATCGATCTGAAGGACGGCGCCTGCGTACGCCTCCGACGCGGCGAGATGGACGACGCCACCGTCTATTCCGATAATCCCGCTGCACAGGCGCGTTCTTTCGCCGACGCCGGGTGTTCGCGCCTGCATGTGGTCGATCTCAATGGGGCCTTCGCCGGGAAATCGGCAAACGGTGCCGCGGTAGAGGCGATTATCGCTGCGACTGATCTGCCAGTGCAGCTTGGTGGTGGCATTCGTGATATGGCGGGCATCACGCGTTGGCTGGAAGCCGGGCTGGATCGGGTCATTCTTGGTTCGGTTGCAGTGAAGAATCCCGAGCTCGTGCGCGAGGCCTGCAAGGCTTTTCCAGGGCGGATTGTCGCGGGCATTGATGCGCGTCAGGGACGCGTCGCGACCGAAGGGTGGGCCGAAGTCTCCGAGCTCAATGCGCGCGATCTCGCCCTGCGCATGCAGGATGCTGGCGTGTCTGCCGTGATCTTCACCGAGATTACACGCGACGGCATGCTTGAAGGGCTGGACCTGGAACAGACGGCTGATCTGGCGCGCGTATTGTCCATCCCTGTCATTGCCAGCGGCGGCGTAGGTTCAGCGCAGCATCTGCGTGATTTCCGTGCGATTGCCCAGGAGGTTCCGGGGCTTGAGGGCGTGATTGTAGGGCGCGCGCTTTATGACGGGCGTATATCGCTTGGGGAAGCGCTCAGCATTGTCGAGGGGGCCACATGCTGAAGCTGAGGGTTATCCCCTGCCTCGACGTCAAAGATGGCCGCGTGGTCAAGGGCGTCAATTTCGTATCGCTGCGTGATGCAGGCGATCCGGTGGAGCAGGCCGTTGTCTATGACGCGGCAGGGGCCGATGAACTGACTTTTCTGGACATCACGGCAAGTGTCGAGAACCGCGACACGATTTACGATGTGGTCCGTCGCACCGCCGAGCGTGTCTTCTTGCCCCTGACTGTTGGTGGTGGTGTGCGTGCGCCTGAGGATATGCGCAAACTGCTCCTTGCCGGTGCCGACAAATGTGCCGTGAACTCGGCAGCAGTCTTGAACCCGGACCTCATCAATGAGTCAGCCAATCGGTTCGGTAGCCAATGTGTTGTGGTCGCGATTGATGCGCGTTCCAATGGCAAAGGCGGTTGGGAAGTTTATACCAAGGGCGGCAGAGAGCCGACTGGTATAGATGCGGTCGCCTGGGCGCAGGAGGCGCAGGCGCGGGGTGCGGGTGAGATTTTGCTGACAAGCATGGACCGCGATGGAACAGGCAAGGGTTTCGACCTTGACCTCCTGCGTGAGGTTTGCGGCAAGATCACCATACCGGTCGTCGCATCCGGTGGCGTGGGAGAGCTCGAGCACTTTGTGGAAGGCGCCAAGGCCGGAGCGAGCGGCCTTCTGGCGGCCAGCGTCTTCCATTTTGGCACATTTGGTATAGCGGGGGTCAAGGCAGCGCTTGAAGCTGCGGGACTGCCTGTGAGGCCAGCCAACTAACGCATTCTTTTCACCTCGTTTTCAGACGGATGACGATCATGGCGCTTGCCACAAAACGGACGACCCGCAAGACAGAAGGAGGCGCCGGAAAGAAGGGCGTCAAGAACGCTGCGCCCAAGAGTGAGAGCACGAAGAAAGCGCAGGGCAAGAAAAACGCCGTCAAGAAGCCCGAGGCTGATTTGACCCCGATCGACGCACAGGTTCTTGATCGTCTGTTTTCAACTGTTGAATCCCGTCGAGGTACTGATCCGTCGCTGAGCCATTCGGCTCGACTTCTTTCGCGTGGCCGCAAGAAGATTGCCCAGAAATTTGGTGAAGAAGCTGTCGAGTGTCTTATCGAGGCGGTCGCCGGCAAGCCATCAGAGCTCGTCAGTGAAAGTGCGGATGTGCTCTACCATCTCATTGTGATGTGGGTGGACGCTGGCGTGACGCCGCATGACGTATGGCAGGAGTTACGCCGCCGGGAGGCTATGAGCGGTGTTGAGGAAAAGGCCTCGCGCCCCGTCGAGCCAAGAGTCTGACCGATGGCTGTCGATCTGCGCCTTCCATACGACCCGCAAAACATCTTCGCGAAGATCTTGCGTGGGGAGATTCCGGTCAAGCCCATCTACGAAGATGACTTTGCCCTCGCCTTCCCGGATATCGCGCCACAAGCCCCCGTCCATGCGCTGATTATTCCCAAGGGACAATACGTCAGTGCACAGGATTTCGGCTTGCATGCATCCATTGCGGAGATTGCCGGTTTTGCTCGGGCAATCTCGAAAGTCGCAGAAGCACTTGATGTCACCGAGACGGGGTATCGTTTGATCAGTAACGCTGGCGGCGATGCGGGGCAGGAAGTGCCGCATTATCATGTCCATCTTTTGGCCGGCGAGAAGCTCAGCGCGAAATTAGTTCGCTAGATGTGCATTTTTCCTCTTGCGGGGTTCCGTTCGGTATCATAGAACGCACCTCGCCTCGTCCCATTCGTCTAGAGGCCTAGGACACCGCCCTCTCACGGCGGCAACAGGGGTTCGAATCCCCTATGGGACGCCATTGTTAACATTGAGTTTTCTCTGTTATCCACAGGCATGGTAGCGGTCCACATGGACCACTACAGCTTAAAGCCCTCCGCAATATTCTTCAGGTATGACGGGTCGAACTTCCGATAGACGCGGCGTAATGTCTGCGGATCGGTGGCAAGCCAGTCAGACGTTTGATCAATCGGCACGCCGTCCATCGCGAACCATGACGCCAGAGAGTGCTTCAGGTGATGGGGTGTTGGCTTCCATGTCAGCCCTGCCCTTTCGCAAGCCTTGTTGAAGGACCAGCGCAGCCCGGTCGGGATCGGCTTGCCATGCCAGTTCACAACATAGTCGCCATTCCGCTCTTCGAATGCAGCTTCCATCTCCTCACGTAGGGCCTTGGTCATCGGTACGGTTGCTCGGCGCTTGCGCGTCAAGGCGCGGCCCGGTTCCTGAAAGTCGATCATGTTCGTGGTCCAATGGACCCGGTCCCAGGTGAGCGCCAGAATCGAGCCTTTGCGCGCACCGGTGTAGATGGCCAAGGCCATGAACAGCCGAACATGCGGGGTCTGCGCAGCGTCTATCAAGCGTCGGGCTTCCTCCTTGGTCAGGAATTGGTCACGCGGGGCGCTGTCACGTGGCGGCTCGATCTCGGGTGGTCTTACGAGATAACCGTCTTTCCATGCCCGGCGCAGCGCAGCCCGCAAGACGTTAAACTCACGGCGCAGTGTTCCGGGTGAGATCGGGACATTTGCCTCTCCACGTTTCTTGCACCGACCTGCGGCGAACGCGTCCCAACGCTTCTGGTCGATCTGGTCAATGCGGAGATGGCCCATTGCCTCTTCGAGTGGCACGGTGGCTTCTTCAAGACGCTTCAGTGCTGATACCTTACCCCTTCTGCTTTCGACATATCGAGACAAACACTCAGACACAGCCATCTTGAGGGGCGCCTTTTCCAGCGCTCCCTCGAAGTCCGCTAGCGCTTGACGAGCGCGTTTCTCGTCCTCTGTGCCAGTCGAAAGTCGTTTTCTCTGTCCTTCTTCCCACCAGACGATCGCCCATTTGCCGCGACGTAATTCCAGGTGGGGCTTATCATTTCTGATGCGGGGCAATGGTAGGTGTCCATATAGGCTTGAAGGTCAGTTGTTGACACGCGGTATCCGCCGGGCCTGCGATAGGCTGCGAGCTTTCCAGCCCGGATGGCCCGGCGAACCGTCTCAGGACAAACGTCGATCTCGGAGGCTGCTTTCTTGACGGTTAGCAGCCGTGGCATTCCCTCACCCATCCGCCCTCTCCTTCCGATGCTCCACAAAGTCAGCATAGATCGCGCTCAGATCCTCTCCCGTGGCCTCCACCTCGTGCAGGATCGCAAGCAGCGTCTCGACCTTCACAACATGGCCGCGCACGATCCGGCTGACCGTATGCGGCCCCATACCGGCGGCGAAGGAGATGGCCTCCATTGAGCGCCCGTCTTTCTCGACCAGCCGCCGCACCCGCTCGCCCAGGAGGCGGTTGAAGGGGGTGGGGTCAGTCATGCTCGCCTCCCTCGCGGATGGCTGCACGCAACGTTTCGAGAGCGTGCTCGCAATCCTCTGTGACCTCGCTGTGGATGATATCAGCGCGTTCACCGTCACTCATCTGGAGAGAGACAAACTTACCGTTGCGGGCATTGTATCCGCCGCGCTCCCCGTCCTTTACCCGCTCGAGCGCGTATGCGGCTTCTTTCAAAGCTCCCTCCAATTCCTTCACCCGATCCTCGAGAATGGCCGCATGAGCGTTCCATTCTGACGATATGATTGAGCTCAACTCCTCCACCGTGACCGTTGTCGTCATCACGCCTTCCTCATCGTCCAGAGACGTGCGACCGGGCAACTTGGAGAAAGCGCGGGCAATCGCGTCAGCCGTAAATGCGGCGACGTTGGTGGGGCGGCCATAGACTGGCTCTGCCCGCTCGGGAAAGGCGCACTGCTCTAATTTGCGAACCGCGTAGGGCGCACATGCAGAGCCAGGGCGATGGTCGATGTAATATGCAACCTCGACCGCATCCTTCTTGTCTCGCCACTCAGCATATTCAGTGACGACCTCAATCAGCGAGGGCAGGAAGAATTGCTTTTGATCTTCCTGCCATTGCCGCACGTCCTCACGTTGTGGCGTCCGGTCAGCGGCTTCCTTTTCACGTAGGCAAAAAAGCTGCGCCTTCGATAACTCCGCATCCTTCCGGCGCTGCTCTGCCGCGCCTCGGGCCTCGGCTTCGGACAGTTCCGCATCAGCCAACGCCTCTGCATATAACTGGCCCATCCCCTCATCTTGCCACGCCTGCGCAAAGCTCCGCCTATGAGCCTCCCGCGTCCGAAACTCCGCGCTCTCCTGCTTCTGTTCGTGGCTCATGCCTCAGCCCTCCGCATTGACACGAACGGGTTTCCCGGCTTCGTTCAGTCGATACACAACGCCCGCCTCGATCCCATTTTCACCGACATACAGTTGGGTGAACCGAGTGCGTTTTCCATCATGCCAGGCGAGAGAGGCGCAGCCGCCTTCACCAAGAGCGACGATCGCCCCAAGTCCTGCGGACGCAACAACCGCGTCCTTCCCCTCGCATGTGATCTGGGCGCAGGCTCCGCTGCTCCCGATCCGGGCATAGTATCCGCTGCTACCGATCCGGGCATCGTCTCCGCTACTCCCAATCCGTGCGATGTATCCGCTGCTCCCAATCCAAGCGTCGTCTCCGCTACTCCCGATCTGCGCGTAGGCTCCGCTGCTTCCGATCTGCGCGTAGGCTCCGCTGCTTCCGATCCGAGCGTAGGCTCCGCGTTCGTCTTTATCCCGCGTTACGGACTGCACCGCAGCGATTTCGCTTCGCACTAATGCGGATACATTTACAGCCTCAGAAAACGCCTTGGCCGTTAGCCACGATATCTCTTCGAAGCGGCGATCTTCGTGGAGGGCGGTCATAACGGCACCGTAGTCACCGCCCTGCGGGAATTTCTCCTGGAACCAGTCGCGCCCATCACTGCACGCTCCCCATTCACGAATACGAAGAAGCGTGATCATTGCTGCGTTGGTCATGTTCTTTGTTCCCCTGCGCTCCGGCCCTTCACGGCCTCCTGCGCTTGTCCCTGCGCCGCTATCCGGTCGCGTATTGTATCCTGTGCCGCCTGCTCTCTCGTCAGGCGGTCCGATATTTCCTCGTCGCCGGGGTGGGTCATCGCCTCCACCTCCAGCCGTGGCCCGTTGTCCCGTCGCGCCACCAGGACGCGAGGCGGCGTAGGAAGTCGCTCATGCGGGCACCTGTTCGAGCATCTCGAAATAGATCCGCTTGCAGGCCCGAACATCGACAAGCGCGTCATGGGCGCCATCCAGTTCTTCGCCATAGAAATGGCGGATGCACTCGGCCAGGCTCGGCGCTTTGGGCTTGTCGCCATACCCTGCAGCAATCATCCGCTCGGTCGGAGGCAGGTTCACGATCGGTGCCGCGTTCATCATCGTGCAGGCCTGCCGCTCGGGCAGCTTCCAGCCTCGCCCAGCGCGCGCAAACATCGTGCCGACAATCTGCCGGTCAAACTTGATGTTGTGCGCTACGATCGTGTCGGCAGCGCAGCACAGATCATACATCGCTCCGGCGGCCACTACCTCGCGGATACCGTATCGGCTCGCCTTCTCTGTCGTGATGCCATGCACCTTGGCTGCACCTTCGGGGATCACCCAGCCGTCAGGCTTGATGATGACGCTCAACTGCGCCTGCTCTTCGCCTCGCTCATCCGTCAGGATGGCCGCAAGCTGAACGACATGCGGCTGGTCCTCGTGATTGGTGGGGAGGCCATAATTCGGCAGGCCTGTGGTTTCGGTATCGAAAAAGAGGATGCTCATGCTGCGGCCTCTTCCAATCCACCTGTTTCCTCCAGAACTACCCCATCATCGTCATGCTCAAGCGCGTCGAGCTTGGAAGGCGCTTCCGCCTCAACCCGGATCGTCGGCGCAGCGGTATCCTGTGCGTCGTTCTCGTCGTCCCGGCGC
>NZ_UEGO01000029.1 GCF_900465345.1 Asaia bogorensis | reverse complement strand
GACGTCTGTAGTTCTTTCGAAAAAGAATAAATCAGTCAGCACTCTCATCATCAGAACCACTGGTTCAGACAACACCAAAGCGCCGCCAACATATCCCTTCCATAACCTATTCAATTTTCAAAGAACCCTACCTAACCCACTGATCTTACTCAGTCTTCCAGGCAGTCACCGCGGCGTGTTCCGCTGCGGTGAACGGGCTTTTAGACCCCACACCCATCACCGTCAACACATAATTTCAAAAAAATGACAGAGGTGTGGGAAAATCGAGCCGCCTGTCGTCGGTATATCTCATCCGCGTCAGGCTTGGCTCGAGGACTCATCGGGGCTTAAATGTGGGTTGGACTGGAAAGCTCTTCATCATGAGCATGGTGTAGCCTGCGACTAATCACGATGTGTGACAGGTCTGGAACCATGCCCCCGAGGTGACGCGACCCGGGAGGAGGAGTATCTGCAGACCTGCGCCCGATGATCACAATGACCTTCAAACGTCACCAGAACGGCGAGAAATAACGATCGCTCTCATCGAAGTTCAGCCCCCCCCCTGATGGACCGCAGTTCTATTTTCCATTTTCCAGATACGTCATGAGGTGGCAGAATCCGCCAAAAAAGGCATCGCAAAATAGACGCAACCATTGCCAAACGCGTAACAGCTCGTACCGGTACGGCAGTGGCAAGGTCAGCATGGCAGCCCAAAGGCTCAAAATCCCCTGTCGAACTCCTCGGCCTGGATGCGGGCGCGGGAACTGACGTCTACCATCACATTACTTGACGCATCACCAACTGCGCCGCTTTATGTCGCCTATGGCCGAGGATATGCCTCAACCCGATTTCGCATAATTTGTGAGACAAAGGCCCGCAGCCGGTCATTTCGACAAGACGACATAGACCGTTCCTTGTGCGCCCCAAATGAGCATACAGACATCGCCGTCTGATTGATAATCTTTGCGCCCGCCGCGTCCCGCGCTAGACCTTGAGTTTACGATCATGACATTATTGCAGGACACCCAATGGACGAAAACTTAAAAACAGTTGTTGATCTTCCATTTGCCCAACGACGCTACATTGCGGTTCTTGATGATCGAGATTTCGACAGGAAGATGAAACAGTCTTCCTTTTCTCCTTATACTGGACTGATCTCGGAAGCCTTGCCTCTATTTATTCCCGGCAACCTTGCGTTAAGGGCTGCTGCGACCGTCGGTATAAAACTATCTGTAGACTGGATTCAGAATCGCGCCCACCGTGATCCCGACGAATTCAACCGAAGTGGGCTGATTCAGGCTGTTCCCTTGCGCGAAGCCAATCGTTTCAAGTTCCTAGGGGGCTGCGCCGAGGTTGGAAGAGCATACGCTGCCAATCCCCTCCAAGAGGACACATATTATTCGGTCGAAACATATAATGACGATATGATCGATCACAAGCTTAGTGAGCTCGAGCGAATTTTGAACGGTCTAGGCGCTCGGTCATATGAGATCATATTTAATAGCGATGAGCAATCTGCGGCCGAGATAGGAATAGGGTTCCAGCGAACTGCACGGCTCAAGGCCGCAGCAGAACTCAGGAATGCCCGCGCCAAGCGCTATGAGCGCAGTGGAACCTCTCGTGGTCGGGACCCCCAACTCCCCGCAAACCTAGTATGGCTTGAGAGAGAGCCATCGTGGCAAGCCCTGGTCGAAAGTCGGCTGGAACACGGAAGAGAAAGATTCCGGCTCAGGGTAAATCTCGAGCGAGATCTTCAAATCTCCTCCAAGATTAGTGCCGATTTCAAGATGTTGGGTTTGAACGCAGGCGCTGATTATAAGAGAAAGATAAATTTCAGCCTGACGGTGGAAGGCACCTTTGGGGAATGAAACCATCCACAAATCAGATGATTTTATAACTATAAGAAAACCGCTGTCCGGGAACGTCTATGGAGTGGAATGGGCCAAATCTGTTCTGATCAACAGACAATCACCGGCCCACGACTAGGCTTCAACCGGCGAACAGAGGCACATACTACACACGCGAAACCCGGTAACAGGGGGAGAAATCTGAATCTCCCCCACGCATATCCCTCGACAATTGTATCCCGTGTAGTTGCCGGGACTGTACCCCTCATACCTTCGAATGAGATTGCGATGGTCAGAAATCGACGCTTGCCGTGCCGCCCACGAAGAAAGGCGACGCGACGTAGTAAGTCGTGCTTCCGGCAGACAATTTATGTCCATACACCCCGGTCGTTGCCTTGCCGTTCGCGGCAGTGCCATTCACGAAGCCAAGATAGTGGTTGTTCGTGATGTTCTGCAGGTTGAGCTGAAGGACCGGGTTCTTCATGAAGCCGAAATTGTGGAAGCGGTATCCGGCATGCACGTTCATCGTCACGTAGCTTGGGATCGACGTGTCATTGTTGAATGTTGAATACTGCTTGCCGACATATTTGAGGTTGAAACCGCTGAACAGATGTCCATCGTCATAGTCGAGGTTGAAAGCCACCTGCTGCTTGGGCGTCTGGGGTGCAAACTTGCCTTTGCTGAACACGTAGTCACCGCTGCTGCCAGCCGCGACATTGCTGTCCGTCCGGGCGTTGATGTACTCGGCCGAGACATAGGGTCGCAGATGATAAAGGATCGGGCGCGTACCGATTTCGAAATCAACGCCATCGGCGTGCGATCCACCGCCATTGATGCTCTGTGAATAGTAGGACCCGTTCGGCAGGACAACTGTCTGAGTATAGAGACGGTTGGTAAAGTTATAATGGAAGTAGGTCAGTGTGCTGTTGAACAGGCTTCCCTGGTAGCGCACGCCGGCTTCTTCCGAAATCGAGATCTCCGGCTTCTGGTTCGGGTTCGCCTTCGTGCTGTAGCCCACGCCCTTGGTATAGGTGCCAGCGTCATAGAGCGATGTGTTCATCGGGATGCGAAAATTGGTCGTCCCGGAAGCAAAAAGCTGGAACTGGTCATTCAGCTTGTAGCGAATGGACGCGGCTGGCAGAGGCTCATTCCAGCTTCCATTGATGTAGGGCCCCGTGGAGGTGTCAGGCAGATAGTTCTGCCCCTGGCGGGTGATCATTGCATATTTCAGGCCGCCCTCGATGGTCAGGCGGTTGTTCAGCAATGAGAGTGAGTCATCAATGAAAAGCGTGTGAATACGCGTCTGCGTCAGCGTGTCACGATATTGAGCGGTCGTACCGTTGGAAAGCACAAGGTTCGGGCCGCCACCATATTCATCCAGCGGCGCACCCGTCGCAGGATCGACGAGGCTGTAAGGCGCCGTCTGGATCTGCTTCGAATACTCGAACCAGTAGCCAATCATCAGACGGTTGGCTCCGGTATGCAGAGCCAGCTTTGTTACGGCACCCGGGCGATAAGTTTGTGTGTTGGACGGGTTATAAAGGAGCAGGCTCTTCGTGTTCGATGGGTTGTATGGACCGATCGAGCCGCTCAGGGACTGCGAACCATACTGCTGGCTCGTCAGGCTCTCATTATAGGCACCGCCGCCATTGCCGTTACCATACCAGAAATACGGTGTTTCGGTCAGCGTCAGGTTGTCCGTCAGGGTAAATGTGGACGGTGCGCTGGCATAGATGTTCGTGAACGGGTTCTGATGCAGCTTGTAGTAGTTAGCGCTCGGACTTTTCGGATTCCACTTGGAATCATACGTGTAGGATGTACCGTATTTCTGCCAGTTCGCGAGACTCATAGACGGGAAAAGCGTGCTGTCGCTTTGATTGCCGACGATAGCTAGCGCGATACGATTGCCCTGCCCCCATTCATTCACCCATTTGGTCTCGCCGTGCAGCTTCTTCTGTGCACCGGGACCACGCCATGAATCCTCATGAGCAGCCGAAAATGAGATATAGCCCTTGAGATGCGTATTGCCGATGCGCCCAGTATCCACGCGCCCGAAGATGCGGCGGGCATTATAGCTGCCATAAGTACCGTCGAGATGGCCGCTGAATTTTTCAGTCGGGTCCAGCAGATACATGTTCACGGCGCCGCCCGACGCGCTGATGTGGGGGCTGTCGAGATCTGCCGAACCCTGCTCCACATTAATGGTGCGCAAATTCTCTGAATCAACGATTTCCTGAGGATAGACAGCATAGTTGCCGATATCGTTGATGGGGAAACCTTCAAGCGTGAACCCAATCTGGCTGGCATTCAGACCACGCAACGTCAGGTTACCGCCGTTCAGGCCAAGAGGATCGACCGAGGTGGTATTAACGCCGGGCAGCGAGGCGATGAGCTGCATCGGGTTGAGACCGGGAGTCTGTTTGGCAATGAACTCCTGCGTAACGGTCGAGCGTGACTTCGCAGCGTCCTCATGTACCATAAGGCCACCGCCCGCAGACGTGTGACGGCTTGCCCGTACCTGGACCGTTTCACTGCGTGCCGCATCGGCAGGAGACGTCGACCCCATCATGGAGGGTCCTGAATCCGTGCTCTGCGCAGTTTTGGACGAGGCCGTCTTGCGACCGGTCTGGCCTTGCTCGGCCTGAGCGGCAGAGACACTCAACGCGAGGACGGATGTCGCACATAAAAAATAGCGGGCGTTAAAGCGCATCATACTTCCCGAAACACATGCTGGATTATTAACAAACATAGATCGTTACGTTAATGTTCCTATCACAACGCATTGCGGTCGCGGGATGAAAATTTGATGACGATACGAAATATTAAAATCGTTTTATGAGAGTTACATGGGGTATCATTACGATACAATGCAGACCGTCCGGAGCGACGCCATTATATTGAGCCGAGTGGTTCCATAAGCGTAGGAAATGGTGATTTATATTTACGATTCTGTATTTGGTAGTTTCGATGCAGTTTACCCATATATTGCTTTCATTATGCGATCATTATTTCGTTGACCACGCTCATGTGGGCATAACCTCACACAAATAACGCCGAAGCCGCCCTCGTCGCGCGATATCAATACCCCCCCCCCTTTCCACGTAACCGACCCAGGTCGTTTTGTGCGCCGCCCCTCGGGAAGCAATGGCGATTGGTCCTTCGACAAAGGTCCCCACGCCCGCTCAAGCAATTCATCGCTACAGAAAGCGCTTTGGGTACATCGTTTGCCGAGCGCTGTTTCAGCGCGAGTACCAAGACAAACATAGAGCGCTGCCCGGACAGGAGGTCAAATGCGGCAACCGGCGATGTCTGACGCTGTTCATAGCTTCGCCCCGTGAAGCCAAATCCACGGGTGCCACGATGGCTGATCAGCGCCTTTCCTGCATTCTGCGTGATATGCGTCACCGCTACAGCAAGAGCCTCAGCTATCGTCACCCCACCCGGTCGGGACATTATTTCACCTTTGAGAAGCGCAGCACCATCGGTGATACCGGACCGATCACTCGGCGCGGGACCATACGAATGAGAAGAGTGAACGCAAGGGGCGGCCTAGCGCCGTGTCGCAGAACCAAAATCCAAGCTTGGATGACATTTGACAGCACCCTGCCGAACGCGGTGCGGGATTTCGGCTAAGCGGGAAAAGGCCCACGCAACTGCATCGTCTGCCCCCTAACCCTTTCAGTGGGGGCCATTCCAGGATCGTGTCGCCAGACGATAAAAGCTTCGAGGCGTTTTCGACACCAAACACAGAGCTTTACGGACGTGAGCGTTTGGCTCCCCCGATCAAACCCGGACGAGAGGATCACGCCAATTCGCACAATCTGCGCCCTCTCCACCCGGAGCAGGTCTCAGCCTACGCGATACGACCAGCGCCCTTGATTTCCTGAGCGGCCTAACTCGCGAGCGAAGATACCCTACGGGGCATGCTCCTCTCTGCCTCAGATCGCAAAGGAAAGGCGCACCTCATGAACGAGATGGAATCAGCTGGATACGCCTATGGCACGCAAACCACGCAGGCAATGACCTATGCAAATTTCGGTTTGAAAAGCTGGAACCGAAGGAAAATGGCTGGGGGACCTGGATTCGAACCAGGGCTGACCGGGTCAGAGCCGGTAGTTCTACCGCTAAACTATCCCCCAGCAGTTGAGCCGTAGCTCATTGCCTTGCGGTGGCGGTCAGATAGCATTCACCCCACGGGGCCGCAACCCCCCTTTTTGCATTTTTTTCGTCAAATCCGTCTTTGTCCCGTCACAAAATCCTTGCTGTGCTCAGCCAGCGCTATCACATTGTTTTTTACACAAGATTTCCGGTGCGTCGCACCATCACAAAAAAGGGGACGATCATGGGCTACCGCCAAAGTGATGCTGCTTCCCCCTCGATCGGGGGGCACGCTCCCAGGCATTTTGCCGCCCTCGATCTCGGCACCAATAATTGCCGCCTCATGATCGCCAGGCGAAGCGGGCACGGTGTGCAGGTGCTGGACCGCCAGAACCGCATGGTTTGCCTCGGTGAAGGGCTGGTTGAAACCGGCGAGCTGAGTTCGCGTGCCATGGATCGCGCCATCCGTACACTCGACAGCTACGCCGCACGCATGGATGGCCTCCCCTCGCTTCAGGTGCGTGCCGTCGCCACGGAAGCGTGCCGCCGCGCCCTCAATCGCGACAGCTTCCTCTCGCGCGTACGCTCGGAAACCGGCCTCTCTCTGGAAATCATTTCCCCTAGGGAGGAGGTGGAACTTGCTGTCGAGGGATGCCGGACCCTGCTGCATCGCGATCCCGAAGGGGGGCGACGGGCCATTCTTTTTGATATCGGCGGCGGCTCGACAGAAGTGGCGTGGCTGAGATTGCATCCAGAGACGCATGAACACGAGGTTGTCGGCCTCGTCAGCCTGCCCTTTGGGGTCGTGACCCTCTCGGAGCAGTTCGGACACAAGCGCGGTGAGCAGCGCGGCGAAAACCCCGCCAGCCTGTATGAAGACATGGTTCGCCTCGTGCAGGAGCCGCTCACGGCATTCGAACGTGTTCACCAGATCGGTCAGGAAATGCGCCGTGGTGCCGTGCAGATGCTCGGTACGAGCGGCACGGTAACAACTTTGGCCAGTGTCGCGCAGAACCTGGCGCGCTACAGCCGCCATGCCGTTGATGGCTTCACGCTCACAGCAGAAGCCGCTCATGACGCCATCGGGCTTGTGCGTCAGGCCGCCTCCGGCCAGCAGGAATCGCCTCCCGGCCTCACCCCGGACCGACAGCATTTCATGCTGCCTGGCTGCGCGATTTTTGACGCCATCCATCGTGTCTGGCCATCACGCGAAATCATTGTCGCGGATCGGGGGCTTCGCGATGGGATGGTGGCCCGCATGGCGTCGCAGTCGCGCCGCTCGCGCATTCATGCTCATGGTACGCGTCAACACGCGCCCTCCCATGACAGACACGCGAATTATCGTGGCCATCATGCACCGTCTTCCTTTATGGGACGCGCATGAGCAAAGATAATGACAAGCGCGGCCGTCAGGGCGGCAAGGTGCAGGAGCGCCGCATTCCGGGCAAGGCCCTCAAGAGTTCGGCCGCACCAGGTGAGTCAGACAGCGCATTGGATGGCAGCTCTGTCCAGACGGCGCGTAACAAGACCATCATGCTGCGCACGGCGCGTGGGCGCTCCACGGCGCAGCAGCGTTGGCTGAACCGCCAGCTCAACGACCCTTATGTGGCCGCTGCTCGTAAGCAGGGTTGGCGCTCGCGCGCAGCGTTCAAGCTGATCGAAATCGATGACCGGCTCAAGCTGATCAAGCCCGGGATGAGAATTATCGATCTTGGCGCTGCCCCGGGAGGCTGGACACAGGTTGCGGTCAAGCGCGGTGCCAGCGCTGTCGTGGGCGTGGATCTGCTGCCGGTCGACCCTGTCAGCGACGCCACGATTATAGAAGGCGATTTTACAGATCCCGACATGCCTGCGCGACTGATCGAATTGCTGGGCGGCCCTGCTGATCTGGTCTTGTCCGACATGGCACCCAACACGACAGGCCATGCGCCGACGGATCATCTGCGCATCATGGGACTGGCGGAAGGTGCACTCGATTTTGCGATGCAGGTTCTGGCGGTTGGTGGCGGATTCGTCGCCAAGGTGTTTCAGGGCGGTTCCGAGCGGCAGATGCTCGAGCCCATGAAACTGGCCTTCTCAAGTGTGCGTCACCTCAAACCCCCTGCGTCGCGCAAGGAGTCGAGTGAGCTCTATGTTGTGGCGACCGGGTTCCGCCCCGATCGCCTCAAGCAGGACTGAGAGGCGCCCCTTACTCGGTCACGTCCCACAGCCAGGCGGCGCCGCGCACGCCTGAGCTGTCGCCGTGCTTGTTGCGCACGATGGGGGTGGTGCAGGTCGGGGTGATCACATGACGTGCCAGCAAGGGCGGCACACGTTCATAAATGCTGTCGAGGTTGGACACGCCACCGCCGAGCACAATGATGTCAGGATCGAGGAAGTTGATCGCAAGAGCACAGGCGCGCGAGAAGCGGTCCATGTAGCGATCAAGCGCCCCGATCGCAGCAATATCACCGTTAGCGGCGGCTTCCTCGATCCCTGCCGTGTTATGATGCCCGACGCCCTTCCAGTCCTTCGCCAGTTCCGGTCCGCACAGATAGCGCTCAAGGCAGCCCTCATTGCCGCAGAAGCATTTCGGCAGGGGGAATTCTTCCAGACGTACCCAGGGAAGTGGTGTGTGCCCCCACTCGCCCGCGATGCTGTGCCGACCGCCAATGACCTTGCCATCGACAACAATACCAGCGCCCATACCGGTACCGATGATGATGCCGAACACCGTACGGTTCCCTGCGCCAGCACCGTCTGCGGCTTCCGACAAGGCGAAGCAGTTCGCATCGTTCTCAACGCGTACGGAGCGATTGAGGGCACGATCGAGGTCGATACCGAAAGGCTGGTTATTCAGCCAGGTCGCATTGGCGTTCTTGATAAGACCAGTCTCGGGCGAGATGGAGCCCGGAATGCCGATACCGAGTGTCGAGGTGAGCTGGCCCGGCGCTGCAAGATGCGAGGCCACGCTGCCAAGGCGCTGATCGACGCTGGCGACGAGATCGCGCACAGCGATCACGGCATCCTCATAAATTCCGGGGTTCGGTACGCGTTCGCGCAGTTGCAGATCGCCAGCGCGATCGAGAACTGCGATTTCGATTTTTGTGCCACCGAAATCGATGCCGAGGCGATAATCAGCCATCTCATGCCTTACTGATGTTGCTTCTGAAAACTGCGGCGCATGTTGCGGACGAATACGGTCCGAGTAAAGATCTATTGGTCAAACAGAGCGGTCAAACAGCGCCCGATCTTGAAACACACATGGCGCTGCGCGCATAGTCCTGAAAATGACAGCCTCGCCCCCAGAAACCCTGCTCGATGTTCGTGGAATGGCCTGCCCCTTGCCGGTGCTCCGGGCCCATCGCAGCCTCAAGACCCTTTCGCCGGGTGCAAAGCTGCGCGTTCTGGCCACGGACAGGGCAAGTGTTGCTGATTTTCAGGCGTTCTGTCGCGAGACCGGCCACGCGCTGGTGGCGTTTTCGGAAGATGGCGAGACACTCTCCTTTGTGATTCGTCGCAAATCGGACACAGCTGTGTCCTTGCCTGTCACGGAATAATCATACTCTCTCCACCCTTGGGCTTGGAGAATGGAGTGCGACAGGTTATCCCTCCATCCCAATGGCCGTCATATGCTGGCGGCATTTTTCCGAAACAGCGGAGCGGGACGGCAGTTACGGCATGGACGCACAGCTATCACAGCTCTCTTTCGAGGATGCCCTGTCAGAACTCGACAGGATTGTACGCGGCCTTGAAAGCGGTCAGATGAAACTCGAGGATGCGATAAGCGCCTATGAGCGAGGTGCTGCCCTGCGCCGCCATTGTGAAACAAAACTCTCGGAAGCCGAAATGCGCGTTCGGGCCATCACACAGCGTGATAGCACGACAGGCACAACGCCGCTTGCCGAGTTCGACGAGAATTCTGGCGGAAAAGCCCCATGACGACCACCTCATCACCCTCAACTGCATCGCCCGAGACCCTTGCGGCCTCACTTGGCACGGCAGCGCGCGCAATCGAAAGCACCATTGATCGCCTTCTTCCTATGGTTGACGGCGACGAATCGGTTCTGATTGAGGCCATGCGCTACGCAGCCCTTGGCGGTGGCAAGCGACTGCGCGGCTATCTCGTGACGGAGATTGCCGGCATTTTCGGGGCAGAGCCCGAGGGCGCCCTTCGTGTCGCGGCCTCGGTCGAAATGCTTCACGCCTACAGTCTGGTTCATGATGACCTGCCTGCCATGGATGATGACGATCTACGCCGTGGGCAGCCCTCAACGCACAAGAAGTTTGACGAGGCCATCGCCATCCTCGCTGGCGACGCCCTCCAGACCTCTGCCTTCGAGATCCTGGCGGATGAAGCCACCCATTCCGACCCCTCCGTGCGTATCGCCCTGGTGACGGCACTGGCGCAGGCGTCGGGTGCGGCGGGCATGGTCGGCGGTCAGGTGGTCGATATCCGTGGCGAAGGCAAATCGCTGCCGCTCGATCAGGTGCGACGCCTTCACGCCATGAAGACCGGCGCGCTGATCCGCTACGCCGCCGAGGCCGGTGCCATTCTTGGTGGCGCAACCCGCGTTCAACGCGACGCTATCATTGCCTATGGTCGTGATATCGGCACCGCCTTTCAGGTGGCCGATGACGTGCTCGACACCACGGCCAGCGCCGAAGAACTCGGCAAGACGGCCGGCAAGGATGAAGCTTCCGGCAAATCCACCTATGTCTCCCTTCTCGGCATTGACGGCGCACGCGCGGAAGCCGCGCGCCTTGTCGAGCAGGCCACACAGGCCCTGACTTCTTTCGGGACCGAAGCAGCCGCGCTCAGAGCCCTGGCACACTACATCGTCGAGCGCAGGAATTAAGAGAATGAGCGATACCACCAAACCGAACCAAGCCTCGTCGATCCCGACCATGGGTCGTTTTCCTCATCTCGACCGGGTCGTCGTTCCCGCCGATCTGAGAAACTTCTCGACCGACCAGCTCAAGCAACTGGCTGAGGAGCTGCGCACCGAAACGGTTGATGCGGTGTCCACCACGGGCGGGCATCTTGGCGCCTCCCTTGGCGTGGTCGAGCTGACCGTGGCCATGCATGCCGTGTTCAACACGCCCGATGACCGGATTATCTGGGATGTCGGCCATCAGGCCTACCCGCACAAGATCCTGACCGGGCGCCGCGACCGTATCCGCACGCTGCGCCAGCCAGAGGGTCTCTCGGGCTTCACGCGCCGTTCGGAAAGCGAGTACGACCCGTTCGGTGCGGCCCATTCCTCCACGTCCATCTCTGCCGGTCTCGGCATGGCCGTGGCGCATCATCTGCGTGCCAATGATGATCCGTCCTATGAAGAGCGCAATGTCATTGCGGTCATTGGTGACGGGTCGATTTCGGCTGGCATGGCCTATGAGGCCATGAACAATGCCGCCGTGGCCGGTCCTGGCGCCAAGCGCCTGATCGTCATTCTCAACGACAACGAGATGTCCATCGCGCCGCCGGTCGGCTCGATGTCCAACTATCTCTCCCGTCTGATGACCTCGCGTCAGTTCCTGAGCCTTCGCGATCTGGCTGGCAAGCTGGCCAAGCGCCTGCCTGCCGGGCTGGAACGCACTGCCAAGCGTGCTGACGAACTGACACGCGGCCTGATCACGGGCGGCACGCTGTTCGAGGAACTCGGCTTCTATTATGTCGGTCCGGTTGACGGTCATGACCTCAACCAGCTGGTGCCGATCCTGCGCAATCTTCGCGACAGCGATGAGGGCCCGGTCCTGCTGCATGTCATCACCGAGAAGGGACGCGGCTACAAGCCGGCTGAATCCGCAGGCGATAAATATCACGCTGTCAGCAAGTTCAATGTGATCACGGGTGAGCAGAAGAAGGCTCCCGCCGGTCCGCCGAGCTACACCTCCGTCATGGCACGCGAATTGCTGCGTCATGCCGAGATGGATGAGCGCATCACGGCCATCACTGCGGCAATGCCCTCGGGCACAGGTCTGGACAAGTTTGCCCAGAAGCATCCCGAGCGCTTCTTCGATGTCGGCATTGCCGAGCAGCATGCCGTCACCTTTGCTGCGGGCATGGCTTCAGAAGGGCTGCGTCCTTTCTGCGCCATCTATTCCACCTTTCTGCAGCGCGCCTATGACCAGGTAGTGCATGATGTGGATCTGCAGAACCTGCCGGTTCGCTTTGCCATTGACCGTGCCGGTCTTGTCGGTGCCGATGGTGCGACCCATGCTGGCTCATTCGACCTGAACTATCTGTGCTGCCTGCCGAACATGGTGGTGATGGCCCCGAGTGACGAGGTCGAACTCACTCACATGACCGCCACGGCCTGCGTGTACGATGCGGGTCCGATTGCGTTCCGTTACCCCCGTGGTGGTGGCACGGGTCTGGACCTGCCGGAGAAGGGCGAGGTTCTTGAGATCGGTCGTGGCCGCATCGTCCGTGAGGCGGTTCGTCAGCCGGGCAACAAATCCGGCGTCGCCATTCTCTCGCTGGGCACGCGCCTGACCGAATCGCTCAAGGCAGCCGATCACCTTGCTGCGCAGGGCATTGCCGTGACCGTTGCCGACGCCCGCTTTGCCAAGCCGATCGATACGGCTCTCGTCGAGCGTCTGGCCCGTGAGCACGATGTCCTGATCACGATCGAGGAAGGCGCAGCAGGCGGCTTCAGCAGCCTCGTGGTCCGTCATCTGGCCGAGACGGCTCTTCTCGATCAGGTCAGGTTCCGCCCCATGGCGCTGCCTGACACCTATATCGATCATAACCTGCCGGACGTGCAGTACGATGAAGCCGGGCTGAATGCGCCGCAAATCGTCGATACAGCACTTGCCGCGCTTGGTGCACAGAACGCCCAGCAGACGGCCTGATGGCCAAGAAGCGGGCAGACGTCCTGCTGGTCGAGCGCGGCCTCGTCGAGAGCCGCGCCCGTGCACAGGCGTTGATCATGGCGGGGCTTGTGTTCACCAAGGACCGCCGCATTGCCAAGGCGGGCGATATGCTCGCCGAGGATACTGTGCTTGACCTCAAGGGGCAGGATCACCCCTGGGTCTCGCGCGGCGGTCTCAAGCTGGACCATGCGCTCAGCCATTTCGGGCTAGATCCCGCGGGAGCGATAGCAGTAGATGTCGGTGCCTCCACAGGCGGATTTACCGATGTGCTGCTGACCAACGGCGCCACAAAAGTCTATGCCGTCGATGTCGGCCATGGTCAGATTGCATGGAAGCTGCGGTCTGACCCGCGCGTTGTGGTCATGGAAAAGACCAATGCCCGGACGCTGGATGAGACGATCATTCCTGACCCGATTTCGATTGTTGTCTGTGATGCGAGCTTCATCGGGCTACGCATCGTGCTGCCCCCTGCCCTCGCTCTCTGTCAGCCGGGTGGATGGGCAGTGGCCCTGATCAAACCGCAATTCGAAGCCGGACGCTCCGAGATTGGCGCGAAGGGCGTCGTGCGTGACGCCGCAGTGCATGAGCGTGTTTGCGCTGAAATCCGTGCCTGGTGGGAAGAACTCGAAGGTTGGAACGTTCTTGGCATTGAACCGAGCCCCATCACGGGCCCCGAGGGGAACCGCGAATTTCTGATCGCCGCCCGGCGCGTTTGAAGGGCCACGGGCACCACACCTTCGGACAGTCGAAGAGTTAGCGCATAAGCGCCCCGTGCCTTGCAGCGGTTTTGCTTGCGTTCCCGGTGCCTATTCGTGATAGAGCACCCCCATGTCCGACATCTCGACCACACTCGACCTGAATGAGCAGGAGCGCGCGCGCATCCTTGCCAAATCCGCGCTTTTTGCACCGCCCCCAGCTGTCCTGCCCGACGGGCGGCGTGATCTCGTGGGTCTGTCCCGCGAAGAGCTGATTGCCGAGATGGCGGAATTCGGTGAAAAACCGTTCCGGGCCAAGCAGCTCTGGCATTGGATCTATCATCAGGGTGCCACCGATTTCGCCCGTATGAGCAGCATCGCAAAGCCGCTTCAGGCCAAGCTTGCAGAGCGTTATGTCGTTGGCCGCCCTGCGACGAGCCTGGAACAGACCTCCAGCGACGACACACGCAAATTCCTGTTCCGTTTCCGCGATGGGCAGGAAGCCGAGACCGTCTATATACCGGACCGTCGCGAGGACCGCGGCGCAGTCTGCATCTCGTCTCAGGTGGGCTGCACTCTTTCCTGCACATTCTGCCATACCGGCACGCAGAAGCTGGTACGCAATCTGGGTGCGGCGGAGATCGTGTCGCAGTTCATGGCCGCCCGCGATTCCTATGGCGAATGGCCCAGCCCTAAGGGCGAGACACCGCGTCTGCTCTCCACCATCGTTCTGATGGGTATGGGCGAACCGCTCTATAATTACGACAACGTGGCCAAGGCGATGCGTATCGTGATGGATGGCGAGGGGATCGCCCTGTCACGCCGCCGCATCACGCTCTCGACGTCGGGCGTGGTGCCGATGATGGATCGCTGCGGTGAGGAACTGGCCGTCAACCTCGCGATCTCGCTGCATGCCGTTACGAACGATCTGCGTGACAAGATCGTACCGCTCAACCGCAAATACCCGATTGAGGAGCTGATGGCGGCGTGCCGACGCTACCCTGCAGCCTCGAACTCCCGACGCATCACCTTCGAATACATCATGCTGCGTGGCATCAATGACAGTGAGGCCGATGCCCGTGAACTGGTGCGCCTGATCAAGGGCCTGCCCGCGAAGGTGAATCTGATCCCCTTCAATCCTTGGCCGGGCTCGGAATTCAAACCCTCGACGCGTGAGCAGCTGCAGAAATTTGCCGCCATCGTGATGGATGCCGGATTTGCCGCGCCAATTCGTATGCCACGCGGGCGCGATATCCTGGCAGCCTGTGGTCAGCTCAAGACCGAAAGCGAGAGACTGCGCCGCAGCACGACCGCCGACGCAGAATAACCCGGTGCTGGCCAGCCTGTCAGGCTGGCCAGTGCGCGAGGCGAGTGATAAGAATGACTCTGTATTTGTCATTCTATCAGAGGGAAGCCTGGCCTCATGACTGCCCGGGACGTCAAAAAAGTTGTTCTCGCCTACTCGGGCGGGCTGGATACTTCCGTCATTCTGCGCTGGCTGCAGAAGGAATATGGGTGCGAGGTGGTCACCTTCACCGCCGATCTCGGTCAGGGTGAAGAGCTGGAACCGGCACGCCGCAAGGCCGAGATGTTCGGCGTCAAGGACATCTTTGTCGAGGACCTGCGCGAAACCTTCGTGAAGGATTTCGTGTTCCCGATGTTCCGCGCCAACGCGCTTTATGAGGGGCAGTACCTGCTGGGCACATCGATTGCGCGTCCGCTTATCGCACAGCGCCAAATCGAAATCGCCAAGATGGTCGGTGCCGATGCCGTGGCCCATGGCGCGACCGGCAAGGGCAATGATCAGGTTCGTTTCGAGCTTGGCTATTATGCGCTGCAGCCCGACATCAAGGTCATCGCGCCGTGGCGTGAGTGGAACCTGACCTCGCGCACCAAGCTGCTGGCCTTTGCCGAGGAAAACCAGATTCCGGTCACCAAGGACAAGCGCGGCGAGGCGCCTTTCTCGGTCGATGCCAACCTTCTCCACTCGTCTTCCGAGGGCAAGATCCTCGAAGATCCCGCAGTCGCTCCCGATGAAATCGTTTTCCAGCGCACCATCTCGCCCGAAAACGCTCCCGATGTCGCCACTGAAATCGCCATCGATTTCTTCGAAGGTGATCCGGTTGCGCTCAATGGCGTCACGCTTTCCCCCGCCGAACTGCTGACGCGCCTCAACAAGCTTGGCCATGACAACGGCATTGGCCGTCTGGACCTTGTCGAGAACCGCTTTGTCGGCATGAAGTCGCGTGGCATCTATGAAACGCCGGGCGGTACGATCCTGCTCACGGCGCATCGTAGCATCGAATCCATCACGCTCGACCGCGAGGCCATGCACCTCAAGGACAGCCTGATGCCGCGCTATGCCGAGATCATCTATAACGGCTTCTGGTTCTCGCCCGAGCGCCACATGCTGCAGGCGCTGATCGACACCAGCCAGAAATCGGTCACGGGCCGCGTGCGGCTGAAGCTCTACAAGGGCAACGTGATCTGCGTCGGCCGCGAAAGCCCGAACAGCCTGTACGACACCCGCGTTGTCACCTTCGAGGACGATGAAGGGGCCTATAACCAGATCGACGCTCAGGGCTTCATCAAGCTCAATGCGCTGCGCCTGCGTCTGGGTGGCCAGATTGGCCGCACCGGCGGCCAGCCCTGATCGCCAGCGTCCAGAGGTACACCATGCGTATATCCCGCTCCATCAAGACCCTCGTTGCCGGGGCGTCCTTCCTCGCTCTTGCAGCCTGCGGCGGCCCGAAAGAAGAGCCGGAGCTGACGCCCGAGCAGTTCATGGCCAAGGTCCGCGCGGAGCCGGGGGTCAAGACCCTGCCCGACGGTCTGGCCTACAAGGTGCTGAAATCCGGCCCGAAGGACGGTGAGCAGCCGTCCAAGGGTCGCCAGATGATGCTGATCTATGAAGGCCGCCTGCCCGATGGCGGGATCTTCGATAGTTCGGAGCAGCATGGTAACGGCGCCTATATGCAGATGCCTCTCGACGGCCTCGTGAAGGGTTGGATGGAAGCCCTTCCGATGATGCATGTGGGCGATACCTGGATGCTTTATGTTCCGCCCGAGCTGGGTTACGGCAAGCGTTCCATGGGCATCATTCCGCCCAACAGCCCGCTCGTGTTCAAGATCCAGCTTCTGGGTCTGGGCGGTCAGGAACAGTAAGGGTCTGACCATGCGCGCCCCCCTCGCTCTCGCGCTTCTTGCCGCTCTCGCTCTCACGGCCTGCGGCAAGAAAAGTGCGGGGCAGAAGATCTACGGTCCCAATTGCGGCATCTGTCACCATGGCGGCAGCGGCCTGCCCGGTGAAGTACCCCCGTTGGTCGGGCGCCTTGACCTGATTGCCAAGACGCCGGAGGGGCGCGACTATCTTGCGCGTGTCATGCTGAACGGTCTCGATGGCCCCATCGAAGCCAATGGCGGCCACTATAATTTCTCCATGCCGAGCTTCCGCAGGCTGAGCGATGAGCAGCTTTCGCTCATCCTCAACTGGTTGATCTCGCGTGGTGCGACACATCCCGCCCCTCAGATCACGCCTGATGTTATCGCGGCGGCCAGAAAAGAAGAGATCGGCTCCAACCGCGTGCACGCCATGCGGCAGGCCCTATCGGCCAAGGGGCAGATTCCCTGATCTAGGAGCGGGTGAACCGAAGCTCTCTGTGTTAACGAGCCTCCTGCCCTGCCCTCACTGTCGCGTCGCGCGAGCGGAAAACGCTCAGGGTGGCGCCCAGTGGCTTTCGCAACGGGCTTCGTAAAGATCGTCATCGCCCGTCTCGAGTACATACGCGGTCTGGCGCTTCTTGGCTGTCCAATACGCCGGCGCTCCGCAAACATGGCAACGCGCCTGCAGCAGGACATACCGATCAGCCATAGCACGCAGCCGGGCCATGACATCGAACTCTTGACGCATGAAATCAGTGTCGAGGCCTGACACACTGACATGAATTCCCTGGTCCAGCGTCCGGTTGATATCGGCCACAACGTCACCCGCATAATGCGGCGCGATCATGAAATGCCCCTCATCAAGCAGGATATGGTCGTATTCAGTGGCGTCGTCAGGCCATGCCCTCACCGATCGTGCGGGGCGGCTCAATCCCACACGACTATGGATAGCAGCACCTGAACGCGTATCGAAGGCAGGGGCGAGGCACAGTGTGGATCGGACATCCGGGTGCTCCTGCAGCAGATGGGCAGATTTTCCCGCAAACATCGGGCCTGCATAGACTGTCAGAATTCCCCGTACCAAAAATCTTCTCCCGCAGCTCGATGCGCAGGGTCAAACGCGCATTGGCGAGGCATTACAGGCATTTGCATGGGCTCGGCAATCTTTCCACTTGACCGCTATGGCAGCACATTCGACAACACTGCCCATGCAACGTGTATTTTCCGGCATACAGCCGACCGGCGTCCCCCAGCTTGGCAATTACCTTGGCGCAATCCGCAACTGGGTCCGGTTGCAGGACGATCATGACTGCGTTTTCTGCCTGGTTGATATGCACGCCCTGACCGTGTTTCGCGAACCCGCGCAACTTCGTCAGGACAGCCTGGCGCAGGCCGCCTGCCTGATTGCCTCGGGCATCGATCCGCAGAAACACGTGCTCTACAACCAGTCCGCCGTCAGCGCGCATGCACGTCTCGGCTGGATTTTCAACTGCGTGGTTCGGCTTGGCTGGCTGAACCGCATGACGCAGTTCAAGGAAAAAGCGGGCAAGGACCGTGAGCAGCATTCTGCTGGCCTGTTCGTTTACCCTGCCCTCATGGCGGCGGACATCCATGCCTTTCACGCCACACGCGTACCTGTTGGCGAAGACCAGAAGCAGCATCTCGAAATCGCAAACGACATCGCTGCCAAGTTCAATCATGATTATGGGGTCGATTTCTTCCCCACGATCGAACCGCTCATCCCGCCTTCCGCCGCACGCGTCATGAGCCTGCGCGACGGCACAAAGAAGATGTCCAAATCGGATCCCTCCGCGCAATCACGGATCGAACTGACGGATACGGCTGATGAGATCGCGCTGAAGATTCGCAAGGCGAAATCGGACACGGAACCCCTGCCCTCGGAAAATGCCGGCCTCGCCGAGCGCCCCGAGGCGCGCAATCTCGTCACCATTTTTGCCGCCATGTCCGATTTGAGCAATGACGACGTTCTGGCGCGCTTTGGCGGCCAGGGCTTTGGTCCTTTCAAATCAGCGCTGGCTGAATTGCTGGTGGAAAAGCTCGCACCCGTCGCCAGCGAAACCCGTCGCTTGCTTGAAGATCGCGCGCATCTCGAACAGATCCTGCGTGAGGGCGCTGCCCGAGCCAACACGATTGCCGAGCCAATCGTGACTGAGGCGGAACGCCTCGTGGGCTATCTGCGCTAGAACTGCCAGCAACATGCAGGGAGCCGGTGCAGACCACCGCGCTCCGGAGGAGGTCCATCTCATGAAGCAGGCATTTCACCGTCTGTCGGTACGCACCCGCGGCAAGGGCCTCACCATGATCACCGCCCCGATACTCGATTGGGTATCGGAAAGCGGAATCGCCGACGGCCTCCTCACCCTGTGGTGCCGTCATACCTCGGCATCGCTCATCGTGCAGGAAAACGCTGATCCGACGGTGCAACAGGACATCAACAGCTATTTTGAGGATCTGGTGCCCGAAAGCCGGGCCTATCGTCACGATTACGAAGGCGCTGACGATATGCCAGCCCATATCCGCTCCGTGCTGACCAATGTCCAGCTCACGATCCCGGTGATGGGCGGTCGTCCGGTGCTGGGCACGTGGCAGGGTATCTATCTTTTCGAGCACCGACGCGCGTCGCACGGACGCGAGATTGTGCTGCATCTCCTTGGTGACTGAAACCTGACCGGCATGCGCCAGACATGCCGGTCAGACAGGGCTTCTACCAGCGCTTGACCCAGAATTCCACCGGGCAGTTATCCTGATTTTGCGGCGATGCCAGATAGCTCCCTGCCGCAGGGAAGAGATGCATCTTGCCGGGTGCCAGCGTGAACCAGAGCTGCGTCAGAACAATGCGTCCCTCATGATCGGTCTCGCATCGCAGCTGCAGGGCGCGCGGCAAAGTAGTCTGGCTCGCTGTTGTGAAAAACGCCATGAGGTCGTCATGACGCACTCGCAACCCGGCGCGTTCGGCAAGATAGGTACCCATCGGTGACTGCGCGAAACGTTCACGCAAGGCACTCGCCTTGGCGAAGAACGGACCCGCAGAATAGCCAAAACACGCCCCGTGCTTGACCCACTCATGTGGGATCAGCGAAGGCTGGGTGTGCGGCATGATCTGGCTTACCGTCGCGCTCATGGCGTTATCGAGCACAGGTGCCTGAGCATCGGGCTCGAGCAGGCTGCACCCGTCACGCCACCAATGCTCAACTGGGATATTCTGCGCCTCCAGCGAATGGGGTTCTGACGCCCACAGACCGTGAAGCCCAATCAGGGGCTGGCGTGGCTGATCGGCGCTGCATCCTTTGCCGACAGTGCAAAAGCCGGGCTGCCACGTCAGAGCCAGCGTGTTGTGATCGAAGTCAGCATGACGCGTCGGGGTCAGAGCGGTCGGCCAGGGTGCGGGTCCGGTGCTGCATCCACCGAGCGCCGTCACACCCAGCGCCATGACACCCAGTGCAAGGCATGAGAGAGATCGCCATAACGCGCCGAGGCTCGCGGAAAGGGACTTGATCATTGGGAGGAAGCTCCAAGCAGGCGCGCATGATGGGCCACGTGGTCACGAATAACAGTCTGGATGAACCAGTATGAGTGATCGTATCCCTCATGATGGCGCAACGTGAGCGGCTGCCCTGCCGCCGCCGCTGCATTTTCGATCAGATCAGGCCTCAGCTCCTGTGCGAGAAAAGGGTCCGCGACCCCCTGATCGATCAGGATGCTGGCAGGATGGACGCGACCCGCCTCAAGCAGCGAAACCGCATCCCATTGCGCCCATATGTCACGATCACTGCCAAGATAAGCCGTGAATGCTTTCTCACCCCAGGGAACGACCGAGGGATGCACAATCGGAGCGAGCGCGCTGATCGAGCGCCACTGATCAGGATTGCGCAGCCCATGCACCAGGGCACCATGCCCACCCATCGAATGACCCATGATCCCGAAAGATGCGCCATCGAGCGTGAATAGTCCCTTCAGCAGCGCGGGAAGCTCTGCGTCGATATAGCTGCCCATACGGTAATGTCGGTCCCAGGGTGCGATGAGCGCGTCCAGATAGAAGCCTGCCCCGGTGCCGAGATCATAGCTTTCCTCCTCGCCCGCAATGCCTGCGCCGCGCGGCGAGGTATCGGGGGCCACCAGCATCAGCCCGTGCTCTGCGGCATGGGCAATGATTGTCGATTTCTGCAGGAACGTCTCATGCGTGCAGGTGAGCCCTGCAAGCAGGAAAAGCACCGGAACGACCTCACCACGCAGCGCCTGTGCGGGCTGGAAAACGCTGAATTGCGCATCCAGACCTAAGGCTTCGGATCGGTGCCGCCAGCAGGTCACGCTGCCGCCGTGACACAGCTGATCGGTGATTTTTTCCGGCTTCAAGCGTCGAATTCCACGACCGAGCGGATCGACTTGCCCTGGCTCATCAGCTCGAAACCATAATTGATCTCGGACAGCTTAAGATGCTGGGTGATCAACGAATCAATATTGATGCGCCCTTCCATGTACATGTCGACGATTCTGGGCACATCGGTGCGCCCCCTTGCCCCGCCGAAAGCCGAGCCGATCCAGCGCCGGCCTGTCACCAGCTGGAACGGGCGCGTGCTGATTTCCTGACCAGATCCGGCCACGCCGATCACGCAGGAAACACCCCACCCGCGATGGGCACATTCGAGCGCCTGACGCATCAGCTTCACATTGCCCACACATTCGAAGGTGTAATCGGCGCCACCGCCAGTTAGTTCGACCAGATGGCCCACCAGATCGCCATTGGGGCCCAGATCGGCAGGGTTGACGAAATGCGTCATGCCGAACTCACGCGCGATGGTGGCACGCTCGGGGTTGAGATCGACACCGATAATCTGCCGGGCACCGACCATGCGAGCCCCCTGCACGACGTTGAGTCCGATCCCCCCCAGACCAAACACCACAACAGTCGACTCTGCTTCGACCTTGGCCGTGAACAGCACGGCGCCAATCCCTGTCGTCACGCCGCACCCGATATAGCAGATCTTGTCCAGCGGCGCGTCGCTACGCACCTTGGCCAAAGCGATCTCGGGCAGTACCGTGAAATTAGCAAAAGTCGAGCAGCCCATATAGTGATGGACCGGCTGCCCCTTGTAGGAAAAGCGCGTCGTGCCGTCAGGCATCAGCCCCTTGCCCTGCGTGCCCCGTATCGAGGTGCAAAGATTGGTCTTGCGCGACAGGCAGGATGGGCAGTTCCGGCATTCGGGTGTGTAGAGCGGAATGACATGATCGCCCGGCTTGAGCGAGGTCACGCCAGCACCGACCTCACGCACGATGCCCGCCCCTTCATGACCGAGGATGGCAGGAAACAGGCCTTCCGGGTCATCACCGGACAGGGTGAACTTGTCCGTATGGCACAGGCCTGTTGCCTTGATCTCGACCAGAACCTCGCCCGCGCGCGGTCCCTCAAGCTGCACCGTATCAATTTCCAGCTTCCGACCGGCCTCGAGTGCAAGTGCGGCAATCACATCCATCTTATCATATCTCCGACCATAGGGTGTTCACGATACGTCACAGAACAGATTACGTTTTAACGAGTTTTATCGGGGGCGTCCTGTCTAAGATATCGCCCTAGCCCAACAGCAGCTTTTGAGGACCAAGACACCTTGATCGTCGACAAGAATTACGGCCTTTGGATCCTGTTACGTGAGACAGCGGTCCCACTTGGTATTCTAGCCTTGTGGGATTTCGTCGTCGTTATTCTCTATCAGGTCTATCATCAGGAATGGATGGAGCAACCTGCCCTCCCCATTTCGCTGATGGGATCGGCACTGGCCCTCTTTCTGGGTGTTCGGAACAATGCCGCCTATGCCCGCTGGTGGGAAGGCCGGTCACTCTGGGGCCTGATCACAAATAACTGCCGCTCCTTTGCCCGAGAGGCCGCGACACTGCTGGGTGGCCGTCCTGACCTTGCTCGTGCCATGGCCGCCTATCCCTATCTGCTGCGTACAGCGCTTTCCAATCTGGAGCAGGGTCCGGAAGCTAGACGTCTGCTCACGCCAGAGATGTATGAGCGCATCATGGCGCGCAACAACAAGCCCAATGCGCTGCTCTATGAAATCGGCCTCGGTGTGGCTGAGGAAGTGGCGCTCAAGAACATCGATGGCGCCGTGCATGGCACGGTCGATCGTATCCTGTCCGATCTTGCCAATGCCCAGGGTGGGTTGGAGCGCATCAAGAACACGCCGCTGCCCATACAATATTCCGTCCTGCCGCTGCTGGTGGTGCATGTTTTCTGCATCGTATTGCCGCTTTCGGCCGTACAGTCGCTTGGCTGGATCACGCCGCTGGGTTCGAGCCTTGTGGGCTTCCTGTTTCAGGCGCTGGACAAGAGCGGTCGCGACCTTCAGGAACCGTTCGTTCCC
The DNA here is from genome assembly GCF_900465345.1 of Asaia bogorensis. Lineage (GTDB taxonomy): Bacteria > Pseudomonadota > Alphaproteobacteria > Acetobacterales > Acetobacteraceae > Asaia > Asaia bogorensis_A. The sequence goes on along the minus strand of NZ_UEGO01000029.1, from coordinate 10,658 downwards.
AGCAAGCACGCCCTGCCCATGCTGACCATGTCGCGCAATATCGAGATCGACCTGTTGCAACCCATCGGCGACGATGTCGGCAAGCCCATTCCACCCAGCCGTGGTGTGCAGCCCTGATCGCTCTCGATACCTTGCCCGCCTGGCGGATGCACGCCGGGCAACAGCCTGTCAGAGGCACAAGACAAACTGTGGAATTTCTGATATAGGCCTGTGCCATGAGCACGTTCAAAACCCCTCCCAAGGGAGGCATGACAGACGCGATGGCGCGTAGCGCCGCCGCGCTGACCGCAACACAGGCCGACTCTCATGCCGGAGACGACGATCCCTTCCAGGAAGGGGATTCCATCGTCTACGCCGCACATGGTGTCGGTCGCGTCGACCGCATCGGTGTCGATGAAATTGCCGGAACGAAGCTGGAAATCATCCAGATCTCGTTCCCCGGCAACCAGATGACACTGCGCATCCCTCTCTCGAAGGCCCGCAAATCGGGGCTGCGCAAGATCGTCACGCGCGATATTGTCGAGAAGGCGATGTCGATCATCAAGGGCAAGCCGCATGTCAGCAAGGGCATGTGGGCACGTCGTGCCGTTGCCTATCAGGAAAAGATCAACTCGGGCGATCTGATCCAGATTGCCGAAGTGCTTCGTGACCTGCGCCGCAACGTCGACAGCCTCGATGGCAGCTTCAGTGAGCGCAAGCTGTTCGAAGCGGCACAGGAACGCTTTGTGAGCGAAGTGGCCGTCCTCGAAAACAAGGACCCGACGGCTGTCCTTCAGGCTCTGACAGAGACCATGAAAGCGGCCTGAGGTTTCAGGCATCCTTTCGCGCCCGGGTGCGTTTCACTCTTCAATCTGACCTGCCAGCCCTCAAGGGCTGGCTTTTCTCATGGAAGAGGAGCGCGCCGCGTGGCCGAAGAAACGAGCAAACGTTTTGCCCACAAGAAGATCCTGATCACAGGAGCCTCACAGGGTATCGGCGAAGATGCAGCCATGCATTTCGCTCGCGAAGGCGCTCAGGTCGCCATCAATGGCCGCAAGGCGGAAAAGCTGCAGCCTCTGCTGGAAAAACTCCCCAAACCGGTTGATGGCAATCATCTTATCGTCGCTGGCGACATGTCGGTCGAGGAAGATGTCGATCGTGTGATGAAGGAAACCCTCGAAGGCTTCGGCGGTCTCGACGTGCTGATCTGTAACGCTGGCATGCAGATCGAATGTCCGTCGGAGGAGATCGCCCTAAAGGACTTCAACATGGTGATGGCCGTGAACGTTACAGGCGTTGTCCTTTGTGCCCGTGCCGCACTGAAATACTGGCGTGAAAACGATGTCCCAGGCAATATCATCGTCAACAGCTCGGTGCATCAGCAGATCCCCAAGCCACACTATCTCGGGTACTCGGCCAGCAAAGGCGCGGTTGGTAACATCGTGCGCACGCTGGCACTCGAATATGGCCGCTACAATATTCGCGTCAACGCTGTTGCCCCCGGTGCCATTGTCACGCCTATCAATGATGCCTGGGTGAAGGACCCGGAGAAATACGAGGCGACGGCCAAACATATTCCGATGAAGCGCCCGGGCGAATGTCGCGAGATCTCTGATGCGATGGCCTTCCTTGCCTCGAAGGAATCGAGTTATATTACAGGGCAGACCCTGTTCGTTGATGGTGGGCTGACGCTCTATGCCGATTTCGAGCAGAACTGGTCGTCCTGAATCTTTTGAGATCCACGCCTATGTCACTTCCTCCTACCATCCTCGTTGTCGAAGACGATTTTCTCATCAGATCCTGCCTGATAGAGTTTCTCGAAGATAGCGATGTGCATGTTCTGGAGGCCGATAACTGTGAATCGGCGCGTCGGCTGATCGACAGTGATCAGCCTCTCGACGTGATGATCATGGATATCTCGCTGCCCGACGGCAGTGGCGCCGAGCTTGGGCAGGAAAGTCGTGTCAAGCGGCCCGATCTGCCTATCATCTATACCACGGGTCATGGTGTCCAGATTGACCGTGACTCTCGCCTCGATCGTGTCATGACCAAACCGTATCAGCTGGACGCCATATTGAGTGTCGTGCAGGAGCTCGTATTGGAGTCCTGAAAATGGTGCTCCTACCCGGCATGACACAGCCGCAAGAAGCGGACAAGCTGACCCGCCTCCTGCACGAGGCTTTCGCACGTCACGAGCTGGCCCGCTGCCTCGACCTCCTGACGAAAGCGGGGCCCTGTCATGGCCCGCATCCGCTGGAAACCCTCCTGCGCACAGCGGAGACGCAAGACCGGCGAGCAGACCTTCAATGGCTCGTCGATATTGCCCTGGAATCCACACCTGAAGACTGCCGACTGCTCGAACTGGGCGGTACGCTGCGCATGCAGAGAGGCCAACTTGCCGAGGCTATAACGCTGCTCCAGAGGGCGGTCTCGCAACGTCCCTGCCATCTGCCTGCCTTGAGCGTTCTCGCCACTGCGCTGAATCAGGCAGGGCACTTCACCGATGCACGCACGGTGCTCGACAGAATTCATGCTCTGGACCCTGCGGATCCATGTTCTCTCTCCAATATCGCTTATCTCATGTCTGCTGCCGGTGACATGAATGCGGCCCTGAATCTGTACCGGCAAGCGATCCAGATCCGGCCTGATCACCCGCAAATGCGGCTGAACTACTCTATTGCCCTCTTGAAGGCAGGATATTTCCAGCAGGGGTGGACAGAGCACGAGTGGCGCTTCCAGCTTCCCGGCCATACTTCGCTACCGCTGGCGCGTCTGCTGCCCAATATCACCCCGACGCTCGACCTCCGTGGGAAACGTATCCTCGTTACTCATGAGGAAGGTTACGGCGATACATTCATGTATCTGCGCTTCATCCCCCTCCTCGCCGAACGCGGGGCGATCGTGCGCGTATGGGGGGCAGACATCATGGCCGATCTCTGCCGTCGTGTGAACGGGGTGGAAAGCGTGCAGGTTGGCGGGGATGTCCCTCCCTATGATTATCATTGTCCCTTCATAAGCCTTCCTCGGGCGTTTGCGGCGAGCGCAACACCCTTTGGTGTCGCTCCACCCTACATCACTGCCGATCCGGAAAAATCTGCCCATTTCGCCGCGCGCCTCGCGCATGACACCCGATTGCGTGTAGGCATCGTCTGGGCAGGTGCCCCAAGGCGTGACCAGACCGAGGCCTACATGCTCGATCAACGACGCTCCATGCCGCTTGCCGCCCTCGCCCCGCTATTCGATGTCGACGCCATCAGCCTTTACAGCCTTCAGAAGGGTGACGCGGCTGACCAGCTTCCTACCCTGCCAAATCCGGTTATCAATCTGATGCCCGAGATTGAGAGTATGGACGACACGGCGGCCCTTATCGATAACCTCGATCTTGTGGTTTCCGTTGATACCTCGATGGTTCATCTCGCCGGGGCCATGAACAAGCCAGTCCTCCTGATGGACCGGGTCAACCCATGCTGGCGCTGGATGACCGACAGGGAGGACAGCCCCTGGTATCCGTCCTTGCGCATCATTCGCCAGACCAGAGCATGGGATTGGCAGGATGTCGTCGCCACTGTTCAGGACATCATTTCAGAGCTTGCGAGACGGAAAAACCATGACGCATGATTATCAGGCCGCGAAAACACGGGTCACCCGGCTGCTGACGCGACCCGGCCGCGTGATTCTCGGGTTGGCGGGAGCGCCAGGTGGCGGAAAATCCACGCTCGCTGCCCGGATTGCGGCCGATTTTCCTGAGCAGGCGCTTGTCGTGCCCATGGATGGATTCCATCTCGCCAATTGCGAACTGGCCCGCCTTGGGCGTGCATCCCGAAAGGGGGCGCCCGACACCTTCGACGCCGCCGGCTTTGTGAGCCTGCTCACCCGTATACGCCATCAGGAGCAAGACATTGTTTATGCACCCTTTTTCGACCGCGCAATCGAGGAGCCCATAGCAGGCGCCATTCCGGTTTTGCCAGACGTGAAACTCGTGATCGTCGAGGGGAATTACCTGCTTTGTGACGGCCCATGGCGCGCAGTCCGGCCCTGCCTGGACGAGAGCTGGTTTGTCGCGACGGATGAGGCGCAGCGTAATCAGTGGCTGGAAGCCCGTCATGTCCAGTTCGGGCGCACCCCGGAAGAGGCGCGCGCCTGGATAGCCAGCACCGATGCACCCAATGCCCGGATCATTCTCGCAACGCAGGACGCAGCAGACTGGGTGTATATACCCTAGCCGCAGCGCCCGATGGCGCCCGACGGCATGGACATGTGAGGCATGTTCTGACCCGGGCCATCGAGTTCTCTGGCGGCGCGTCCCAAGGTCAGCGGGCCCTCATCTGTGCGCGCCGTCATACCAGGCGATAAAGGCCACTACGACCGTCCCTCAGTAATCGAATCCATAGCTGAGTCCGACACTCGATCCGGGGTCATTCTCCGGCGTGGTGAAACCGGTGATCTGTCCCCCGGTACCGACCGTCGTATTCAGTTTCAGTCTCTTTGTCAGATCGACCTGAACCTGTGCCTGTGTGCCAGAGCCGCTCGTCGCCTGCTTCGCCCCGACATAGACACCCTTCATGACGTATTTCCCGGCCTCGAGGCTTGCACCACCATTATTGACCCCACTCCCACCGCCTACGGCGAGACGATCAAGACCAAGGAATCCGCGCACCTTGTCCAGCGGATCGAAACTCGATCCACCGGTAATCTGCGCAACGGCAGCAGCAAGACTGGCAAGCTGGGTGGGTGAAAGTGAGGCCGTCGAACTGCCAAAAAGCAGCATGGCCAGAACCTGATCTCTCGGGAGCGAGGGCTGGGAAGTAAAGTCGATCTTGGGAGCGCTCGCGTAGCCTCCCACCACGAGGCTCGCCACTGTTCCCTGCACGTTGCGATCAGCCCTGAAATCCAGAGACGGATCAAGCTTGTGATCGACACCCGAACCGTCAAAGGCCACACGTCCCTTGGTAAAGTTCAGATTGACGCCAGCAAGGTTGAAGAAACCGCGCTTGAGATCAAAACCACCAGAGATATCCGGGGCTGTGCTGACACCCCCCACATGGAGCTTGCCGGACATCTCGGCATCGAGACCATGGCCTCGCACAAAGAAACTCCCCGGCGAGATCACGTTCAGGTCGAGCCCAATGATCATGGCCTGTGTGGCTGTCTCACGCTTATCGCCGGGGCGGATCACAGTGAGCTGCGGCACGGAGGCGGGCATCGAGTTGGGGATATTCACAATGACGGACGGCAGTCGAATGGCACCATCGACATCCAGGCGCGTGGACAGCTGGCCGTGTGCCCTCACATCCGTGTCGATCACTGCGGTCAGCAAATCACTCGTGATCGGCTGTGCCTTGCGGGCAATGACCCTGATATCAAGCGGCAGCCCCGGGCGGAGTACGCCTACGCTGCCTGACAGGGCAATAGTGCCCTTACCCGCATGGGCCAGCACATCCTGCAGGGAGAGCGTATCGTTGGCCGCCACGACGGTGCCGTTGATATCGGTCAGCCTCACACCCTGGCCGTAATGGGCAAAATTGATGCCTTGCAGTGTCACCCGGCCATTCACCGATGGGGCGTTCATGCCGCCACCCAGTGCGAGATCAATAGCTGTTTTCCCGCTCAGCGCCATTCCCTGGGCACCAAGCACAGCGTTGGCGACAGCAAGATCTATCGCACCATTGGCCTTGAGGTCGAGATTCCCCGTACCGCTCGTCGGTACGCTCCCTGCGACATGCAGGCCAACACGACGGCCCGCATCCGCCTGCATTGTGATCTGTGCCCTCTGGCCTGCGAGGGTTGCGTTGGCATTCAAGTTGAGGGCGGGCAACGATTCCGCCGGGCCGCTGCGCATATGAAGCCCGGACAACGTGACAGCAACCGTACCTGTAGGGTGCGTCAGGTCGCCGCCAAGATCGGCCTGGGCCGCCAGCGTACCGGAAGCATCCAGCGTTGGCATGAAGGGCTTGGCCAAGGCTGGCGTGACGCGCGCGACGCGCAGATGCACGTCCAGGCGCGGTTTGATTGTGCCTGACAGATCCAGGCTTGCGGGTGCCACGCCGGGGGGTGCGACCGCAATTTGCAGACGATCCACCCCGGTTTTCTCGCCGAAGCTGATCGTGCTGACTCCGGCGCTTCGGAGGGCCTCTCCCTTGAGAAGGGCCGAAAGACGATCCAGACGTATCGTCTTGCCTGGAAGATCGAGCAGAAGCGCGGTATCCAGCGTGGCAGGTGCACCGAGCACCTGCTCGAACCTGCCCGTGAGACCCAGAGCCAGCGCCTCGAGCGGGCCTCGGGCTGACAGCGAGGCGTTGCCCTTCATGTCCTGGAACACGACATTGCCGAGCGCAAGCCGGAGATTCATATCCGGCTTGCTGACTGGATCACGCACCGTGCCGGACAGATCGAGCGTGCCGATACGTGCCGGATCTGCCTGGACCGCGCCCTTGAGCGAAAGCGTCATAACCGGGGGAGCCTGCGGGGCCGGGTCGCTGGTTTTCAGGTCAAGCAGCAGCTTGCCCCCAAGCTTACGCCCGGCCAGCGCAGAAAAATCAGCAAGATTGCCAGCTGTAATGGCGAGAGTTCCCAGGGGAAACTTCGCGCCGGCTGGGAGCGTCAGTTTCCCCCTGCCAGAAAGGTTGGCCCAGTCCAGCGTCTTGAGATCAATATATGCTTCCCCGCTCTTCTGCATCGCAAACCCGGCATTGATGGCAAGCTTGCGGCCGTCGAGTTTGCCATCTGCCTGAAGCGTACCCTCCGGGGTGGCAGGGAGATGAGTCAGGGCGAGATCGAGGGTCAATGGACCCGAGGGTACATCGCCGGTGCCAATCTCCCCCTCAAGTTTCAATCTGGCGGCCAGATCGTCAAACGGCCCTTCGCTATGGGCGGCAACCGTTACATGACCTCGTATCTGTGGCGCAGCGGCCTTGAGATCCGGCAGCGCCAGCGCGAGATCATTGACGATGGAGGAGTGAGTCCCGAGCAGTATGGATCCTTCATCGCGCAGATGAAGCGCATGGCCGTCGACGGTGAGAGCCCCTATTCTGACCTGGCGCTCGCCGTTGGGAGCCGGGGTCATCGTGGCATCAAGATTGACTGATGTCTCCTCGCCGAGCAGGGCGACGAGCTGCTTCATCCCCCCTGTGATTGCAAGCCTGTCGCGCAGCACGATACGTGACTCACCACCTGGCCTGTAGGTGTAATCGAGATGGGCGACATTGTGGCCTGCAAGGTCAGTTTTGCCGATTGCCGCCAGCGGTTTGAGATCCGGCAGAACCAGATCGAGTGCTCCGGTGATATCGGGTTTGAGCACGCCAGTCGTGCCGAGCCGGAACAACGGATGCGTGATCGAAAGCAAGAAAGGCTGTGCCGGTTTCTCCGGCTCAGCTTGCAATACTGCCTCTATGGGGGCCTGTGCCAGAAGGCCGCCGGGAACGCCCGGTGCCCGCACGCCATCGGCACGCGCGTCAAGTCTGATCTTCGCGGCACGGGGCCCGTGGCCTTCGTCTCCGGCAAAACGCAGGGTGAGATGATTGACACCCGCGCCTGCGGCGGCAAGCGCATCGATATCGAGTGCGCCATCGCCAGATGGCGCCAGAAGATCACCACGCAGATTAGCCTTGAGGGTCATACCGGACCAGGCAACACCTGCAAATGGTGTCATGGCAGGGGTCGAGGCCGACACCCCGAGCGTCCCAAGATGACGCGTGAGATCGAGATGGCCCTGCGCATCAGCCTGTACGGCACCGGCACGCATGGTCAGTCGCAGGTCGTTGGCCTGCACAGGCCCTTTGAGGTCGAGAGCGAGAGTGAGAGGTTCGAGTTCATCGAGCTTTGCAGCCTGTGCCACAAGCCCATGCACCCCATCCTGCACATCAAGATGCAGATTGATCGTATCGCGAGGTGTGGCGAGCTTAAGGGCGATCGTCGCCGGCCGATCAAGACGCCTGATATCCAGCCCCAGATCTGTTTTCGGCAGTTTGCCGATTTTCAGCCCATCAAGCACCGGGACAAGATCAGCCAGAGTCAGATGCCCCTGCGCGGAGGCACTCAGTGGAAATCCGGCCAGTGACTTGCCCAGATCAAGACGATGAAGATCCAGCTTCGCCAGCGCAATGCCAAGATGCAGGCTTGACGGTTCGCCCGAGGAGGGCGCCGCCGGCGGAGCGGATGGGTCCGATACCGGCAGACGCTCGAAACGCAGCGACTCAGCCTGCAGAAGGGATGCCCGAACCGTCATGTGAACAAGCGAAAGGGGTGACCAGTTGAGCCTCGCCTCGTCCACGGTCAGATACGGGCCAAGGTGATCATGAAGCGTGATGCGCCTGATATGCAGGCGGGATGGTATGAAACCACCTACTCCCTCCAACTCGACCATGCCTCCGATCAGGCTTGCCGTCTGGCGTTCGATCACGCGCTGCCCATAGGGGATGTTCACAAAGACCAGCACCGCAGCAAGCGCAACAATGATCAGGGTGAGGGGTACCCCGACCAGGAGGCTCACCGACCAGAGTGCGATGCGACGCAGACGTGAGACGCGGGGCCCGGGGGCATCCGCCAGCATGTCACCATGTGACTGCACGCCGCTCTGACGCGGGGAACGGCGTCGGGGGAATTTGAGCATCAGAACGTCTCCCCGAGACCGATATAGAGTTCCCATTTGTCGCCATGGGGGGGGCGATTGGCTGGCAATGCCACATCAAGACGCACTGGCCCGATCGGGGTGTAGTAGCGCACGCCCGCGCCGTAACCGACCCTCAGCTTGCCCTGGAAAGGACGGCTGCCCACACCAACCTGACCGGCATCGACAAACGCGGCCGCCCCGAAGCTCTTGAGAATGCGTTGGCGATATTCCACCGTGCCGGCATCCAGCGACGTGCCGCCAATACCATATTTGCCGTTCTGCGGCCCGACACCCTGATAACGGAAACCACGCACTGTGGCGGGTCCACCGGCATAAAGACGCTGATCGGGCGGGATCTGATAGGTCGAGGCGCCCTGCACCGAACCGACAATGCCGCGCACGGCAATGACCGAGCGCCCCGGCGCGGTCAGCCCAAAGCGGTTCAGATCGAAATAAGTCGATGCCCCGGCGCTCATGATCGTGAAAAACGTACTGCCGCTCTCCAGGGATTCCGAAGGGGTGATGTTGATGTTCGCTCTCAGACCATGCGTGGCCGGGTCGATGGGATTGGCGAGTTCGGTTGAGTCGTAATTGGCTCCCAGAGGCAACTGCACGATCAGGTAATCCGTGGACACGCCAAACTGCTTGATATTCTCCTGCTCGGCCAGAATGCTGCCCGAGGCGCTCCAGTATTTGCTGAGCTTCCTTATCAACCCCCCGCGCACCAGAAGCGCTGTCTGGTGATAGGAATAGAGAAGCTGACGGATGCCTTCGACACGCAGGCTGAGATTCTGATCACGCCGCATGAAATCAGGCTTGAGGAAGTCCGCATACACATCATAGCCCAGCCCCTGCTGTGCACTACCGCCGAGCCCTGTGACGAGAGCAGTCAGACGAAGGCGTTCGGCGGCCCCCAGCAGATTATGATGTGTCCAGCTCGCGCCGACACGACCGCCCAGATCGGTTGAATAGCCCACCTGCCCCGAGACCGTGTGACGCTTGGATTCGTCCAGCGTAAAGCGCAGCGGCATGGCCTGCGTCACGCCCGGGGTCGCACTGTCATGCGCCAGAGCCACGAGCGGTGATGCGTCATGCACACCCACAGAGGAGAAGATACCGACGCCGGCAAGATCCTGTCGGGCCTCCTCTATCTTGCTCGGCTGATAAAGCTGCCCTTCATGGATCAGCAATCGGCGCCGAAGGAATTTCTCTCTGGTGTGTTTCTCACCCTCGAACCTGATGGGGCCTATATCGACAACCGGCCCTTTGCCCACAGCGAACTCCAGATCGAGCGTGTGGGTCGCTGGCCTCAGATAAGCCAGAGGTGTGGCAACGCTGGCCTGAGCGTGGCCCTCTTCAAGCAGGACATGCTGCAGGGATGACTGGGCGCTCAGGATAGTTCCCGCAAGTGCCTTCTGACCCGTCTGCAAGCCAAATGCCTTGCGTTCTTCTTCGTTCAGCGTGACAGGCAGCATCGTTCCGGCCTTGCCAGTCGCCTCTTCTGTGCCAGCATGCTGATTGTCACTTCTTGCACCCGTATCCGCGACACCGGTCGCATGGGCGGCGTTTTTCGCCCCGGCACCTCCCTGACTGGGCTTGCCTCCTGCTGGACGGGTGGCAGGAGCCGACTGGCCCTTATCCTGTCCCTCGGAGTGAACAGTATCGTGTACTGCCCCATCATTGATCGGGCCGCTCACCAGCGTGATCTTGCCAATATGGAACTGAGGACCTGTCTCGGGCTTGATCGTGATATGCAGTTTCTTTGCGTCATGCAGCGCAGCAATGCGGTCAGGAAGGACGGGATTGCGCCCGTCAATAACCTGTCCGTCAGGGAGTTTCACACTGATCACAACGCTACCGGCATAGAAGCCACGACTTTCGAGCGCGGTCTGCACGCGCTCATAATCACCCCGGATACGCCCGGCCAGAGCGTACGGATCCACTGACCTGGTTTTCTGGAGCGACACGAGCGAGGAAGCCGATTCAACCATAGGATCGAGTTCAGGATCACTCGATGGGGTAATTTCCACCAGATAGGCTGTGTCCGCCCCCCCCTCCTTCCCCGTTGCCC
>NZ_UEGO01000040.1 GCF_900465345.1 Asaia bogorensis | reverse complement strand
GTAACCGGCCGCTCGAGGCCGCCTTCTGAGGTGTGTCGCTTGGGAGTAAGTTGACGTCATTATTGGCGTCAATACTGACGTCGCTTGTGGATGGTGACGATGCGGGCTGAGATCCTGGTAGGTGTCGAGCGGCGGCGTCGCTGGACGGATGAGCAGAAGCTACGGATCCTGGCGGAGGTCGGGATCGACGGGGCCAGTGTGGCGGACGTGGCCCGGCGGCACGCTATCGCACGGCAGCATCTTTATCAGTGGCGGGCCTGGTTCCGGCGTCGCCAGCCGGCCGTCCCGGCCCCGTCGGAAGTCTGTTTCCTGCCGGTGGAGCCCATCATGGATGCGCCCCCCTCAGGCGAGCCGCCCCGCCTCGAGATCGTGCTGGCGAACGGACGCATCGTGCGGATTGCCGGTGATGCACCGGATGCAACGATCGCCCGGCTGATCCGGGTGGCGGAGACGGCATGATCGGGCTGGCGAGTGGCGCTCGGATCTATCTGGCCTGCGGTGTCACCGACATGCGCAAGGGCATCGGGGGGCTGGCCGCCCTGGTGCAGGACACATTGCGGCAGAACCCGAGTTCGGGTGCGATCTTTGCGTTTCGCGGCCGACGCGGTGACCGGATCAAGCTGCTGACCTGGGACGGCCAGGGCTTCTGCCTGTATTACAAGGTGCTCGAGCAAGGACGTTTTCCCTGGCCGACACCGGCCGACGGGGTCGCGCGACTGACCGCGGCACAGGTCGCCATGTTATGGGAAGGGATGGACTGGAGACGGCCAGCCTGGTCGGCGCCGCCGTCGCGAGTAGCGTGATTTTTCGATCGAAACCGGATTAAAACCGCCGAATTCCGCCAGTTCTCTGCTATTCTTTCGGCATGACAATCGGCGCTGACATCCTGCCCGACGATCTGACCGCGCTTAAGGCGATCATCCTGGCCCAGCAGGAGCAGATCGCCCGACTGACGGCATCGGAGCGGACCTACGATGCGCTGGTGCAATCGCTCAAGGTCACCATCGCAAAGCTGCGGAAGCAGAAATTCGGCGTCAGTTCGGAGAAGATCGAGCGCGAGGTCGCACAACTCGAACTGCTGCTCGAGGACGTCGAGATCGCCATGGCGGCGGCGGATCTTTCTGCTGATCCGGTGGTCTTGCCGAATACGGACACGACATCGGAGGCCAGGCCCGAGCGCGGCAAGCCGCGCGTGTCCGACAGCGTCCCCCGCGAGCAGGTCGTGCTCGATCCCGGCGAAACCTGCGCCGCATGTGGCGGCCCGCTGCGCCTGGTGGGCAAGGATGTCGCCGAGATCCTCGAACTGGTGGCTGCCCGACTGAAAATCATCGAAACGGCACGGCTGAAGAAATCCTGCCGGTGCTGCGAGACGATGGTCCAACCGGCAGCTCCTCCCCGGCCGGTGCCACGCGGCATGGCGGGTCCCGGCCTGCTCGCCCATATCCTGGTCTCGAAATTTGATGATCACCTGCCGCTGTATCGGCAGAGCGAGATCCTGGCGCGGCAGGGTGTCGAGATCCCGCGCTCGACGCTGATCGACTGGTGTGGTCAGGCGATCGGAGTTCTGCGCCCGCTGGCATCCCGGATCCGGGACGTTGTCACGGCGTCCGATCACCTCCACGCCGACGATACCCCGATCCGGGTGCTCGACCCGCGCCTGCGACAGATCGGCACAAAGCGCGGCGTCAAGGAAGGGCGCATCTGGACCTATGTGCGCGATCCGCGCCCCTGGGGCGGATCCGATCCACCGGCCGTTGCCTACTGGTTCTCGCCCGACCGACGCGGGATCAACCCGCAAACCCATCTGGCAAAATTCTCGGGCATTCTGCAGGCTGACGCCTATGGCGGGTTCCGTGCGCTTTACCAGCCCGATGCCAGCGGCGTTGCCCGCGTGCGCGAAGCCGCGTGCTGGGCTCATTGGCGGCGGGATTTCCACGATGTCTGGCAAGGCAGCGGCTCGGCGCTGGCGAAAGAGGCGCTCGACCGGATCGGGGCGCTGTATGACATCGAGCGCGCCATCAACGGGAAACCGCCCGAGCAGCGCCTGGCGGTCCGGAACGCCGAGAGCCGCCCGCGTGTCCTGGCGTTCCACGCCTGGTGCGAAACGCAGCTCGCGCGGATCCCGGCCAAGGGCGAACTGGCCAAGGCCATTCGCTACGCCCTCAATCGCTGGGCTGCTTTTACGCTGTTCCTGGAAGACGGCCGCGTTGCCATCGACAACAACGCCGCCGAACGCGCCGTGCGCCCCGTCTGCATCGGCCGGAAAAACTACCTGTTCGCCGGGTCGGACGCGGGCGGCGACAATATCGCCGACGCCATGACCCTGATCGAAAGCGCCAAGCTCGCTGGCCTCAACCCGCAGGACTATCTCGCCGACACGATCGCCCGCATCAACGAGCACAGGATCAACCGCCTCGACGAGCTCCTGCCCTGGAACTGGCGGCCTCTCGCCCCAGCACAGAAACACGCCGCCTGAACACCGCGGCCTTGAGCGGACGGTTACCTCTTTCTCGAGAGGCCGAACGCGAGCGCGTAGCCATTCCGGAGGAAACAGCGCCCAATCTGCCCAAAAGGCAAACCAAAAGCCACCTCGGGTGCCGTCAGTCAGTACGACAAAAGCCCAAAATCACCAGCCAGATGCTTCAACCAACGGTTCTTCGATCCCTCCATATGCAAGCGATTTTTTATGTGTCGTCAATTATTTTCGTGATGATGTTTTTTCATTCAGTTTTTTAATTGGGTTCAGGGAATTTCATGTCAAGTCGGGAATGGTAAACGCAGACACTGGGAGGATCGAGATTCGGGACTGCTCCCACTATTTCTCATTTGAAACAGGTGCTTTGCATCAAAAAGTTCATGTTAGCTCTTTTGGCTGTGTCAGTCCTATGTGTGACAATTACTCGTGCCATTGTCAGCGTATCGAGCACGTTTTCTACTGCCTGCTCTGATGTAGAATCAAGATTACTGGTCGCTTCATCCAGAAACAGAATACGGGGCGTACGATAAAGTGCTCGTGCCAAGATCACACGCTGACGCTGCCCTCCCGACAAGGTATGCCCCATCTCGCTAATCAGCGTCTCGAACCCCATCGGCATGCGCTGGATATCCGCCAGGATCTGAGCATCTCTCGCGCACTCTACAACCCGGGCTAGGTCCATTGCCTCATCAAAACCAGCAATATTTTCCGCAATACTGCCTGACAGAAGAATATCGTCCTGAAGCACTCCCGCGATTTGAGATCGATATGCTTCGCGGTTAGACGGCCCCAGCTCTACGCCGTTCCACAGAATCTGTCCTTCTTCCGGCTGAACCAGCCCCATCAGGATCGCCAACAATGTCGACTTTCCACAGCCCGACGGCCCCGTGATTGCGAGACTTTTTCCTGCTGGAACTTGCAAATTTACATTTCTAAAAACCCAGTTATCTTCCTTGCCATACCGGTAGCCTACGTTCCGACACTCGAGGACTGCTCCGTCAGTCTCAGTTTCAGAGGCAGGAAAAGCAGCAAGCTTAGAGCCCCTGTCACCCTCCGACACCTCGGCGTCGGCCAACGCAATATCCGACAGTCGGTCACACTGTACGCGCAGATTTCTAATCTTGAATCCAGCAGTTACCAGACTGCCGAAACGGCTGGAAAACTGGTCGCGATAACTCAGGAAAGCCACCAGCATTCCGACCGACATCTCCGCTGAAAGCACCATTCGCGCCCCTAGAACCAACATAAGCACTCGGTCGATACCGAACAGCGCCTCCTGAGCACGCGCGAAAATCAAATCGTATCTCTGGATCTTCAGACCTGCATTGATGCTATCGACCAGCTTGTTCCCCCAAGCAATTTTCCGGCGGTTCTCTAACGATAGCAGTTTGATCGTGCGCATCCCGCGAAGCGTCTCGAGAAAATGTCCTTGCTGGGCTGCTCCATGAACCAGTGCCTCTTCCGATATTTCTCGATAGGGTCCAAACAGAATAAGACGGATTATCAGATCCAGCACCGACGATACCACGACGATCGCCGCGAGCCATTTGCCGTAGATCACGATCATAACGAACATGCCGACTGCCATGATCCCGTCCATGATGCTCTGAACAAGATCGGTAGTGAATGTCTGCTGGATCGTCCCAAGACTTCCGAAGCGCGACAGGATGTCGCCGGCACCGCGCTTGGAGAAGAAATCCTGCGGTAGTCCCATCAGATGAGTAAATAGGCTGACATTCCACTGCACCGAAATTCGGGTGGATAGCAACATCACCATCCAGGAGCGAAAAGACGCGATGACAACCTGCCCAGTAATGAGGATCGCCAACCCCGCAGCAACCGTCCAGAGAAGCGAGCGATCACCCGTTGTCAGCACTTCATCAATAATCACCTGTGAGAGCATGGGATTAACGAGTGCAATCACCTCCAGTCCAAGCGATAGTCCGCCGAGCGCAAGAAGCGCTCCCTTAAGCCCGGAGATATTCTGGAACATATCTCCGATTTTCAGGAACCGGCGATCGTCGCGTTTTTCAAATTTTGCTGCGGGCGTCAGCTCCAAGGCAACACCCGTGAAATGTCGAGACACTTCTTCGATCGATAGCGTCCGTGCACCTCGTGCCGGATCGTTGATCAGGGCTTCATTGTCCCTCAATGACACCAGAACAACGAAATGGTTGAAGTCCCAATGCAGGACACAAGGTAAGGAGAGTTTTCCAAGCGCTGAAAGATCAAGCTTGACCGGGCGGGCATTCAGGCCAAAGCGATCCGAAATTTTAATCAAAGTACGTAGATTGAGGCCTGATCCCGAAACGGCGGCCTGACGACGGAGAGTTGCAAGATCAATCAAATGCCCCTGATAGCACAGGATCATGGCAAGACAGGCCAGGCCGCATTCTGCTGTCTCGGTCTGGAGAATAACCGGCACCTTGCGCCGGAAGCCCGTCTGGATCACCTTGAGCATCACAATGTCCCTTTTCGAGACATTAAATCAGAAGTCGACACCGACCGTAGTGTCGCAGATACTGACAAAACAGGATCTAGTAGCCACTGATATAGTCGCCTCTTATCAATGGCGATATCTGCCTCTACAGCCATACCGGGTGTCAGACGCTCCTGTTTCCCATATGCCACGATGTAATCCTGATCGGGGCGGACCCGGATCCGGTAGATATCACCCTGTGGCGATGCCGAAGTCGTAGAAGCTGCCGTTTCGGAAGTCCGTTCGTCTTTCGGTACGTTGCCAATCCGTTCCGGGAGTGGCGCTTTCGTAACCTCAACAACGGTGCCTTCATGCAATCCGAACCGTTGATAAGGATAAGCCGCGTATTTCAGCAAAACCCGCTGCCCCGGCCTCACGAAGCCGATAGCCCGGCTATTGACATACAGCTCGGCCAGAAGCTCTCCGTTGTCCGGAAGCAGACTGGCCAGAGGCTGCCCAACCGAAACCCTTTGACCCACCGACACACGGACACCGTCCACGGTGCCGCTAACACGCGCATCGATTACCGTTTCTGCCTGTCCATGCGCTTGCGCAATTTGGCGGCCCAGATCCGCCAACCGGACATCAATATCATTGAGGTCCTCACTCGTCTTGTAAGAATGCCGGTCGATTTTGTAGTGCAGATCTGTTATCTGACCGCCAGTCTCTACCAATGTCCGCAAGGTCTGCGAATGCGTGTTCATAAACTGAACATAAGTATAAAGCTGACTTTGGAACTGGCTTTCTGTCACCAGATGCGTTCCGATCGCCGTTCGCATCTCATTCATTGCCCGCTCGATCAGCGGCAAGGAAGCATTATCCCGGCTAATCTGATCGTTCAACATGGACTGCTGCTTTTGTAACGCTATCAGTTCTTCTTTGTAGGAAGCCAATTCGAGTGGGGAATCCTGTGTCAGAAGCATCCGCCGCCTTGTCAGCAGGGTCTGCTCGGACAACAGACTTTCGAGAGATTTCTGTCCTGTCGCCCCATCCTCCGACCAGCTGGATACGTCCAAGGAAAACAGTCGATCTGAGGCCTTTATGTGAGCGCCTTCCTTTACCGCAACTTGGGAGACAACCCCATTCTGATCAGCCTCCGCGATAACAAGACCTTCTGGCGGAAGCATCAGACCATTAGCGTGGATGCGGCGCGTATAGCTGCCAAAAACAACATAAACACCAAGGACAACGACCAAAAAAACGGTACAAAGAGACGCAATCCGCCCAGAAAGCGGCTCAATGATCTGAACAGAACCAATCCAGGCTTCCTGACGCCATTTGAGCGCTTCCGCCCGAAACAGTGGGCGAGATGCTTCCTCCGACACAATTCCCTCACAGGCTCAACCGAAAAATCAGAAAACAATCTATCGATACTAGATTGATAGATTAGGAGGTTTCAGACAACAATCAAGAAATAAGACATCGTGGGATGACAGACAATTTTCAGAAAAATCCATCATCAATGCTTGATTTTATTCATAACGCTGATACTCGTTACGAACCCGGCTTATGCTGACAGGCCGGGAACCATGACACTCACCGAAGCCCTCGCGCTCGCCTATCACTCCAATCCCCAAATTCTTAGAGAACGATCTGTTCTCGAGCAAACGGATGAGGCCGTCCCAAAAGCTCTTTCTGGCTGGCGTCCTACGATCTCGGGAAACGCGGCTGCCAATTACAGCCAATCCAACTATGTGACTTATCCCTATGGCGGCTCTTTCCGCTACGATCAGCGTTTTGCCGCGCCTGGATATGGTGCCGGCGTCACTATTACCCAGCCTTTATTCATGGGCGGGAAAACGATAGCTTCCACCCGACAGGCCATGAATACAGTCCTTCAGGAACGGGCAAACCTGATACAGACGGAACAACAGGTCTTTCAGAACGTCGTTTCGGCGTATGTATCTCTGGTTCAGGCCCGCAAGGTTCTTGTCCTAACTGTAAGGAACGAAAAGACACTTGAAGGTCAGGTTCAATTGACGACACACCAGCTCGCCCTGAACCAAGCTACGCAGACCGATGTTCTTCAAGCAAAGTCACAATATGAAGCGGCCAGGGCAGCGACACGCCTAGCCGAAAGCGATGTCAACGTGGCAGAAGCAGCTTTTGAGCGCATGATCGGCAGGCCTGCCCCCGACCGCCTGCTGGTTCCATCGCCCGTTACAGTTTTGCTTCAATCGACAAACGATGCACAACAAGCGGCTCTCGAAAATGCCCCCCAAATCAATACAGCAAAATTCGCACTTGCTGCGAGCCAGAACGCAGTCAAAGTTGCGATCGCGGGTCTGCTTCCGCAGATTTCTGCACAAGCCGCTTACGCACGGCAGGTGAACCAGAACGAAGCCAAGTTCACGCAAAATGCCGCATCCGTGACCGTTCAGGCCAGTATTCCTCTTTATCAGGGCGGGGGAGAATACGCCCAGATCCGAGCAGCTCGTCGTGCGGTCGATGCAGCACGACATGAGCTGGAAAACCAGCGTAGGATTGCCATCCAAACGGTCATTAGTGCGTGGCAAAGGCTTGGATCCGATCGTGATCAGCTCATCCGTAACAAACAAGCCGTTTCCCTGGGGGAAGATGCATTACGTTCAATCCAGCAACAGGAATTGCTAGGTGTCCGGACAACCTTTGAGGTTCTTCAGCAACAGCAGCTTCTTTTTCAGCAGCAAAAGACGCAGCTTCAAAACGTTGCCAACACTGTTATCGATTCCTACGCTCTCGCTGCTGCAATCGGACGCCTCACAGCCAAGGATCTTCAGCTTGATGTCACGCCTTACGATCCTACGGCTCACCTTAAACAGGTAAAAGGGAAATTATTTGGCACTAAATGAGTAATTGTTATACTTAATTGTTTTATTATAATATGCAAGCGTTTAACATATATGTAAATATTCATTTTAATCATAGATCCAGATAATTACTTATAAATAAGCAGAAATAATACTCAGTAGCTTTCGCTCTTTTTGTAGATGAAGCTGCAGTAATGCTCACTTTCCTTCTCTTGTGTTAAAACCCGTTTGCACAGATCGATTTCGTCCCTGTGCCGGTCAACGAAGTTGTACCGGTTCAGCATGTCCTGCCAGAAGGTTGGATCAGCCCGCTCCATGATCCCTGCCCCCACATAGGTTCCTGTGCCCGGCAACGAGTACATGGCCAGATCCTGACGCACCCAGACGGGCATGCAGGCAAGCAGCGCAACAGGGGCCACAACCCCGACCAGAAGCCCCACACCGAACAGGATCCCGAGCAGCCTCTTCTGCCGCATCGCATCACGCAGCTGAGGCAGGGCAGAACGCAGAGCCTCACTCTCCTTCGACAGAGACTTCTCAACCACACCAACCCCGGATAGGGCCCCCGTCAAACGCTCACTGACAACCCGCTCGATCCCGACCCGAAACTCGGCCGGGGACATCCGCAACACCGAACACCCCTCGATCTCGCCAAGACGCTGCTCGATGACGCCGATCGCGCGCTTGACCTGCCCCAGATCCAGGCTCGTATCCGGCGGCATGGCATCGCGCCAGTCCTCGGGCAGACGCTCCACCGATTTGCGCAGGACCGAAACCTCGGCCCGCAGATCATCGAATGCCTGTGCTGCATTACCGCTCATTCTAACGCCCTCTGCTCCAGCCTGTGTCACGCTTCGGTGCGGGCTCTGCCTCGGGCCTGCGCTCATGCCCCAGACGCGGCGCACGTTTCTTCGGCACATCGAGCGCCCGGATCGACAGATCCAGCACCGAGCCCGGCGTCACCCCGAATGACGCCCCCTTGCGCCGCAAAAGTGAGCGCATCTCTGCATCCTTCCCGAGCTGCACTAGCGCCTCATCGCGCGCCTGAGCGGTCTCAAGCCCCTCCCAGACCCTCATGAAACGCTGCGCCCTTAATCCGGGGGACCGCCGTATCCTGGCTTCCTGCAGGATCGCCCGCGTCAGGACCACACCACGCTCCACCCCCTCCAGGGTCAGGAGCGCCACACGCACATCGTCTTCATGCCGCAGGGCCATGAGCAGATCATCAATGGCACCCGGACGCACACGCTCCAGAGCCTTTGTCGCTCTATCCAGCGACTGCTCCTGATGCGTCAGAACAGGGAGCCGCGCCTCATGCATCCGCCCCACAGCCAGAAAGGCCTGCGCATACCGGGCAACAGCCCGCTCAAGCATGTCCTGAGGATCGGAAGCAGCAACAGGCACCCGACGATCGGGATTGAGACGCAGCGAAGCAAAGGCATCATCCTGCCCCCTCGCGGCAACACCCAGATCCAGCCCCGCAAACGGATCCTCACCCAATTCCGGCAGCACGATCCGGCTTTCCGGCACACCAAGCCCACGCCTGCGCGCATAGGCCCGCGCTGATCTCTCTGAACTCTGTCGACCACCACCAGGCCCCTGAGGATAATCCAGCGTGGTATCCTTGAGCCGCTCGCGCGACAGACGCCGCACCAGCCCATCCCGATCCCCGACATCGTCTTGCGCCCAGTGAACCGACACGGCCTCGCGATGACGCGACAGCGCCACATAGGCGCCATGCCGGTCCATGCTGCCCGTAGCCAGCACATGCGCCCGATCCACCGTCACACCCTGCGCCTTGTGAATGGTCGCCGCATAACCATGATCCAGCGCGTCATACGCGCGCAGCGACACGGACACGACATGCCCCACATCACCCACACGCGCCCCATCCAGCCGAACCGAGACCACAACCCCGACTTCATCATCGCCGGACAGATCACAGATCGTCCCCAGCGTCCCGTTCTTCACCCCGAACCCACGATCATTGCGCAGGAAATACACCCGATCCCCTGGCGCAAACACGCGCTCACCCTGCGCCGTCATCACGGACAGCGCCCGCTCGCGATCCAACTCACCGGCTTCCAGACACAGGGACCGCGCCGCCTCATTCAGGGCCCGCACATCCACCCGTCGATGCGCCAGCATGATCTGACGGCAACCTGAAGTTGCTCCGCCTCCCGCCCGCCAGGACGCCACAACGGCCGCACGCGCCGCCTCCAGCGTCTCATGCCCCCGCACCATCCCCGCCGCCTCATAGCGATCCAGCGCAGTACCCGTGCGTCCCGTCGCCAGCTCCTTCGTGGCCTCCTGCTGCCACCCCGCGCCCTGCCGGCGCACAGTCGTGATCTCGACTGATCCCACACGCTCGGCCACAGCCCGGAACGCCGCCCCGGCCTCGATCGCCTGCAGCTGCTCGGGATCCCCCACCAGAACCAGCTTGGCCCCAGCATCCTGTACGGCAGACAAAACGCGCGCCATCTGGCGCGATCCCACCATCCCGGCCTCATCGACCACCAGCACATCACCACGCGCAAGCAGATCCACACCCGCCACCCAGCCCCGCTCCAGCGAGGCCAGGGTCCGACTCTCGATCCCCGATCCTGCCTCCAGCCCTTCCGCCGCAATGCCCGAGAGCGCCGCCCCCCGCACACGATACCCGGCTGTCTCCCACACGGAACGGGCCACACCCAGCATCGTGCTCTTGCCCGTACCAGCGTAGCCCACCACCACAGACAGATCCCGCGACCGCGTCACCTCCCCAAGGGCCAGAGCCTGCTCTTCTCCAAGATCATTCCGCCCCATGGCCGCACGACGCAGACCCACCGGCACCGCATGAGCCTGTCTCTGCCCCAGAGCCAGACTGGCCGCTTCCAGCCTCTGCTCGACCGCCACCATCTCCCGTGACGAGAACCGCTCGCGCCCATACCCGTCACGACCCAGCACAACCAGCTCGGGACACGCCTCGACCTGCGCCATCACCGCACCGAACTGCGCCTCATCCACCGTATGGCGATGGACGAACCGCGCGAGATCCTGGCGGGTGAAACTGCTCTGCTGTCGTGTCAGCGCCTCCAGCGCCAGAACAGGCGCGGCCAGCAACCGCTCGCCGTTACGCCGCGCAATCTCCAGATGCTCGGCCGCCCGTTCCGCCTCTTCGCCCCGCTCTTCGCGACGCATCCCGGCAGGGCCGATCTTGTTCTGCGGCTCCAGAGCAATCCCCTGATCGGCAAGGGACCGATGATCGATGCGCACATCGATATCCAGGGCGGCCAGACGCTCATTGGCCAGAGCCGCCCAGCGCTCCCGCCAGACCCTGAGCAAGCCCCGGTCATTCCATTCCGTTACCTTGAGACCGAAACCCGCCTCACTGACCGAACGCATGGACAGCATCACATGGGCATGGGGCTTGCAGACAATCTGCCCGTTCTCATCCTCCACCCGATCCCAATGCACATTGAGATCGGCCACCATGCCACGGGAGACGAACTGCTCGCGCACGAAATCCCGCGCCAGGGCAATACCCTGCGCCTGGCTCATCTCACGCGGAATGGCGAACTCCACCTCACGCGCCAGCTGGGCATCCTTGCGCTTCTCGCCAGCCTCGACCTCGTTCCACAACACAGACCGATCACGCAGTCGCTCCGGCGCTCCCTCGGGCATCAGGATCTCGGAATGAACGACATCCTCTTTCCTGCTGAAATCATGGGCACGATCCAGTCGCTCATCCTGCAGACAGGCCGCCGCACGGTAGGCCGCAGCGGCTACCGCACTTCGGCCCGTGGCCCGGCTGATAACTTTCACATGCAGGTGGTAGATCGCCATGGGGGCACGCTATCACCTGCAACGCGTCATGTCATCCCATGACATATAAGCGCGCACTTCCACATCGAGGCCAAAACACATCCGCTCCAGTTCCACCCAGAGTGACGCGGTTCTTCTCCCTGTGATACGGTGCACCATACAAGGTTGATGACGACAGTAACCCCATCAGAACCTGACAGCAGACACAGCGGAAGCAGGAGCCAGAGTCAAAATGCGTAAGCCACGCGATATCGATGCAGAGCTTGTCGCCCTGCAGAAACGGGCCAAAGCCCTTAAGGCACAGAGAACCATGCAGCTGGGCGAACTGGTCGAGGCATTGGGCGCGGATGCCCTCCCCGTCGAAGCCCTGGCCGGGGTTCTTCTTTCGGCTCTGGAACAGGCAGAGGACAAACCCGAAGCGATCGCGAGGTGGAGCGAGCGCGGTCAGGCCTTCTTTCAGGCCAGGCCAAAGCGCAGGGCCAGCAGAGCCTCACAGCAGGCTGCTGACGGGGCTCCGGACGCTTGAGAGGCGACTGGCACGCCAGAATGCCCTCATGGGCCGTCACAGGCTGAGAAAGGCGCGCGAGGACATGCGGGACTGGGCCAGGTCACGACGCAAGCGTACACGCCATATGATCGAACTGGGCGGGCTAGTGCAGAAGGCCGGTCTGGTGGACCTCACACAGGATGACCGCGCGACCCTGCTGGGGGCCTTCCTCGACCTCGCAGCACAGCTTCAGGGCAGTGGTACGACCTCTCCTGCCGATCTCAGGACAAGATGGCGACGAACCGGATTGCGGGCCTTCGATGCCGACAAGGAAGAGACCTGACACGCGCCCACCCATCAGCCAGACCGTCGTCGGATGCCCGACGTCAGATAACGGGCAACTGACGATCCGTATCTGTCTGCCTCATGGCAGAGAATGCGCTGAACAAGATCACATCGATGAGAGCATGGGCCACGATCGGCCCGATCAATCCCCAGTGGGACGCAGCCAGTCCCAGAGGGATCATGCCGAGGAACAGGAACGCGGTACCGATCACGCCGAGCCAGTATTGCAGGGCACCCCGGAACAGCACTTCCTCTCCCGCCCCGGCAAACACTGAAACCGCGATGATCGCAGGCCATGCCCTGACCGCCGAGGTCAGAGCGACATAGCGCCTGGTGACGCCCATCATGAACGGTTGCCTCACCAGGAGCCACGCCAGCACGCCAAAAACGCCGCCATAAAGGAACCCGGCGAGGATCGGGACAATCTGACTGCCTCCCGGCGGAGACCCCATCAGAACAGCCAGAAAATTGCGCCTCTGAAGGAGCACGATTCCGATCCAGCCAAGCCCCCCACACACCTGCGTTGAAAGGATTGCGGTGCGCAGGGAAAAGGGCCGGATCTCGCTCGGTCTTTCAGCATCCTGCGCCATGTCACCCACCCCACCTGAAGCAGAGATAAGATACTCCCCACGCATAACCGGGAGACACCCGCAAGCCAGACACCCTCTCAGACCGCTTTCACTGGCCCTGGATAGGCTTGTACGAGAGGGTCGTGGGTCAGGAGCGTCAGACCCTCCACAAGGGCCTGTGCGACCAGAATACGGTCAAATGGGTCACGGTGGATTTCGGGCAGGCCTGACACGGCCACCGCATGGCGGCTCGTAATCGGTAGTTCTTCATAATCATTTTCGATCAGACCACGTCGAAGCAGATGGGGATCGACCTTGAAATCGGCCCGTCCCAGCCCGGCCTTGATGGTGATCTCCCACAGACTGGCAGCACTGAAAACCAGAATATGATCGGGATCAGACAGAAGGGACCGGGCTTCTGCGGAAAGTCTGTCCGGGGCACCTGCGGCCCAGAGCAGGAGATGGGTGTCGAGCAGAAGCTTCATGTCGGACCATCGAAGAGCGTGGTGATGCTGTCCTGACCCATCTTGTCAAAATCATCGGGCACCTGGATCTGGCCCACCATGAACCCCAGACGTTTCTTTGCAGCGCCTTCAGGAGCAGAAATCGGACTGACCCGCGCGATCGGTTTGCCGGATTTGGCAATGATGAAGCTTTCGCCCTTCTGGGCATCTTCAATCAGCTTCGACAGATGCGTCTTAGCTTCATGAATGTTAACCGTTCGCATAATTTACTCCCAACCTGGTCTACAGGACTTAGTCTTATAAGGTTCCTCACGTAAGCTCAACTACTGAACGTTGCTACGTGTGATTTTGATCGGAGCATCTTATTTCCAAACAGTCTTAGACAGATGCAGCCATAGAATGACCATAGGATTATTCCGCTCTTCAAAATTCTGAGGCGTTAGAAGGTTAATTATAATAGTTAATAAGTTAAGCCTCTGGATAACGTTCATAACCCATTGATAGCACAATCTTATTATTCAATGTCCGTTCCTGAAGTGTCGGCAAACTGTTCCTGAAGTGTCGATCCGGCTGTTCCTGAAGTGTCGGCAAACTGTTCCTGAAGTGTCGATCCGCTCTCGCCGTTGTTGATAATACTCAGAGGAATGAACCTAGATTTGTGATGTTGTCTTAGAAAAACTTCAGATCACGCAATTCTAGACTACGTCCACACTCGTAAGCCTACGCTCTCACTGAGCACCGACACTTCGGGAACGCTTTTTGGCAGGATTGGCGGAGACATGCATTTCCTAGCGTCCTAACAAATGTCGGTTCTGGACGTCATAACGACGTACAAAGCCGATGAAGGCTTGTTGGTAGTTGGCTGGAGTTCGCGCTGGATCGGCGTCGAGCCAGTGACGAAACTCTTGGTGTAGGACTTGGAAGTCCCATCCTGGAAATTCGGTGCGCAGGATTTTCAGGGTCGCTGCCGTCACGTCCCGCTCAGCCACCGGAACCGTGGGGTGAGCGTCACTCGGCGTCAAAAGCATTTCTGCCTCACGTGCGATGTGTGCAGGCCTCCTAGAGAGACGAGCGGTTAAGTTGGAAGTTGCAGGATCAGGTCCAATCTGAATCCGCTGCATACGAAGCAGGGGTTCATGTCTATCAGCTGGTTCTTCGAGTGTAAGGCGGTAGCCTGGAAGATCATTGCGTTCGACCAATTTAGCGATCTCGAACTTGAAGCGCCGATACACACCCTCGGCACCGGATTTTTCAAACAGGGTCGGCAAGGAAATTGCGAAGCCGCCTTCTCCCGCCCCACCTGCGTGCTTGCGTGCCACCTTATAAAGCCAGCGCTCGCGACCGCCGGAAATATCGAAATACGCCCGGTCGATCGACAGGACGCCGCCAGTCATTAATACGCCTTCATAAAGCCAGTTGGACAGTTCAAGTGTCATGCCACGACTGCGTTCGGTACGCTCGTCGACCAGCTGTGACCAGCCATCTAGCCAAGAAAATGTGGCCTCACGCCGGTTCTCAGCACGGATGTTGGTCTTGACGGTGGTTGCGACCAATCGGTCCAACGATTGGCCTAGCAATTCATAGGCACGGCCGGTGGTCGGGCGACCTATGGCACGCAGTAGGTCATAGGGCATTAGATGCAACGTGCGCGGTATATCATTGATGCCACGACGTGCCATGTCCGCGAGTACGCTAACACAATAGATTAGAATATCGGCGTCCCAGATTGTTGCCATGCCGTAATCCGGATTAGCCGAGACATGAACCCATTGCTTGCCGTCAGGGCTGCGGTAGTCGATCGGCTTGATACGCTTCGTCTTAGCCAAACTGAAGAACGGTCGTTCCATTATCTCGCGTTGGTCGCGAAATGCCAGATCAGCCAAGTATGGTAGGAAAGGATCCAGATATGTCGAGGCCCCGGGGCTCGGTTTGATCATCTTAAAACACTTCCTCGGGGAAAGAATGGATTGCAAAACTGTCGAACACCGACAGTCAGAAAAAAAGTTTCCCCGGGGAAACTGTCATTACCGCCACTCGAGAAGTGGACCTAGAAAAGTTTCCCCGGGGAAAGATCATTGCCTTACCCTACGACCGGAAGCATCCAAATCAGCCAGCGCCTGACGCAACGTGGCTACTAGTTCCTCATTATCGGCACCAGAAGCGGCGTGCAGCCGCACGGTAACCCCTTGCCGGTTGATAGACTGAATCGTCAATGCAGGGCGTCCCAATTGAGAGTTGTATGTCGCCACACTTGCGGATGGGACTTCATCGGGTGCGCTCCCTGCTGCAAGCAAGCGGCGCAACACTTCAGCCGCCGGAATTGGCAATTCATCCTGCCGCCGCGCGGCGGCTTGTTCATTAGCCAATGTGCGGGCAGCCTGTGTTATCCGCTCCGCCGCATGATGTTCATCGAGTGCCCGCGCCAACGTATAGGCCGGCTTCAGCAGCACAACATCCCATGACGGAAAGGCCGCGAGCACTTCGTCAGGGATACGTGCAACCTGCAGCATTTTTGACAACCAGCCTTCGGAAACCCGCAGGCGTTCGGCCATCCGCTTCTGCTTGCCACCATAGTGCTGTATTAGCGCAGCAGCATAATTGCGGGCACGGGCAACATCTGAAACGTCTCGCCGGGCTCGGTTTTCAAGATCGGCCAACCTGAAGGCAGCTTCATCGTCAAGCGTTACCACTTGGGCGACAAATTGCATGTCAGGATAGGAATGCGTCCGCAACCAACTGATCGACCAGTGCCGACGTGTGCCAGCAATTACCTCATAATCGTAGTGGGGATCATTGCTGATCCGACGCACCACCGCTGGCACCTTTTGCCCACCTTCGGCGATAAGCGAGTCAATCAGGTCGGCGCAACTAGCTTCCGAAAGCTGGTCATATAGACGAGCATTGCCGGGCCAGACACGAACGCGTGCCGGATCCAACAAGAGTTGTGTAACCTGGCGTACTTCACCGGACTGTACGCGTGCGAGAGCCGATTCCCGGTGCAACAAAGTCGAAGCGCGTGCGCGTTCGACAACTGGGGCAGGAGAAATTGCATCATTAGTTGGATCGTCCTTGAGCAGATCCGCGAGATAAGAGTTTTGCTTACGCGACATGATCGAGCTCCATCGATCGAGGTAGAGGAAGAACGGTCTTAGCCTGCGGCATCGAACACCTCTTCTTCTCGGGCCGGGGGGACGCGCCCCCAGCTCTGCCGCACCAATTGTTCAACTTGGCCCAACGCCTCATCGAGATTAGCGCGGCACCGCTTGTGTGTCTTCGCAGTGCCGATGGGCTTTTCCAGTTCATAGATCGTCATCATGCGAAGGGAGGCGTGACTAATCTCGGCAGAGTCCAAAATTGGTACCGCCAGCAGAGCCGGTCCAAAGGTTTGCTCCATAATTGAGCGGATCATGGCGTGCGAAGGATCATTGCCGTCAAATTTCGAGCAGATCAACCGTATGAAGTTGTAGTCTAATGAAATGCCAGCGCCGACTAGTTGCTGCAGTACCTGATCCATCATGGAAAGGAATTGCACAGTTGAGCAGAAATCTGGCGTTGTTGCCGCAAGCGGCACTAAAAGCGCATTGGCGGCCTGCATTACTGCTAATGAAATGGTGCCGAGGGCAGGAGGCGGATCCAGCAGCACAATATCGTAGGCTCGGGCGAGTTCAGCGAGACCCTGTTTCAGCTTGCGGAAGCGGGCAGCCAGTACCGACTGTCCATCGCTACCAGCCGCAGCGAGCTCATATTCAACGTCAAATAACTCGAGATTAGATGGAATTAAGTCAACATTGGGCCACGGTGTCCGTTTGACTGCATAAGAGAGATCTGCTTGCGTTGGATCAATTGAAAGATACGGGTAAAGCGTTTCTTCCCGACTGATATTGAAATGGGGATTAAAACCGAATAACGTGGTTGTTGTTGCCTGGCTATCGCAATCAACTACGAGTACTCGGTAACCTTGAATTGCAAAGTAGTGAGCGAGGTGGGTGGTTACGGTTGATTTACCGACACCACCTTTAAAATTCTGCACCGCAATGATGGCGGGAGCGTCAGAAGACGCACGCCGTGGCGAGGCACCTAACACATCGCGCATGTGTAGCAATTCGGCGATACTATAGCCGAGACGACGGCCGGTTTCCGAAGCTGGAGGTGGGGGAAGGCGCCCGTCGTCCTCCGCCATACGGATGCGGTTGGTGGAGCAGTCTAGCAACTGGGCAGCATCGGCAATGCCAATGCGCACATTGAGTCCTTTGCGGCTATCAGGGAGAAAAGCCTTACGGCGTAGTCGCTCGATCATGCGCTCGCCAGCCTCAGCGAGATCACCGATCTGACTGACGATTGAATTCATTACAGCCCCTTAAGAGTGATTTGAACGATACTAAGAGAAAATATCGTCCATATCATTCAAAAAGGCAACGCCTTTGATGTTTGTTGTAATTCAGATGCTTAATTTCGGGGCCTGCTGATATTCAGAGGCATCAAATTCTGCGCGCATGCTAATCGATAGAAAATGCTATGCTGGTCTCTCTGCGCCTTCATATCCGTTCATGACATACCTGTAATGTCACATCTCCATGTGTTTCGTTTTGACATCGGATCGATGCATCTGGTAAAAGATTTCTAGTTTAAAGCCGTGTCAATGGAGGCACTGGCCTCACAAGCATCATGATCGAATTCAGGGTCAAGGGCGGCCCTGATGCCTTGAGGGCTTGGTGGATTGCGCTATCGCGCATGCTGCCATTCGGGAACTGCCTTGGACAGGTCATTCTTTAAAGCCGGCCACCTGCCGACACTCATTGCTGCTTTCCTGTATTTCGACGTTTCTTTTATGGTCTGGGTGCTACTCGGTCCTCTAGGCATTGCTATCTCTCATGACCTGCATCTTAACGCAGGTCAGAAGGGATTTCTGGTGGCGATGCCGGTGCTGGCAGGCGCCGTTTTTCGTGTCGTGCTTGGCGCCTGCGTGGATCTCTTTGGTGCGCGCCGAAGCGCGATTGCAGCACAGGTCACTGTAATTTTGGGATTGATCGTGACATGGTTTGCGTCGCCCTCCTCATATGTGGCGATGTTCCCACTTGCCCTTCTGCTAGGGATAGCAGGTGGGTCTTTTGCTGTGGCACTGCCATTGGTTTCGGGCTGGTATCCCCCCCAGTATCAGGGGACAGCTCTGGGCATAGCAGGCGCCGGGAATTCCGGCACCGCCTTTGCAGCGCTGGTTGCGCCTGTTCTTGCAGTCAGATTCGGCTGGGTGAACGTCCTTGGGCTCGCGGTCATACCACTCACGGTCGTGCTGATCGTGTTTCTAGCAATATCCCGAGAGCCACCCCAGCGTCGCTCGAGCGGGAGGCTGTGCGCTTGGGGGCCTTTGCTGCGTCGGTGTGATGCCTGGATCCTGATGGGATTTTATGCCGTAACCTTTGGCGGGTTCGTCGGTCTGGCCTCGTTCCTGACCATCTACTTCAACGACCAGTACGGCCTCAGGCCTGCGACAGCGGGGTTCTGTACCGCCACAATTGTGTTCGCAGGGTCTTTCGTGCGACCGCTGGGGGGAGCGCTGGCCGACCGGATCGGGGGAACCCGTGCCCTGTCTATCCTCTTTGCCGCCGCCTGCATCATCTATCTGTCGATCGGTATCGGGCTGCCGTCCCTTCTGCTTGCACTGGGCGCCTTTTTTGTCGGCATGATGGTTCTGGGTCTTGCAAATGGTGCCGTATTCCAGCTCGTGCCGACCCGTTTTCCGCAATCCGTGGGGATCCTGACTGGACTTGTCGGCATGAGCGGCGGGATTGGCGGGTTTTGTCTGCCGGTTCTTCTGGGGACCATCCGTCATGCGACAGGGGGATACGGGGCGGCTTTTCTGGTGTTTGCCGCTTTCTCGTTATTCGGTCTGCTCTCTGTATGGCTGGCTCATACGCGCTGGGCGCCAACCCGGAGCCTCGCTTCCGGCGGGCGGATATGAAGGGGTGGCTTTGTGCGCTGTCGGCTCTTCCGGTCTTTCTCGCACTGCCTGCAGCACAGGCCGCTGCCGGGCCGTATGGTGTCTTCAGTACGGGCGATGGCGCGGCGGCGGGTTTCGGGACGGTTGGCGGGGTCGGACAGGTCTCCTGGGCACAGGACTGGTCCACGATCACGACGATACCTGGTCAGAAGCGCCCGCGCGACTGGTTCTCCCGTCTCAAGCATGTCTCCCTGACAGACAAGGGCGATATCTGGATCAGTTTTTTCGGTGAGGAGCGGCTACGGTATATTTTCGAGAACCAGCCTCTGATGGGGACGGCAGGCAAGACAGATGCCTCCCGTCTGCTCCTGCGCAGCCAGTATGGTGCGGATCTGCATATCGGAAAGCATGTCCGGGTCTATGCCGAACTGCTTCAGGCGTTGGCTGGTGGCTCGAATTATTACGGGTATCAGACCGGTATCCAGCGCGAACGGCTGGACCTGCAACAGGGTATTCTGGAGATACATGGCACCGTTCTGGGCGCGAAGGCAGGTGTCATCGGAGGTCGGCAGGTGTTTCTCGATGCCCCGGTCTCGATGCAGTCCGCGCGTGATCTGACCAATGCGCAGCAGACATGGGACGGGGTGCGCGGCTATGCGATCTGGAAGCGGACACGGCTCGATCTGTTCGATTTCGCACAGACCAACAAGCTGCCTGTCGGGATTTTCTCAGACGGGACGAACTATGCTGCGCGGATGTTCGGTGGGTACAGCTCGACGGCTCTTCCGGGCTTCAGACTGTGGGGCAAGCCGGGACAGCTCTTCGCTGATCTGTTCTATATCGGTTATCTCTTTTCCGGTTCCCTGGCTGCCCAGCCCCTGCTGGCCCAGGGCCGTACGCAGGCCGGATCGACACGGCGTGACAATATGGGTGCGCGGCTGTGGGGCAAGGCAGGGCCGATCGCGATCAATCTGACAGGCGTGTTCCAGGGCGGGCAGTACCGTCCGGTAGACCGGACCCTGCCGAACCGGGCCGTCCGGGCTTATGCGGTGAATGCGGCTGTTCTTTACGCCGCGTCTGCCAGAGCCTGGAAACCCAGTCTCGGTGTGCAGGCCGATCTGTTTTCGGGCGGCTCCTACCGCTCGCAGGGCGAGGCGGTCGGTACCTTTGCCACGCCCTATTTTCCGCTGCCCTATTACAATGACGTAACCTTGTCGCTTACATCGCAAAATCTTGTCGGTGTTGGACCATTGCTTGATCTTGCGCCGTCATCGACCTTTCATATCAAGTTGCATCTTCCGTTTTTCTGGCGGGAGAGTACTAATGATGCCGTCTATGCTGTTGGAAAGACCTATTCCTGGCGTGACAGACTGTCAGGGGGCTATATTGGTACCATACCCCAGGCACAGGCCGCCTGGAATTTCGCGCCGCACTGGACGTGGACCCAGGATTTCGCGGGCTTTTCCGCCTCGCACGCCATGCTACGGGCCGGTGCCCGTAGCGGCGTCTTCATCATGCAGACCATGATGCTCAAGTTCTGAAAAAGGACATTCCGGACATGACTGACACGACCAATATCATCATCATCGGCAACGGCATGGTTGGCCATTACTGCGCCGAACAGCTCGTCAGTCATGGATTGCACGAGACGCACCGGATCCACGTGTTCGGAGCCGAGCGGCACGCCGCTTATGACCGGGTGCATCTGACCGAATACATGACCGGACAGGATGCTCTTTCCCTGCGTCTGCATGAGGAAGGTTTTCATGATGCGCACGGGATCACGCTTCATCTTGGTGTGGCTGTGACGGCCATCGACCGCGAGGCCCGGATGATCCGCACCGGACAGGGAGATTTTCCCTATGGGACCCTTGTGATTGCGACCGGTTCCTATCCGTTTGTGCCGTTTGTGCCGGGCAATTCTGGAACGGCCGGCCTCGTCTATCGTACGCTCGACGATCTCGATGCGATCCGCGTGGCGGCACAGGGTGCGCGGCATGGCGTGGTAATCGGCGGCGGTCTGCTGGGCCTGGAAGCGGCCAATGCGGTCAAGTCCCTCGGGCTGGATGTGGCCGTGGTCGAATTTGCACCGCGCCTGATGCCGGTCCAGCTCGACGAGGAGGGCGGGCGGGCGTTGCGTCACCGGATCGAAACCATGGGGATCGATGTGCGTACCGCGCATGCAACGCAGGCGATCGAGCCGGGGGAAACCCTGCGGCACAGACTGGTCTTTGCGGACGGATCCATGCTGGAAACCGATCTTGTCGTATTTTCGGCCGGGATCCGGCCCAATGATGCGCTTGCGCGTGGTTGCGGACTGGAGACGGGCGCACGCGGTGGGATTGCGGTGGATGACCAGTGCCGCACCAGTGACCCGCATGTCTTTGCGATTGGCGAGTGTGCGTCGTGGCAGGAGCGTGTTTTCGGTCTTGTTGCACCGGGCTACACCATGGCGCGTACAGCGGCGGCCGTCATTGCGGGGGAAGATGCGGCCTTTACCGGGGCAGACATGTCCACAAAGCTGAAACTGCTCGGGGTGGACGTCGGTTCGATCGGCGATGCACAGGGGGCCGAACCCGGATCGACCAGTTATCGCTTTATCGGGGAGGCGGACGGTTCCTATCGCCGTCTTGTGCTTTCAGCCGATGGAAAGCGCATAACCGGTGCCGTGCTGGTGGGCGATAATTCCTACTACGATACGATCCTGCAATTCGTACAAAATGCCATCAGCCCGCCAGCCGATCCGGCTGCCCTAATCCTGCCCCGCGGTGAGGGTGCGGTGCTTCTGGGTGCGGATTCACTGCCCGATACGGCGATGATCTGCTCGTGCCATAATGTCACCAAAGGGGCGATCAGCGCGGCCATTGAAGGAGGATGCACGGAGTTCGGTGCGCTGAAGACGCAGACCAAGGCTTCGACAGGCTGCGGCGGATGTGCGGGTCTGCTCAAATCCGTGTTCGAAACGGAATTGTCCGCACGCGGGATCGAGGTCGATCATTCCCTGTGCGAACATTTTTCCCATACGCGACAGGAGCTTTATGCGCTTGTCCGGGTTCACAATATACGGACTTTTGGCGAGCTGCTGGAGAAGCATGGCAATGGCGGACTGGGCTGCGATATCTGCAAGCCCACAGTCGGGTCGATCCTTGCCTCTGCCTGGAACAGGCCGATCACCGATCCGGCCTATATTCCGCTGCAGGACACGAATGACACCTTCATGGCCAATATGCAGAAAAACGGCACTTATTCCGTCATGCCGCGTATTGCGGGCGGCGAGATCACGCCGGACAAGCTGATTGTTCTGGGGCAGGTCGGAAAGAAATACGGGCTCTATACCAAGATTACGGGCGGACAGCGCATTGACCTGTTTGGCGCGCAGATCCATCAGCTTCCCGATATCTGGGCTGAACTGATCGAGGCGGGTTTCGAGACCGGTCACGCATATGGCAAGTCGACCCGTACCGTGAAATCCTGTGTGGGGAGTACCTGGTGTCGTTACGGCGTGCAGGACAGTGTTGGTCAGGCGCTCGACCTTGAAAACCGCTACAAAGGACTGCGCAGCCCGCACAAGCTGAAATTCGCGGTGTCCGGCTGTACGCGCGAATGCGCGGAGGCGCAGGGCAAGGATGTCGGGGTGATTGCCACTGAAAACGGCTGGAACCTGTATATCTGCGGCAACGGGGGCATGCGTCCGCGGCATGCTGAACTGTTCGCGACCGATCTCGATTCGGAGACTCTCGTCCGATATATTGATCGTTTCCTGATGTTCTATATCCGCACGGCCGACAAGCTTCAGCGGACCTCCGTCTGGCGGGAGACTCTCGAAGGCGGTCTCGATTACCTCAGGGATGTCATCATTAGGGACAGCCTGGGCATTGCTGACGAGCTCGAGCGCCAGATGCAGAGCGTTGTGGACAGCTATCACTGCGAATGGCGCGATGCACTTTCGGATCGGGACAAGCTCAAGCGGTTCCGGACCTTTGTCAATGACAGCCGACCCGACCCGAACGTGCAGACCGTGCCCGAGCGTGATCAGGTCAGACCTGCGGAAAATGGTTCCGGCAGTCCGGCGGGTGTCGGTCCCCGTGACTGGCAGACACTGTGCGAGGAGGGAGATCTCGTTCCCAATTCAGGTGTGGTCGCCTGGTGGGAAGGCGCACAGGTGGCCCTGTTTTATCTGCCTGCAACGACGGGGGGGCCGGCGCGCATTTTTGCCATCGACAATCATGATCCCTTTTCGAAGGCCAATGTCATCGGACGCGGAATTATAGGCGATCTGAAAGGAGAAATTGTGGTGGCCTCTCCGCTCTACAAGCAGCATTTCCGTCTGCGTGACGGGGAATGCCTAGAGGATGCAAGCGTTGCCCTGCGCGTATGGGATGCGCGGATTCATGAGGGACGGGTGGAGATCCGGACGCCGGAACCGGCCCTCGTTCCGGTCTGAGCCGATATGGCCCTGCCTGATGCCATCCGGTCGGCCTGTCCCTATTGCGGAGTAGGTTGCGGCATTGTTTTCGAGGTTGAGGCTGGCCGGATCGTGAAGCTGCGCGGCGATCCGGACCATCCGGCCAATCGCGGGCGGCTCTGCACCAAGGGCAGTTCCTGTGACAAGCCGATTACAGCACCCGGTCGGTTGACCCATGCGGCGATCCGGCCTGCGCGGGATGCGGAGCCGCAGCGTCTGGACATGGAAGATGCGATCGGGCGGACGGCGCAGCGGTTGCGTGCCATTCTCGATGCGCACGGGCCGGATGCTCTGGCGCTCTACGTATCCGGTCAGATGACGATGGAGGCGCAGTATCTCGCCAACAAGCTGGCCAAGGGGTACTGGCGCACGCAGCATATCGAATCCAATTCGCGCCTCTGTATGGCGTCTGCAGGGGCAGGATACAAAACCTCGCTGGGCGCGGATGCTCCGCCCGGCTCCTATGAGGATTTCGATCACGCCGATCTGTTTTTCGTTATCGGTGCGAACATGGCGGACTGCCATCCGATCCTGTTCCTGCGGCTGCTGGATCGCAAGCGGCAGGGCGCACGGCTGATTGTGGTCGATCCGCGCAGGACCGCGACAGCCGACAAGGCCGATCTGTTTCTTCAGATCCGGCCGGGAACCGATCTTGCCCTGCTGAACGGTATCCTGCATCTGCTTCTGGCCTGGGATGCAATCGACCGGGAGTTCATAGCCCTTCATACCCGAGGATGGGAGGCAATGGTCCCGTTTCTGGCGCAGTACGGGCCTGAGCAGGTGGCCGAAACGACGGGTATTGCCATCGACGATCTCAAGCAGGCTGCCTACTGGATTGCGGAATCGGGGGCCTGGATGAGCCTTTGGACCATGGGGCTGAACCAGAGTGTGACCGGAACCTGGAATACCAACGCGCTGTGCAACCTGCATCTGGCGACCGGGGCAATTTGCAAACCCGGCAGCGGTCCGTTTTCCCTGACAGGTCAACCCAATGCGATGGGTGGCCGGGAAATGGGCTATATGGGGCCGGGTCTGCCGGGTCAGCGCAGTGCAATGGTGGCAGAGGATCGTCTTTTTGCCGAGAAAGTCTGGGGGCTACCGCCCGATACGATCCGCGAGGCAGAGGGTTTCGGAACGATCGGCCTGTTCGAGGCGATGGCCCGGGGCGAGATCAGGGCGGTCTGGATTATCTGTACCAATCCGGTGGCAAGCGTTGCGCGACGCGATGGCGTGATTGCCGGATTGCAGAAGGCGGAATGCGTGATTGTGCAGGACGCTTTCAGGAGTGCGGAAACGACGGCCTATGCCGACATCCTTCTGCCTGGTGCCCTTTGGGCTGAAGGGGATGGCGTTCAGGTCAATTCCGAGCGGACCATGACCCTGACACGTGCCGCTGTGCCGCCGCCAGGCGAGGCTTTGCCGGACTGGGACATTATAGCCCGTGTCGCGCGCGCCATGGGATATGAAGGATTCGATTTTACCAGTGCCGCCGAGGTATTTGCCGAGGCGGCCGGGTTTGCCAACCCCCGGACGGGCTACGATATTTCAGGAATCAGTCATGCGCGGCTGATGCAGGGTCCGGTTCAGTGGCCGAGCCCCCCCGGCGATTCGAAGGCACGTCACCCGATCCGTTACCGGCCCGATCCACGGTCGGGTCCGCGGTTTGCAACCGATGACGGTCGGGCCGTGTTTCTTGCGCGGCCTTTTCTGGAAAAGGGCGAACGGACGGATGCAACGTATCCGTTTGTGCTGGATACGGGTCGTCTGCAGCATCATTGGCACACGCTGACCAAGACAGGCACGGTCGACTCCTTGTGCAAGCTGCATCCGGAGCCGTTTCTGGAGGTGCATCCAGATACTGCGCACGATCTGGCGCTCGATCCTGCCGATCGTGTGCTGATCCGGTCGCGTCGCGGGTCGGCGACCTTGCCTGTCCGGATCAGCGACCGTGTGCCGCCGGGTGTGTGTTTTGCCCCGTTTCACTGGAACGATGCGTTCGGAGCGGATCTGGCGGTTAATGTCCTGACGCCTGACGCGGTCGATCCGATCTCGCTCCAGCCCGGATTCAAGCTGTGTGCGGTCAACCTAACGCGAGTAGCAGCGCCTATAATTATGCCAGAGTTAGACATTGTTTCTCGCCTTGCAGCTCAGTTGAAGGTCGGGGAGATAGCATCGGCTCCCTTGTCAGAGATGGCACAGCACTGGCTTGCAGGCTTTCTCGAAGGCTTACGCCTATCGCCCCCTTCGGATGATTTACCGGTCGTGCCGCATCGCGCGCCGCTCTCCGAGACGGAACGCTTGCGGATCGATGGGTTGCTGGCAGGCCTGTATGCACGCAAACCGCATGACGCGCCGATGAACAACTTAGAAACGTACTCCCCGCATCCGACGGTATTCTGGGCCTCTCAGACCGGACGAGCGGAAGACGCAGCTAAAGGGCTAGCTGCTGCACTGGGTGGCCGATGCATCTGCCTTGATGTAGCCAGCGTTGATGATTTGCCCCAAGGGAATATAATCTTTGTCGTGTCGACATTCGGGGATGGGGATCCCCCCGATTGCGCTGCCTCATTCTGGGGTGCGCTTCAGGCCCGTTCCACACCGATCATCGACATGCGCCATGCCGTGCTAGCATTCGGGGACTCGAGTTACGCGAATTTCTGCGGTTTCGGTCGCGCTTTGGATGCTCGACTGGCGGAACTTGGGAGCAAGACGCTGCAGGGACGCTACGATTGCGAGCCTGATGACGACGTCGGCCGCGCCGAATGGCAAGCACGGTTATGCGCGATCCTAGGAGAAAGCAGCGCGTCGATCCCTCCTGCAACCATTACGCTCACTCCACGCAATACGCCCGTAATAGCGAAACTGTGCCAAAATGTTCTGCTGACGCCCGAAGGCGCCAGCCGGCAAACACGGTTGATCGGATTCGACATTGCGCAAACAAATCTTGCCTATGAGCCAGGCGATGCTTTGGGTGTCTGGCCGCACAATCGGGTCGAGGTCGTCGACCAAGTATTATGTGCCCTTGGATACGAAGGTGAAACACCAATCGATCTGCCATTGTCTGGTACTGTGACATTACGCGAGGCGTTGACGACTCATTTTGACCTGTCGCGAGCCAATACCGCCATGCAAGAGCATCTTGAGGTAGAATCGGGGTATTTGCCTCAGATGCTTCAGTCCGCTGGGCGCGCGATCACGCTGGACAAGATTCCGACCCTGTTCCGCAGGCTGCAGCCAAGATTGTATTCCATTGCGTCCTCACCTCTTGCCCATCCGGGCGAAGTCCATCTCACGGTGGGGGTCGTGCGCGAGCCCTATCCCGGAACATGTTCGCCTTGGCTCGCGGGACTGCAGATCGGTGCAGATGTGGCGTTGTTCGTGCAGAAATCCGGACACTTCCGTCTGCCAGACGATACCGCGACCCCAATCATCATGATCGGACCGGGCACCGGTATCGCCCCATTCCGTGGCTTCCTGCAGCATCGCGCAGCCATGAGGGCACCTGGCGAAGCATGGCTATTTTTTGGTGAACGCAATGCAGCCTCTGGTTTTTACTATCGCGACGAACTCGCGGCGTTGCAGGCACACGGGATCCTCACCCGGATCGATCTGGCCTTCTCGCGTGATCAAGAGGCTCGCATCTACGTTCAGGATCGCATGAAGGCCGCTGGCCCTGCCTTATGGGACTGGATCGCGCGTGGCGCACATGTCTTTGTCTGCGGCGATGCGAGCCACATGGCTCGCGATGTCGATCTGTGCCTGCGCGAAATCATTGAGCAGCATGGGAATATGGAACCCGCGCAAGCGGCGGGATATGTGGATGAAATGACGAGGTCCGGACGATATGCAAGGGATGTCTATTAAGGCATGCGTGTCTTGATCGCCGATTCCAGTCCTCGTCGTGCCGTCGCCCTTTCAGACATACTGAGTGTCGATGCAGCATTGACGGTCATGCGGCCCGAACCGGGCATGACCCTGCTTGATGCGGTGCGGATGGTGCAACCCGATATTGTGCTGGTCGATCTGGACCGTGCGGATCGCGATGCGCTTGACAGTGTACGCGTGCTGGCTGGGGCAGGCACGGATCGCCCAATCGCATTGTTCGTTGATCGGGATGACGAGGCGCTGATGCGCGAAGCCTTTGATGCAGGTG
The DNA here is from genome assembly GCF_900465345.1 of Asaia bogorensis. Classification (GTDB taxonomy): domain Bacteria; phylum Pseudomonadota; class Alphaproteobacteria; order Acetobacterales; family Acetobacteraceae; genus Asaia; species Asaia bogorensis_A. Next base: position 24,414 of record NZ_UEGO01000040.1, on the reverse strand, counting down.
TGTGCTCCTATAACGTGATTGAGACCCTCCCACACGACGTCAAGCCGCTACTGAGAGCGGCAATAGCACTTTTCGGTCGCTTTCAGGCCCAGGCGCGCGCCCTGAGCGATGCACAGCGCCATCTGTCTGATCGCGCAGCAATCGATCAAGCCAAGAGACTATTCATGAAATCTGAAAATACCAGTGAGGCCGCCGCCCATCGATGGTTCCAAAAGCGCGCGATGCAGGATGGACGCCGCATGGTCGATATCTGTCATCAGTATCTCGACCGTAAGGCTCCGGGGCCGAAGTCATGAGCGTTCCGTTTCGTATCGGCCTCCTGCGGTTAGCTGACAGTCTGCCGATTCTCATGGCTCATGAGAAAAACCTGTTCGCGCAGGCCGATATTGAAGCTGACATCGTGGTGGAACCGTCATGGGCCAATATCGCGGACGGGTTGAGCTGGGGACGGCTGGACGCGGCCGTGGTCTTCCCGCCGCTTGCGATCATGACCTATCTGGGTAAGCGTGGCCGACCGACACCGTTACGGGTTGTTGCCGATCTGTCCTTCGGTGGCAACACGATCGTTCTGCGCGACCAGACTTATCTTGAGAGGTCTGCACCATGCATGGCAGTTGTTCACCCTTATTCGACGCATTTCCTGCTGTTGAGGCGGTATCTGCTCGCACAGTGCCCGCGCGCGCTCGAACATCTGATCATCATGCCGCCCGATATGATGCTGGAAGCACTGGCAAACAGGACAATTGATGGTTTCTGCGCTGGACCGCCATGGGGCACTGCCGCGGAACAGGCTGGACTTGGGCGAATCGTTAGCGGATCGGCAGCTATCAAGCCAGGTCATCTGGAAAAGCAGTGCGTCGTGACCGAGACTTGGGCGGAACGTCACCCCGTGCATGCCATGCAACTGACGCGCGTCCTAAAGACATCGATCGCCCATTGCCTCGACCCAGCGGAGCATGAAACGTCGCTCGGCATGCTGAGCCGTCCCGTCGACGCGGGTGGGCTGGCCCTCCCGACGAAAGCTGTACAGGCGATTATGCCTAGCCGCATTGCTCCACATGCGATCGAGCTTGGGCGATCACATGATCAGTCCATCGACTGGATCGCTGCCGAGATGCAGGCGCTAAGCTGGATAAATGCCGATGACGACCTCCTTCCATGGAGCAAATAATACCGTTGCAAGACCATTCGGCGATTTCTGGGATCAGATCGAGAGAGAAGAACGTGAGGGAGGTCTGGCAAGACGTAAAGCAATGGGAAGGTAGCGAGGTTCGAGTTTCATGCGCATTCGAAACAAGATTAATTCGCACAGAAGAGGGTCTAATATAGAGGGTGGTACATAAAATGGGCGCGGATATACGTTTAGCATGTTGGAAAACCTGAAGTGGTCAGTTTCCGATGCAAGGGGCATTCCAACAGCGTCTTACGAATATCAGAAGATCCGTTTCCCGAGCCATTTTCCAAGCGATCGGTCCAATGTCGAAAAATACATGTTTCCCGTCAAAGCGTTTTTTATCTCTCAACCACCTCGTCAAATCTTTTCGGAAAACATCGTAAGATCAGATTCAATATTCAGGACAAATATCGAGAGATAACGACCTTACGGATCGCGCTAAAAGGCATGCCTGGCCAAATGTCACCATTACACAATACACAGAACGTTGTTCGCGATTTCGTATATGTCTGCAAAACGCATGCAAATCCATTTATCATACCATAGTGCAGGATGCCGGCGTTGCGTTCACTCGGACCAGATACAAGCAGTCCGCACCCGTATTCCATGTCTCCATAATGCGCGTCATTGGCAGAAAACCGGTTTGCGCTGCTGAGACGGCCATCTCGCAAGCGACCAGGCGAGAGCATCAGGTCGAGATGGTAAGGATCGAGAAGGGGTCATTTGCGGTAGAGGGCGAAATCTTACGCTAAGGCTGATCAGTTCACCCATTTGGTAATTCGGCGATCAAGCGATCGAACGCGGCAAGGTCGTATCGGTCCCGACGCCTCGTCTCCATCGGCATTTCTGACGGAAATCCGAACTGCACTCGTCCCGGGACTGCTCTATCGAGGGCAGAATACCATTGCATCAAAGGTTTCTGGAGGCGCACGTGTAATTCAAACTGGCGCCGTTGGCGTGTCTTATCCATTTGGGGGCCCGGTGAGATTCTGTTCGAAAACGTACGCTAAGGATTTTGGAGGGCGGATTACAGCCGAAGCGGCCTGAAATCGTCTCGGGGCTGCCCGATCTCGCTCCAAAGGTAATCACCTGTCAGGCCGATATGCTCCCAGCCCAGGGGGGCCACGTGGGCGAGCACATCGTCGGGCACCGCGATGCCCGTTTGACGAAGATGCCGCACGGCCCGATCCAGATAGACCGTGTTCCATAATGTCACCGCTGCTGTCACCAGCGTCAGACCGGACGCTCGGTGCCGTTGGTTTTCGAACGTGCGATCTCGCAGTTCGCCCAGACGATTGAAAAACACGGCGCGGGCGAGCGCATTACGCGCCTCACCCTTGTTGAGAACGCTGCCGGTTCGCCGTCGCTGCTCGGGATCATCGAACCAGTCGAGCATGAACAGAGTGCGCTCGACACGGCCAATTTCGCGCAAGGCGCGTGCCACAGGATTTTGGCGGGGATAACCTGCCAGCTTGCGCAACATGACCGAAGCCGTGACTGTTCCCGCACGGATCGATGCGGCCAGGCGCAGGGTCTCATTCCAGTCCTCCTCGATAGCCCGGACATTGATCGGACCCGCGACCAGCGGTCGCAGGGTGGGCCACGGCACCGGCGACGCAAGGCTGTAGAGACGACGTTCGTTCAGATCCCGGATACGCGGGGCGAACCGAAAGCCCAACAGATGACACAGTCCGAAGACATGATCGATGGCACCGGCCGTATCGGTCGCGTGCTCGCGAATGGTCAGTTCGCTTTCGTGGTTGAGTAAACCGTCCAGGACATGGGCGGCCTCTCCCGCATTCGCCGCGATGACCTTGGTGTGGAACGGCGTATAGCGATCGGTAACATGCGTGTAAAACAGGACGCCGGGATCCGTGCCATAGCGGCCGTTGTAGTCAGCGCGTGCTTCACCGCGGCCGCCAGCGCGAAAGAACTGGCCGTCGGACGACGACACGTCGCCATCGCCCCAGATACGCGCCATCGGGTGAGCTGTATGACAATTCACGATTGCCGCCAGCGCAGCGAGATACGTCTCATCGCGGACATGCCATTCGGTAGTCCATCGCAATCGAGACAGGGTCAGCCCCCGCGAGCTTTCGGCCATCCGACCTAGTCCCAGATTGGTAGCATCGGCAAGGATGGACCCCATCAGGGCAGGCTGGTCGGATGTCGGCTCGCCGCTTCGGGCATGGACAAAATGATCCGTGAAGCCCGACCATGCGGCGACCTCAACGAGCAGATCGGTGATCCGGACGCGTGGCACCAGGCCATATAAGCGTGCCTTGAGAATGTCAGCCTGATCAGCGGGCGAGCGGCGGAGCGGTGAGATCGTCAGCTGGCCGCGTTCGATCGTGACATCGACCAACGTGCCAGCCGACGCTGCTTGTTCGACAGCCGCCATACGGCCCGACATGATGGCCTGTCGGGCCGCAAGCCATGCCGAGAATGACGATGGTACCGCCAGTCCTAACCGGTCCTCTGCACGCATGATTGAAAACTCAGCCTTGGGCAACTGATAGTCGTCGAGCGTGCGGTAAGCCCGACTGCCATCCACCCAAATACTGCCCGATCCCAGCCGCTCCCGCAGATGAACCAGGACAGCAATCTCATAGGCTCGCCGGTCGATCAGGCCGTCACCGACACAAACGATCTTCGCCCATTGTGGCTTGAGGAAGGATAGTGGCACCCGTTTCGGCAGCACCGAACGCCCGTCACGATACATCTTCTTCAGCGCATCGATCCCGCCCAGCAGTGGATCGTTGCTGCGTGCGGCGTGGAAGGTAAAGGCAGCAAGAAAAGCGGGGAGTAATTTCCGCACAGACGGATAGCGTTCGACAACGTCGCGCAGATCGTCCTCGCTGGAACGGGTCAGGTCTTCGGCAATTTGTGCACTATGGGTTAGCCGATCCCATCCCAGGTGAGCCTGAATCGCCTCGACCGGATCGACACTCTCCTCTTTCGCCTTGAGCAGGACGCGAACCAGTTTGACGTGAATCCTCGCCAAATCCTTGAGCAAACGGGCTTGGCCGAGCAACCGATCTGACCGTGTTCGATCCGCGCGCCGAAAGAGGGAGCCGATCATCTTCTCAACCATGATGACTGCGGCGTCCGTGAGCGTCGCTTCCATCTCGATCACAAAAGCGATTAGCGTCGCGAGTTGTCGGCGGTGATCCAGCCGCCGGACGTGCTGCGTGGTGACAATTCCCGCAGTCCGCGCGATGACCGTATAGCGTGCAGCATGGATCCGGCGTAGCCGATCGGATTCGATCCCAACGGCACGCACTTTATCCAGACGGTCGATAATGCCTTTCAGATTGCTGGCAGAAGGCGACTCAGACCAATCGCGCATCCAGCCCATCTGTGTCCGCTCCGTCTCACCGGGGGCAACAAGATCCTGAAGGGGTCGGTTCCGGCTGGGGGCGAGATGACACCCTAAGCATTTGCGTCCTTGGGCCAGAGGTATTCGCCGGTCAGAAGAATGTGCGCCCACCCGAGCGGTGAGACATGGGCAAGGAGGTGATCGGGCGTGTCGAGACCCTCCCGGCGCCGTGCTTCGACAGCATGACCAAGGTGCAGCGTGTTCCAGTAGATGATGATGGCCGTGATCAGATTGAGGCCTGCGATCCGGTAATGCTGTCCTTCGGTCGTGCGATCGCGGATTTCGCCTTGGCGCCCGATCCGCAATGCATTCTTGAGCGCGTGGTGTGCCTCCCCCTTATTGAGGCCGACCTGAGCACGGCGTTGCATGCCGGCATCAAGAAGCCATTCGATAATGAACAGGGTGCGCTCGATCCGGCCGACCTCCCGCAACGCCGCCGCCAGATCGTTCTGACGCGGATAGGCTGCGAGCTTGCGTAAAATCCGGCTCGGCGCGACCTGTCCTGCGCTCATGGTCGCAGCACACCGGAAGAGATCGGGCCAATTGGCAACAATCAGCGCCTCACGCACCTTGCCACCGACCAAAGGTCTCAGGTCCCGAGGTGTGGCGGCGGAATCGAACACATACAGTTTTTTGGACGGTAGATCGCGGATACGCAGCACCAGACGGTAACCCAGCATCGCGCTGATCCCGAACAGATGGTCGGTGAAACCGCCTGTGTCGGCATACTGCTCCTCGATCCGCCGCCCGGCCTCGTTCATCGTCAGCCCGTCGAGGAGGTAGGGGGCCTCGTTGACCGTGACGGGGATCGTGCGCGAGGCAAATGGCGCGAAACGATCGTTTACATGGGTGTAGGCCTTGATGCCCGGATCATTGCCATACCGGGCGTTGATCGTGTTCATCGCTTCGCCCTGCCGCGCGGCTAGAAAGAACTGCCCATCGGCAGATGCGGTTGTGCCCATGCCCCAGACCTGTGCCATGGGAAGCTCCCCTTGGGCAGCGACCACGGCCGCGAGCGCCTGGTTCATCGCTTCACTTTCCACATGCCAGCGTGCCAGCCGGGAAAGCTCCCAATAATCGTGCGTGTTCGACGCTTCGGCCATCTTGCGCAGCCCGAGGTTCAGCCCTTCGGCGAGCAGGACATTGAGCAGGCCGATCCGATCGTCACAGGGTACGCCGGTGCGCAGATGCGTGAAGTGTTCAGTGAAACCGAGTGCCGTATCGACCTCCAACAGGAGATCGGTGATGCGGACGGGTGGCATTCGCCGATACAGGTCGAGCATCAGGGCCTCGACGCCATCCGGAACATCCGCAGTCAGGCGGTCGATCCGGAGCACACCGTCCTCGATGACGCCTTGCGGGATCGTCCCTTTACGGGCAGCGCGGCCCAGGCGGACGAGCCCATCAGCGAGACGCGCCTTGCGCTCGGCCAGCCAGACATGCGGGTCGGGTGAGACCGCCAGCGTTGTTGCCAGCGCGACCGGCATCGGCACCAGGACCTCCCGGAGATCGCCATATCGGTGCGACCGTTCGATCCAGATATCGCCGGCACGCAAAGCATCTCGCAGGTGAAACATCACCGCCACTTCCCGTAGGCGCGCGTCATCGTCGCTTTTCACCCGCAAATGACGGCGCCACTTCGAATGAGGGCGGAGGAAGGCATCACCTGCCGAAATGGCCCCCTTGATCGCGATGGCTATAGCCGCGTCCAGCAGCGGGCGGCCAACCGGCGCGGCTTCGAGCGTCAGGCACCGCAGCATGCGCGGTGCGTAGCGGCGGAAGCGATGATAACCCTGATCGACATGGGCCAGCGGATCGTCACCCAGCGTGTCTGTCAGTTGCATGCCAGTGGCGACGAGGCGGGTCAGCTGCTCCCATCCGGCTGAATCCGCGACCGCCTCTTCCAGAGAGGCACCGTCTCCGTAGGCGGCGAGGAGCGACCTACCCAGAGTGGTGAAACTGCCCAGCGTTTCGGCCACGGACGTTCTTGCGTCTGCGATCCGCGCATCATGTAACTGTTTCGCCTCCCGCCAGGTGCGGCTGACGATCCGGTCATGAGTTTCGATAATAGCGTCGGCGGTCGCGGTGCCCCACTCAATGATGCATACAGCGAGAATGGCACGGCGCCGCTCGGCGTTGATGTCACGTAATCCATCGGCAAAATAGCGCTCCCCCTGACGGCGCAGACGAGCGACGCGATGCGGCGCAACGCCTGCCAGCAATCGCGTATCCAGATTCACTGCACGCAGAAATTCCAGGCGATCCAGCAACCGGTTTGCCGCGGCCGAATTGTTGCCCGGCTCGATCCGCCGCAACCAGATGAACCGGGTGATTCCGCCCGGCAGTATTTCGGTCGTGAGGTCGTCCAGCCGAGAACAGGCGGCGGGATCAAGCTGCTGGGCGATTTTCTTCTCCATCCGCCGCTCGGCGGCGACGAGCGCATCCGCGCACAGACGCTCAATGGTCGAGATCGCAGGCAAAATGGTCATGGTTGCGCGGCAGCGGGCGATGAAACGTCGAGCGAGATCCTCGTTCGATCGCGCCTGTTCGGCTTCGACGGACAGCCAGTCTCGGAAAGCCTGGGCGCGAGCACCCTGGCTGGGAAATGTGCCGTATCCGTAGATACGGCGTAAGGCTTCCATGTGCTGCTGACGTGTCTGACGTCGCACGGCATACCGGACAAGCGTATCTCCGGCGATACCGAGCTGGGCACCGAGAAAGGTGGAAATGACCTGCGGGATCAGTTCTCCCGGCGCCAGGCTCCGTCCAGGGTAACGCAACGCGCACAGTTGCAGGGCGAAACCAATCCGGTTCTCCGGACGGCGTCGCTGATTGACATGGATCAGATCGTCGTTTGCCAGGATGTAATGCTGGAGCAGCGCTACCTCATCGACCGGCAGATCGAGCAGGGCCGCTCGTTGCCGGTCGATGAGGATATGACGTCTAGGCATACACGATTGTCCCAGTTGAACAGATGTCTGTTTTGGACAACACTGACCCCACGTCAATCAAGGGTTTGTGGGGCATAAATCCGGAGGGGTTCAATTGGGACAACGCGCGGTCATCTACGCCCGTGTTTCGACGGCGGACCAATCCTGCGAGCGGCAGTTGCGCGATCTGACGGGTTTTGCCGAGCGCGGCGGTTACGAGGTGGTCGGAACCTTCCGCGAAACCGCATCCGGCATGAAGGCAAACCGGGCCGCGCGAACCGAAGTGATGAAACTGGCGCAAGCACGTCGGATCGATGCGATCCTCGTGACTGAGCTGAGTCGTTGGGGTCGCTCGACGCAGGACCTGCTCGATACGCTGAACCGTCTGTCGGGCTGGCGCGTGTCGGTCGTCGCAATGAGCGGCATGACTTTCGAGGTTGATACCCCGCACGGTCGGATGATGGCGACGCTACTCGCCGGTATCGCTCAGTTTGAACGCGACATGCTGAGCGAGCGAGTCCGCTCGGGCCTCGCCGCCGCCCGGGCACGTGGTCGCAAGCTGGGACGCCAACTTGGCGATCGGCCAAAGTCTGATCGGCTCGCGCCCAAGGTACTCGCCCTGGTCGAGGAGGGACGCAGTTATCGGTGGATCGCCCGCGACCTCGGGCTCAGCAAAAACACAGTAGCTGCGATCATTGGGCGATCGCGCCTGGAGTCGGTTTCTGATATCGGAATTACGGGGTGAGCGGGGCTAGACCCATGACCTTGCCAAGATGGCAATATTCACTCTTCTCTCGAGCGTCAGCGTCTAAATTTAGCAAACCAAAAAGCAAACGCACCTTACAAGGATCACTTGCCCGAAGTGACCGATGGAGGCTGATATGGCGATAACACGGAGGTTCCCATGTCAGAGCTTCTTCTAACCACTTGCGACAGCGGTCGCGGCCATCTGCTCGCGGCCGGTATCGGCGATCGCGTCATAACGTTTGTCCGCCGATTGGCCGAAGGGCCGATCCCGGCATCGGGCCCGCCAGAACGCTTCTTCACCGATCGCCGTGCCCTATATGAAGCTGAAGGATTACCCTTTGAAGACTGGTGGTTCGACGTCGAACCCAAGGGCGTACCCTCACGCGAAATCCGCGTTTGGTCCGGCCTGCCGGATCTGGCCCGTCAGTTCGACCAGGTGACGTTCTGGATCGATCCTGATCCCAACGCACAGCTGACCTTGATCCAGCTGCTCGACTGGATCGGCCACATCCCGGAGATCCTGCCCAAACTGCGCCTTAAGCAATCAGAGGAGCGTTTGGGCGCTCGCAACCCGGGAAACTGGTTCATGCCGCCCGTTCCCATCACGATCAAAGACGTAGGGCTGGCGTCCCGCGCCTGGGCGGCATTCCGCACCTCCACTCCGCAAGCCTGGGCTGCACTGCTGAACGAGGATCTTGGTCGCTTGCCAGGCCTGCGCAACGCCGTCCTCGGCATGCTCGACGAGTTGCCGGACGCATCAGGCCTCGGCGCCGGCGCGCGACGCATATTGCGCCTGACCGAGCGATACGAATGGTGGGACAAGATCGAAGCGCGCGGAGAAGCGGTCGATTACCCGTTCAAGGACAAGGATCGCCCGGCAACGGCGCTGCTTCAGAGGGTAGGACAGGTCAGCACCCGCATGGCACCCGGTTTCTGGGAGTTCGGCCAGACGATGTGCGCGCTCGGCACAGCGCACATGCCCGCGTTGGCGGGCATCACTGAGACGTCGTTTGACCTTGCCATGCATGATGACGAGACCCGACGGCGGACATTCATGGAATCGCCGGTCACTCTGACAGAATTTGGGCGCCGGGTGCGGGACGGTGCGGCAAACTGGTCGCAGCACAACCCGGTTCACCGTTGGTGGGGAGGCACGCGGCTTACCGGCAGCTCCCTATGGCGCTGGAACGGCGCCACGCAACGCTTGCTGGAACCTTGAGATTTTAAGCACAGCAGAACGCAAAATCAGACGTGCTGGCTTCCTGCCGTGCAATCGCCATTCTGCTTAGGGTGTCATTTCGCCCTCAGCCTGAACCAACCCCACATACAACGGGCACAGATATACGCTCACGAACAGACCAATGAACTTAAATGAAAATTCTTCCGGCTTCGGCAAACAGGTGTTTTCCGATAAGCCAAGCGTATATCTGTGCCCGTTGTATGTGTCACCCTCAGGCAGCCGCGGTATTTCGAAGATACGAAACCAAGAACTGTATAAAATCAAAATTTTATCTCAAGAGGAAGACGGATTATGAAAAGCGCGAGAACCTCTCTTTTCCTCGTCGGATTTATGCTTATTCCGAAGTCAGTCATTGGCAGTGATATACAGCGATGTATTCATGATACTATCATACTGCCTATGTCTAACAAAGGAGGATCTCCCCTTATTCCCGCAACATTGAACGGTATCTCATCACACCTTTTCTTTTCACCATATTCTACTAAAACAACCATATTTCAGCACAGAGGACTTTGGTTACAATCATTGTTCAACACAGAATACTATAATTTTACCGGTTTTGGTGTGGCATCTGAAGCGGATCTAAATTCTCTCAAATTGGGTCCTCTTGATATCACCAATGTGAGGGTTTTAACTTTCGATAAACGGCAGATTTCCGAAGCTAGATCCGCTGAGGCTCTCGGCATTGTGGGGTATGACATCTTATCTTTGTTTTCTGAATATATAGATAGTTCGAATCAGAACTTCTATATATTCAAGTATGGAGGAGAAAACTGTCCAAGTATAGGAAATATGTTACCCAATAGTACGTTAGTAAAACTAGTAAACACAGGAAATGTTAAACCGCAATATAACCAAGTTACCATAGTTATAGATGGTCATCCCATTGCTGCCAAAATATCATTCACGTCCAACCATAGTGCTGTCGCAATGAATACCGCTAAATCTATGGGTATTCCATTTTCTTCTTTTGCGAATGATCCCCATATGCGAGCCGCCTCTGGAAATATTTTATTGGGAGTTTATCATAAGTTTCGCGAACTTAAGATAGGTGACTTTACTGTTACTAATCCGAGATTAGCAGTTATGCGAGACGCCGAAGAAAATATCTTGGGTGAGGACATACTATATCGATTTAACATGATTCTAGATATACCGAACCAAGAGATATTTCTCTCGCCCGCCAATGTACCCTACCCTCCACCGAAAGCCACTGTTTCCTCCCCTACGGAAATGCGTGTCGCATCTACAGCGGTGGAGGAGGAACCGTAAGCGCAATGTAATATTAAGAGGTAAAGCTGCTGATTCGTCAATGAAATGGGCACCTCCATTTATCGATGATCTTGTCTGATCGTGGCTATAAGGGGGGGGACGGACAGTCTGTCCAAGGGTATTCCAAGGCTACTAACGAATGATTGAATCGTTTTGCTCAATATGTCTGGTCGTTCAGAGGGCAAGCTGTGTTCCACATCCGGGACCACTTCACGCCGCTCGCTGCAACGAAACCATCCGACCGACTATTTCTACGTCTCTCACAAATGATTGCACGTGAACATACTCACTTGCCTACAGGACTTTCTCCCATCTTGCGGAGCCAGTCGTTGAACGCCTCGGCCATCGCGTCCTGCAAACTCATGCCATGCTTGCGGGCAGTCATGTGCATGGCGAACGACATTTCCGGGCTGAAATAGCCCGTCATCGCCTTCTTGCCCTGGCGGCTCGGCGCAACCGGGCTACTACCCATCGCCGTGCCGCTGCTAGGCGCGATCAGTGTGTCCGCCTTGGTCTTCGCCGGCGACGGCGCGGAATCGCGATCCCGCAATGCAAGCAATGATCCTTTCCGGCTGCTCATACGCTAGCTCTCCACTTCTTTAATGATTGCATGTTTACATGATTGCATACCCACTTGTAAATCTGCCTCACCTCATCGGCCGCCTTACCGTTCGGCTCGATCTCCATCGCGGTCTTTCCCTCGGCCGCTGCGTGACGGAAGGCTGCGCGATCGGCCATATGGTGCGGGCAAGCCTTCAGCCCATAATCCTGCACAAGTTGCGCGGCCTCGTCATACATGCGCGGCGCAGTCGGGCTTCCCGCCGTGAAGATCACGAACGCGGGCTTGCCGCGCATCTTCACAAGACTGGCAGTCGTCTTGATCGCGGCTAAGTCGAACGCGCTCGGCCGACACGGGATCAGTACCAGGTCGGCCGCCTCGACGGCAGCGCTGGCTGCGCTGTCGGCATGAGGAGGGGTATCAATCACGATGAACGCCGCGCCCTGACCCGTCGCCTGCTTTATCTTGGGGGCGAGGCGAGGGGGGGCGCTGTCGATCACGACCGGGGGCGCATCTTGACGCCATGCCGCCCATTGGCTCGCCGTCGCCTGGGGATCGAGGTCAATCACCAGCGCGGTATGCCCGGCATCTTCGGCGGCGGTGGCCAGATGCAAGGCGAGGGTGGTCTTGCCGGCGCCGCCTTTCTGACTAATGATTGCAATTGTTGGCATGTGCATATCCTTACATGACCGCATGTTTGCATGTGGTCATAAGCGATAATCAGTCTTGCCGGCAAGAGGGGAAGCCCAAGGCAAGATTCATCACCTGCGCCTCTCAAAGAAAAATCTTGTTTCTAATCGCACGGCAATTCAGCGGCACGGACTTCGCCCCACTGGTTGGCTATGGATCAGCACCAAGCGCATCTATCCCCACATTCTCCGGGCAATAACCTGCTCCTCGACGCCTGAGGCATTGGCGTAGATGGCGGTGGTGGAGAGCTGGGCGTGACCGAGCCATTTCTGAACAAGATTGAGGGGAATGGCATTGGAGACGGCCGCCACCCCAAAAGCATGCCGTAGCCCCTTGGGCGACGCCGCCACGCCGGATAGCCCGGCTTCCTCCATGACCGCATGCACAGCCCGCCAGCCGGTCATGCGCGACCAGGGCCAGAGACGGGTCTCTTGATGACGTGCGCCCTTGCGCTGAAGCGCGCGCAACCCATGGACCAGATCGAGAGCGTCGAGCCGGGCAGGGGGGACGGGCACGGCGCGATAGATCCCCGCCTGGCGTTTTTTCAGGGTCTCGAACACCAGGACGCCAGAGGCGAGATCGACCCGATCGGCTGTCAGCGCCAGAGCCTCGGACAACCGACATCCCGACCAGGCCAGGGTCATGCACAAGGTCCGCGCCTCACGCGGTGCCAGCTCGGCCGCTTTCAGGAAACGATCGCGCTCGGCAATGGTCAGATATTTTCGCGCGCCCTTCGGATCAAAGAGCTGCATCCCTCCCACAGGCGCCGAGTTACCTGATCGAGGTGCAGGAGGCCGCGCCTCCTGCAGTCCCATTCCATCGCGTTGCCGCGATGGGACCCTGGGGGCGTGTGAGGGCAGAGCCCTCATCCCTTTCTGTTTCACATACTGTCCTTCCGTGCCCGATAGCCCCGCTTCATTTTCTGCCCCAGCAGGTCCTCAAGAGCACCCTGGGCCGCGCCTCGATCGCGATAGAGGGCCGCACGTAATTGGCCGCCTGTGCCGATCCGTCCCCAGTGACGGATGAGGGCGGTGCCGCCGAAGAGATCTTCCTGCAAGGAGAGGCGGTAAAAGCGCCAGCAATTGGCGGTGGCGTCGATGCGCGCGAGATCGGCCTCTTCAGGGAAGAGGCTAAGCTGGGTGAGGGGGCGGGACGAGGCCTTTTGAGACGCTTTGGGCATTTATCCGCGAGAACTGTATCACAATCGGCAGAGGGAAGACAGCGAGATCGACCGGAAGATCAGCGTTTTCGGGGATATGTCAGAACGGGAAGACAGACGGCGGCGGCGCGCTGTGATACACTATTTCTAATAGTGTATCAGGGTATACCTTAGTGTATCAGGGAGCCTGTAGCTTGTGAAAACTTGTCTCCTCCAGTCCCAGAGCGGATCAGCCGGACCTGGTCGACTTTCAGACCGCCATATTCCTTGCCCCATCGATATAATGTCTGCTCGGCAATGCCTACTTGTCGGCACGCTTCCTCCGCCGTGGCACCTCGACCAACCTGAACCTAGATCTTATGCAGCCTCGCGACAATCTGCTCCGCCATAGATCTCTGTCGATCCATCGTCTTATCCATCAGGACTCTTTTCCGAAATGGATCAATTTTTCTAGGGCAGACCACAACCTTCCTGAATGATTTGTGCAGTCATCCATAAAAGATGACGTTGACTAAATTAGCCTATCAGCAATATGATATTTCCATGCTTTCACCAGATCAGTGCCGCGCGGCGCGAGGCTGGCTTGGCTGGTCGCAAGAGGAGTTAGCGCGACGAGCAAAGATTGGCCACAGCACCTTGAAAGATTTCGAGAGCGGCAGACGTACGCCCATGCGAAATAACCTAGAGGCTCTTCGAGCCGTACTAGAAAACGCGGGGGTTGGGTTGCTTATAGACGAGCAGAATCGCCCTTACGGTATCACGGCAAATTCGAAGGGAACGTGAAGGATGGATAGTTAGTGATAAAACTCCCGCATCCCATTCCTTACCAAGGCAGCAAACGCCTCTTGGCACCCCTTATTGGACGTTATATTCCTGATCGGATCGACACTTGGTACGAGCCCTTCGCAGGCTCGGCAGCAATGTCCCTTTGGGCTGCGGCAAAACGAAATCCACGGCGGATCGTGCTCGGCGACTCGCTGGCTCCGATGATGCATCTTTGGCAAGCCATCCTCGCTCACCCGGGTCAGACCGCTTCTCGTTATACTGAGATATGGATGGGGCAAACGGCGGGAGACCCCGATTACTTTAACCGCGTGCGCGAGCGTTTCAACGAAAACAGTGATCCGGTTGACCTGCTCTATTTGCTTTGTCGCTGCGTTAAGAATGCCGTCCGGTTCAATGCCAAGGGTGCGTTTACGCAGTCGGTCGATAAGCGGCGGCTCGGGATGCGCCCTGATAAAATGCGGGCTGCTATCGAGGGAGCGTCTCGCCTACTGAGCGGAAAAACGGAAATCCGCGCTAGCGATTGGGTGGATACGTTGGTCGATGCAAAGCCGGGGGACTTCATCTATATGGACCCGCCTTATCTGGGCACCTCCATAGGCCGGGACCGGCGCTACGCCGAGTGGATGACGCAAGAGCGGTTGGTAGCGGGCCTGCGCCCCCTCATCGCGCGCCGTATCGAGTTCGCGCTGTCCTACGATGGGATGTGCGGCGAGAAGGTCTACGCCCCGCCGCTGCCGGATGATTTGCGGCTGGTCCGCCTCAGCCTCCACGCCGGGCGCTCCAGCCAAGCGACGTTGAACGGCGGCACAGACGAGACGGTGGAGAGCCTCTACCTGTCCGAAGGCTTGGCGGAGCCGGTGATGGAAGTGCTGCGCCTAGACCGCTCACTCGCTCGCCAAGCGGTCCTCGCCTACTGAGGAGGCGCGCGCCGGCTAGACTCATGGCGGCGCGGTCCCGTATCCTAGGTACATGCCTGACGAGTCCGAGCCAAACATCGACCCCGCCGTCCGCGAGATGGCCGAACGATTCCTCAACAAAGGAAGCAAGCGGGGCAAAGTCTTGCTCAACGCAATACTCCGCAACGGCTCCGTGACGACGGAGGAACTCGAAGCAGCAGGATATAGGGATGCCGCCAGCGCGGCACGCGACGTACGGGATGCGGGCATTCCGTTAATCACGGGCGAAGCCAGGAGCAGCACCGGAGGCCGGACCGGGCGATACACCCTTGGACGTGCCGGGGATATTGTTGAGGGCCGTTTCAACGGCCGGACCATTATCCCGAAGACAGTAAAGGCAAAGGTACTGGCTCACTACGGGCATGTCGATTGGCTTACTGGGGCGACCATGCCGGCCACCGCCCTGACTGTTGACCATCGCGTCCCTTTCCGGGTGCTGGGCGATCCCGAAATCCCTAATTGGCGCCTGGAAGAGCTTATGCCGCTGGACAAGTCCAGCCAGCGTTCCAAGTCCTGGGCGTGCGAAGCGTGCCTCAATTACAAGCTCCGCGAGCCGGAGACCTGCCGCAAGTGCTTCTGGGCGTTCCCCGAGAGTTACGAGCACATAGCGATGGAGCCAATACGTCGAACGGACGTGGTTTGGCGGGGTTCAGACGTGGTCCTACACGACGACATGAGTACCCGTGCAAAAACCGAGGGCGTCACCATGTCCGAACTGATGCTACGCTTGGCGCGGAAGGGCGAGGTATAAGTGAACCGTACCGGAAGTGACAGAGGTCAGTTCGCTTGAGTCTAATGCCTCATCTTCGTCAGTAACCGTGAGCTTGCCCCCTCGGAGTGGAGGGTTTTCTTATGACTACGCGGCGACGCGGGACGTATCCAGTGTTGCGGTGGTCATGATGATCCGGGCTTCGGCTGCTGCATGACAACAACCGGCTATAGCTTATCAGGCCCACAAAACTGTCCGAACGGAGGGGGCCACCTCTGGGTCCACTTCTCTTAGAAAACGGCAGAGCGTGCTGTTTTTGTCCTGCAACGGGCCAAATCGACCGACAATCACGGGAAGGGATCGAAAAAACATGGCGCTGATGCGGCTCTGTTGCAAAGGCGGTTCGGGATCTACACCTTCTGAAAAGCCCAAAAATCAGGTCCACATAAACCGCTCCAGCCTTTGCAACAGAGCCGCATCAGCGCCCTCAGCCGGAACCCACCCCATTTCAGAACCAGACAGATAATTTTTTCTTGTCACGGATACGACAAATCGGGTTCTATGTATTTTGGTTGCACTATAGGCAACCAAAATACAGCAAGGGATAATCCAAAATGGGAAATACTATTGCTATGGGTGTACGTCTCGCAACGTCGGACGTCAAGCCACTAACGGAAAAAGAATTGTCAGATGTCTTCGGGGGAATCACACCCGTAAAAAACAAGCCGACGGTAATAGTGGTCAGTGATGACCATGGAAATTCGAAAAAATATAACGATTAAGTGCATCCTCACATGAATCATATCTAACCATGACTCATGTGAGGATAACAATATTAAGGCCACAATGATGAATGATGGCGTTCTAATTTTTTGCGACAAATCAAACTCACACGGACAAACAATAGCAACAGCGTTACGGAATATCGGCGCGCAATCAACCCTCGTGGATAGAGATTTTGACTTAGATTTTTCTTTTTCTCCCCAAAATAGTGGAGATTTCTTCAAACTTGCTGATAGCAATCGAGTTATTCTTTGGATGTTCAAAGACAATTGGCCAGATGATATAGACTCCAATGTAACCCTCGAGAGAGATTTTTGTCGGACTGAATGGATGCATGCTCTTTTGGGCCTTCAGCAACTTGATAGAGATACTTTGTGGATTGATAAAAAAACAAACAAAGATAAAGCCTCATACAAAGTATATGCGCTAAAAAAAGCATTGGAATCTGGTCTTTTAATTCCCCCTAGTATCGTCTCAAACTCATATGACGAGATTGAAAATTTTACTATTGCGCATGATGAGGTTGTTTACAAAACCCTATCAAGTCCCTTTATTGGAAATAAAATAGTTTATACGTCATTAATGACTAGGCATGATATAGATTCATTCAGGAACTCTTGCAAAATAGCTCCTAATTTAATACAGAAGTATATCAAGAAAAAATATGAATTAAGATTGATCTGGTGTCTTGGGTCCATATCCGCGATAGGCATTGATAGTCAGAATTACGATCACGCCGTGATTGATTGGAGGAAAGAATCATTACGTCGCGAAATGTTTTTCGAGACCACTATACCAAAAGATTTAGTCCATAAGCTTAATTTGTTCATGAGACTTATTGGACTAAACTATGGCGTGATTGATATGATAAAAACCGATGAGGATGATTATATTTTTTTGGATATAAATCCAACAGGGCAATGGGACTGGATTGATGCACTTATCGGCTCGAATACTGCCCACAACGTCGCAAATGCAATCGTGGAATATTTGCGACAATAGCGGGAGAATACCTCATGCTAAAATTTAAAGCTACCGCAACAATACTGTTACTGATATTTGTTTTCAATGTCAGCGCCCATAGCGCTTTTTCCGCTGAAGCAATAAGCCATGACAGCAGTGAATTGAAAAAACTTTTCCACGAAGATCAGTCTGACCGCGCCACTCCAAACATTAACTGGAAAAAACTCTCAGAGGCTGATAATTATAGAATATCTATTGTAGAAAAAATGCTTAAAAACAATGGAATAAAGACAGGTCTTGACTATTATGAGGCCGCCTTCATAGAACAGCATGGAAGTAATCCAAAAAACTACTTGCTAGCACATATATTTTCTATTGTATCTCTATCAAAGGGATATAAAAGGGCCTCTTGGATCTCAGCAGCCACTCTTGATCGTTATCTTATAACGATAGGAAAGCCTCAAATATTTGGCACACAGACGCATTATGACCTAGATAAGAACGGTGATCCTATTGGAGAGGCATCAAGAGAACCGTTTGATTCCGAATTAGTTTCGGATAATGTGCGTAATGCTATGAATATTACGAATCTGAAAGATTTAGCAGAAAGATTAAGAAAAGAAGACTTTTCTTCAAATATTGAAAAGCAATGACATGACCGGCAGTAATATTAAAGTATTTAAGGATCGCTAAATATTATCTTACCACAAATATACTTTTGAAGCGCGCCGGTGGCCCGCGTTAGACCGCCCTGCACAAACAAGTTAGGAAAATAATTAATATTGCATCGCGAATACATAACCACTTCTCTGAAGAGTTTCACCTCGGTGCGTAACAATAATCCTCGTAGTTTCTATGCTAACAAGATTATTTTCAATGGACTGCTCTGCCTTGACATCAAGATTGCTAGTTGCTTTATCTAAAAAGAGGATTTTAGGCTTACGATAGAGGGCACGGGCTAAAATAATACGCTGCCGTTGGCCTCCTGAAAGAGTGTGCCCCATTTCACTGACAAGCGTATCAAAATTCATTGGCATTCTCTGAATATCGGCTAAAATTTGTGCGTCTCTTGCACATTCCGCCACTCGGATAAGATCGATATTCTCGTCAAATCCCGCAATATTCTCCGCAATACTACCCGACAATAGAATATCGTCCTGAAGCACTCCCGCGATCTGAGACCGATATGCTTCGCGGTTAGATGGTCCGATTACAACACCGTTCCACAGAACCTCCCCTTCTTCCGGCTGAACCAACCCCATCAGGATCGCCAACAATGTCGATTTTCCGCAGCCCGACGGCCCCGTGATTGCAAGGCTTTTCCCAGCTGGAACTTGCAAATTTACATTTCTAAAAACCCCAGTTATCTTCCTTGCCATACCGGTAGCCTACGTTCCGACACTCGAGGACTGCTCCGTCAGTCTCAGTTTCAGAGGCAGGAAAAGCAGCAAGCTTAGAGCCCCTGTCACCCTCCGACACCTCGGCGTCGGCCAACGCAATATCCGACAGTCGGTCACACTTTACGCGCAGATTTCTAATCTTGAATCCAGCAGTTACCAGACTGCCGAAACGGCTGGAAAACTGGTCGCGATAACCCAGGAAAGCCACCAGCATTCCGACCGACATCTCCGCTGAAAGCACCATTCGCGCCCCTAGGCTCAGGACTCATAGCCAGAACATGACGGTGGCGGCGAGGCAGATGGCGGAATGGAACACGACAGGGCATCTATCGTAGCGCGTGGCGACGCGGCGCCAGTCCTTCAGGCGCCCGAACATGATCTCGATACGATTGCGGCGGCGGTATTTGCGCTTGTCATATTTGACGGGTTTCCCGCGGGATTTTCGTCCTGGAATGCAGGGTTTGATCCCTTTTTCCTCCAAGGCATCCCGAAACCAGTCGGCATCGTAGCCGCGATCGGCCAGGAGCCACTTTGCGGCAGGCAGATCATCCAGAAGGGCAGCAGCACCAGTATAGTCGCTGATCTGCCCTGCCGTCATGAAGAACCTTATCGGGCGACCGTTCTTGTCCGTTACCGCGTGCAGCTTGGTATTCATGCCCCCTTTGGGGCGACCGATCAGGCGGCCTGCACCCTCTTTTTTACCCGCAGGCTCGAGGCCGTGCGGTGCGCCTTCAGATAGGTCGCGTCGATCATGATCGTCTGGTGATCTGACCTGCCCGCCGCCAGACCATCCATCATCCGGACAAAGATCCCCGCTGCACCCCAGCGTTTCCAGCGATTATAGAGCGTCTTGGGCGGGCCATACTCCCACGGTGCGTCCCGCCAGCGCAGTCCGTTGCGGTTCACAAAAATGATGCCGCTCAGCACACGCCGGTCATCTACCCGCGGCCTACCGTGGCTTTTCGGAAAAAACGGCTCCAGACGGGCCATCTGCTCGTCCGTCAGCCAATACAGGTCGCTCATACCCAGTCTCCTCGCAGGAGCCTGAATCATATTCGACCGCCCAGATCAATGGGTCCTGAGCCTAACGACATATCCTCTCCCGTTGTACGCCAAGCGTGCAACGGGAGAGGATCAGAAATGCCCGCCTTCCCATTTCACCATCCCTTTCGGGAAAGCCCGATCCGAACTGTTCCGCCAGTGGGGGATCCCTTAGCGTATATCCGTGCCCGTTCTATGTGACGCCCCCATAACAGGATCATGGGGTTCAGGGTTTTTCCATGACGTTGGTTATGTAATTGGCGTCGCTGCGAAGGGCTTTGCATATGGTGTTGCAACCTCTTATGGTGGAATCTCCTAAATAACTTTAGGGTTGTTGCTATGCTTGATTTATCTTCTAATGACCTGCCGTTGATTGACTTAGATATAGAAGACTTGGACTTCATATCTGGCGCTATCCCATGGAAGAAGATTGGGGAAATGGTTTTACAGGGTGGCGAAGCTGCATATAATTTTGCTGGTGGAGTTTACGAAGGATTCAATTCTTTTTGAAAAACGCAACAGCAAAACTACTAGCGGAGCATAGTATTCCGCTAGTAGTTATTACAAATGCAATATCTACAACCTTGAATATACCTGAAGATAGTGGCAACAACATAAGTCATGGTATGATTTTTGTCCTTTTGTCCGGATTGTTGATTGCGCCTTTTATTGAAACTTTTGTATTTCAACATATAATATACAAGGCTTTTTACAAGAAACCATCAATTTATTTCATTTCATCTATATTGCTATTTTATACTATCCATATCGATGGAAGGGGATTTTTTGTTGCTCTGCTGCCAGGATTATTGGGTGGAGCAAACTTTTCGCTATGCTATTTTCGTGCAAACCGTATGAGATTAAATGCGTTCATGACAACATCACTGTCACATTTATTGTGTAATTCTCTCATAATAATTTTTGCTTGTCTGTTTTGGCGTTGATTGTGTTGAAAAGGTCCCGCTCGAGCTTCTGGTTGGTATTTCGGTTCGATATGATAACGTATAGGGAGCTGTAATATCAAAGAGCGTGGTCACTGACTCGTCCGTAATGTGACATTGCTGTTTATAGTGTGTCCTCCTAAACCCTCCCTACGGAAGGCTTCGGTACCGTACACGAAGATATTACAACAAACTCTATTGCAAAATTGGCATTCACGCATGCAGCCGGTTCTTGTGCAGGGCGATTGGCCTGATTGACTTCAAGGGACGGCATTTCCGGGGCTAGCGCCCGTGGCGACGATGGTTATGACCTGTGAGACGTCGATGCGGCGCTCACGGCGCATTGATGCTCTGGCCGTCAATCATCTCGGTTGCCGAACTGACTTAACGCCGTGCCAGTGTCCGAAATTAATTGGCAGCATTCGCTATCCACACCCAGATCGGACCGGATAGTGCCCTGGACTGATTACTTCGCAAAATGCGACATCCCATAGTCGACATATGCGCCCCGAATCCGGCATCAAGGGCGTGATCCGCTCTCATTCTTCATCCGTCATGTCAGACGGATAACGCTTCGTCTATCGGACAATTTCGACCACTCTGGCTCTCCGCTCTGGCGCCTACATCCAGAGCTTGAATCACACTTCTCATAGTTTCCAAATAGGATCTAAGCGTAACTATAAAACTTCTAGAAAAATGTCGAAACATTTCCAAAAATTTACTATTAAATACTGAAAATTACAGAATATATTTTTTGTGTAACCAACTGACGAAAGGTATTCAAAATGAACGATATCCAGACCCTCAGTGACGACGATTTTGATCATATCTCTGGCGGAGTGAACTGGGGATATGCCGGTGAGGCTGCATTATATGGTATCGTTGGTGCTGCCGCTGTCGCAGCAGCACCGTTCATTGCCGGTTCAGCGATTGGTGCAGGTGCGGCGGCTGGATTTGCGGTAGGTGGTGCATCTCTCGTGGCTGGAGCCACATGGCTAAGACAGATGGCCGAATAGTAATAATTATAAATAACACTTGCGTATAGATAAGCTATACGCAAGTGTTATTTCGCACATGGAATGAATAACATGATTCGTCTAGAAATTCAGGCAATTTGCAGTGGCGTGTTGATATATTTTTTGGGCTCATTATGTAGCGTTTTGAGTCATGCGTATAATATAACGAAGACGACTCCCCAATCGTCATCATACACTATTGTTTCTTTGGTGGCGATCTTGGCTTCTTGGATAATTATTTCGTCTTACATGAATAATAGAAAAATTCGTGAAAAAAGCCAAAGGTCTGTTAGCGATTTTCTTATGGTATCTTCAGTTCTTCTGTTGACAGTGGTTTTTTCTATTTAAAAATTTTCCGGAATTGACTACGCGTTAGGCTCAGGACGTATAGCTAAAACATGGCAGTTGCAGCGGAGAGGAATGCTTTCTATGTTGAAAGCTAGGGTCTATTAGATCTTACATTACCGCCAGCAGTCCGATTCTCATAATCGCTCGGGTCATGCCGACAGTTCGGATGAACAGTCCCGTCTGAGAATTCTGATCAGCGAAGACGTGCTCGACCCGAGATCGGATGACCGATTTTCCTGCGTTGACCCTCTGGATATGCTGAGGCATCGGTTTGAGATGCGGCTTTTTTCTGTGAACCTTCGAGACAAAGCTCTGCGTTTCCATGACGTCTTCATTGGCCTTTGAGCGGTAGGCCATGTCGGCCCATACTGCGGGGACCGTATTGGTTTTATCCAGCAGACCTTTGCGCAGTCTGGCGCCGGCATGCGCCGTCCGCCATTTACGGATCGGCTCTTTTGCAAAGTCGGTCTCCCTGTTTGAAACCGGCCACGGTTTTGGCGTGGGACATGGTGTATGAGTGACTTCAAGGGACGACATTTCCGGGGTGAGGTGATCCTGTGGGCTGTGCGGTGGTATTGTCGCTACAGGATCAGCTATCGGGATCTTGAAACCATGCTGGCCGAACGCGGCGTCAACGTTGATCATTCAACGATCTACCACTGGGTCCAGCGTTACGCGCCTGAGATCGAAAAGCGCCTGCGCTGATACTGGAAACGCCCGGGCTTCACCCGCAGCTGGCGGATGGACGAGAGTTATATCAAGGTCAGGGGAGTATGGGCGTATCCGTATCGGGCTGTCGACAGAAACGGCAATACGATCGATTTCTATCTCTTGCCGACCAGGAATGCCAAGGCTGCGCAGCACTTTCTGGGCAAAGCGGTGAACGGTCTGAAGGACTGGGAGAAGCCCGAGACGATCAACACGGACAAGGCCCCGACCGACGGCATCGCGATCAGCGAACTCAAAAAAGACGGAAAACTGCCGGATATGGTGGAACACCGTCAGGTGAAATATCTGAACAACGTAATCGAGGCCGATCATGGCAAGCTGAAACAGCTGATCAGGCCGGCTCGTGGTTTCAAAAACCTGAAAACCGCTTGCGCCACGATCAAGGGTTTCGAAGTCATGCGCGCCCTGAAAAAGGGGCGAGCCAAACCCTGGCAGCAGGAAAAGGGTATCATGGGAGAAATGCGCCTGATCGAGAGGCAGTTCGGGGTCTACACATTCTGAAAAGCCCTGAGCCTCGAGTTTGCGCTAACAATCCAAGATTTTGCAACAGAGCCCCTGGGACTGTCGGATCGGGGGTGCCCGATGCCAAAACAATCTGGCTGTTTCGCGAGCGTCTGACCCAGGCGGGGGCCATCCAAACACTGTTTGACCGGTTTGATGCTACCCTGCGCAACGCCGGGTATTTGCCGATGTCCGGCCAGATTCTGGATGCCACACTGGTGGCCGCTCCAAGGCAGCGCAACACGAATGCCGAGAAAGCGGATCTTCGGGCAGGCCAGATCCCCGAAGGCTGGCAGGACAAGGCGTCAAAGCTGTCCCACAAGGACAGGCATGCGCGCTGGACGCTGAAGTTCACGAAAGCAAAACGGCAGGAAGATGGAACCATGCCGACCATGGACCTCGCCATTCCGTTCTTTGGCTATAAATCGCACATCTCCATCGACCGGAAGTTCCGGTTCATCCGAAAATGGAAAGCGACGGATGCCGCCGCCAGTGATGGTGCGCGATTAAGAGCGATTAAGAGAGGGGCTGTTAGATAAAGCCAATACGGCCTCAGGCGTCTGAGCAGACACGGCGTATCGCTCGAAAGTCAATGAGGCCTTCATGGAAAAGGAGGGTTTCGTCTCGAAGGTCCACAGGAAAAAGCCGCATCTCAAGCCCATGTCCCGCCACACCCAGCAGCCCAACGCAGAAAAATCGGTGATCCAGTCGCGTGTCGAGCACGTCTTCGCTGATCAGAAATCGCAGACGGGTCTGTTCGTCCAGACCGTGGGTATCACCCGGGCCACCATGAAGATCGATCTGGCCAATATCGTCTATAACATGCGACGCTTCCTCTTTCTGTAACCGGCCGCTCGAGGCCGCCTTCTGAGGTGTGTCGCTTGGGAGTAAGTTGACGTCATTATTGGCGTCAATACTGACGTCGCTTGTGGATGGTGACGATGCGGGCTGAGATCCTGGTAGGTGTCGAGCGGCGGCGTCGCTGGACGGATGAGCAGAAGCTACGGATCCTGGCGGAGGTCGGGATCGACGGGGCCAGTGTGGCGGACGTGGCCCGGCGGCACGCTATCGCACGGCAGCATCTTTATCAG
>NZ_UEGO01000001.1 GCF_900465345.1 Asaia bogorensis | reverse complement strand
TTTTTATTCAATCGTTTGGCCATTCTGGCGATGTCGGTTGGCGTATTGGGGATTGTTCCAATGAAACAGATGGTTCCCATGCGTCCCTCTTCAGCCGTTGTGACTGAAATGGTTTCCTTATGCACATCAAGTCCGACATATAGCAGCTTACTCATGATCTTCTCCGCTAATGGATTGATCGTGTTCTTCTGATGCTATGCCCAACGCAGGAATGGGCTGGATGTCTCTCTAAAGGTCATACGGACTAAGCCTGTTAGCGCGAAAGACCACGCCCTTTATCCCACAGGCGCAACCCGCGCAGCGCCAGATCGGCAATACCGGGCAGCAGGCGAGGCTGCATGAGACCAGGATCGAACGCCGTCATGCGGCGGGCGTTTTCACGATAGCAATCCTCGACAAAGCCCCGGAACGAGAATCCATCGAGAAACAGATTGGTCTGGGTGACGGCAAAATCGCGCCCGTCATTGGGCTCCTGCCCACGTTTCACCATCCCAAGCAGGCGGCTGAGCGCGCGGATATAGAAACGCAGCGATTTGGCGGAACGCCTTGCGCGGCCAAGGCCGCGACGCTTTTCTCGCCAAGCCATATAGTTGATGAAGAAAACGATGTGCCGTGTTTCCTCGAACATCAGGATGTCGAAGATCTCGAACATCTTCTCGGGCAGGAACTGCGACTGGCGTGCGCTCTTGAAGGCGCCAAAGCCGAGAAAGGCGTCCAGACACTCACCAAAACCGAAATCGATGAAGGCTTTTTCCAGATCGGCCGGGAATTTCTCGAGCGGCTGCTTCTGGGCATCAAGACCGTAACGCTCAATCATGACACGAATCAGATCGGCATGACGCGCCTCTTCATAGCCCTGGAGCCGTACTGCCTCCTTGACCTCGGGATCAATGATCTGGGGCGTAAAGGCATCGACGATAGCGCCGGCCCGGCGCTCGGTGTGATACACCTCCTGCCAGAACGGTACAGCGCGGAGCCGGGTCAGTTCCTCCTCTGTCAACTCGGGCCATGGCAGGGTTTCCGGGTCGAAGACCTGATGGGTGTCGATGAATTGCTGACAGAAATAATGCTTATGGGCTTCTGACCCCGGCTCAATCACACTCATGCAGGCGCGTGCTGCTCCTTATGCCCCAGGCGGGCGCGCACAGCCCCCGATGCTTTTCCCCACAGACGATAGGCAGCCAGCCCGGTCTTGACGAGCGTGGGTGTGGTGGTGGGGCGCAGCAGACGGTGGTCGTAACCAGAGAAGCGGCGGTCATTTTCATCAAGGCAAAGCTGCATCAGCTCTGGCACCTTGATGTCCATGTCCGTCATGTCCTTGGCGCCGGTCACGGTGAAATTATTGTCCTGCGTGTGCTCGTTGCCCTCGGCATCGATCGAACGGGCCAAATCCATGCGCTCATAGGCGAGGAACGCCCAGACACCCAGAACACGTGCTTCAAAAACAGGGCGCTTCCACCACGGCATGGTGGCGCGATGCCAGGCCAGCCAGTTGGCGAAAAGCAGGATATGGCGACACTCTTCCTGCATCACAGGCTCGAACGTCTCGATCAGTTCCATGGGGAACAGACCGGCACGCTCGGCAAGGGCAAACAGACCGAAGGCAAAGAAGCTATCCACACATTCTGAGAAACCGGTCACCAGATACGCCCACTCGGTATCTTTCGGCTCGATATAGGGCGGCTCGGGAGCCATCGGGATGTTGTAGGCTTCAACAAGCTTGGAGAGCACCTCCTTGTGGCGGTTCTCCTCCCAGGCATTGCGACGCAGAGCGTCCTTCATGTCGGGATCGTCGATCATGTCGGCATAGGCCGCCATGCGCAGGCGAGCCTTGCCTTCGGTCTGCACCGCAATATCCCAGATCGGCAGCGAGGTGATGCGATGCAGGGTCTGCGGGTCGAGCTTGGGCCACTCGATGACCGAAGGCTTGTAAGGGTTGAACGTCTCCCTGAACATGTCGGCCACAGCGCGCTTGTGTTCCTCGGTGCCCGGCTTGAGCGGGCCGGGAATGGCGCTGCTCCAGTGACGGGCTTCGAAATCGGCCTTGGCCAGGGTCTTGTCTGACGGCGCATCGGGAAGATGGCTGTAGAGTTGTTCAAGACGTGACATGAGAGAGACTTCCTCTTCTTATTCCTTGATATCGCTCATCTTACTGATGACGCGCGAGACGAGACCATAGGCAATGGCCTCTTCTGCCGACATCCAGTGATTGCGGTCCGTGTCCTTGGCGATCTTCTCGTAGGACTGACCGGTTTCACGAGCAAACAGTCGGTTCAGGCGCTCGCGCATCTTGATGATTTCGCGGGCCTCGATATCGATATCGGTTGCCGGGCCACGAACGCCGCCCATCGGCTGATGCAGCAGGAAGCGCGTGTTGGGCAGACACAGACGACGCTCGGGGCGACCTGCGGCGAAGATCAGCGCGCCAGCCGATGCCACCCAGCCCGTACCGATCATATTCACGGGAGCGATGGAATCCACAAAGCGGATCATGTCATGAATGGTGTCACCACTCTCGACATGGCCACCCGGTGAATTGACGTAGATATCGATCGGCTTGTCCGAAGCCCCGGCCAGAGCGAGCAGACGACCTGTGACATCACGGGCCACCTTGTCGTTGATGCCGCCAAAGATCAGCACCTTGCGCTGCTCGAACAGCTTGCCCTCGATTTCGGTACCGGGAGCCTTTTCTGCGGGCTCCTTGGTCTCCGGAGAGTCGGGGTTCTGTGTATCGGGATCTTCATCATCGAGACGTGGTGCGATACGGAAGATGTCCTGAGGCGTCGTGCCACGCATTATGGTGTTCCTATGTCCATACAGCCTGTTCATCCCTTCTATGTTGCGCTTGATGGGCGGCCCTCACAAGAGCCCCGCCAATTTTTGCTGGGGATCAGGCATCTCGCCACGAGGGGCAGGAACGGTTAGGGTGGCGCGAGCGCGGTGAAACCGGACAAGAAATTCATAAGGTCGATCGGAAGAGATGCAGAAAACAGGCTGGCTGCAAAAAGGCCTTGTCGTGACAGGCATGGCGTCGCTCGCAATGCCCCTGGCCGCCTGCGGTCACAGAGACGCCGTCGATACGGTCGGTAACTGGTATCATCAATATCAGGGTGGTGAGATTGCCAAGCAGCGTCCCCCTGCACCGGGGGCTCACGGCAACTACCCCCATGTCGGACTGACCCCGACCGCCCAAGTCGACCTGCCCAGTGCCCCGGCCCGACAGGCCCTGACGGACAAACTGACGCTCCAGCGCAATCTCAGCCAGCATCTTGCCGTGGCTGACGGCCCACTCATCATCCCGGCGCCCCCACCACCGCCGCAGCCCAAACCGCGCCCCGCTGGCGATGACAGTGGCTCATCAATGAGCGTCGTGGCGCCCGGTCAGACACCGCCGGCAACACCAGCACCGGCCTCCGCAACAACACCGGCGGCTGCACCGGCACCCGCACCGGTTGCTTCACCAGCTCCCAAGCCTCCGGCTGCCAAACCGGCAGCGAAGAAGGCCGCGCCCGCTGAAACAGCGCCGCCCGAGGCCGCTCTGCCAGAAGTCACACGCTTTGCGCCGCCGCCGATCAAACCGGGCGAGCTACCGCAGATCGGTGATCTTCCGCCCCAGGCGCCACGTTTTCCCGGCTTCGATATCCCGCGCGATGCCGCCCTGCCGGACATTGCACCGCCCTCTTATGACCTGACCGAGCCCCATGGCACGCTGATCCGCTTCAAGCAGGCGTCCGACCAGATCGCGAATGGCCAGGACAGCACGATCGGCAAATTCCTGGGCACGCGTGGCCCTCATGACGTGGTCTATGTGAAGGGTTTTGGCGAAATCACGTCATTCCGCCCTGAAGAGCAGGTTATTGGCATCAAGCTCGGCCTGTTGCGCGCGCGCGTGGTGGCACAGACCCTGATTCTGCACGGCGTCCCCGCATCGGATATCCGTCTGAGCGCCGGCGCGCTGGGTCGTGGCGCGAGAATTGACCGCTCGCCTTACTGAGGACGGTTCACCCGGTTCTGGAAACAGGTTAGTGAAGATTGTCGGAGTCGCCCTGACTCCGGTAATTTTATTTCAACCCTGTGCCCCCGAGCCGAAAAAATGACCGAAGAGTTTCACCGTATCCGTCGCCTGCCGCCCTATGTCTTTGCCGAGGTAAACAAGGCCAAGGCCGCGGCCCGAGCGCATGGTGAAGACATCATCGATCTGGGCATGGGCAACCCCGACAGCCCCACACCGCCCCATATCGTCAAGAAGCTTGTCGAGACCGTGGCCGACCCGCGCAGCCATCGCTACTCGGTCAGCCGTGGTATTCCCGGTCTGCGTCGCGCCCTGGCGGGGTATTATGAACGCCGCTTCGGAGTGGATCTGAACCCCGAGACCGAAGTCATCGCGACCCTGGGCTCGAAGGAAGGTCTGGCCAATCTGTCCTCGGCCATTACCAGCCCCGGCGACACGATTCTGGTGCCGAATCCGTCCTACCCCATTCATCAGTTTGGCTTCATCATTGCGGGCGCCTCGGTACGCTCCATCCCCGCCACGCCGGATGAGGACATGCTGCGCGCGCTTGAGCGGGCTGTGCGCCATTCCGTCCCCAAGCCAACCGCGCTCATCGTGAACTTTCCGTCCAACCCGACGGCCTTCACGGCATCGCTCGATTTCTACAAGGAACTGGTCGCTTTCGCCCGTCGCGAGCAGATCTGGATCCTGTCCGATCTGGCCTATTGCGAAATCTATTTCGGCGATGAGCCGCCGCCGTCGATCCTGCAGGTGCCGGGCGCCAAGGACATCGCGGTCGAGTTCACCTCACTCTCCAAGACCTATTCCATGGCCGGATGGCGCATGGGTTTTGCCGCTGGCAACCCGCATCTGATCCAGGCCCTCACACGCATCAAATCCTATCTCGATTACGGCGCCTTCACCCCCATTCAGGTGGCGGCCGTCGCGGCCCTGAGCGGCCCGCAGGATTGCGTGGCCGAAATTCGGGACATGTACCGCGAACGTCGCGACGTGCTGATCCGCGGGCTGCATGCTGCGGGTTGGGACGTCCCCTCTCCCCAGGGCTCGATGTTCGCCTGGGCGCCTATCCCGGAGCGCTTCGCCGAAATGGGCAGCGTCGATTTCAGCAAGCTATTGCTGAAAGAGGCCGGTGTGGCCGTGGCCCCGGGTCTGGGCTTTGGTGAATATGGCGAGGGCTTCGTTCGTATCGGTCTTGTCGAGAACACGCAGCGCCTGCGTCAGGCTACGCGTGCCATCAAGACCTTCCTCAACAAACACGGCGTCAAACAGGCAGAGGCAGTTTCGTGAACGGTCAAACACTTCATCTTGGTATTGCTGGTCTTGGCACGGTCGGGGCTGGCGTGGTGCGCCTTCTGCGTGAGAACGCCCAGGCCATTACTGCCCGTGCCGGTCGGACCATCGAGGTGGTCGCTGTCTCGGCCCGCGATCGCACCCGCGACCGTGGCGTCGATCTTGCCGGTCTGACCTGGCATCATGACCCCATCGCGCTGGCCAGCGACCCGAAGGTCGATGTGGTGCTGGAACTGATTGGCGGCGCAGAGGGCTCAGCCCGTACGCTGGTCGAAACCGCCCTGAAGGCTGGCAAGCCGGTCGTAACCGCCAACAAGGCCCTGCTTGCCATTCATGGTGCGGCTCTGGCTACGCTGGCACGCGAGAACAACACCTCCCTGCTGTTCGAGGCCTCGGTGGCAGGCGGCATCCCGGCTATCAAGCTCGTGCGTGAGGGTCTGGCGGCCGATAATCTGGTGCGCGTTGGCGGCATCCTGAACGGCACCTGCAACTACATCCTGACCGCAATGCGCGAGTCGGGTCGTGATTTCGGCGATATTCTCGCCGAGGCGCAGGCTCTTGGATATGCCGAATCCGACCCTTCCACTGATGTCGATGGCTGGGACGCCGCCCACAAGCTCGCCATACTTGCCGGCCTTGCCTTTGGTCAGCCGGTGCAGTTCGACAGCCTGCATGTCGAGGGAATCCGCAACATCGCCGCGTGCGATCAGGCCTTTGCCCGTGAGATGGGATACCGCATCAAGCTGCTGGGCAGTGCGCGCCGTGATGAACAGGGCACCATCGAGGCCTCCATGCGCCCGTGCATGGTGCCGCAATCCGCTCCGATCGCGAATGTGGACGGCGTTTTCAATGCCGTCCTGACCGAAGGTGCCTTCAGCGGTCCGATGCTGATCGAAGGCCGTGGTGCAGGCGCAGGACCGACCGCCAGCGCCGTAATGGCGGATGTGATCGATCTCGCCCGGGGAACAGCCCTGCCCGTATGGGGGATGGACCCACGGCCCGAAATCGCCTGCGCCCCGCGCGAAAACCTGGCCGGGCAGTATTATCTGCGCCTCTTTGTGCAGGATCGCCCCGGCGTGGTGGCCGATATCACGGCGGCCCTGCGCGACTACGGCGTATCCCTGCGCGCCCTCTCGCAACATGCGGCGGAGGAGGCCGGAAAAGCGGCTTCTTCACAGACGGTTGTTCCCCTGGCGCTTGTCACACATGAAACCAGCGAGGCGGCCATGCTTTCCGTCCTGACGGCCCTCGAGCCCCTGGAAACTGTCGTCGGCACACCGCTGCTCATGAAAATCGAGACTGTGTGATGTGGCAAAGGCGGCACATCCCGGCATAACAGGGCGTGTCGCAATTCCGGCTCAGCTGGATAGAGTACAGATAGGATATACCGGATGCCTTTCTCTCCTAAGTATAAAGTGACGGATCGCAACCTCGCGCTCGAACTCGTGCGCGTGACAGAAGCTGCGGCCATCTCGTCATCGGCCTGGACTGGCCGTGGGGAAAAGAACGAGGCTGACGGTGCAGCCGTCCAAGCCATGCGGGCCGCTTTCGACACCGTCGCGATCGAGGGTACGGTCGTGATCGGCGAGGGCGAGATGGACGAAGCCCCGATGCTCTATATCGGCGAAAAGGTGGGCGCCGGCGGTCCCAAGATGGACATCGCCGTCGACCCGCTTGAAGGCACCAATCTCTGCGCCAAGGACATGCCGAACGCCATGACGATGGTGGCACTGGCCGAGAGCGGTAACTTCCTCCATGCGCCTGACATCTACATGCAGAAGCTGGTGGTGGGCCCGAACCTGCCGGACGATCTGATCGATATCGACGCCCCAATCGAAACCACGCTGCGTGACCTTGCCAAGGCCAAGGGCAAGGATATCTCCTCGCTCACCATGTGTGCCCTCGACCGCGAACGTCATGAGGAACTGATTGCCCGCGCCCGTGAAGCCGGTGCACGCGTCATGCTGCTGACCGATGGCGACGTTGCTGCCGCCATCGCGGCCTGTATGGATGAAAGCCGTGTGGACATCTATGCGGGTTCGGGTGGCGCGCCGGAAGGTGTTCTGGCTGCTGCAGCCGTGCGCTGCGTGGGTGGCCAGATGCAGGGCCGCCTGATGTTCGAGGATGAGAGCCAGATCGAGCGCGCCCGCTCGATGGATCCGGGCAATGACCCGACGCGCAAGCTCGGCCTGCATGATATGGCCCGTGGCGACGTACTGTTCTCGGCCACCGGTGTCACGACCGGAACATTGCTGCGCGGCGTGCGCTTCTACGGCCCGACCGTTGCCCGCACCCACTCCATCGTCATGCGCTCCAAATCTGCCACGGTGCGCTTCATTGAAGGGCGGCACAATTTCACCACCAAGACGTGGGCAGGTCACTGATACCACCCTATAAAGGAGCGTATGTCTGACGCTCCCACGATCATCGCTTCGCCAGAACCGGTTCTTTCTGTCCATGAAAGTGGCAGTCAGCGTTCCTGGGTCTGGCGCGATGACAGGCTGGCCAGCGGTGATGGTCGCATCGCCCTGGCCATCGCGCAACGCGCTGCCATTCCCGAATTACTGGCCCGCATCCTGCATAGCCGCGGGGTCGATGCCGCCCGTATTCCTGCTTTCCTCGACCCGAAACTGCGCGACTGGCTGCCAGACCCGTCCTGCCTGACAGGCATGAATGACGCTGCCCTGCGACTGGCCAACGCCGTCAAGGCGGGTGAGACCATTGGCGTCTTCGGGGATTACGATGTGGACGGCGCCTGCGGCACCACCCTCCTGACCGAAACGCTTCGCGAGCTGGGGTGTCCGGTCTTTTTCCATATTCCCGACCGGCAGAAAGAGGGTTATGGCCCCAACGGGCCAGCCCTTGAAGGCCTGCGCACCAAAGGGGCGAGCCTGCTTATCTGTGTCGATTGCGGGACGGCCACCGTTGATCTGCTCACCAGCCTCAAAGCGGGTGGTGATATTATCGTGCTGGACCATCACAAGCCAGACGGGGCAATTCTGCCTGACTGTCTGGTGGTCAACCCCAACCGCCTCGATTGCGAGTCGGGGCTGGGGCATCTTTGCGCCACGAGCGTCGCCTTCCTTACGCTGATTGCTACCTGCCGGACGTTGCGCGCGTCGGGCTGGTTTGACGCGCATGAGGAGCCTGCCCTGCTGCGCAAGCTCGATCTGGTGGCACTGGCCACAATCTGCGATGTGATGCCCCTGCGCGACCTCAACCGCGCTTTCGTCGCCCAAGGCCTGCGCGTAATGGGCCGTGGCGAGCGGCTGGGCCTATCCACCCTGGCCTCCGTGGCAGGGGTGAAAGAGACAGCCAGCGCCATGGCCTGTGGCTTTGCCATCGGGCCACGAATCAATGCGGGCGGCCGTATTGCGCAAGCCGAACTCGGGGTAAAGCTGCTCCTGAGCGACGATGCGTTCGAGGCCCGGGCGCTGGCCGAAAAACTCGATGAAATCAACCGGCAGCGCCAGACTGTCGAGGCAGATATCCTCAACGAGGCCTATGCCCAGGCCGAAGCGCAGCTGGAGGGGGGTCACGCAGCCCTGTTCCTGCATGGCGAGGACTGGCATCCGGGTGTTGTAGGTATCGTCGCCAGTCGTGTCCGTGAGCGTTGCAACAGGCCTGTGCTGGTTGGCGCTCTTCAGGATGGCAGGATCAAGGGCTCGGCCCGCTCTGTGCCGGGCATCGACCTTGGGGCGGCTGTGATCAACGCCTGCCAGTCGGGGTTGCTGCTTACCGGTGGCGGTCACGCCATGGCGGCCGGGTTCTCTCTGGACGCAGCAAGAGCAGCTGAATTTCACCAGTTCCTCGACGAGGCGCTTGCCCAGGCCAGACTCCGCCCGCGCCACGACTCACTGTGCATAGACGGCGTACTGACCCTTCGCGGGGCAACGACAGAAATTGCTGCACAGCTGGCACGCCTCGGCCCCTTCGGGGCTGGCCATGAAGAGCCGGTCATTGCCATCAGCCGCGTTCGTGCCGTCAAGACCGAACGTATCGGGCGCGATGGCAACACGCTGCGTGTCATCCTGCAGGGCGAGGATGGCGGCAGGCTGCGTGGTCTGGTCTTTCGCGCCGCAGACAAGGCGTTCGCTGCCCTGCTGGAAGACCGGGCTATGCCGGTGCTTCACGTGGCGGGGCAACTGCGCTGCGAGCAGTGGAACGGTCAGGATATGCTGAGCTTTTTTATTTTGGACGCTGCCACGATTTAGGGTTGACCCCCATCCGGGGGTGGGATAATCAGCCGCTCACGCCTCCAGTCCCGTTCGTCTAGAGGCCTAGGACACCGCCCTTTCACGGCGGTAACACGGGTTCGAATCCCGTACGGGACACCACGGCATTAACCGCAGTTTTCTGCGGGATGCAGCCGGTCAGAAGCGAAATCCTGATTTACCATATCGTTGATTTTGAGCCATCCCTGAGCCAATCGGGAAAATATGGTTCTCTGGTATCAGGGGCTTCGCATGAGCGAATCTGCAAGAGCAGGCATCGATCCGGCTACAGGTAAACCGCTTCCTGGAGGGGGATGGTCAATATCTGGCCCGCAAGCTGGTCGGCGGCAAACGCCTGACGAAGACCCCTGCATCCTCAGCTCTGGCTCGTCGCTAACTTACTGAAACGCGTGCCAAGGTCGATCTATGCCGGTTCAAGGACACATCCTCCCTCGACAAGACACCCCTCAGTCGATTGGGCGCGCGCCTGATGAAGCGTTTCATGGCATGTCGACACCATCAGGTCCGGGGCGAACTCCGGACCTGATGGCCAATAGCGACAGCCACGTCGTCAAACAGGCGGCATGACAACAACCGGCTATAGCTTATCAAGCCCACAAAACTGTCCGAACGGACGGGTCCACCTCTATCTGTCTCGCAACGAATGTATCGTGCGAACTGTCAATACTGATCCTAGGCATGTCCAATCAGAAATTCGCGCTAATCGAGCCGAAGGCCATGCGTGGCGCGCCGATCAGGAAAGACTGGTAGGATAATGCGCCATTCGCAATGTTGAGTGGATTCCCGTTTTCTCCCATTGTTGCGATGTAATGCGTGTTCTGCAGATTGGTGACGCTCAGCGAAAGGGTCAGATCCTTCAGGGGATGCAGGCTCCGCTTGATCGCGCCGATATGGGTAAGATTATACTGAATCCCCAGATTGGAGAGCCAATAGGACGGCACCTTGACATCGCCCGTATAGCTGAAGTTGCGCTTACTGTTGAAACTCGCATCGACATAGGCAGTCAGACCCTGCCAGTCATAGGAGAGGCGGGTTTTGTACATATAGCGTGGATAATTGACGATCTGCGCGCCCTTGAGATGGTAGACCGTTCCGGCCTCGTTGATATTCTGGTCGTAGGTCGCATGGTCATAGCTGAAGCTGTTGGTGAAGACGAGATTACGCACCGGCATGATGGTCAGTGCTGTATCGACACCATTCATCGTGACCCCACCGACATTCGAGACAGTGGAAATGGGGTTTACGGAAGAGCCCGAAGTGACCTGCTGGAGCCGGTTGTTGAAGTTCGTGCGATACCCATAGATCGAGAGCCCTGCATACTGGCTTGAATAACGATACCCCGCCGCATAGGTCCAGGCCGTCTCGGGCCTGAACGAGGATTTGCCCTGATCGAATGCCGTTTGTGTCACGGCAAAAGGAGAGGCACAAAGCTTGTAACCGCATTGCGCATAGGTATGAACGTTTTCCGAAATATCGAAGAACAATTCATGATGCGTGAGGAAATGCCAGTCTGCACTGATATGCGGCAGGAATGCCTCAGCCGTGGTCAGACCGACGCCACTCGCGAGCTGTGTGGTCGGTGAATAATAATCCGGATTGGCATAGCCATTGCCCACGCGTGTGGTGCTCAGCACGGATTTGAAACCGAAATGGAGTGCCAGATGCTCAATGGGACGATACGTGTCCTGTACGAAGGCCGTGAAAGTATTCGTGCTGTAGTCCTGGTTGAAAATCTTCGCAAAGGGATGCTTCCAGTAATCCAGCGGATTGGGTAGCTTCTCGGTTAGCTGGCCATTCACGATGTTGGGCATCTGAAACACATATTCGGGTGACTGGTAGCTGTTGTTCTCATACCAGACACCGCCGCCCAGCGTGTTGTCGTGAGTTTCATACTGCACACGCGAGAAAAACCCGAGACGCTTTATACCCGGCGCCTTGCGCAATTCGGAAAGCGGTGAGCCATTTGGCGAGGGATAATAGGGCGTGGTCCAGGTCGCCTGATTGGTCTCTCCATGACCATAGACCGTACTATCCCACAGCAAGTGATCCGTGAGTTGCAGATGCGCCCGCATGCCCCCCAGATAATCGGCGCTGTTGAGGGTCGCATCGTAATAGGCCGAATCCTCAGGATCCTCCAGTCCGGCAAAGGAAGAAGGAAAAATTCCGTTCGCTGCATTAATGGCCGCCTGGAGTCCACTCTGCTTGCCATTATAATAATTGGCCACTTTGTAGCCGACCTTCTGGATAACCTCAGGTGAGGTATCAGGCGTCGAGAACTGATGCTCATCGGCCCAGTCGAAATAGGTCGAGAAATAGCTCTCCTGCCCGAGAGGCTGCACCAGTTTGGCGTTGACCTGCTGGATGAACTGATCACCCGTACCCTTCCAGATCTGGCCGTCCTGCCGACTATAAGAGGTATAGAACCGTGTACCGGTCCGATTGAGATCGCCGCTGTCGAAGCGGAGGAAGGTATGGTAATTGGCGTAGCTGCCGAAACCCTGATTGATTGTCCCGCCCAGCTTGTGCGCCGGGTCGCGTGATATATAAGCCAGCGATCCGCCGAGATTACTGGTCGAGGCCACATCCTCAGCACCAGCGGACTGGGAGATATCGATGCGGGAGATATTCTCCGCCGAAATCGCAAGCAGTGTATTCAGACCATTGTAATTACGAAGGGACTGCTCACCCAGCGGCATACCATCCAGCGTGAAACCGATTTCCTGCTGCTGAAAGCCGTGCATGAAAAGCTGCTGCGACCAGATATCGACACCCTGGGGCTCGGCAGACTGGAACATGATGCCTGGCAATTGCGATAGTACCTTGAGAGGGTTCGTGCCGGCTGGAGCCTGAGACAGGAGCTTCTGGCTTACAGTCACGAGGGCGC
This sequence comes from Asaia bogorensis, assembly GCF_900465345.1. Lineage (GTDB taxonomy): Bacteria > Pseudomonadota > Alphaproteobacteria > Acetobacterales > Acetobacteraceae > Asaia > Asaia bogorensis_A. Next base: position 233,356 of record NZ_UEGO01000001.1, on the reverse strand, counting down.
CACGCGTGATATGCTTGGCCTTGACGTCGAACGTCTCGGAAGTCGAGCTGAGGTAAACCGCCGATTTACCAACGGCCTGAGGCGTGACCGCCGCCACTTTTGCACGAGTGGCAGGCGGTAAGGTCGCGGTTCCTGCCTTCGCCTTCGTGCCATGCGCTGAAGCGGGCTTGGTCTGTGCCATGGCATGCGGGGCTGCGGCAGAGACGAGCATGGTCGAGATCAGACAAAGTTTTGAAAACGAAATGATCCGCATGATGAGTCACCGTCGCGCTATGCTGGCGGCTCGCGGCCGAAGACGGGCGAGCTGCACTCGAAGGAGGAAGGGCCTGCCCCGGAAAAGGCTGACCATGACGCAACGCTAAGATGTATATACGAGTATGGTCAACTAAATTCGATCTAGATTCGTAATCATCTTACATGTTTCGACATGCGGGCTGTTGCGAGATAAATCATGCTGGTCACAGCCAGTCCGGCAATCCATGAGAGATCGGCCCCACCCAGAAAACGCGCCATAGCCCCGGTATACAGTCCCGTCGATATGAACGGGACTTGTGAAGCTAACCCAATTGTATAGGTGACCAGGGCCGGAACGTTGTATCGTCCGTACATACCTCCGTCGCGCCTGAAAAGTGATGGAAGATCGTAAGCTCCATGCCGCAGGATATAGTAATCGAGCAGATTGATCGCGGACCACGGCACCATGATCGACATGAGCAGTTCGAGGAAGCCTGCATAGGCGCTTTCGAACCGGCCCGCCATGAGCAGCGCCAGCCCGAAAGACAGGACGAGCAGAACCAGGGTTACCGCTCCACGCCAATTTCTGCCGAAACGATGCGTCGGGGCGAGGGTATGGAGCACGGTGATGGAGGAAAGCGCTCCACAGTAAAGCGTCATGGCGTTTGCCACGACCAGCCCCAGCGACAGCACGCCCAGAACAGGCGCGGCCGCAGAACCGAGGCAGAGAATCAGGCGGTCATTGACGGCCGGTCCGGCGAGAGCTCCCACGACCATCGCGACAAGCGAGCCAAGCACACAGCCCCAGTATGTCGCATGAAAGGCCTGTTTCTCACCTTCGCGCGTCTGCGGCAGATAGCGCGAATAATCCGAAACATAGGGTGCATAGGCAATCTGCCAGAGTGCGGCAATGGACATGGCTCCCAGAAAGCCGGAAACCGTGTCATGCCCCCCGGTTGTCAGCGCAATGCCCGGGGCAGAGGGAGCGAATAATACAGCACTCAGACAAAGGAAGATTGCGCCCCCACAGAGCAGGGCGATGTAGTGGGTCAGGCGATGAATGGCGCGATAACCCAGCACGGCGGGAACGGCTGAAATGACAGCAATCGCGATCATGCCCGGCCTCCCTCCCAGGAACGGGAGCATCATGGCAAGCCCCTGCGCACCCAAAACCAGATTCGACGCAGCAAAACCGAGAAACATCAGCACAATCAGCGCGGTCATGGGGGCTGCCCCGATCATGCCGAACTGGGCGCGGGACTGGATCATCTGCGGAATACCGAGGTGTGGCCCCTGCGCCGCATGAAGCGCCATGAACACGCCGCCCACGACATTGCCTATGAGCGCCGCCAGTAAGGCTACCAGGGGTGTCAAATGGAATTCTCCACGCATGACCCCGCCCGTGGCGATGGCCAGCATGGTCATGTTGGCGCCAAACCACAAGCCGAAGAGGTCCGACGGCTTTCCATGACGTCTCGACGACGCAATCGGATAGATCGTTTCGAATTCGACTTCGGTCATGCTTCCGTCATCCGGATGAGCATGCCCGGCAGATATCGATGTGGCGCTCCTATCGGGAGGGGGATGCTTCATCATGTTACTCCTGCCCAACATGGTCGGACACTGCCTCGAGAAAAACCCGCATCGATAGGGGGGCCTGCGAGCCAAGCATTTGCCCGGCCGGTCCGCTTGCGACGATATGGCCGTCAGCGCAGAAATGGACGGTCGAGGCAATGCTGCGCACCAGGCGCATGTCATGGCTGACCACGATCATGGTCAGCCCATCGCGTGACAGGTCGCGCATCACGCTCTCGACCTCGCGTACCAGCGCCGGGTCGAGAGCACTGGTCGGCTCATCGAAAAGAATCAGGGCCGGTGACATGGCCAGTGCACGGGCAATCGCCACACGCTGTTTCTGCCCCCCAGAGAGACGATCCGGGTAATGCCGCGCAAAGCCCAGCATTCCCACCCGGTCGAGATGGGCACTGGCCATCATGCGTGCCTCCTCCTTCGGGCGCCCCTGAACCACGCGGGGACCCTCCATCACATTTTCAAGCACGGTACGATGGGCAAAAAGGTTGAAGTGCTGGAAGACCATCGGCATGCGGGCCCGCGCCGCCTGTAACTGGCGCCTGGGGGATATCTGGAAAAGATTGCCGTCTTCGGAACAGAGGCGTTCGCCCCGGAACGTGATCTCGCCACGATCCGGCGTTTCGAGAAAATTCAGGCAACGAAGGATAGTTGATTTTCCTGCCCCGCTCGGACCGATGAGACAGGCGATTTCACCCTCTTCAACAACGAGGTCCACCCCATCGAGCACCGCTCTGCCTCCATAACTCTTGCCAAGCTGTCTGACCGTCAGGACAGGATTCATCGTACGGCTTCCTTCTCCATGGTCTGAACTGTGCCAGACATCGTATCGGGTCCGGATCGGCGATCATGGGTAAGCCGGTTCTCAAGATGAAGAATCAGACGTGACGAGGCAAAACTCATGATGAAATAGATGATCGCCACGAGCAGATAGATGTTACCCCCATCGAACGTATCCGAAATGAGGATGCTCGCATTGCGCAGAAGTTCGTTGACCGAAATGAATGACACCAGTGCACAATCTTTCAGCAGGGCAATGAAATAGCCCCCGAGTATCGGCAATGCCGCCAGCCCCGCCTGGGGCATGATAACGCGCCGATAGAGTTGCACCCCCGACATTCCCAGCGAAATAGCTGCTTCTCTCTGCCCGCGATCCACGGCATTGATGGTGCTCCGGAATACCTCCGACACGTAGGCCGCCAGATTGAGAGACAAACCCAGAATGGCGGCCGGGAAGGCACCAAGCGTCAGGCCCCAGCGCGGCAGCGTAAAATAGATGATCAGCAGCTGCACGATCAGCGGCGTATCACGCATGATCTCGACAAACACATTGAGCGGCCATCGCAGCAACCGCGTCCTGGCACGACGGCCAAGGGCAATGAAAAATCCAGTCACTGTCCCGAGCGCCATCGCGACAAGAGAAAGCTCGATCGTGACGAGCGCCCCACGCAGGAGAAAGGGCAGATATTCGCCCGCCTCAGCCAGGAAATCCAGCATGGAAACAGCTACTCCGAATCAGTACGGTCGGGCAGGATAAGGTGGTCCTGCTGCGGCTCCCACACACCGTAACGTTTCAGTATCGTTCTTATTGTGCCATCCCGACGCATTGAGTCCAGAGCCTCATCGACGGCAACCTTCAGATCAGGACAGCGATCGGAAATGACTACCCCTTCGCTTCCGAGACGATAGCGGGCCTTGGCCTGTATCACGGCCCATCGCGGCTTGGGGGCATAGAAAACGGGCGCGCCAACAGTGCGCAGATCCGTGAAATGTGCCTTCTGGGCATGAAGCGTTCCCTGATCAACGATCACCGCCGCAACCTGGTGGTTGCGCAGGGCCGTGAAAGGATCGGCGAACGTCTCGAAATCGGCCACATCAGCCGCCACACCATCAGCCACCAGGTGGTGCGCAGTTGCTGAGTCGCTGGTCCCCATGACAGAGGCAATTGTCTTGCCCTTGAGATCGGCAAGAGACTTGATTGGCGAATCCGCCAGCACGATCACATAGTCATAGAGCATGAAGTAAGGCGTCGAGAACAGCACATGCCCCCGTATCCGCCGCTCTTCGGTAATATTGACGTCGCTCAGAACGATATCCCAACGACCCGCCTTGAGCCCGGGCACCATGGTCGGCCATTCGGTGATGATGAATTCGGAACGCGCCACGCCGAGGCGTTGCGTCAATGCGTCCAGGAGGTCGGCATCGATACCGTGATATACCCCATCATGGCTTTGCCAGAGAGAGGGATGAGCGCCAAGCAGCCCATTCCCGACACGCAGAACCCCCGATGCACGTATCGTGTCCAGACACCCGGCCTGTGCGACGCCCGACGCCGCCAAAGTGAGAAGACTGCAGGACGCGAGACGACGCGCCACCCGCCAGCGGCACTGACGTAGCCCCGCACGGATCGTGCTGGCTGTTCGGGACCTGCGCGCCGCGACGGGAGCCGGTTCGGCCATTCAGGCCGCCGTCGCGAGAACGGGAAAATCGGGGCCTGTTAGTTTCTCACCATCTTGCAGGGTGAGATGGGAGAAAGGCGGCGATCCCTTGCCACCTCTGTCGGCAAAGCACGCATTATCTCCCACGAGCCGCGCTGAGAACACCCGCCTCCTTGTGACCGCGCCCAGAGTCGCAGCAGCGCCATGCACTGTCCCGAAATCGAAAGCCACGGCATCACCGGGCTCCATAGCGGCAGAGACGATCCGGTAAGCGCTCCTGTCAGCGTCGATATCCGGCATGGGCGTACTGTCATCGCCCGCATAGAGGGGTGTCCCGTCAAAACGCATGGGCTTGTGATCGACGCCCCATCGGTGAGACCCGGCAACACATTCCAGCGCATTTGCCTGGGGTACCGGGTCGAGCGGAATCCAGAAACTCACGCTTTGCGGCCCGCTCACGCAGTAATAAGGACGGTCCTGGTGCCACGGCGTCACGAGCGATGTCCCTGGCTCCTTCACCAGAACATGATCATGGAAAAATCGCGCCTCTCGCGCACCCATCAACGACGCAGCCAGAACTCCAAGGGGCGAGTCTTCTATGAATGCGCGGAATTCCGGGATCCTTTGCCAGTTGCAGAGATCCTGGAAAAACGGTGCCGAGTCGGTCGGCTGATAGGATCGCTCGAGCGGGCTGGGCGATGCCATCAACCGATCGATTCCCTCACGCAGGGACTCGATCCAGGGCGTAAAAACGCCACGCAGAATGACGACGCCGTCATCACGAAAAGCCTTGACCAGTTCGGGCGACAAGGGGGAGGCAGACATCATCACGGCATGATCTCCTGACACAATCTGACGGCAAGCCTATGTTGTCTGTACAAGGAAGGTCAATTTATTTTCGTAATGAAAAAGCGAATAACCGCCACAAATATCGTATATAAGGCGCTATAAATCTTCGCGCTTGCATGATGCGAGTCGATATCGCTAGTCTTGTCTATACAACCATAAACTGGATATCGGCCGTGCATTCTCCCCTTGGAACCCCGTCATCCGTCTCATGCTGCCGCCCTGAAATAGCGGCCTTGCCAGCCTATAATGCAGGCCTTGCATCAGATGCGGTCAAGGAACGATACGGCCTCAATTCTATCGCCAAACTCGGAAGCAATGAAAATCCCCACGGGGCCCCGCCTCAGGTGCGCGACGCCCTTACCAGCCTTTTCGACAAGCTGGCCCTTTATCCCGAAGCAGAACCGAAGCTGCGCGCGCGTCTTGCCACCTACCTGGATGAGCGGATGCAGGCGCTCATCCTCGGGAATGGCTCGGAACAACTCATACGCATGATCATGCAGGGGGTAATCTCCACTGGCGACAGGGTGGTGACCGTTCTGCCCTCGTTCGGCCTGCATATCCTGAACGCAGTGGCGATGGGAGGGGTCGTCGATTCCGTGCCGGTCACCGAAACATGCGATTTTGATCTCCAGGCCCTCTGCGCTGCGGTATCCCAACCGACGCGTATCCTCATCTTTTCCAATCCATCCAATCCTGTGGGTTGCATGATGACAGAGACGCAGCTGGAAACGCTGATCTCTGCCTGCCCACATGATTGCCTGATTGTGATCGACGAGGCTTATCGGGAATACGCGGCCCACACCGCGCATTACCCGGATGCGCGCCGCGTTCTGCGCCGCCAATCCCGCCCCTGGATCGTGCTCGGTACGTTTTCCAAGGCCTGGGGACTGGCGGGGCTGCGCATCGGCTGGGCCCTGAGTGACACCCCGGCCCTGATTAACGCGCTCGAGGCCGTTCGCGATCCGTTCAATACCAATATCGTGGCACAGCTCGCTGCCCTCGCTGCACTGGAGGGAGAGAGCCATATGCGCGAGAGCGTAGCGGCCACGGTCAGGGCGCGGGATGCCCTCAAAGCCAAGATCGAAGCCATGGGCCTGGATGTCGCTCCCTCGAGCGGTAATTTCCTGTTTGTCAGACTACCCTGCCCAGCCGCACCGGTTGCAGAGACGCTGCTCCGTCACGGCGTGATCGTCAAACCCTGGAAAGAACCGGGGTTCACGGACAGGATACGCGTCTCCATTGGCCTCGATGAGGAAAACATGCGTTTCACCGTGGCACTGCGTGCCATCCTTGCCGAGCCACCCGCCCTTGAGGAAGTGTCCTGAAATGAGACCCTCTGCGCCAGACCGTATCCGACTTGTCGCCGAACTCGACACCCTTTTTCCCGGGCGGGTCTCGCGCAGCCCCTCCCTGCTGGAACAGCACAGCCACGGCGAGGGCTATCACGCCGCCCATGCGCCCGATGCCGTTCTTTATGTCGAGTCGACACAGGAGGTCTCGCAGGCCCTCGCATTCTGCAACGCCCACAACCTGCCCGTTGTGGCCTTCGGCGGCGGTACATCGCTCGAAGGGCAGCTCAATGCTGTCGAGGGTGGCATATCGCTCGATCTGTCACGCATGACGGAAATCATCGCAGTCCATGAAAATGATCTCGATTGTCGCGTTCAGGCCGGGGTGACCCGTCAGGCCCTGAACCTGCATTTGCGTGATCTGGGGCTTTTCTTCCCGGTCGACCCGGGTGGCGAGGCAACGATAGGCGGTATGTGCGCGACGCGCGCCTCGGGAACAGGCGCGGTACGCTACGGCACCATACGCGAAAACGTGCTCGGCCTGACTATCGTGCTGGCCGATGGGCGAATCATGCAGACCGGGGGGCGCGTTCGCAAATCAGCGACGGGCTACGACCTGACCCATCTCATGATCGGTTCAGAAGGGACACTCGGGGTCATCACTGAAATACAGCTTCGCCTGCAGGGAATACCTGAAACAACGGCTGCGGCTATCTGCCAGTTCGAAACCCTCGCGGGATGTGTGGAGACTGCGGTGCAGGTCATGCAGATGGGCCTGCCGGTTGCACGCATGGAATTACTCGACGACGTGCAGATGCAAGCTTGCATCGACTACTCGAAGCTCGATACCTATCGCCCCGTGCCCACCATGTTTTTCGAGGTTTCAGGTGGTCCTCAGGCCGTGGCGGAGCAGATCGGCACGATCGAGGCCCTGAGTGTCGATAATGGGGGAGCTTCCTTTGCCTGGAGCACGCGCGATGATGAGCGCGCCGCACTCTGGAAGGCCCGTCATGCCGTCTACTGGGCCTGCCTCGCCTTTCGTCCCGGCCATGTCGGCATTTCCACAGATGCCATCGTGCCCATATCCGCCCTGACAGAAATGATCCTGGGCGCAAAGAGCGATATCGAGGCATCAGGCATCACCGCGCCGATCGTTGGCCATATCGGCGACGGTAACTTTCACACGGTCATGCTTGTGCCATCGGGGGAAGACGCTCTGGCCCGCGCCCATGATCTCGATGCCAGACTGATCGCCCGCGCCCTTTCTCTGGGCGGGTCTGCAAGCGGCGAGCACGGGGTGGGACTGGCCAAACGTGACTACCTCCAGCAGGAACATGACCAGGTTTCGATCGACGTGATGCGCAGTATCAAGGCCACGCTCGATCCGAAAAACATCCTCAACCCCGGCAAGATCTTTCCCGCAGCACGACCATGATCGCGCTCTACGACCTCACCGCCTTCCCGGAGACGGACTGGAAGAACGGGCAGGGTCGTACCCGCGAACTGGCTCGGGGTGAGACACAGGAAGGGACATGGCGGGTCAGCCTTGCCTCGATCGGAGGCGATGGTCCGTTCTCCTCCTTTCCGGGCCTCGTGCGCCATCTTGCCCTTGCCTCGCCCGGCCATCTGATCCTGAGCCCCGTGGGCGACTGCCCTCATCATCTCAACCGTGCCGGAGCCATTCTGAGCTTCGACGGAGCCATGGTCGTGACAGCGGCCTGCCCCTCCGGCCCGGTCATGGCATTCAATCTAATGGCTTCGCACGGACAGCCTGCCCTTCTGTGCGCCCATGAGTCGCCTTTCCCACTGCCCCATACCGTGCATTTCACCCTGCTTCCCCTGAGAGGCCCATGGCATGTCGCCGGACGGGGACCAGCATTCGGCCCGGGCAGCGTTCTTCAGGGGAAGATTGTCGCAGGCGATACGCCCCTGCACATTTCCCCGATGGCATCTTCCGGGCCACAGGCCCCGCTCTGCCTCGCCGCCTTGATCCCACCTTCCTGACCCTCAATCCGACGGAGCCTTTTCATGAACGATATTGGCTATCTTCCAGTCATCGATCTTGCCCCGGCTCGTGCCGGCAATCTTGAGGCGACAGGGCGCGCCATCAATGCTGCCTTTTCGCAATCGGGGTTTTGCTACGTACGAAACCACGGCATTCCGGAAAGCCTGCTTGAACGGATCCATCGCGAGGCGCTCGATTTTTTTCATGCCCCCATGGAAGAAAAGCTTCTTTGCAAGCCCCGTCAGGCCGTGAGGGGTTTCAACGCGCTCAACCGCACCACCATGTATGGTGCGGCCAACCCGGATTATAAGGAGTTCTTCCAGATCGGGCTCGATCTGCCGACGGATCATCCCCTTGTCCAAGTGGGCCAGCCCTTGCGCGGCCCCAATCTCTGGCCTGAGGGACGGCCAGATTTCCGCGCCGCCATGGAGGCCTATTTCGAGGCCGTAGGCGTATGCGGACAGGTACTTCTTCGCGCTGTCGCCTGTTCGCTCGGGATCTCGCCCGATTTCTTTGTCACGCGCTATGCCAGACCGTTGCAGCGCAGTCAGGCCATCTGGTACCCGCCCCACCCGCCGGAACGCGAGGCAGATCAGTTCGGGGTGGCTCCTCACACGGATTACGGCTGCATTACCCTGCTCTGGCAGGATGACACCGGAGGGCTGGACGTGCAGGGCCCTGATGGTACCTGGATTCCCGCACCGCCCATTCCGGGAACGCTCGTCATCAATATCGGCGACCTTCTGTGCCGGTGGTCGAACCGACGCTATGTCTCGAACATGCATCGCGTCACCAACCGTTCCGGACGCGAGCGTGTTTCTTTCGCAACGTTCTACGACCCGGATTACGACGCCCGGATCGATCCGCACGATCTCAACCTGCCAGCCGGGACAGACGCCCTTTATCTGCCCGTTTCCGCCGGGGATTACATCATGGGGCGCATACGCGATTCACAAAAGCCCCGGCAGGGCTGAACCCTCATCCTGCAGAATGAAGCGCAGTCCGTCCTGCCTCGCGCAGCGCCCGGATCGTGCACAGCCCGGTAAGCGCCATGCAATCCGCCGTCTCACGGATCAAACGGTGCAAAGCGGTCTCTACATTTTTCGTTCCGCCTGCGGCCAGGGCCCAGGCCCAGGGGCGGCCCAGCGAAACGGCTCGCGCGCCCAGCGCAAGAGCCGTGACAACGTCACCGCCATGACGCACCCCGCCATCCAGCACAACATCGAGCCGGTCCTGCGTGACGTCCAGTATCTCGGGCAGCATAGTGAGAGGCGATGGTGCAGGGTCCAGCTGTCGGCCACCGTGATTGGACAGGATCAACCCGTCCACACCACAGGAAACCGCCTGCCGGGCATCATCGGGATGGAGCACACCCTTGAGAACAAGGCGGCCCTTCCAGCATGCCCGCAGCGTCTCCAGATCGGCCCGTGAGAGAGTGGGATCGATCCGGGATGCAATGTCACGGGCCTGCGCCATGATACCGCGCGCTCCAGTATAACGCCCCATCGTCCCCAGATCGTTGCGTGTTGCCCGCAACCGGTCGAGAAGCCAGGCCGGGTGCCGGGCCAGACCCATGCTCTGGCCGAGACTGGGGCGCACACGGTCACGAAACCCGTTCCGAATGTCGCGCGGGCGCAGGGGCGTAATAGCGGTATCGACGGTCAGAACAAGCGTCCCGACCCCGCACGCCGCAGCCCGGTCGAGCATATCCTGTGTCACGCCGCGGTCACGCAGGATATAAAGCTGGGCCATGAGAGGCGCCTTGACCGTCGCCACGTCCTCCAGAGCATGGATGGAGAAGCTCGAAAGGGTCGAGGCAATCCCGCATCTTTCCGCTGCCCGCGCCGCGCCAATCTCGCCGTCGCTATGAAACAGCCCGGCAAAACCGACCGGCGAGAGCAGGACAGGCGCGTTCAGAGCCATGCCGAAACAGGTGGTCTTCTGGTCGATACAGGATACATCGCGCAACCCGCGAGGCAGAAGGGACCAGCGCTTGAAAGCGGCCCGATTGGCGAGAATTGTCTTCTCACCATGGGCGCCACCATCGAGATAATCTGCAAACAGGCGAGGCAGACGACGGCGCGCTCGCGCTGCCTCGATCTTGAAAGTGCCGTCATCCGGCGCGATCACCCCACTCATTCGGCGTCGAGTGTGGGTAGTTTCAGCGATTGGCTCGCTGCCTTGACAAGTGCACCTGAGGCAATGAGCGCATTGGCAGCCTCCATGTCGGGCGTGAAGAGCCGGTCCTGCGCGAAAAACGGCACGGTCCCGCGCAGCAGGGCGGCCGCCGCGACCAGCGGCTCGGAGGAACGCAGTGGGGCCAGGAAATCAAGCCCCTGCACGGCAGAAAGATATTCAATACCGAGAATGGTACGTACATTCTCGTTGATGTCGCCGACACGGCGCGCCGCGAATGTCGCCATCGACACGTGGTCTTCCTGATTGGCTGAAGTAGGCAGGCTGTCTACGCTTGCAGGATGGGCGAGCGTCTTGTTCTCAGAAGCAAGGGCTGCCGCCGTGACCTGGGCAATCATAAAGCCGGAATTGACGCCACTGTCATTGACCAGAAAGGGCGGCAATCCGCTCATGCCAGGGTCCACCAGCAGGGCGAGACGACGCTCCGCAATCGCTCCGATTTCTGATACGGCAATCGCCATCAGATCGGCCGCAATGGCTACAGGTTCGGCATGGAAATTACCGCCAGAGATCATTTCGTCCGTATCGGGGAAATGGATGGGGTTGTCTGACACCGCATTGGCCTCGATCAGCAGGACGTGAGCTGCATGACGCAACGAATCCAGCGCAGCCCCCATGACCTGAGGCTGGCAACGCAGGCAATAAGGATCCTGCACGCGCTCGTCATCGATCTCGTGTGACGCGCGTATGGCAGAACCGGCCATGAGCGCCCGGTAGATGGCGGCACATTCGATCTGTCCCTTCTGGCCGCGCAGAGCATGAAGCCTCGGATCGAAGGGAGCATCTGTTCCCCGTGCCGCATCAAGGGTCAGTGCTCCGGTCACAAGCGCGGTCTGATGGAGGGTTTCCGCTTCGAAAAGGGCGATCAGAGCCAAAGCCGTCGAGGTTTGCGTGCCATTGAGTAGGGCCAGCCCCTCTTTCGGTCCGAGTTCCACAGGCCTCAGCCCGGCGCGCTCCAAAGCCACGGCGCCCGGCAGACGCTCACCGGCGAAAAAGGCCTCGCCCTCGCCGATAACAACTGCCGACATATGAGCAAGAGGCGCAAGATCACCCGATGCCCCGACCGACCCTTTTTCCGGGATCACGGGAATAACCCCGCGATTGAGCATGTCGAGCAGCAGGCGGACGATCTCGTAACGCACACCCGAATAGCCTCGCGCGAGCCCATTAGCCTTCAGCAGCAGAATAAGTCGCACGACCGGCTCCGTCAGAGGCTTGCCGATCCCTGCGGCATGGCTGAGCACGAGGTTGCGTTGCAGATCACGCAGCTTCTCATCGGGGATACGCGTCTTGGCCAGCTTGCCAAAGCCGGTATTCACGCCATAGACAGCTGCACCGCCCGCCACGATGCGCTCGACCGAACGCGCGGCCTCGCGCAGGCAGGGTTCGGTGCCGGCATCGAGGAGGATTTCGGGCTTGTCGAGAATAAAGCTGCGCAGGGACGCCAGATCGAGAGCGCCGGGAACGAGAGTGAAAACATGCTTCATGATGGATCAGGCTCCGTCGATCATGGGCAGGATGACACCCTGTTCCCGGGCACAGTCTCTGGCGATATTGTAGCCCGCATCGGCGTGACGCATGACACCGGTTGCGGGGTCGTTCCACAACACACGTTCCAGACGACTTGCGGCCTCCGCTGTTCCATCGGCAACGATGACCATGCCCGCGTGCTGTGAGAAACCCATTCCCACGCCGCCGCCATGATGCAGCGAAACCCAGGTGGCGCCAGACGCCGTGTTGAGCAGGGCATTGAGCAGGGGCCAGTCGGAAACGGCATCCGACCCATCCTGCATGGCCTCGGTCTCGCGGTTCGGGCTGGCTACAGAGCCGCTGTCGAGATGGTCTCGACCGATCACGACAGGGGCCTTGAGCTCACCGCTTGCGACCATCTCATTGAAGGCAAGACCGAGCCGGTGGCGATCGCCGAGCCCGACCCAGCAGATGCGTGCGGGCAAACCCTGAAACTGGATCTTCTCGCGCGCCATGTCGAGCCAGTTGTGCAGATGCGTGTCATGCGGGAACAGTTCCCTGACCTTGGCGTCCGTCTTGTAGATATCCTCGGGATCGCCGGAGAGGGCGGCCCAGCGAAAAGGCCCGACGCCGCGGCAAAAGAGCGGCCGTATATAGGCCGGAACGAAGCCCGGAAAAGCGAAAGCGTCCTCGCACCCGACCTCGAAGGCCATCTGCCGGATATTATTGCCGTAATCGAATGTCGGGACACCCATACGATGAAATGCCACCATGGCCTCGACCTGAAGGCGCATGGAGTCCTTGGCGGCGCGTTCTACGGCAGCGGGATCTGTCACGCGCTTATGCGCTGCCTGATCGAGCGACCACCCTGCGGGCAGATAGCCGTTCAGTGGATCATGGGCCGATGTCTGGTCGGTCACGGCATCGGGACGGACGCCACGACGCAAAAGCTCGGGGAAAATCTCCGCAGCGTTACCCAGCAACCCGACCGAGATCGGCACATCAGCCGTGCAGGCTGCATCGATCCATTCGAGCGCCTGGTCGAGCGAGTCCGTCTTTCGGTCAAGATAGCCCGTTTCTAGGCGCTTCTCGATACGGCTCGGCTCACATTCGACGGCCAGCATCGAAGCGCCTGCCATTACCGCGGCGAGAGGCTGTGCACCGCTCATCCCGCCCAGACCACCCGTCAGGATCCAGCGGCCGCGCAACGAGCCCCCATAGGATTGCCGCCCCATTTCGACAAAGGTCTCGTATGTCCCCTGCACGATGCCCTGACTGCCGATATAGATCCACGACCCTGCAGTCATCTGGCCGTACATCATCAACCCGGCCCGGTCGAGTTCATTGAACCGATCCCAATTCGCCCAGTGCGGTACCAGGTTGGAATTGGCGATCAGAACACGGGGAGCATCGGGATGGGTGCGAAATACCCCGACCGGCTTACCCGACTGAACGAGGAGCGTCTGGTCGGCGTCCAGATTGGTCAGGGCACGCACAATCCCGTCATAGCAGGCCCAGTTGCGGGCCGCGCGACCGATACCGCCATAAACGACCAGTTCTGAAGGCTTCTCGGCCACATCGGGATCGAGATTATTCATCAGCATGCGCAGCGCCGCCTCGGTCTGCCATGACCGCGCTGTCAGTTCCGGCCCATGGGCCGCGCGAATAATCCTGTCATTGGCCAGCCTGGCTGGCAAGGAATCCTGGGCGCTCATGACATCTCCTGACCCAAACATGTATATACATGTTAAGGTGTGTCATAAGATCTGTTTCTGTCAATCAAAAATCGTCACGATTTGAGAATGACATGCCAATGCATCGCCCGGCTCGGCACGTCTTTCGTGAGTCCCAGATGCCGTGAGAGCAAACATGCACATGGGCGGGATAGCAATCCGGGTACAGACAGAAGAAAACGGAAATCTGGGACGTGGACGACGAGGCTCGCTGGATCCCGCCCCCGTTCAGGGGCGATAGCGCCCGACGAAGCTGTAGCGGCTTCCGGGATAGGTGAAGATGCCTTTCATCACCACGCGCTCATCAACCCAGGTGCGACGCATGAGTTGCAGGCAGGCCTCGGGCGCCTCGAGGTCGAGCAGATCGCAAGTTTCCTGACTGGGCGTAACAGCAAAGACAACATGTTCTATCTCCTCGGGATGCGAGATCGAGGAAAGATGCCGGTGCGGGTGGGACAGGCTGAAATCCTGCTCCAGATAATCGGGGGCAAAATGGGGCGAAACGAAACGTTCCTCAACCTGAAGCGGCGTACCGTCTTCAAGATGAACGATGATCGAATGGAAGAGCCGTGCGCCGGGGCGCTGACCGAAAGCCATGGCTAGGTCGCTATCGGCCCGGATGGAGCCCAGCGTGATGACGCGCGTGGTGTGGGTGTGGCCGTTCGAAACGATATCCTCTGCGATATCGCGCAATTCAAGCAACTCGACACGCTTGAGCGGCTCGGCCACAAAGGTGCCCACACCCTGTGCACGGGTGACCACGCCATCGACGGTCAGTTCGCGCAGGGCACGATGCACAGTCATGCGTGACACCCCGAGAAGGTCGACGAGTTCACTCTCGGAAGGAAGCCTGTGCCCGACCTCCCATTCTCCCGTCTCGATACGGGAGAGGATGTATGATTTGACCTGCTCGTAACGTGCGGTCGGCTTGTCCTTGCCCAGCAATATGGTCACCCTCTTGCATCCCCTTTCTGCCCAGGCCAGATGTCTATACCGGTCATACCCGGCTCGCCAGTCTTTAGCACGGGATCATAACCTTCCTACTCCCGGCCGCGCTGCCCCCTATCAGAGAACCTGATCCGGAACGCCGGCGAAAACACGTCCCACAGGCATTACCCCGCCGATCCAGTATGCGAGCTCGTGAGGGGCGGTGATGTCCCAGAGCGCCATATCGGCAGCCATTCCAGGCGCCAGCATACCGCAGGTTGCCGAGAGTCCGAGCGCAGCGGCCGCGTGGCGCGTATGGCCGTCCAGCGCTTCGTGCGGTGTCAGCCGGAACAGGGTACAGGCCATGTTCATCACGGCCGTGGGTGACAGTAAAGGCGAAGTACCCGGGTTGCAATCCGTCGCAAGCGCCATGCGCACACCATGCGCACGAAAAGCCTCCACAGGGGGCAGTTTGTCTTCGCGGACGAAATAAAAGGCCCCCGGCAGAAGAACAGCCACCGTACCCTGCGCTGCCATGGCCCTGATACCCTCTTCATGGGCGTATTCCACATGATCGGCAGAGAGTGCTCCCAGCCGCGCAGCAAGCGAGGCACCGCCCAGATCGGAAAGCTGATCAGCATGAAGGCGCAGTGTGAAACCGAGATCCCGCGCCGTGATGAACAGACGCTCGATTTCATGAGGCTGAAAAGCAATGCCTTCGCAGAAACCATCTACGCTATCTGCCAGTCCTCCGGCTGCAATTTGAGGCAGGAGGTCAGTGCAAAGATGATCCAGATAGGCTTCACGACGCCCGACGAACTCAGGCGGCAAGGCATGAGCGCCGAGAAAGCTCACATGCACGCGCAGCCTCAGTTCGGAACCCAGACGACGCGCCACGCGCAACTGTTTGAGTTCGTCCTCGAGCGTCAGTCCATAGCCGGATTTGATCTCCAAAGTCGTCACGCCATTCGCCATGAGCCGCTTGGCTCGTTTTTCGGAGAGCGCAAAAAGCTCGTCCTCGCTCGCAGCCCTCGTGGCTCTCACAGTGGAGAGTATTCCCCCGCCACGTCGGGCGATCTCCTGATAGGACACGCCGCTGAGACGCTCGGAGAATTCCCCGCTTCTGTCGCCGGCATAGACGAGATGGGTATGCGGATCGATCAGCCCCGGCGTAATCCATGCTCCCCGGCAATCGATCACCTCCTGCGCCAGGGTCTCGGGTGCGCCGGGCAGGTCGCAACATGATCCTATCCAGGCAATCCTGCCTTGTTCGACCGCAATCGCACCATCGCGCAACAAGCCGGATTCCGTCTCGATATCGTGATGATCCACATGGGGCGCTAGCGTCGCAAGATGCGCGTTGATCCAGAGCCTGTCCCACATCGTTGCTCAACTCCCAGCCCGCTTGACCTAACTTATCTATACATGTCTAGTTATGAGCGCGTTAGCGCGCAACGGTAATCGTAACACGTTCCATGCTCGAGCATCCGGCTCCGGAACGTTTCCCCTGTTCTCATCCTGCGGAGTTCCTGATGTCTGAAATGTCGTCTCCCCGCGCGGTTTTCGCCAAGCAGGCTTTCCTGCCCGGTGGCTGGCGTCACGAGGTGCGCCTGCAATGGAAGGGGGGGCATTTCACTCATATCGACGTCCATGAAACACCCCGTGCAGGCGATCAGGTCGTCGACATTGTTGTACCGCCGCTGGCCAGCCTGCATTCTCACGCGTTCCAGCGCGCCATGGCAGGACTGGCGGAGACACGCCGCCATCTCGTCGACTCCTTCTGGACATGGCGCAAACAGATGTATGCGCTCGCATCGCGCATCACGCCGGAAGATATGCGCATCATCGCGGCCCAGCTTTATGTCGAAATGCTGAAGGCCGGTTTTTCCCAAGTGGGCGAATTCCATTACCTGCATCGTGGGCCCGACGGAAACGCCTATGACGACAAGGCGGAGATGGCCCTCGCTGTCGTTCAGGCTGCACAGGATACGGGCATTGGCGTGACCATGTTGCCGACGCTCTACCGTCACGCAGGGTTCGGCAAGGCGCTGGCTCCCGAGCAGGCGCGTTTTGCGAGTTCGCCCGAATTCATCGCAACCATACTCGAGACCCTCGAGACGCGGCACAAGGGTAATCCCCTTATCAAGGCAGGGCTCGGGCTACATTCACTGCGCGCCGTCGACAGAGAGAGTCTGGGCCGCATGCTCGGAATGATCGGCAAAAACATGCCGATCCATATTCATGTCGCTGAACAGCAGAAAGAAGTTGCCGACTGCCTGGATTACCTTGGCAGACGTCCTGTGGCATGGCTCCTTGATGAGGCACCGGTCGACCGGCACTGGTGTCTGGTCCATGCCACCCATCTAGATCAGGATGAAACGCACCGGCTTGCGGCCTCTGGTGCGGTTGCTGGGTTGTGCCCTATTACGGAAGCCAATCTTGGCGACGGGCTGTTCCCCTTGGAATCCTATATTACCCAAGGTGGTCGTTTCGGAATAGGAACGGACAGCAATATCCTGCCATCGGTGTCGGAAGAACTACGCCTTCTCGAATACGGGCGCCGTCTTGTGAGCCGAAAACGCTGCTGCGCCCTGCCAGACGACATGCTCGGATCGGTCGGGCGTTATCTCTACGAAGCGGCTCTCAAAGGCGGGACACAGGCCTGCCAGCAGAATGGCGGCAGGCTGGCCCCTGGCATGAGAGCCGATCTCTGCGTCCTCGACCCTGAAGCCATGGCCCTGCCCGAGCTTGAGCAGGACGCGATTTTCGATGGCGCACTCTTTGCCCGTCCGAGCCTGCCGGTGCAGCATATGCTGGTCGCGGGAGAATGGGTCATCGAAAGCGGTCATCATGCCCGGGAGAGGACCATAGCTGATGCTTTCCGGCGTGTAGTGACAAGGCTGCATCATTGAGCGCGCCCCGCAGAACACATAAGAAAGAGAGACAGGAAACCGGGCCATGAGCGAAACGAGCGTTTTTACCCTGACACGCGGCGAGTCCCCGGTCCTGATCGCGCTACCGCATAATGGCACGCTTCTGGCCCCGGGCATGGAGACGCGCATGAGCGCTACTGGCCTGGCCCGACCCGATACGGACTGGCATATGGAGCGTGTTTATGACTTTGCCCCTGATCTAGGTATGGGCGTCATTGCAGCGAGATATTCCCGCTATGTCATCGATCTCAATCGTGGGCCTGATGATGCCACGCTGTATCCCGGCCGACCGAAAACCGGGCTGGTGCCAGAATTCAGCTTTGACGGCGAAGATATCTATCGCCCCGGTGAAATTCCGGGAGAGGATGAGATCGCCCATCGTCTCGAAACATACTGGAAACCCTATCACGCAGCCCTGGAGGCAGAACTCGAGAGACTGCGGAACATATGGGGCTGGGCCTTACTCTGGGACGGGCATTCCATACGCTCGCTCGTGCCCCGGCTTTTTGAGGGGCAATTGCCTGACCTCAACCTTGGGACTAATGACGGGGCATCTTGCGATGTCCACCTGACGAACGCGTTGAGCACACTCCTTGCTGGCCAGAGCAGCCTTACCACCATCGTTAACGGGCGGTTCAAGGGCGGCTACACAACCCGTCATTACGGCCAGCCCTCACGCAATATCCATGCCATCCAGATGGAAATGGCCCAAAGCACCTATATGGCGCAGGAACAGCCGCCCTGGACAATCGATGAGATCAGACTTGGAGAGACCCAGACCGTGCTTCTCACGCTCATGCGTTATCTCACCACATGGCGACCCTCTTCAGGCTGAGACGCTACCCGCGACGTGCAAGCCATCAATCAGCCTCAGTTGCGTCCCTCCTCCGCAACAGGGCGGGCAAATGCAGCCCCGGCCGGTACGCATGGTTGATAGCGTCGAGTCTGCCGGATGAATCCGATATCTTAGATCGCAATAAACGCCCCCAGGATTCGTTCACAGAACAACCTTTGACCCGGCCCTCCCTGAAAGCCGCATTCAGGGGGACCCATTCGGGCGAGCGGGCCTCTGACAAAGATGATATACGCTCATCCCTCACCCCAGATCGCGGAACTTCCGCCGCTTCTATAGGACGCAATAACAGGAGTGAGTGGACCGCAGCCTGTCCGCTGTACAGCGCGTATATGCGAATAGTGGTCGTTCTCGCGGATTCAGCTGCGGGTTTCAGTCCTCGCGAGGTGTAGCGCGGCTGCGCTTGATCCCTGCGCGGTGGGATTTACCGTCCATCCGGCGCGCACGCGCCGCCCGGCCCGGGCGCGTAGGCACCCGAAACGGCTGACGGTGGGCGGCTTCACGGATCATTATGGCCAAACGTTCGATCGCGTCCTCGCGATTGCGGATCTGCGTGCGAAAGCGTCGGGCCGTGATAACGATCACGCCATAACGCGTTGCCCGACTACCTGCGATCTCCAGCAGACGCACGCGCACCCGTTCGGGCAGGGACGCGGAACGCGCGGCATCGAAACGCAGCTGCGCTGCGGTCGCAACCTTGTTGACGTTCTGCCCGCCGGGCCCAGACGCCAGGATATAGCTGACCTCAAGCTCGCTGTCGGTGAGGGACAGGCCGGGAAGTATGGGAATTATCATGGCACGCCCTATAGCATATCGCACCCCGAAATACCCGCATGGGTGCTGTCACGTGAGCTGACGGGAGATAGCCGAAGCCGGCCAATGGGACATGAGAAGGTCGATTTCGACCACGAGATAGGCAGCGCAACTCCCTTCCGGCTAGAGGATGTCCTGCAGCGTCATGGCAACATCCTCACTACGCTGGTCAGAGCCTTCTGCCCGCATCCGACACATCACATCAATTCGGGCCACCCCCGTCAGCCACCGGGACGCTATTGTCCGGAATCGTCTCTGCCATAAGGCGCTGGATGCGCTCGAGATCGCCTTCCGTGGCCGGATTATAGATGATCAGGCCAAGATCTGGCCGCCCATCGACAGCGAACCCTGAATATTCGAGTTCGATCAGCCCCACCGCAGGATGTTGCAGGCGCTTGGTTCCCTCACCCTGCTGCAACACGTCATTATGCTGCCAGAGCGCCGCGAAATCCGGGCTGGCAGCGCTCAGTTCAGCGACAAGCCTGTCGATCTCGGCAGAAGCACCAGCCCGCACCACATCGGCACGAAAAGCCGCCACCACCGAATAGGCAAGGCTCGACCAGTCCGTCTGCATCGCGCGTATACGGGGCGTACAAAAGACGATCTTGAGGATATTCCGGTCTTCCCGCGCCAGCTTGCTGTAATCGGTGAGCACACAGGAGGCAGCCCTGTTCCAGGCAACGACATCCCACAAGGCTGTCTTGACGATGGCTGGGCTCCAGGTGAGCGCATCAAGCACGCGTTGCAGGCGCGGCGTGATGCCTTCGGCCGCCCTGTACCGCCGTTCCGGCGGATGCCCGAGCGCCAGCATATACAGATGCTCCCGCTCTGCTTCGGTCAGCAGCATCCCCTTGGCAATACGATCGAGTACATCCGCCGAGGGCGAACCCGCCCGCCCCTGCTCCAGCCAAGTGTACCATGTCGGGCTGATATTGGCGCGTTGTGCGACTTCCTCCCGGCGCAACCCCGGCGTGCGTCGCCTTGTGGCGGGGAAGCCAAAAGCCGCCGGATCGAGACGCCCACGTCTGTCTCTTAGATAGGCGCCAAGCGCGGTGGAAGAAGTCACGGCGAGCCTGTCAGTGCTGATACTATGATAACGTCACTACTGTAACAGGATGACTATGGCGGCCATGATCATGATCTGACAACCAAGGAAGCTGGATCATGCGCGTTTTTCTGACCGGGGCGAACGGTTTTATCGGCGCCAAACTCGTTGCGGACCTTATTGGGGCTGGCCATCAGGTGCTCGGCCTGACGCGCTCGACGGCTGGCGCACAAAGACTCCAGGCCGCAGGTGCAGAAGCGTTGCACGGCGATCTTGAGGATCTCGCCAGCCTGCGCGCAGGAGCGGCAGGGAGCGACGGCGTTATCCATACCGCGTTCGACCATGACTTTGCGCATTATCTTGCCAATTGCGAGAAAGACCGACGCGCTATCGACGCCATCGGTGAAGCGCTTCAGGACTCGAACCGCCCCTTTGTAATCACCTCCACAACGCTGTTCGGCGAAGCTCATCCCGGCGCGTGCGCGGATGAGGATGTCTTCAACGCCCAGCACAAGAATCCACGGGTCATTTCGGAAATCGCAGCGCAGGGAATGATTGATCGCGGCCGGAATGTCTCGCTGGTGCGTCTGTCGCAAATTCACGATACGGCCCGTCAGGGCCTCGTGACATTCCTGATCCAGCTTGCCCGCGAGACAGGGCGTTCCGCCTATATTGCGGACACGGATTATCGCTGGTCGGCAGCCCCTGTTTCGGCCACCGTCACACTCTATCGTCTGGCGCTTGAAAAGCAGGCCCACGGCGCACGCTATCATGCAACGGCGGAAGAAGGTGTGTCGGTACGCGCCATTGCCGAAAGGATCGGGCAAACTCTCGGCTTGCCGGTCACCGGACTGAGCGAGGATGAGGCAATGGCTCATTTCGGCTGGTTATATGGCTTCGTCAGCAAGGACATGACGGCCTCGAGTCAAAAGACGCAACAACGCCTTGGCTGGCAGCCCGTTGGGGCCAGCTTGCTGAGTGACGTTGCTAATCTCAGCCCTCAAGCGGCGTGAGTCGGCAGATCGCGACCTTGCTGGCGTATCCCATAAGGGCGGCGCCAGCTTGCCTGTGACCACTCACCACCCTCACTGCGGCTGAAACCGCCTTTTCTCTGCCGAACGTCCGAGGCCGGCTGCGTCACCGGGCAAGAAAACCGGAGCAGCGTGCCGGAGCCAGAGAGATGCCGTTCGCGCTCCCGGATCGTGATCACGCCAGACCATCTGCTTGATTCCTGCCTGAAATTCATCAAAGATGATGGAAACCTGACGGATATTCATGGATCATGATCGACATTCAGCCGCTGGCCATTTTGCGTGAAATCCATCGCACCGGCAGCCTGACACAGGCAGCAGAACAATTATGCCTGACCCAGTCTGCCGTCAGTCATGCCATCCGCCGTTTCGAGGACCGATACAGCGTCAAGCTGTTCGAGCGCGAAGGCCACAAATTGCGCTTTACCCTCGCCGGAGACTATCTGCTCGGGCTCGCCCAGCGCGTCCTGCCGCAGCTTGAGCATGGCGCCGGTGTGCTGGAAGATTATGCGCGTGGTCGACGGGGCTCGATCCGTATCGGTATGGAATGTCACCCCTGTCAGGACTGGCTGATGCAGGTGGTCGATCCCTTTTTGGCTGCGTGGCCTGATGTCGAACTCGACGTCACGACCGCCTTCCAGTTTGGCGGACTGACGGCTCTGCTCGGCCATGAAATCGATATTCTCGTCACGCCCGATCCGATTGCGCGCCCGGAGCTCACCTTCACGCCCGTCTTCGACTACGAGCTCGTACTGGCCGTGTCCGACACGCACCCTCTGGCGCAGAAACACCATATCGAACCTTCTGACCTCACAACCGAAACGCTGATCACCTATCCCGTCTCGCGCGAGCGGCTTGATATCTACACGCAATTCCTCGTCCCGGCCCATGCCCTGCCGCGGCGGCACCGCACAGTGGAAACCACCGATCTGATGATGCGCCTTGTGGCATCCGGACGGGCTGTCAGCGCCACACCGGACTGGCTGCTACGCAAGGTGAAAGGGGTGAAAGGCGTCAGGATTGGTAACGGAATTCTCAAATCCATCCATCTGGGCCACCGCACGGGTACGGCACCCTCATATCTGGACGGATTCATCAAACTGGCAGCCAGTGTCAAAATCGACTCATGACGCCGATGATCAACGGCGCCGGGCCTACAGCATCCCGCGTGTCTTTCTGACACGACGAGGAAAAACATGACAGATTGTCATGTTATAACGAATTATAATCATTTGTCTTCATGATGGGTCACGCCGGATAAACGGGCCTCGCTCGCACCGCGCGGCGGCACTTTCAACGTGGCGCGGAAAACAGGTTCCAGCAGAGGATACCCGCCCATCATGACCCGCGATTTCACTTTCAAGGTTAAAAGTCTCCGGTTCGATGAAAACTACGCGCCGGCTCCCGGTACGCGGTTGACCACCAATTTCGCCAATCTCGCGAGAGGTGAATCCCGGCAGGAAAACCTGCGGGCGGCGCTGCACATGATCGATCATCGCTTCAACGATCTCGCTCAATGGGACAACCCTGAGGGTCATCGCTATGCGCTCGAACTCGATATCGTCTCCATCGACATGGATATCACCGGGTCCGGTGAAAGCTTTCCTGCCATCGAGCTTCTCAGGACCACGATCATCGACCGGACCAGTGGCAAGCGCATCGAGGGCATCGTAGGCAATAATTTCTCATCCTATGTGCGCGACTATGATTTCAGCGTGCTTCTGCCCGAGCATAATCGCGGACGTGACAGTTTTTCCGTTCCCGGTGATTTCGGCGTTCTTCATGGCAGGATCTTCAAGGCTTTCATCGCGTCTGAGGCCTACGCGGCCCATTTCACGAAGCCCCCCGTGATCTGCCTGAGCGTTTCTGAAAACAAGATCTATACCCGCACCACCAATGAGCATCCCGTGCTGGGCGTGGAATACACACCCAACGAGACCTCACTGACCGAAAGCTATTTTGGCAAGATGGGGATGCAGGTGCGCTATTTCATGCCGCCCGGATGCGTCGCGCCCCTCGCCTTCTATTTCTCTGGCGATCTGCTCAATGATTATACGCCTCTCGAACTGATCAGCACGATCAGCACGATGGAGACATTCCAGCGTATCTATCGCCCGGAAATCTACAACGCGAACTCGGCTGCCGCCTCACGCTACAAGCCCAGTCTGCGCCAGAACGATTATTCCAACACCCGTGTGGTCTATGACCGCGAGGAGCGCACGCGCCTCGCTATCGAGCAGGGACGATTTGCAGGCGAGCATTTCATTGCACCGCACAAAAGCCTTCTCGAGCAATGGTCCAGCCGCTACGCCGCCTGAGCCCTTCATTCAGCATCACTATGCCGCCCCTGTGGGCCATCCCTCTGCCCCCCTCTGAAGAGTCATATTTCATGAAGAAGCTTCTCCCCACTGCGACTGCTGGCAGCCTGCCAAAGCCCTCATGGCTTGCGGAGCCCGAAAAGCTCTGGTCCCCCTGGAAAATGGAGGGCGAGGCTCTGGTTGAGGCCAAACAGGATGCGCTTCGCGTCTCGCTGCTTGAGCAGCAGGTGGCAGGCGTCGATATCGTCAGCGACGGCGAGCAGACACGCCAGCACTTTGTCACTACCTTCATCGAGCACCTCGCCGGTGTCGATTTCGAGAAGCGCGAGACCGTCACCATTCGCAACCGCTACGAAGCCAGCGTACCCACGGTCGTAAGCGCGGTCGCGCGTGAGAAGCCGGTTTTTGTCGAGGATGCAAAATTCCTGCGTCAGCAGACCAAGGCGCCGATCAAATGGGCGCTGCCAGGCCCCATGACCATGATCGACACGCTGTATGACGCGCACTACAAAAGCCGCGAGAAACTGGCCTGGGAATTTGCCGCCATTCTCAATGCCGAAGCCCGTGAGCTGGAGCAGGCCGGTGTGGATATCATCCAGTTCGATGAGCCAGCCTTCAACGTGTTTTTCGACGAGGTCAATGACTGGGGCATTGCCACGCTTGAGCGCGCCATTGAAGGGCTGAAATGCCAGACCGCCGTCCATATCTGCTACGGCTATGGCATCAAGGCCAATACAGATTGGAAAAAGACGCTGGGCCATGAATGGCGCCAGTACGAGCGCACCTTCCCGAAGCTGCAGGCCTCGAACATCGATCTCGTGTCGCTGGAATGTCAGAACTCCCACGTGCCGATGGAGCTGATCGAATTGCTGCGTGGCAAGAAGGTGATGGTCGGGGCCATCGATGTCGCAAGCAACCGCATCGAAACCCCGGAAGAAGTTGCAGATACCCTGCGCAAGGCGCTTCAGTTTGTTGATGCCGAAAATCTCTGCCCCTGCACGAATTGCGGCATGGCACCGCTTTCACGCAACGTGGCCAGAGGCAAACTTCAGGCTCTCGCCGCCGGTGCCGAGATCGTCCGTCGCGAGCTGACCTGCGCCTGATCCCACCCTCTCGATCATGAGCGAGACGATGCCGGTTGGCCGCGAAAGCTGACCGGCCTGTTTTTCAGGATTCGGCCCCAATGGCGGCAGGGCCGCATTTTCCGCGCTCATTAAACGAAGATTCGGCAGAAATCATGACAGAAGCCCCCCTGAAGCCCAGCCCAGACATCAAGGCCCAAAACAGCCTTGATCCAAAAGCCCTGCGCGCCTGCTGTGGGCAGTTCGCGACCGGTGTCACGGTTGTGACGACCCGCACAGAGGAGGGCGATCACGGCATGACGGTCAGCGCTTTCATGTCGGTCTCGCTCGACCCACCCCTGATTGGTGTCTGTGTTGGTGCGCGTTCCACTCTTCTGGCGCGGGTCCGCCATGCTGGCCGGTTTGCCGTCAGTGTCCTCGCGCAAGATATGGAAGCCCATGCCATGCATTTTGCGGGACGACGCAACGACACATTGCAGGATCTGTTCGAGCCGCGCGACGGCTTGCCGGTTCTAAAGGGCGCAGGGGCGGTCTTCACAACGGATCTCGTGCAGCAGGTAACGGCGGGAGATCATGTCATACTGATCGGTCAGGTATGCAGCATGGTCCTTGACAAGGCCGCACGCCCGCTCCTGCATCATGCCGGGCAGTTCAAATACATCGCCTCTCCAGATTCATGCAGCCCTGAACGACAACACAGGGCATGATCCCCATAACGGGCAGGGGGAACGCCATGACGGTGCGATCAACTGGGAAAACGGACGGGGCCCACGACCCGGATCGGCTCTGGCGCTTTTCGCTCGAAGTCACGACCAAGGATCTGCCATCCCTGAAAGGCATGATGTCATCGGGAGCATTACCTCTGGAGCCAGTCACACCTGTCATGATCCCCCATCTGGCCAATGACACGCAAGCAGCGCGTCTGGAGGCCATCCGCACTATCAGGACCCTTGGCCTGCTTCCTGTGCCGCATTTCTCCGCCCGACGCCTTGCCTCGAAAGCGGCCTGCGAGACCCTGCTGGCGCAGATGGTGACCGAGGCCGGGATTGAGCGATGCTTCATTGTCGCAGGGGACCCGTCCGAGCCTGCAGGCCCTTTTGCCGACAGCGCTGCCCTGCTGGCAACCGGCCTGTTCGAGAAAGCAGGGATCAGGGTTGTTGATATTGGGGGATATCCGGAAGGCCATGCCCTCATGACGCCTGAACAAGGCTGGACGGTGTTGGAGCATAAATGCCGCGATATCGAGGCACGGGGCATGACGCCAGAAATCGTCACGCAATTCGGCTTTGATGCTCAGGCCATCATGGCGTGGCTCATGCGCCTGCGTGAACGTGGGATCACATGCCACGTCAGAATAGGCGTTCCGGGACCTGCGTCGATCGCCTCCCTGCTGCGTTTTGCCGCACGCTGCGGGGTAGGGGCCTCTGCCTCCGTGCTTTCCCGATATGGCATATCGCTTGGCAAGTTACTGGGAAGCGCCGGACCGGACCAGCTGATCACCCAGCTTGAAGAGCAGCTTGTCGACGCGCATGGCCCGGTCAGCCTGCATTTCTACCCGTTCGGTAATCTCGGGCGTACCATGGACTGGATTGGCCAGCGCATCGGCAAAGGGTGATGGATCCCAGAACCACCATGACCATCGCCCGGTGATCGCTTCTGAAAGCGATCCCGTGCAACAGGGACGCTGTCTGGCTCAGCCGTTACGCGACGAGGCAAAGGATCCCGGGCTTGCGGGAAAGACAACAGTGCTGCGGCCGTTGAGAAACACACGCCTGTGCGCATGGGCATGAATTGCGCGTGCCAGAACCTGACTTTCCACATCACGCCCCAGCGTGACGTAGTCTTCAGGTGACTGGTTGTGCGATACACGAATGATGTCCTGCTCGATGATCGGCCCCTCATCGAGTTCCGCCGTGACATAATGCGCGGTCGCACCGATCAGCTTGACGCCACGCGCATGAGCCTGATGGTAGGGATGAGCGCCCTTGAAACTGGGCAGGAAGGAGTGATGGATGTTGATCGTGCGCCCTGACAGGGCCTGACACATCTCATCAGACAGAACCTGCATATAGCGTGCCAGCACCACAAGCTGCGCCCCGCTGTCGCGAATGATGGCAAGCTGCTGCGCTTCGGCTTCGGGTTTGTTTTCCCTCGTCACCCGGATGTAGTGGAAGGGTATGTCGTGGTTGACCACCAGCTTCTGGAAATCCAGATGATTGGAAATCACCGCAACGATATTGATCGGCAGGGCCCCGATACGGGTGCGATAGAGCAGATCGTTCAGGCAATGGCCGAACCGTGACACCATGATCACGACATTCAGCCGCTCATTCTCGTCATGGAAGGTGGCGGTCATGCCGTATTGCGCGGCGATCGGGGCGAAATCGCGCTGCAATTCCTCAAGGCTCGTATTCGCCTCGGCCAGAAAACTGGTCCTCATGAAAAACCGGTTCGATTCGATATCGTCGAACTGTGAGCTATCGCGGATATTGCAGTCTTTTCCCGCGAGATACCCCGAGATTACAGCCACAATTCCACGACGTGCCTCGCACGTTACCGTAACGCAATAACGGCCCATCCTCTTCCCCTGTCTATTGCCGGCACGTGCTGCTTCATCGCCGAGGCACGATATCCCCGGCCTGCGCCCTGACCGGCTGCACGGTTATCACAACCGCCTTTATTGCTGCGGGACGTAGCAGCTTCATGCGACCGTGCCTACAGCAGGGCCATAACCGGCCAGCCTGTGAAGCGACCTACCCTTTTTCGCGCCAGCGGTCAGGCTGATTTGAGGTGAAAGCAGGTAATTTCGGAGGGTCTGCCAAGGCGAACTGCGAAGCCGGGCCAGATACCGGTGCCGTTGCTCACGTAAAGCGTCATGGCACCAACTTCGTAGCGGCGGGAAACAAAGCCGTTATTGCCACGCGCCACCATGCGGTCCAGACCATAGATCATCCCGCCATGCGTATGACCGGAAAGCTGAAGCGCCACGCCCTGAGCGGCAGCCTCACGCGCGCCGCCGGGCTGATGATCGAGCAGTATGACAGGCGCGCCTTCAGGACGTCCTGCCAGCGCCGCCGCCAGATCGGGCCTGGCCTCACCATGACCGGCTGCGGAGTGATCTGTCACACCCGCAACCACCAGCGACGCCCCGTTACGGGTGATGAGTCGATGCGTGTTGAGCAGCATGTGAAAGCCGAGCGTGCCGATATGCTGCATCCATTCGCGATAATCGAAAAAATATTCATGGTTGCCCGGACAGGCCATCAGCCCGTCAGGGGCCGCAAGCTGCGCAAGCGGGGCAACGTCGTCGCGACGCATGGCCACCGATCCATCGATAAAATCCCCGGTTACGACGATCAGATCTGCCCCGATGGCATTGGTGCGTGACACCACCTCCTCGGCCCAGCGGCGCGGGAAAACGCGGGTGATGTGCAGATCGGTCAGCTGGGCAATGCGATAGCCATCAAAGGCAGGGTCGAGCCCCGCGATGCTGACTGTCTCATGCCTGACCGGCGGTACGCGCACGGCATTCCACACTCCCAGCGCCGACAGCAAGGCAGCCAGCCCGCCGATTGCGACGCGCGGGATCGTGCCGATCACAATGCCATGCCACTGCACCAAAGCCACCAAAGCCGCGACAATATCGACCATGATTTGCCCGACGGTCACGAACATCAGGGCGCCGAACGCCCAGTTGAACAGGATGACCACAGGGCGCGGCATTTCTGGCGCAAAGACAGAGCCGGAAGAAAGGCGGCTCCACTGGTGAAAGAGCGCCGCTCCAACGATCAGGATGATCGCAGCCAGTTTGACGGGAAGTGCCAGAGGAAGCGGCCAGAGCCAGTTCAGAATGACAACGACGAAAAGCGTACCGAAAATGAATGGGCGCAAGAGACAGATGATCCTGAAAATGAGGCCGCAACAGGCAACGCTCCCGCAAGGCAAAAGGTTTTCCCTGTGCCGCGCCACTTTCAGGACTATCGGGAAAGGCGCGTTGAAAAACCCCTCTGCTTTTGCAGAGGGGTGCGGTTGCGTCAGAAATGCACGCCGATATTGAGCTGGAAACTGCGCCCGATAAAGGCCTCGTAATAACGGTTGGTATCATAGATGCCCGGGTCCTTCGGCAGGGCATCGGTGATGTTGTTGATGACGAAATTGGCCGCGAGATTCTTGGTGATTTCATACGCCAGGGAGAGATTGAAATAGGCGAATGAAGGACGCTTGTTATCCTGATAACGCGTGGCCGGTACCTGCACCGCGTACTGGGTCGGCCCATACCAGAGCGTCTGCCACTGGGCCGAGAACGGACCGCGCATGTAGTTCAGGTTGAGCGTGAAGTTGTCATTGGGTGCATCTGTCGTTCCCGAAAGGAAATACGTGCTGCCCAGATAGGTGTTCTGGCTCTTGAGATAGTGAACGTAGTTGCCGCTCAGATCGATTTCACCGGCACCGTCGCCCAGCCCGAAACGCGACAGGGGAGCGTAGTAGTCGAAGGTTGCCTGCAAAGCCTGCGTCTCATAGCTGGCAATGTTGTAATAGCCTGCGCTGAAGGTCGAAAGCTGACCGGAGGAATCACGTGTGAAGGTGTTGCAGAAGGCATTGGACGGGTAGCTGGACGAGTCATAGCAGGCATTCATCAGATCCTGCGCGCCCAGAGAGGTGATGGCGTTTTTCACCTTCACATCCACAAAAGACGCCTTCATGTCGAGGCCACGCACGAAATGCGGCCGGAATTCGAGGCTGCCCGTATAGCTCTTTGAGGTTTCGTTCTTGAGGTTGCTGTTGCCGCCTGCGCTGCCCGGAATGGTGTAGAAATTGAAGTTGGAGGTGAAGGGTTGGGTGATGCCCGCCTTGGCGCAGTTTGCCGCACGAATGGCCGGGTTGGGGCCGGAACCAATGCCTGCGTCGGAGCACGGATCAACGCCTGTTTCGTAATCGGTGGAGCGGGGCGAAAACAGTTCCGTCACGGAGGGATTACGCACCGACTGCGCGTAGTTGCCACTCAGGCCGAAATCCTCCGTCGGCCACCAGGCACCGCCGAACATGTAGGTCCAGTAATTGCCGGTCATGCTGTTATTGATGAAGCGACCATTGGCTGTGGCTGACAGGTTATAGATACCTGGCACGTTCATGGTCGGCGAGACGAAAGGAACGTCCAGCTCGCCGAAGGCTTCATGCGTATGATACGCGCCCCCTGTGGGCGGGATAGCCGTGCTGTTGCCATATTGCTGATACGTGCCATCACCCTGCGGCCAGCCGCGGAAGAAGGCACCCGGATCGAAATGATACCCTTCGCGGCGATGCTCATAGCCCAGATCCCACCGGATATCGCCTGCGGGCAAGCGGAACACCGTTGAACTCAGTTCGGCCTGGATATCGCGCTGCGTGTTGTTGTTGCGTGAATGGGCATCAGAAATGACATAGTCACGTGCGCCCGGCGTCATCTGGTTATAGCCGAAGGGATTGAGTGGTTCACAGGTCGAACTGCGCGTGGCGATGGGTGCATTCTGATAGCCCGAAGCGCACACGATATTGCCGCTGGAATCACGCACGGCGTTGAGGGCATTGACGAGGTTCGGAGTGACGATGGAAGGCGTCCAGGTATCGTTCATGTAGCGCGTGTATTCACCACGCACTTTCCAGTCGAACTTGCGCCCCACTGCATTGAAATCACCGGCAAGCCCGCCCTGGAAGCGATACATCTGCACCTTCGTGCGATACAGACCCGCGTCGAGGTCCTGGTTCAGACGGTTCAGGTAGAAGGTGTCTGTCGGCTGGCCATTGGCAGCCAGAGCATTCTTGATTGTCTGCTGCTCGGCGCTGGTCAGATAGGGATTGCTCGTGCTCAGCGCATAGGCGCCATTGACGACATCATTGGTGTAGTAGCTGCTGCTCATCGGGCCAGCCGTATTGAGCGTCAGGGGATTGTCGAACTGGGTTGTGCTCCAGGTGCCCTGACCCACCTGACTCTCGGCGCTGCCACGGGCATACCAGCCCTGCCATGTAGCATGGATGTGCCGGGTAATGTCGTAATGCCCGAGCAGCGTCAGGTTCAGCTTATCATTGGGGGCGATCAGCTGATTGTAGTCCTGCAGGGCGATACCATTCCCGCCGATACCGTGCGTGGTATCTCCCTTGAGATAGGCATTCGCCTGAAGGGGAATGAGCGACTGGCCATTCTGGCTGAACATGAGCGGCATATTGGCGGCATTGGCCACGGCGTTATTGGCCTGACCGGCCAGCGCGGCGCCAGCAGACCCCGCATAGACCGGCAGATTGCCGTAATCACCGGTGATCATGGGAATACCGGTCACGGAGTTCTGGATGAACCGCGAGCCAGCACCCAGAACATAGGTATAGGGCGAGCTCTGCCCGAGCGGCACGCGATGATAAAGCACCGCGTCGCGCCCGAACACATCAGGCCGGTCATTGGCGACCATACCGCCCTGGTTGCGATATTCCACATCAAAGACCATGCCGCCCTTGTCATGGTCGAAATTGCGGCCAGCCTTGAAGGTCAGTTTCTCACCCGGTGCATCGAGCTTTTGCGACCAGTTACCCTGGGCATTGAAATCGACACCGGTGAAGTGGTCATCGAGCGTATAGTTCATCACGCCCGCCACGGCGTCGGCACCATAGGCCGCGCCCGCACCGCCGAGGCGCGTATCAATACCCTTAATGAGCGAGGTCGGAATCGTGCTCACATCCACCTGCGAGCCCGAACCGGAACCATAGATCGAGGCTGTCGCGCCACCGCCCATACGCATGCCATCAATCAGGGTCAGCGTACGCTGGGCGCCCAGATTGAGGAGGCCGATAAAGGACTGACCCGCCCCGAAGCTGCCCTGGTTACCGATGGTGGAATTGCCACCCTGGCTGATTGCCGGATTTTCACGCAGCAGGGCCGTACCGAGATCGTAATATCCCCGACGTCGGATCTGTTCCCCACCCAGGGTCGATCCTGCCATGACATTCGTCAGGCGCGATTGCGACAGGCGCGTGCCGGTTACGATGATGGTCTCTTTCTGCGGCGAAGAATCCGCCGTTTCCACGCCACTTGAGAAAGGCAGGGCAGGCTGGGCAGCAGCACTCGACGCGCCGTTTTGCGGTGCCGTGCCTGCACCGGTTACCGCTGCGCTGCCACCAGCGCTCCCTGCCGCCACGCCCACCTTCGAGGATGTTGCCTTGGCCGTTGCCCGAGCGGGTTTTTTTGTCGCGTGGGATGACCGACGCGCGGTGGTCTTCTTGTGCGCGGTTCCCGCCCCCTGAGCGATGGTCTGGGCAAGGCCCTCTGCCGGCGCAGCAAACACTGTGCAGAACAAGGCAACCATCAATGTGCTCTGCCGCAGGCCCCTGTGACGATAAGGCAATGTTACCCGGCGCACCATCGTGAGACTCCCGTCAATATGTTTCGTAAATTTAACGATACATACCGTAAGGAAATTTCTCCGATTTGGTATCTATAACGCAACGATAACGAAATTTGGTTGCGATCGTTGCTTTTTCGCAACATAGCGTTACCACTCGTGCCGCGATGACAGTCAACACCCATCAAACAACGGTAGAAATCCCATCTGGCATATGGATAACCATAAAATTGGGTGACGACGCGCTGATAACGCTGGGCGACCCGGATCAGGAAATAATGCGCCCTTCTGCGTGTCTGGTCGTCCTGTCAGTCGGCCAATGCCTTTTCGAGGGTGGCCTGGACATGCAGGGCTGTCGTATCGAAAAGCGGCACCGTGCTATCCTCAGCCCCGACAAGCAGCATGATTTCCGTGCATCCCAGAATGATCGCCTCAGCACCCGAAGCGACAAGGCGGGCCATGATGGTGCGATAAAGCGCGCGGGATGACGGGTTGATCTGCCCGGCCACGAGCTCGTCATAGATGATACGATGTACGTCCATGCGGTCCCGTTCGTCGGGAATGATCACCTCCAGACCATAACGCTCGGTCAGTCGCTTCCTGTAGAAATCCTGCTCCATGGTAAAGCGCGTGCCCAACAGCCCGATACGTCGAAGGCCGCTCTGCCTGATCTGTTCGCCGGTGGCGTCAGCGATATGCAGGATGGGAATCGATAGTTGCGCCTGCACCGCATCCGCCACGCAGTGCATGGTGTTCGTACAGATTACCAGATCATCCGCTCCCGCCTTCTCCAGATGGCGCGCCGCCTCAATCAGACGCTCGGTCAGGACATCCCACGCGCCACGATGCTGGAGATCCTTGATCTCGGCGAAGTCGAATGACCACAAAAGGCAGCGTGCAGACGAGGCAGGACCGAGCCTGTCACGCACACCCTCATTAAGCAGACGATAATACATGGCCGAGCTCTCCCAGCTCATACCACCCAGAAGCCCGATCATTCTCATCGTTTATCCCCACTCTTTGCTTAGTCGTGACCAGCGCTTCACCCTATAGCGCCTGCGTGAGGGGCGTTCCAATCCGGTAACGCTTTCTGGGCCAGATGCAAAAATGTTCCACTTCTTTGCCGTTACGGCATCGCGCAAGCGATTCACCTCCCCCGGTATCCCCCTTGCTAGCACGGATTATGTATCGATATCGGAACAGACAGGTGTGCGACATGTTTCCTTGCCCCCGCTGTTCTGACCGCCGCGCTTCGCAACGGGATCAGGCAGAGAGTGTCGGGCGCCAGATATCTGAACATATGGTCAGATTTTACTTGCAGCGCGCATCATCCCGATCGTAACGTTCGTTTTACGGAACAAACAGAACCGGATTCTCCCATGCGCCCTGATATTGCCTGTGGTCGCCTGCCCCAAGAAATTCTGGCGCGAAATTTCGCGGATGCCCATCCGGGACTGACCCCCGAACAGGCAGCGCTGGAAGCCGATCGATGTTTCTATTGTTATGACGCGCCCTGTATCGAGGCCTGTCCGACCGATATCGACATTCCGCGTTTCATCAAGGCCATTGCCTCGCGGAACACGGCAGGTGCGGCCAGGACCATCCTGCAATCAAACATCCTCGGCGGCTCCTGCGCCCGCGTCTGCCCGACCGAGATCCTGTGCGAACAGAAATGTGTGCACACCGCCATCGAAACTCATAAACCTGTTCGTATCGGCGCGCTGCAGCGCTACGCCACAGACTGGCAGATGGCCCAGGACACGCACCCTTTCACACGTGCCACCCCGACGGGGCGACATATCGCCATCGTGGGTGCGGGTCCTGCGGGTCTCGCCTGCGCTCATCGTCTGGCCATGCACGGTCATGAGGTGACGCTGTTCGACCGGCACGAAAAGGCGGGCGGCCTGAATGAATATGGTGTTGCCGCCTACAAGCTGGCGGATGATTTTGCCCAGAAGGAAATTGATTTCCTGATGGCAATCGGCGGTATTCATTATCAGGGGCGGGCCATTCTGGGCGAAACGATCCACCTCGCTACGTTGCGACAGGTTTACGACGCCGTCTTTCTGGCGATCGGCCTGTCCGGGGTGCGGGCCCTTGGCCTCCCCGGCGAGACCATGCCTGGCGTCAAGGATGCCGTGGCGTTCATTGAACATCTGCGCTCCCACCCACTGGCCTCGGTGCAGGTCGGGCGGCGTGTCGTCGTGATCGGTGGAGGCAACACAGCCATCGATGCCGCCGTACAGGCGAAACGCCTTGGTGCCGAGGAGGTCACGCTGGTTTATCGTCGGGGTGAGCCCACCATGTCGGCCACCGAAGTCGAGCGCGAGTGGGCGCAGACCAACGGGGTCACGCTCCGGCTCTGGGCCGCACCAACCCGGTTGGAATTCGACAATGGCGCCCTCACCGGCGTGACATTCAGACGCACTGACACAGCCGCAGAGGCGTCGACAGGCCCCGCCACGCCCCCTGTCGATTTCACGATTGCCGCGGATATGGTGCTCAAGGCGATCGGGCAGGTTTTTGTCCCTGATCCGGTTTCACAGGATCAGATCCTGATCGAGAATGGCCGCCTTGTGGTGGACGAAAAAGGCCGCACCACACTGGCTGGCGTCTATGCTGGCGGCGACTGCACGGCGGGTGAAGATCTCACCGTGGCTGCCGTACGCGACGGGCGCGAGGCGGCACAGGCCATTCACAGCGACCTGACTCCTGACGATCTTTCTCTCTCCGGCACAGGAGTTCTCTGATCATGGCCGATCTGCGCACCAGTTTCGCCGGCATCACCTCACCCAATCCGTTCTGGCTGGCCTCTGCCCCACCCACCGACAAGGAATATAATGTCCGTCGCGCCTATGAGGCCGGATGGGGCGGC
Source organism: Asaia bogorensis (assembly GCF_900465345.1). Lineage (GTDB taxonomy): Bacteria > Pseudomonadota > Alphaproteobacteria > Acetobacterales > Acetobacteraceae > Asaia > Asaia bogorensis_A. The sequence continues at coordinate 198,308 of NZ_UEGO01000001.1, read as the reverse complement.
GTGGTCTGGAAAACGCTGGGAGAAGACCCGCCGGTGGTCAATCTCAGTTCGCGTTACGGCGCCCTTCAGTTCGAGGGCAAGCGTCTGATGGGGCTCAATAATATCGAGCTGATTTCCGACAGGCCGCTGGCGACCAACATCGCCGAGATCAAGCGCGTGAAGCGTGATTTCCCGGACCGGGCGCTCATCGTCAGCCTTATGGTGCCGTGCGAGGAGCATCGCTGGAAGGCCATTCTGCCGCTTATCGAGGAGACGGGAGCGGACGGAATCGAGCTGAATTTCGGCTGTCCGCATGGCATGTCCGAGCGCAATATGGGCTCTGCCGTGGGGCAGGTGCCTGAATATGTCGAGATGGTCACGCGCTGGTGCAAGCAGAACACGCGCATGCCGGTCATTGTCAAACTGACCCCCAATGTCACCAATATCCTCATGCCCGCACGCGCCGCCCGTCGTGGCGGGGCCGATGCGGTGTCGCTCATCAACACCATCCAGTCGGTTATCGGGGTCGATCTGGACGCCATGGCCCCCATGCCGGTCGTGGGGGGCAAGGGCACGCATGGCGGCTATTGCGGCCCGGCGGTCAAGCCCATCGCCCTGCGCATGATCGGCGAGATTGCCCGCGATCCCGAAATGGCGGGAATACCCATTTCGGGCATGGGGGGCATCAGCAACTGGCGGGACTCCGCCGAATTCCTCGCCATGGGGTCGAGCGCGCTACAGGTTTGCACGGCGGCCATGCATTACGGGTTCCGTATCGTCGAGGACATGATTGACGGGCTCTCGAACTGGATGGACAGCAAGGATTACGCGACCCTGCCCGATCTGAGCGGGCGGGCCGTGTCGCGCTTCGTGCCCTGGAACCAGCTCAACATGAAGTTCCGCACCATCGCGCAGATCGATCAGGAAAGTTGCGTGGGGTGCGGCCTGTGCCATATCGCCTGTGAGGATACCTCGCATCAGGCCATCGCCAAAAGCACCGGGCCGAACCGTCGCGAATACAGCGTGATCGAGGACGAATGTGTGGGCTGCAATCTCTGCGCTCATGTCTGCCCGGTGGATGATTGCATCACCATGACACCGCAGCCTGTTGACGGCGAGATGACTTGGCTTGACCATCCCTCCAATCCGCATCGTCTCTCCGCCTGAAAGGATCTCCCGCCGCATGAGCAATATCCGTATCGATGGCCGCGCCCTCTGGGCCGATCTCATGGAAACTGCGCGTTTTGGCGAGACCGCCAAAGGGGGAATCAAGCGCCTGACCCTGACGGAAGAGGACCGTCAGGTACGTGACTGGTTTGCCGCCACCTGCACGGCGCTCGGCTGCACGGTTACGGTTGATCGACTGGGTAACATGTTCGCCCGTCTTGAGGGGCAGGATAGCAGCCTTCCGCCCCTGACCATGGGGAGCCATCTCGACACCCAGCCCACAGGCGGCAAGTTCGATGGAATTCTGGGTGTGCTGGGCGGCCTGGCCGTGCTGCGTGCATTGCGCGAAGCCGGGCATGTGTTGCGTCACCCCGTCGAGCTTATCAACTGGACCAATGAAGAAGGCTCGCGGTTTTCTCCCCCCATGATGTGCTCCGGCGCGTTTGCAGGCGTGTTCACGGAGGAGGAAATTCTCGACAAGCGTGACCGCGCCGGCGAACGTTTTGGCGACGCACTGGAAGCGATTGGTTACCGTGGCACGCAGCAATGCGGCGATCACCCCGTCGCCGCCTATTTCGAGCTCCATATTGAACAGGGGCCGATCCTCGAGGTCGAAAATCGGGTCATCGGCGCCGTAACCGGCGTGCAGGGGATGCGCTGGTATGAGGTCACGGTGACAGGCCGCGATGCCCATGCGGGCTCAACCCCCATGACCATGCGCGCAGACACGCTTCTGGCGGCTGCACGCATGATCAGTGCCGTATCGGATGTCGCCACGGCTCATGCACCCAAGGGTCTTGGTACTGTCGGCCTGATCGAGAACCGGCCGAACAGCCATAATGTCGTGCCGGGAGAAACCTTCTTCACCATCGATCTGCGCCATCCGGAGGATGCGACGCTTGCCGTGATGGAGCAGGAAATGAAGCAGGCTCTCACCAATCTTGCCGAGCAGGCCGGGGTGGAACTTGCCCTGCGCCAGATCTGGGATGCCCCTGCCGTCCCGTTCGATCGACGCTGCATCGACATGGTGTCTGACGCCGCGCGTGATGCCGGATTCGACGCGATGGAAATTGTGTCCGGCCCCGGCCATGATGCCGCCTATATGGCGCGCATGACCCCAACCGCCATGATTTTCGTCCCCTGTCGTGACGGGTTGAGCCATAACGAAGCCGAAAGCATTACCGAAGCCGAGGCCGAAGCCGGTGCCAATGTGCTGCTGGGCGCCCTGCTGCGCGCCGACAAGGTCTTTTGAGGCCAGGTGAGCCCGCAAGACAGGATCCCGACGGCTCAAGAAGCAGGAGACAGGACGGAATGACCGATAATACTGTGCCCCTCGCCGGAAGGATCCTGCCCCATAAGGATCACCTCGCCTCTGGTCACCATGACAGCGCAGGCAGTGACCTCGCCCCTCGTGGCTTCAGGGCAAAAGCGTCACCTGACGCCGACACAATCAAAAAGCCCAGAAGACCCAGTGCCCCGCGTCAGGCGATGCTGCCCCAGATCCTCAATGCCGCCGAGACGACCTTCGGGACGCGAGGCCTTAACGGCACGCGCCTGGAGGAGATTGCTGCGCTGTGCGACATCCCCAAGGCCAATATCCTCTATTATTTCGGTTCCAAGGAGGAGCTGTACAACGCCACGCTCAAAAGGCTTCTCGATGTCTGGCTGGATGATGCCGATCACTGGCTCAGCGCCGATCGTGACCCGATTGACGGCATGGAAGGCTATCTGCGTGCCAAGATCGCGTTTTCACGCACCCGGCCGGAAGGCTCGCGGCTTTTCGCTCAGGAACTGCTTTCAGGAGGGCAGCGGCTCGAAGGCTTTCTGAAGGACGTGCTCCGCGCCCATGTAGACCGCCATGCCGCGATCTTTCTCGGCTGGCAGTCACGGGGGCTCATGACCCCCATAGACCCCACCCATTTCCTGTGCCTGCTCTGGTCCGGAACACAGGCCTATGCGGATATGCAGGTCCAGTTCGAAGCCCTGCTCGACACAGCCCCTCTGGGTGAGCGCGATTATGATACCGCGTTCGAAACCTTCATGATTCTTGTGAGGCCGCTCTTCCCCCGCGGGGGCTGAGGCCCGAAAGGCCGAAGTGAAACACGCCGCCAGTCACAAGCCCGATCACCCAGGCGTAGTTCTGCGCACCATTCAGGGCGGGGACGAAGACCACCATGAGCCCCAATACCACCGATAGCGCCAATGCCAGAACAGCGCGCCGATTGACGCCGCCCCGGTACCAGTACGGGCCATCAGGCGCTGTGGAATAAAGACCAGGCAAATCGAGACTGGCTTTTTGCACGTGATAATAATCGACCAGCAGGATGCCCGTAACCGGTGCAATGAACAGTCCGAGAATATCGAGTGTCAGATGAATAAGCTCGGGATGAGCGTAGAGATTCCACGGTGTCAGCAGGATCGCCCCGATTGAGGCAATCAGCCCCCCTTTGCGCCATGAGATGCTGGCAGGGGCAATATTGGAAAAATCGAACGCAGCCGAGACGAAATTGGCCGAGATATTGATCCCGATCGTGGCGGAGACAAGGGTGATCGTCCCGACAAGCATGATGGTCGGACTGTCGAACATCATGATGGTTCCGGCCGGATCGAGGATCAGCCGCCCCAGTGCAGAACGCGCCAGAACGAGTGTGGTCAGAACCAGCATGACAAACGCCATGAAATTGACGGGTAATCCCCAGAAATTGCCCCGACGCACATCAGACATGCTCGTGCCGTAACGGGCAAAATCACCAAAATTGAGAATGATCGGCGAGAAATAGGCCAATGTCAGGGAGGCCACGCTGAAAACCCCGGCAAGGGCGACCGGCCAGCTGACGATCGACTGGGGTAGAACGGAGAGATGGAAGGCACCGTGCGTGCGCCATAAAAGCGCGATATCGAGCCCGAGAATGACAATATAAATGGCAGGCCCTGCCCAGTCGATGAAGTGCCTGATGGACTCCATCCCTCGCCAGAACACGGCAATCTGCAACAACCAGACAAAAAGGAAGGCACCCCAGCCCAGCAGGGACAGCCCAAGAGCACCGTGCAGATGCGAATCCGCATAGCCCATCACACCGGGGTCCATGTGCAGGATGAACAGAACGATCGCATTCGAGGCCAGCCAGGTTTGTATGCCGTACCAGCCCACCGCAATGACGCCACGTACCAACGCGGGAACGACCGCGCCATACACGCCGAAGGCCCCCCGTATGACCACTGGGAACGGCACGCCAGCGCGTAGGCTGGGGACCGCCACCAGATTGCACAGCACATGCACGATGATCACCGCCGTCAGAAGCCCGGACAGCACAGCACTGACCGGCAGCCCCATGGTGAAAAAGCTGCCAATGGTCATGTAACCCGCAACGCTGTGAACATTGGACATCCACAGGAACAGATAGTCCTTCCAGGCCCAGTGCCGCTCCGACACAGGAGCGAGATCCTCATTCGATAACGGCCCAGAGAGCATGTTCACGTGTGCCTGCGTCATCGCCATCCTTTCCGGTCGTCCCGTCATGATCACCCTGTCATGACTGCCCCGCCCTGCCGAGCTTGTCACGACCCTCACGGCATGGCCATCCTGCATGATTCAGCCGGACGCCCGGCGTGCCAGCAATAGATTGACCATCTGGTCAGGCTAGTCTTATGATTTCGGTATTACAACGATATTATGGCTGGTTCCTTTATCCGGGCTTTTTCACAGGAGAACAGTGTCATGCTGCTCATCAAGGGTGGAACGATCGTCACAGCCGAGCGCAGTATGCGCGGTGATGTCCTGTGTGACGATGAAGGCCGGATTGCCGCCACAGGTCCCGATCTGGAACAGCCAACCGGCTGTACGCTGGTCGATGCCACTGGTCTGCTGGTCATGCCGGGTGGAATCGACCCCCATACCCATATGGAAATGCCGTTCATGGGGACGACCGCGAGCGACGATTTCTACACCGGCACGGCGGCAGGGCTGGCGGGTGGTACGACCAGCATCATTGATTTTGTCATACCCGCAGCCGGGCAGCGGCTGTTCGAGGCGTGGCAGGACTGGCGATGCAAGGCCGAGAAAGCCGCTGCCGATTACGGATTCCATGTCGCGGTCACGCATTGGGATGAGCAGGTACACGAGGATATGGGTCGACTGGTGCAGGAAGGCGGCGTCAACTCCTTCAAGCACTTCATGGCTTATAAAAACGCCCTGATGATCGACGATACCGTGTTTCTGCGCTCCATGAGCCGTGCGGGCGCGCTGGGTGCCCTTTGCACCGTCCACGCCGAAAACGGTGACGCCGTGTCTTTCCTTCAGGCGCAGCTTCTCGCCGCGGGTGAGATCGGCCCCCACGCCCATCCGCTGTCACGCCCCGCCGAGGTCGAAGGCGAGGCAGCCCAACGCGCCATTACCCTGGCGACACTTCAGAACACACCGCTTTATATCGTGCATGTCTCGACCCGCGAGGCCACGGAAGCCATCGCTGCAGCCCGTCTCAAGGGTATGAAGGTTTATGGCGAGGTACTTCCGCAGCATCTCGTTTTCGATGAGAGCGTCTATCACGACGGGGACTGGCTCTCCGCTGCCCGCCATGTCATGAGCCCGCCCTTTCGCGCCAGATCCCATCAGCGCGCCCTGTGGGGCGGGCTGGTTTCGGGGCAGCTACAGACAACCGCCACGGATCATTGTTGCTTCTGTCGCGACCAGAAGGAACGCGGCCGCGATGATTTCACGAAAATCCCCAATGGCGTGCCGGGGATCGAGGAACGCATGAGCGTGCTCTGGCATCACGGGGTTGTCAGTGGTCGCCTGACACCGGAGCAGTTCGTGGCCATCACGTCGACCAACACGGCCCGTATCTTCAATATCTTCCCCAAAAAGGGCTGTATTGCACCGGGGGCAGATGCCGATCTGGTGTTGTGGGACCCAACTGCCTCGCGCACCCTCTCTGCCGCCACCCTGCATCAGAACGTCGATTACACGCTCTATGAAGGCATGACCCTGACCGGCATTGCGAGAAAAACCATCAGCCAGGGCGAGGTCGTCTGGGATGATGGAACCCTTCGCGCCGTACGCGGCAAAGGCCGTTACATACCCCGGCCCGCTATCAGCGTCGCCCGGGCGTTCTGACGAAGGCGCATCCGGGGCTTGTCACGCCCCGCCATAGCCATGGGGATGCGCCTCGCGCCAGCGAAAGGCGGTCTCGACTATCGTGTCGAGATCCGACAGGCGCGGTGTCCATCCTGTATCTTTGCGGAAACTGCCTGAATCGGCGATCAATGTCGCCGGATCACCCCCGCGTCGCGGTGCGGCATCCCATGGTAGCTTGCGACCACTGACGCGTTCGACGGCACGGATGACTTCGATATTGGAGAATCCGCGTCCGCTTCCAATGTTGTAGAGCACGCTGCGATCATCGATGCTGGCGAGAGCGCATTGATACGCGGTCGAGAGATCGCCAACATGCAGGTAATCGCGCACGCATGTGCCATCACGGGTTGGATAATCGGTACCGAAAACGCTCAGGTGCGGGCGACGCCCTAGGGCAGCGTCGATGGCAATTGGCACAAGATGCGTCTCGGGCCGATGGTCTTCCCCGGCGCGGCCCAGAACATCGGCGCCAGCTGCATTGAAATAGCGCAGGCAGGCACTACGCAAACCGTGGATGCGATCGGCCCAGTGCAGCACCCGCTCGATCATGTATTTACTCTCCCCATAGGGGGAGCCGGGATCGACCAGTGCATTTTCCGGGATCGGGGCATCACGCTCGGGACCACCAAAAAGCGCAGCCGTCGAGGAGAATACAAGCTTGCGCACATCATGCCTGACCAGCGCGCGAATGAGGTTGAGGGACGAGATATAGTTCTGTTCGAAGTAGCGCAGAGGATCGGCCATGCTCTCACCGACGAGTGAGATTGCCGCAAAATGCAGGGCCGCATCGAAATCCTGACTGCCGACCACCGCGTCCAGAGCCTGCGCATCCATCATATCGATCTGATGAAGCGTCACACCCGATGGCACGGCCGCCAGATGGCCTGTGCTGAGATTATCGACAACAACGACCTCGTGCCCGGCATCCAGCAAGCCCAGCACGGCATGGCTGCCTACAAACCCAGCCCCGCCGGTTACGAGGTAACGCATCTCTCACTCCTCCATTCCGCCCTTGCGCGCCTCGCTTGCATTCGCCGCGTCTGAGGCAGGATGGATATGGCTCTACCTGATCATTGCCATAAAATATACGAGCACCTGCGGACACTCATTATTCGTCATCCTGTTCTTTTTCGTTTTCATTAGACGAATAGATACGACAACAATTGAGTCTGATACACCGTGAGAGACTTTTGCTTTGATAGATCAGGGCGTGACGGTTCATCTGACAGCACCATAATCTCATTTCCCTGCGATCAGGCGCTGAACACATCTCAGCGAGGCAATGTGCCATCCTGCTTCAGAACCACACCTGCCAGATAGAGACTGCCGCAGATCAGCACCCGCGCTGGTGGCCCCTCGAAGCGGGGGAGGACCGCTGCGATCGTCGGCCCGGCAACAGCGTGACCACCTGAGGCCTCGATGATGGCTTCTACGGGCAAAGCAAGGTGCTGACCCTCTTCTGCCACAGCATGAAGTGTCGTCGCATGACGCTGTACGGGGCGGAGAAAACCCGCAGCATCCTTGCTCTGCTTCATGCCAACAATGACATGCAACGGACGGTCGGACCAATCGGCCAACGTGGCCGAGAGCGCCTCGCCAGCATTGGGGTTATGCCCCCCATCGAGCCACAACTCCCACCCTGCGGGCAAAAGGGCGGCAAGCCTGCCTTCCAGACGCTGCAATCGGGCGGGCCATTGCGTCTGGGCGATTCCAGTCCAGGCCTGGTCAGGCAGGGGGAAACCGCTGGCCCGCAGGGCGGCCACGGCCAGAGTGGCGTTCGCAACCTGATGCACGCCCTTCAGCCCCGGTGCCGGGAGTGACAGGCCCCCAAGCGGATCCTGATAGGTCAGGGTGCCATCAGGATTACGATTGCAGGTTACATCCCGTCCGACCTCCCACAAAGGGGCCTTGCAGGACGCGGCCTGGGCCTCGATCACATGTCGTGCCTCATCATGCTGGAGAGCGCATACAACCGGCACACCCGGCTTGATGATACCAGCCTTTTCGGCAGCGATCAGACCGAGTGTTTCACCCAGAAAGGCCTGATGGTCGAGATCGACCGGCGTGATCACACACACGATCGGGCGCGCAACAACATTGGTCGCATCCAGACGACCACCCAGACCGACTTCGAGAATCGTCAGATCCGCAGGTGTTCGTGCGAACAGCAACAGACCCGCCGCCGTCAGAACCTCGAACACGGTAATAGGCGCACCATTATTGATGCGCTCGATTTCCTCCAGTGTCGCAACCAGTGCCTCTTCGGTCACCAGTGTGCCCGCGACGCGAAACCGCTCCGTCACGTCCACCAGATGCGGACTGGTCATGACATGAACGCGCAGCCCGGCCTCTTCGGCTATGGCGCGCAGGGTGGCGCAGGTACTGCCCTTGCCATTCGTCCCGGCCACGTGAATGACGGGCGGCAGCGCGCGTTCAGGGTTGCCCAGCTTGTCGAGCAGGGCGTGCAGCCGCGTAAGGGAGAGATCGATCAGCTTGGGATAAAGCGCCTGCACACGGGCCAGCACGACACCGGTCCGGCCCTCATATTCATCGCTGAGTCTGGCCGGGGCGGCTTGGGTCGTCATGGGTCAATCCGTGTGGGAGCGAAAGAAAAAACCCCGCCCGGTTGCGCAGGACGGGGCCAGCAGGGAGCAGAGCCGGTCAGGCTGCTTCAGGGGCAGCAGCAGGCTTGTTCATCATCATGCCAATCAGACGGCCGAGCATGGTCTGAAGCTCGGGGCGCGCCACAACCATGTCCACCATGCCGTGGTCACGCAGATACTCGGAACGCTGGAAGCCCTCGGGCAGCTTCTCACGCACCGTATCCTGAATGACGCGCGGGCCGGTAAAGGCAATCAGCGCCTCGGGTTCGGCAATCTGCACATCGCCCAGCATGGCGAAGGAAGCCGAGACACCGCCCGTGGTCGGGTTGGTCAGCACAACGATATAGGGCAGACCGGCATCCTTGAGCATCTGGACGCCAATGGTCGTGCGCGGCATCTGCATGAGCGAAAGAACGCCCTCCTGCATGCGGGCACCACCCGAGGCGGTATAGATCACCAGCGCTGCCTTCTGCAGCACGGCCAGACGGCAGGCTGCAATGAAGGCTTCGCCAAGAGCCGTGCCCATGGTGCCTGCCATGAATTCATAGGCCATGACGGCCACCACGGCATCATGACCACCGATCTTGCCGTGGGCCACAGCCAGAGACTCATCAAGGTGGGTCTTGGTCTTGGCGTCCTTCAGGCGGTCGGCATATTTCTTCTGGTCACGAAAGCCGAGCGGATCGCTGGGAACCTTGGGCAGCTCGATCTTGGTATATTTGCCGTCATCGAAGGTCCACTGAAGGCGCTCATTGGCCAGCGCCTTGCCATGATGGCCGCAATGGGGGCAGACGCGCTGGGCCTTCTCGAGATCCTTGATCAGGATCATCTGCGAGCAGGACTCACAGCTGGTCCACAAATTCTCCGGCACTTCGCGCTGCAGAAGGCCACGGATTTTCGGTCGAACGTATTCGGTCAGCCAGCTCATCTTGATCCTACTTCTCGCCCGATCCGCATGGATTTCCCTGGCGTGCAGGCGTTGCGGTCGAATGGGCAATCGTCATTCAGAGCCCGCTTTTAGCGATTTCTGCGGCGCAATGCCAGTTTCACGAAAAAGGGGTGGCCCCTCCCTCAAAGGCCACCCCCATCGTCACGCGAACTGCCCCCTTGGATCTGTATGGCTCAGGCGGCGGCCTCTTCCTGAACGTCCTCAGAAACGATGCGTGTCTGCCCCCTACTGGGGCGAAAGCGCTTTTCGTGCAGGGCAAGCTCGATATCTTCAAGCGTGGCGCCGGCTGTTTCTGGCACGAAGAAGAAGATGAACGCCACAGAGGCCAGATTGACCGCCGCATAGAACCACATGGTGCCTCCCAGTGTGATGAGCTGCACCAGCGTCAGCGCCGTGCCCGTCACCAGCAGGTCAGAGCCCCAGAGCGTTGCAGCGTGGAGGCTGGTGGCCTGGCCACGCATGGAAAGCGGGAACATCTCGGCGCCAAGCAGCCAGCCACAGACCTGGATGCCGCCCGAATTGAACGCCATGAACAGCAGCAGGAACACGATCACCAGATAGGAGCCCGCGCTGCCTGCAGCAGGGTGCATGGCAAAGACAATCCCCAGACCAATCAGACTGACAATGGAACCCGGCCCCATGATCAGCATGAGGCGACGGCGACCGACCCGGTCGACAATCAGACAGCCGATGAAGGTCATGATGCAATAGGTGATGGCCACACCCAGCGAGGCCATGAGCGCCGATGAAGCGCCGAATCCCGCATCGCGCAGAAAGGTAGGCGCGTAATAGATCATCATTTCCAGACCGCCGCACTGGGTGAAGAAGGCCACGCCCAGAGCGGCAACAAGGGCCGGACGCACCCAGGGCCGGAACAGTCCCTTCCAGCCACGATTGCGCGGATCGGCGGATTCCGCGTTCTCGCGCATCTCGCGCACTTCCTTGCGGATCACCTTTTTCGATGTACGGATGCGCCCGAGCTCGATGATAGCGCGCTTCATGCCTTCATTTTCAGCAGTCCAGCGTGGGCTCTTGGGCATGAAAAACATGGAGACAAAGACAATGGCAGCAGGCACGGCGGCAAGGCCCACCATCGGGCGCCAGCCCCAGGCCTCGCGCTCGGTATAGCCAATGATGTTGGCCAGAAGGATACCAAGCCCGATGGCCACATTGAACATCGTGACCAGTGTGCCGCGTTTCTCCGCCGGTGCGAGCTCCGAAATATACATCGGCACGACCTGCGTGGAACCGCCCACGGCGAAGCCGAGGAACACGCGTGAGATGATCAGCAGCCAGACATCGGGCGAGAAGGCGCAGGCCAGCGCCCCAAGCACAAACACGCCGCTGACCAGCGTCACGCAGGCGCGTCGTCCGTATTTCTCGGAGAAGGACCCGGCTGCGAGCGCGCCAAGAATGGCGCCTGCCAGAATGGCCGAAGCCACCATCTCCTGCATGGTGCTGCTGAGATGAAAATCATCGGAGATCAGCAGCAGCGCACCGGAGATGATTCCGGTATCGTAGCCATACAGACCGCCACAGATTGCAGCGACCACAGCCGCCAGAATCAGGATATATTTTGCATAGGGAGAGACCTCGATCGGATGATCGTCATGATGGCTCAGCCCGGCGTCAGTTGTCTCTGAATTATTTTTCATGACGATATAACAAGAGACCAGCAAACTGGTTTAGGATCAGTATGCAAAAAACAAGAAGGAGCCATTCATGGCGAAGCCACACAAGCCCAAACCTGATGTACCGACAATCAATGTGCGTGAACTGATCATCATGCATGTTGTGCTTGCGGTATTCGTCGTGGGAATCATGGTACTCGACTGGCATCTGGACTGAGCGTCGGTATCAACTCTCCTCTGGCTGGGTAATGGTCAGGTCCATTGCAGCACCAGACACAAAAACGGGTTCACGGCAGAGTGTTTGGCCGCATAGTCACGTATCAACATCACCGGTGACATACAGCCCGCATCATGGACGCGAAGCTGACAGAAGCCCGGCGCTCGCGATACCCCGTGCCAGCAGATAGCAAAGCGCCGCCCCCGCGCTGATACAAAACGAGACCGGTACCCCGGTATACCACGCAACAACAAGTCCACCCCAGGACAGGACCAGCGCCAGAGACGCCGAAACCAGCAGGCCCACCCAGGGTGAGAGACCAAGGCGCAGGGTGCATGAGGCCGGCCCGACCAGCAGGCTGAACACCAGCAGAATTCCGATCGTGCGCGAGCCTATGGCAGTAGCCAGCGCAACAAGCATCATGAAGCCGCAGGCCACAACGCGCAGCCGCACGCCTTTGGCTGCTGCAAGGTCAGGGTCGAGGCTGGCAAACAGCAAGGGCCGACCCAGCACGCAAAGCCCGGCCAGAGACACACCACCAAGCAACAGCAACATACGCAAGGTCGCCCGGTCCACACCAAGCACATTGCCAAAAAGCAGGGCCGTGGTGCTACTGGCAGGTGTATGGGCCATCTGCAGGAACAGCAGGCCAAGCCCGAGGCTGGCAGCCAGCACAAGGCCGATCACACTATCTCGCTGACTGGCGCTCGCCGCATTGGCCCGCAGATCGCCCTGCGGCTCCCAGCCGAGCACCAGCCCTGCCGCCAGAGCAGAGAGCACCATGCCTGTCAAAGGCGTCATGCCGATAAGTACGGCACCGGTGGCCCCTGCAAAGCCGATATGCGAGAGCGCATGCCCCGCAAAACTCTGGCCGCGCAATACCAGAAACCACCCCACCAGCCCGCACAGAAGCGCCACGACGCCCGACGCCATGAAGGCATTCTGCATGAACTCATAATGCAGCATCATGAAGCTCCAGTTTCTGATCACTGATCCGGAGCAGATGATCGGCAAAGGGCCGGACGGCGTCGAGCCCGTGGCAAGACATGAGAACCGACATGCCGGTGTCGCAGCATCGTTTGTGCAGCATGGATAAAATCCGCGTCTGCCATTGCGTATCCATACCGCTCAATGGCTCGTCCAGAACAAGAAAGGACGGGCTATCCAGCAGGGCCTCGGCAAGGAAAAGCCGTTGCCGCTCCCCACCTGAAAGCTGGCTGAGCGGTTGCCGGGCCAGGGCCTCGGCTCCTGTGAGAGTCAAAGCAGCCCCGATACGGGCATTCAGTTTCCCGCCCCAGCCCGGCAGGCCGAAAGAGGCCCCCCGCCATGAGGCCGCCAAGAGCGCATGGCCGGTCATCTGTGGCGCAGGCAGACGACGATCCTGAGGCATGTAACCGATCTGCCCTCTTATGGCAGCAGGATTGCGGCCCAGCACCTCAATTCGCCCCTGCTGAGGGCGGTGCAGACCCAGCATTGCTCGCAGCAACGTCGTCTTGCCATGACCGTTCGCCCCGTCCAGCACGATGAAGCTTCCGGCCTGCAAGGTAAGATTGGCCTGTGCAAACAGGACCCGGCTGCCATGGGCCAGGGTCACATCATGCAGGGTCAGGGCAGCGGGCAGATCAGTCATGGCCAATCAGTTACGAATGTCCAGCGCGGCTGCAAGCCGGTTGAGCCGCACGGTCATCCAGTCCTGCCACAGCAGAGGGGGGGCTGGAAACTCGTCAAAGGCCACGACAGCAATACCGGAGCGATGGGCCAGCGCGATCAGGCGCGAGATGGATGGCGTCTCGACCGCCGGGTTGATGACAAGCGCCTTGACGGCCTTCTGCTGAATGGCCTCTTCCAGCCGCGCCACATCGCGCGGCGCAGGATCAACATGATTCATGACCGCCAGCGCAAAGTCCGGATCGATAATCTCCAGACCAAGCGCCGCAAAAAGGGGTCCCCCAACGGGCTCTGTAACAGCAATCTTCATGCCCTGCGTGCGGGGACGCAGGATTTTCAGCCGGGCATTGAAGCCATCGAGCATCTGGTGAAACCGCGCCTGTGCGGCGGCAATATCGTCTGCCTTGTGGGGAAGCAGCGCCGCAAGGTCACGGGCAAGGGCATCCACCACCCGGCCGACAGCCTCGGGGTCATCGAAGAGATGCGGGTTGTCACCCGGCTTCAGCCCGGCAAGATCGAATGCCGATATGACACGACGCGCCGCATTGGGCTGGGCATCCAGCAGCGGGGTCATCCAGTCATCATAATGGCCACCCGTCATCACTACGAGACTGGATTGCGCCAGAGTAAGCGCCATATCAGGCGTGACCTGAAAATCATGCGGGTCGATGCGCGGTGAGGTCAGGACACTGGCAGGGCTGACAGAATCCCCCCCCAGCCCTGTGGCGAGATCGCACCAGAGCGCTTCGGCACAGAAAATCCGGGCCTTGGGCGGCTGCGTTGCGACCGGTGTACCGGCAGCAGACTGCGCCCGGCTGGTTCCGGCAAGGCCGTGCAGGGCGAGGGCACAGAGCATGATGAGCAGAAGCTGGCGCAAAAAAGTCGCCTTTAGTTATATTATAACGACTGGGATACGCGATATAGAGGCGGAACTCTGGTCAGGACAAGCCGGAAAAGGAATTTCCAGATGCTCACCCTTACGGCAACGACAGATCAGCCCGCGTTTTCGGCAGACACACAGGCCCTGCTGGACCGTGCAGCGTCTTTCTGCGCGACGCGTGCCAGCCGCCTGACAGAAATCAGACGACTGGTGCTCGGCCTTATTCTGGAAAGCAGCAAGCCCGTAGGGGCCTATGAGATTCTCGACCATCTCAGGCAGTATCAGCGCAATGCCGCCCCACCCACTGTCTATCGGGCACTCGACTTCCTGCTCGCGCAAGGGCTGATCCATCGTATCGAGCGTATGAGCGCCTTCATTGGCTGTGCGCATCGTCTGGAATGTCATCATGGTCATGGGTGCGGCCATCGCGCCCAGTTTCTGATCTGCAGTGGCTGCGGCATGGTGAGCGAGGTGGAGGATAGCGAGATCTCCCACGCCATTTCACGGGCTGCCGCAAGGATCGGATTCAGGCCGCACCAGTCCACTGTCGAGATCGAAGGGCTATGCGCAACGTGCCAGAAAGGCTGATCGGTCAAAGCCGCTTCTGATGGCCTCCTCGGGAAAGCTCCCCTTTACCGATGGCGAAAGCCGCTCGCGCCCTGCCGCTCGCCACACACGCAGGACGCTACCCGGCCTGGTGTCCCCTGACAGCACCCAGCCCGACCTTTTCGATTATGTACCGCCCGTCAGACGCACCCGTCTCGACCCCGAGGAGGCTCCCCTCCTGCTGGTCACGACAAGGGCCTTTTCCGACCGTGAAAAAGACGATGGCTGGCTTTACTGCCTGACAAGCGCTGAAGCGAGCGAGGCATTACTTCAGGACGGGCTGCCCCTCGATGCACGCTTCCCCCTCCTGCTATGCACCCGCCCCGCCGTGCTGGCGCTGCTGATCGACCATGCGCAAACAGAAGACGGAGCGCAGCCCGTTCTTCTGCGTGTGCGCCAGGCCCATGTCGCACCGTGGCTCGAAAATGACCCCGACATGAGTGCACGTCTGGGCGCATCCTGCTATCTGCTGTCGAGACAGATACCGCTCGGCTGAGTCCGGGCCCTTCCAGCTTTCAAGGAAACCGTCATGGACGATATCGCTATCGCCGAAGTCACACGCGGCGGCCGCGTTGAATCACGCCACCTCGGGCGCATTGCTGTCATGGATGATGCCGGTCGCGTCGTTCATGGTCTGGGTGCCATCGACAAACCCGTCTTTCCACGCTCGACGGTCAAAGCCCTGCTGGCCCTGCCGCTTGTCGCCACAGGCGCGGCCGATCGTCTTGGCCTGACTGACGCCGAGCTTGCTCTGGCCTGTGCCTCGCATAATGGCGAGCCCCGCCATGCCGAGACGGCGGCTGCCATGCTCGACAAGGCGGGTCAGGGTCTGACCTGTCTGGAATGTGGGGCGCACTGGCCCACCTATGACAAGGCAGCCCAGGCACTTGCGGCCTCGGGCGGCGTGCCAAACGCGCTGCACAACAACTGCTCTGGCAAACATGCCGGGCTGATCTGCCTCGCCATTGACCAGTCTCTCGATCCGAAGGGGTATATCGATCCGTCCCACGAGGCGCAGCGTCAGGTAACCGAGGCGCTCGTCATGGCGACCTCGACCCCGCATAATGACGAAAACCGCGGGCTGGATGGGTGTTCCATGCCAACCTACGCCGTTCCTCTGGCGGCTCTGGCCACGGGTTTTGCCCGATTTGGCACAGGCAAAAATTTTTCACAAAGCGATGCGTCGGCAGCGTCACGCCTGCGTTCAGCAGTCGCGTCCAATCCCTTCATGGTGGCAGGGAGCGGACGTTTCGATACGACATTGATGACGCATTTCGGTAACCGAATCTTCTGCAAGATGGGTGCAGAAGGGGTCATGGTCGCGTCTCTGCCCGAGCTGGGGCTGGGAATTGCGATCAAGACCGATGACGGGGCAAACCGGGCAGCCGAAGTGGCGCTTGCCGCCCTTCTGCTCGACCTGGAAGACGCGCACTGGTCTGACCAGGACCGCGAGGTGCTCGCCGGATTGTCGCATCAGGTCATGAGAAACTGGAATGGACGAGAAGTCGGCACACTGCGTGCCGCCGGTAAAGGATAAGACCTAAAGATGGCGATAGATACAGATGCCGGAAACTCAGATGGCGTGCTGGCGTCGGTTTTCGATGCAACCAAGTTCAAGATCATCGTAATCGGGGTATTGGCCGCGCTTGCGGGTTTGATGTCAGGTCTTGATATCGGCGTGGTTGCCGGTGCGCTCGATTTCTTCGCCAAGCAGTTCAATGCCTCAACCTTTGCCCAGGAATGGGTGGTGAGTTCCATGATGGCGGGTGCTGCCGTAGGCGCGCTTGCCGCGGGCTGGATGTCTCATGCGCTCGGCCGCAAGCGCTCGCTCATCGCGGGTGCGTCGATTTTTGTCATCGGCTCCATCGGTTGTGCGCTGAGCTGGTCCATTCCCTCCATGATCATTTTTCGCGTGGTCATGGGGCTGGCCGTTGGTATCTCAGCCTTCACCGCCCCCCTCTACCTGTCGGAAATCGCCAGTGAGGCAACACGCGGCGCAATGGTATCGACCTACCAGCTGATGGTGACAGTCGGTATTTTCCTCGCCTTCCTGTCCAACACCTATTTCTCCTATAGCGGCAACTGGCGCTGGATGTTCGGTGTGGCTGCCATCCCGGCTGGCCTCTTCCTGATCGGCGTGCTTTTCCTGCCCTACAGCCCGCGCTGGCTGATCATGCAGGGACGTCACAAGGAAGCGCGGGAAGTGCTGCTCTCCCTGCGTGAAGACCCGCTTGAGGCCGCGAAGGAAATCAAGGCCATTCGCGAGCAGCTTGAAATCAAGCAGCACGGCTTTGAACTGCTCAAGACGAACTCGAATTTCCGTCGCTCGATCGCGCTCGGCATCATGCTGCAAGCCATGCAGCAGCTCGCCGGCATCAATATCATCATGTATTACGCGCCCAAAATCCTCTCGAGCGCCGGATTCGATGCCACATCGCAGATGTGGTGCACGGCCATTATCGGTCTGGTGAACATGCTCGCGACGTTCATCGCGGTTGGTCTTGTCGATAAATGGGGCCGCAAGCCCATTCTTTATATCGGCTTTTCCGTCATGGCGCTGGGTATGGCTGCGCTTGCCGTGCTGCTCAACACGGACATGTCCGGTGAGACATCGAAATTCATCGCCATTTTCCTGCTGCTGCTGTTCTGCACGGGTTTTGCCATGTCAGCAGGTCCTCTCATGTGGGTGCTCTGCTCCGAAATCCAGCCGATGCAGGGGCGTAATCTGGGTATCTCGCTCTCGACGCTCACCAACTGGATCACCAATATGGTTGTGGGCGCCAGCTTCCTGACGCTCATGAACACGTTCGGAACCTCCGGCACGTTCTGGCTGTTCGCCGGACTGAATGCCTCGTTCATCCTGCTCACCTTCCTTTTCGTGCCGGAAACCAAGGGTATGTCGCTTGAAGTGATTGAAAAGCGCCTGATGAGCGGCGAGAAGCTGCGTAAACTCGGACGCTGATTTTTCTACCGGGGGGCGCCATACCCCCCGGCAATTCATGGGCTAGGCTGTGCGCTTAAGGCCCGAGGCAGTGTCTTTCCCTAGGCCATGCGACCCGCTCCTGATCGGTTTAACGTGGACCTGCCGCGTTCCCATGCAGAGCCGGATGCGCCTTTCTCACCTTTAGAAAAAAAATTATCGGCTCTCTCTCGGGCGTCCTGATTCCGAATCCCGGCCATAGGCGCGGGGTGATTGGCCCATTGCCCGCTTGAACGCCGCGCCAAATGCGCTCTCAGATTCATAGCCAACCGAAAGAGCCACCTCGCCCAGTGTGAGGGGCGAATGCCTTATTCGATCCGCTGCGAGCATCATGCGCCAGCGGGTCAGATAAGCGATGGGCGTTTCACCCGTGACGCGCCGGAAATACGCGGCAAAGCTTGCTCGAGACATGCCCGCCACACCGGCAAGTTCGCGCAGCGTCCAACGCCGGGCGACATCTGCATGCATGGCGCCAAGCGCTAGGTTCATGGCCGGAACAGCCAATGCTGCGAGCCACCCCTGTCGCGCCATGCCTTCTTTGAGATGGGCGCGCAAGGCTTCCACCAGAAGCGCCTGAGCCAGATGACTGGCAAGAAGCGCACCACCCGGGCGCGGTGTCCCAAGCTCCCGCATAAGGCGCCGTATACCATCGCGAAGCACAGCCTTGGTGGCATCAGCATGGATATGCAAAAGCGGTGGAACGGCGTCGAGCAGGCTATCGAGCGCCACCCCCTCGAACCCGAAAAATCCACCAATACCCCGACAGGCCTCGCCCCCGTTGAGTGTCGCCAGCGCGCCCGGCGGCACGCTTGTCAGGAGGGCTATGGCATCGACAGGATCGACCGCCGCAGACGAAAAGAGAAAGACCTCCCGCCTTGCAGCCATCAGCACGAGATCACCTTCTTGCAGACACACAGGCGCTTCATCTCCCGCGAAGCGGAACCAGCAGCTTCCCGCCTCGATTGCAAAGCAGCGCAGCCCCTCTGCTGCCGGAAAAGACAGCGCCCAGTCGCCCCCGGCTGCCAGACCACGAAAGCCATAGCCACCCGGGCGCATCAGCGTGAGGATATCGGAAAGCGGGTCCATCAGTCTCAGACGATCGCGACGAGAATACCGACCATCAAGCATGGAGGGTCCATGTTGATTACGCCTAGATCATGGTCAGCGCTATCAGAAAGGACGCACCTCATGGTTGAACATGCTGCCCTGTGGCTGCCCGCAAAACGTCGTGGGCTGATTGTGGGTCCTGCGCCCGCTATTGCGCCGGGCCCGGGCGAGATCGTCATTCGCGCCCATGCGGTCGCCGTCAATCCGTTCGATCGCTACATCCAGACGATGGGCGACGTGATAACGTCCTATCTGACCTACCCCGCTGTGCCGGGTACCGATGTGGCTGGCGAGGTTCTCGCTATTGGCGCAGGCGTGACGCGCTTCGCCCCGGGAGATCGCGTAGTCGGGCATGCCGCAGGGCTTGAAAAAAGCCGCAACCGGGCTGCCGAAGGGGCTTTTCAGGAAAAAGTGCTGCTGCTCGCGCATATGACCGCGCCCATACCGGCGCACCTCTCCTATGAACAGGCGGCCGTCCTTCCTCTGGGGCTGTCCACAGCAGCATGTGGCATGTACCAGAAGGACTTCCTTGACCTCGCTGCACCGCAGATCAACCCGGTCCCGACCGGAGAGACCCTGCTCGTCTGGGGTGGTTCGACCAGCGTAGGCAGCAACGCCATACAGCTTGCCCGTGCATCGGGTTATGAGGTCATTACCACATGCAGCCCTCATAATTTCGGCTATGTCCGGTCGCTCGGTGCAAGCGAGGCGTTCGATTATAACAGCCCTGACGTCAAACGCGCGATTATCGGGGCGTTGCGTGGGCGAAAGATGGCTGGTGCCATCGCAATCGGCCAGGGATCGGCGAAGGCCTGTATGGATATCCTTGCCCAAAGCACAGGTCGGCGCTTCGTGGCTCAGGCCACACCGCCTACATCGTTCGACAGTGTTCCAGCCGGAAAGGGACGGTGGCGCAAACTGGTGCCTTCCGTCGCCAGAATGATCATGGGCAATCTTGCCCTGACGCTACGATCCTACCGCCTTGGGGCAGCCACCAGGATGATCTGGGCCGGCTCTCTTATCCACAACGACGTCGGGCCGATGATTTACGAGACTTACCTGCCCAAAGCGCTCGCACAGGATGCTTATAAAGCCATGCCGCCCGCCCATGTTGTCGGGCATGGTCTTGGCCACGTTCCAGAAGCCATGGAACAACAGCGCCGCGGTGTCTCTGCGCGCAAGCTCGTGGTGACCTTGTGAGAAAGCGCCCGGATATCGGTCACCAAAAGCTGTGTCACTCTCTTGAAAGCCGCAAAACAGGTTCAGACGACCAACAGAACAAGAGAAACCTTCGCATAATATCCCCCCGCTGGTGGGAGAGACATGACCCGGAATGGGCGCAGGCAGAAGCAGGAGACCCTTTGCGGCGGCGCCCCCTGGTGGAGAACAGGCTCGAACTCTGGCGAGATCGCGTCCCTCTCCCCTGCAATCATGAAGTTTCAGAGAAACCCTGCGTCAAAGTCTTTCACAAACGTCAACGCTGACAGAGATTGGGAGCATCCTGCTGCAAGGGCTTCCTGATCGATGCTTCACTTTGCTCCTTCCTCCACGGGATCGCTGATCATGCTCGCGATCTGCTTCCTGCTTGTCTGTCTCTTCGAATTTGCCAATGGCTTTCATGATACGGCCAACGCGGTTGCAACGGTGATCTACACCAACTCGCTCAAGCCCCGTGTGGCTGTTATCTGGTCAGGGCTCATGAACCTGCTGGGTGTGCTGCTGGGCGGCATTGCCGTGGCGTATGCGCTGGTCGAGCTACTCCCGCCCGATGTGCTGACACCTCCCAATGGCAACCCGGCGGTGCCGATGCTGGTGGCGCTTTTCGGTACAGCACTGGCCTGGAATCTCTGCACCTGGTGGTTCGGGATTCCAAACTCGTCCTCGCATTGCACGATCGGGGCGCTGATCGGCATCGCTATCGGGGATTCGTTTCTGCATGCGCGTGATCTGGGTCATAGCGTGGATTGGGGGCAGATCTGGAAAGTCCTGCGTGCGCTTGCCATCTCGCCGCTGCTCGGCTTTTTTCTGGCCGGCCTGCTCTATCTGCTCATTCGCTTCGCTGTGCGGATGCCAGCTCTTTTCACCCCCCCAAAACCCGATGAGAGCCCAAACCCGATTGTCCGGGCGCTGTTGATCCTGACCTGCACTTCCGTCAGCTTCTCGCATGGCAGCAATGATGGGCAAAAGAGCATCGGGCTTATCATGCTGACAATCATCGGCCTGATGCCCGCCACTTATGCCATGAACCCGGATCATCCGACCGATCGCGCGGCTCTGGCCCAGATGGCGCAGGAGGCGAGGCCCCTGATCGCCCAATATGACCGCTACAGCTTCAAGCCGGACGCACTGGCCTCCATCGACCGCCTGAAAATGGTCACCACACCCGCAACACCGGCCCAGATCCGCGGCGACGTTTATGAAATTCTCTCAGGACTGCGGGATGTCAGTGCCAATCCGGCCTCTTCGTCGCAGGAGAAACAGACGAGCACCCGGCTTGCCAAGGCGCTTCGCCCGACCGTCGAATATGCGCCTTACTGGGTCCGTGTACTCAGCGCCTTGTGTCTTGGTGTCGGCACGATGGTGGGGTACCGCCGCATCGTCAAGACGCTGGGAGAGGGCATAGGCAAGCAGCATCTGACCCCCGCACAGGGGGCTGCCTCGGAACTCGTCGGCGCTGGCCTCATTGCCTCAGCGGGCTATACCGGATTGCCGGTTTCAACCACGCATATCATCACCTCAGGTGTAGCAGGTACGATGGTTGCCGCCGGATCGGGCATCAATATGCGTATGCTCGCGAAAATCGCTCTGGCATGGCTGCTGACCCTGCCCGTCACCATCACGGTTTCGGCCTGCGCCTTTTACCTTTTGAACTGACCGCGTGATCGGGTACCAGCCCGAATGGGATCAGGGCACAACCAGCGTGAATTGCTCCCATCCGTCTGGCACAAGACGATCGCAGCAGACACGCCCATCGGGCAAGGCGCACAGGAAGCGCCCGGTGGCATGGTTTTTCAGGGCGACCCTGTCATGTGCAAGGCGCTGGTAGCGAAAGAAGACAACCGCACCCTGCTGCACGTTCTGCTCCACTGACAGACAATCCCCCGTCGACGTCGTCAGGGCGGCCCAGCCGTGATCGTCCAGACTGACAAGCACCTTCTCGATACGCGCCCCGCCGCCGGATCCATGCCGCAGCAACCCTGTCTGCCGGTCAATCTGGAGACAGGTATCGTGGGCCGTACGCAAGGCCCGATCAGGCATTCGGTCAATCCTGATCGGGGGATCATCATCTTTTACCTGAGCCCAGGCACCTTGCTGCACCAGGTCGCAGAAATGGCGCGCGACCCTTGGGGGATCGGTGAGGCGGTAGATTGCCGGCTCTCCGATAACAAACTTCTCCGTCCTGATGCCGGGGGTCTGGGCATAGATAATTCTGGCGCGATTGACCTGATCCATGAGCACATAGTTGGAAGACACCAGCCCATCGCAGCACAGGGCTACCCCGATGGGTCGAGCGCAGAAAATGCTGTTGTGAAAAGCCGACCCGACAAATCCTGCCGTCGGACGATGGGAAGAGAACAGCCCGACCTGCTGCCTGATCGACAAGGCCTCCGGTGAGATCACCATAAAGCCTGCATGGTGAAGTCGGGTCGCGACCTCATCTTCACCCAGGATGACGCGCATCTGGCTCTGGAACCCCGAGCGTGTGAGGTAGAGCGGAGCCGAGCCCGTCATTTGCTCGCCATAGCGTTCCCCAAGGTCATTGCAGAACCGCGCCAGCGCATGATGGGCGAAATGATTTTCCTCAAAAGCCGAACCGGCAACGATGACCGCACGCAGGCGCGTGGGCCGGTCGAGCACCACAAAATCGTCGCGGCACAGACCAAGGAGGTCGAAAAGCGCCTTTATCCACGTGAGAGAAAAGAGCTCCTCAAGCGATTTCTCGGCATGGACCAGTATCCTCAACCCCTGGTAGCCCTGCCGTCCAACCCAGTACCGCGGCAGGGTTTCAGTGAGGAAATGACCGAAATGATTGGTGATATTGCCGCCATAGAAATAGAGCGGGTCGGGTGCTGTGGGGAAGGCCGATGAGGGGCTGACACAGCAGCTCTGGTTTTGGCCCAGACTGGCGTTGGGCCAGCCACGACGCGGACCAGCAGTCTGGATCAAACGTCCATAGGGATCATAAAGTCCGAATTCGGCATCGTAATGCCCCGGGATACGGGGGATATAAAGGGCGTCAAAGCGGGTTTCGACCGGAGGATCCCGGTCGAACACCTTTAATCCCGCATCCATACAAACTGCATTTTCGTACATACGAAAACTATATTTATAAAAATTCTATCATCAAGGACGTTTATTGAACGTCTAGATCTTATAAAATCCAGGAAAAGGAATTATCCATCTTATATTTTTTATCGTGATTACATGTTGCCTGGCCAACTAGCTGCAATGACGAGCCCATCCTCCTCTCGTCTGCTGTAACAAAAATAATCGCTCTCCCTGTTTCAGATTCACCAACTTGTGAGCATCACTTGCGTTCGGGATGGCGCGAAGTCGATGCGGGAGGGTAGCGCGATGATGGCATCATTCTGGGGTGGTGGAAAACGCAAGGCTTGCGTTGGCTGCAGCGATGGTACGGGCTTTGATGTTCCCATCACCATGGCTTTCCAGCCAATTGTCGATCTCTCAACCCGGCAGATCTTTGCTTACGAGGCTCTGGTGCGTGGAAAGAACGGTGCCAGTGCGCAGGAAATCCTCTCACGCGTCACGCCTGAAAACCGCTACGCCTTCGACCAGACATGCCGGGTGACAGCCATCACTCTCGCGTCAGAACTCGGACTTGCCGAGCAGGGTGCGCTCCTTTCCATCAACTTTCTGCCCAATGCCGTCTACGATCCGACGACCTGTATCGGCGCGACGCTTGAAGCGGCGGAGCGCGTCGATTTCCCAACCGACCGGATCCTGTTCGAGTTCTGCGAAAACGAAACGTTGGACACCGAGCATCTTCTGCACATTCTCCAGACCTACGATCGCATGGGCTTCAAGACGGCCATTGACGATTTTGGTGCTGGCTATGCCGGATTGAGCCTGCTCTCACGCTTCCAGCCGGATTACGTGAAGCTCGATATGGGCCTGTCACGTGCCATCGACTCCACCCCGGTCAAGCAGGTCATGATGCGCCATACCATCGCCATGCTCGAAGGACTCAACGTCACCCCGATTTGTGAAGGCGTTGAGACCCCGGAAGAGGCAAGCATTCTTTCTGATCTGGGTATCTCGCTCCAGCAGGGCTATATCTACGCCAAACCGGCTCTGGCCGAGTTGCCGATGCTGCACTGAAGATCAGAGGAGCGACACATTAATCCCAAACTCAGCGAAGCAAGATCCTGCGTAATAGAACTATCGTACTTTCCATATTGCGACTGATACGTTTATTTAGGTTGAATTATAATAATATCATATTTTTACTTCATAACTTTTATTTAATTGTTGATGAATATTTCAAACATATTTATAATATAGATTGGCGATTATATGCTCGCAGCATCTTGTCCCGCTCAACTGATGCGCGACAAGCGCTACCTATCTACGCGTTGGAGGCTTCGGATAGATACAGGCACAATGATTCGATCCAGGCCTGAGTTACTCATCATCATCATGACGCAGCGATCTGCCAATTCTTGAAATATCTAATGCCCTTCCTGAGCCTATCGCCTTTCTGTCCGCTCGTCTGACGAGAGAGACGCGAGAAAAATTACGTCTCTCCTTTCAAAACTCTCGCCGCCTTGGTTCCAGGCACAAGCGCTGGCATTGCGGTGCGCCACGAGAGGACAGCGAGATGTGACCACATCAAAGGAATGTCAGGCAGTGTTTCGTCCCTCAACCCGCTGATATGGACGTATGTTCAAACTTGCTGGAATATCATGAGACATAAAGGCATCCCGCGTAATCCTGTCATGTAAAGTAGAGAATTTAACATCGTGTTGATTACAGCGAATTTTTAATATTTGTTATATAAAACAGGCAAAATATGACGGTTTTGCGATAAATCTGTCTCATGGAACAGCTCTGAAATGCCTCTTATCTATTCTGACGAACACATCCAGGCTTTTTTCAGGCCGGGCCATAGTGACGTCACCTATATATTCTTTTCAGAACTTACGTTTCAGGCAAATGGTCGTAATTTCTGGGGCGAAAATCTCGCCGATCGGCTCGACCTGAACTGTGTAGCCTTCGTTGCAACCGGCCCTCACTGGTACCCGCAGAGTTCCATGCGGCGTGCCATCGCAGCAGCCATGCCCTTCCTCGTCGATCGCTTCACCTTTTCATACGCGGCAAGCATGGGTGCCTACGCAGCCCTTCGCTACGCTGAACTACTCGACGCCAACATCACGCTGGCTGTGGCACCTCAATGGTCGATCGACCCTTCCCAAGCCCCATACGAGCCTCGTTTTACCCGTTATTTCGCGCCCCATCTGCATGACGCGATGGAGATAAGATCAAACTCGGGCTATTCAACGGACAGGAACAGAGCGTACATCGTCTTTGACCCGCTTGACCTTCCTGACAGCTCGCATGCACGAGCCATAATGGCCGTTCAACCCCATACCCAGCCGATCCCGGTTCATCATATTGGTCATCCCGCGATCTTCGCATTCTCTGGATCAGCGACGATCTCAGCGATTTTCGGTGCGCTCGTCAGTGACCATCGTCGTGATGTGCAACTCATCTTGCGGCGGCAGAAAAAAGACAAATTACCCTACCTGCTCGGTCTGCTCTCGGCAGTCATCACCAGAGGTCATCCAATCTGGGCACAAAATCTGATTGACCGCCTTCGGGCGCAGAACATCTATCTCCCTTCGCACATGTATGAACTGGCCATCGATGCGAGAGCTGCAGGTGAGCACGGAAAGGTGGTTGCCCTTTGCAGGGAGCTCCTTCGGATCAACCCCGAGCATATTGAGGCCTATCATCGTATAGCAGAAGCCTCGCGGAAAATGGGCACCCCGTCGCAAGGCATCACCTATCTGCAACGCGCGGTCATTCTGTTCCCTCAGGAATGCCATCTCTGGGGACATCTTGGCATTACCTTGCAAGAAGACGGGCAATATCGCGAAGCCATAAAAGCCTTCGATAAGGCCCTTGCGATCAACCCCGGTCTTGCAGACCTTGTCGCACGCAGGGACCATTGCCAATCGGCTCTGTCGCTTTCATGCGCCTGAGTTCTGTCCCGCTCCTTTTCGCTGTAATGCTGGCCACGTTCCAGCCAGGGTCAGCAGTGCAGGCGCAGGGACACGACGCGGGACTCTTTCAGCGTGCCCTGATGATTGGCAGCAACGTGCGCAATGCCTCGGGCCCAGGTCAGTACTCTTATCAGGCAGACTACTCCGTCCCGACCCGTTTCGAAACCATACGACTGCTACTGGTCAACACAGCTCTGACACCACAAAGACTGGAAGGGATTGTCGCCGCATCAAGCCAGTCCATGAAGGATATGACAAGCCCTGATGGCGGTACCTGGTCGGTGGTTACCATTGCAGGCTCTCGTACCCCCGTATTGGCGGCAGCCACCAGCCCGTCACTACCGTCCTATACACTCAGTGACGAGATCCGCCTCCGCTCCCTTCCGCGGTCGGATAGCAAGGCTGGCAGTCTCGTATTTACCAGAGTCGTCACGGCCCACGATGCCTATAGCGTTGCTTACCTCGCCGGGCCTGCGCCCAACGGGAGTGTCGTTCCGGGCCGGTTCCTGCCTGTGCCCCACGGCGAAACTGCCGAATGGGGTTTCGCCCGGGGTGACTTTGTCAATTCTGACAGAACAGCCATGAGGCTGAGCAATACAACCCGAGACATGGCCCTCTTTTATGTTGCTGGCCTCGTTTACAGCAGTCATACCCCGGGCCTGACGCTCATGGCCGTGGGCGACAGCCTGACGCAAGGCTATGCAACAGCGTCCGACTATGCTGGTTTTGGCCGCATCGCCGCAGCTATGCTGACGGCTTCCGGCCAGCCAACGTCATATGTCGAT
Source organism: Asaia bogorensis (assembly GCF_900465345.1). Lineage (GTDB taxonomy): Bacteria > Pseudomonadota > Alphaproteobacteria > Acetobacterales > Acetobacteraceae > Asaia > Asaia bogorensis_A. Next base: position 171,358 of record NZ_UEGO01000001.1, on the reverse strand, counting down.
GCTTCCTGGGCCGGGCAGACAACCGGGGAGTTCCTCGCGCGCGCCTATGCCCTGCTCGATCTGGGCATACGGCCTGACTACCTCACCATCCCGATTGATAGTCCCAATGATTATGATGAGAAATCAGGGCAATTAAGCGGGCGTCCTGGGGCTCAGACAGTCATGATGCAACATATCTCGGCTTTTTCCCTGGCCGAGTATGCTCGATCTCTGGGCGTTGTTCCGATCATGATCCCGCCACTTCCCCTAGGGACGAAAGGGCAATGGGACGCTCCCGAGCGCTTTGATCCAGCAAACTACATCCCAAAAAGCGCAGGAACAGAGAACATCTGGTTCAATGCCCCTGCACTTATCTGTTCCTGCAAGCCTTCAATGTCGACGATACCTGAAATACCTGTCGTTGATCTGGCTCATGATCAGGCACATTACTCTGCCGCGCTGCAATATCGCCTTGGAACTGCGCTGGCAGACCTCATTATGCATCATCCCGGAGGGGGTACATCAAGACCATCCGGATCTCCATAGATGCGCTTCCACCTCACATGACCTGACACTGGCGAATCCTGGTCACGGCTTTGCCGCAGGTGATGGAAAATCCAACGGGAGCCGGACAGCTCGCCTCTCGCCCATACCTGGGGGAACCGAGACATGTCGGATTTGGGCGAGGCGTCAATTTCGGAGGATCATGGTGCCGGGTGAGGGATTTGAACCCCCGACCTTCGGTTTACAAAACCGCTGCACTACCACTGTGCTAACCCGGCATGGCGCATGAACGGGATGCTTTTCGTCGTTAATCGCAGATTCGTCAAGATCTTTCCCGCGCAACGATGATGACGAACTGCTCGGCCCCTCGCACCTCGGCGGCACGTTCACTTGTGAAGGGTCATTCCTTTCGATGCATGCACGGGCCTGAGAACAAGACAAACTTGAGCCCGATATGTATCCCGATGCTAGCCAAGCAGCCTTTTTCCGATCCCCACATGCCGGTTTCATACGCGCACGGATGGAACGCATCCGACTGCTGAGGGTACAGCCGCACACTAACCGGACGCGAGCGCCGCAACGCTCTCAGCTCTTGATGGAACCGTTATGCCTCTTACCGCTGCAACGCCCTGAACCGAACCTGCACCAGAGTTGCCGACAGATCGACCATGCCGCCAAACCGATAACAGTCATCTCTCGGGCCTGTCTCAACTGCGCCATTGACGATTAACCCCCTGGCTTGGATACCGATGTCAGAATGAGGCCTGCGCTTCTCTTATCAGCCCATCCAGCCAATCCTGATGGCCATTGAGCATCGGGTTGGGCCGGATCGTGGCCAGTGCCTTGGCGGGTGCCCCGTTTTGGGTCTCCTGCGTCAGGACACGCAGACGGTTGCCAGCCAGCATCTCGACAAGCCAGGCATGATGCACGTCAAGCCGCGTCTCGGTGCCCTTCTCTCCCGCCCAGCCATGCCAGGCCAATCTGCCGGGTCTGCCGTGTTCGGGTGCCACATATTCCGTGACGTGGGCCTCGACAGGGAAACCGAAGGTTTCAAAGGCAAAGTGACATCCTGCCGATAATTGCGGGCCATCGCCCTTGTGAATACGCGGGTTGGCGGCGTTCGCGTAGTAGCGGGGCCATTCGTCCGGATGGGTCAGAAGTGCCCACACGCGAAGCAACGACATGTCAGCCACGATGCACTCATTGGAAACGAAATTATCCGCCTGGCCGGGTAGGTACCCCTCAGGCCAGAGAATGGCGTTCATCACAGGATAGGGGGTCATGGGGGTATCTCCTCTTCACTACTCCCTGAACTGTCAGATTTGTCCCATCATGAAAAATCATGGTTGATAATCCAATCCATCACTTTATGTGATGAATCGAACATCCTTCGTGGAGGGGAAAGCTCTTATGGACAGGCTCGGAAGGCTCGATCTCACACAGCTGCGTGCACTCGACCTGCTCGTCACCACACAAAGCGTCACCCGTACCGCATCCCTCATGAGCGTCACACAACCTGCCATAAGCAACATGCTTGCCCGGCTGCGTGAGACCTTTGACGATCCGCTCCTCGTGCGTCAGGGGCGGTCACTCGTCTGCACCCCCCGTGCCCTTGCCTTGGCCCAGCCATTACGTGCGATTCTGACTCAGCTCGATAGTCTGGCAGAGCCTGTCATTTTCGATCCGGCAACCGCCTCTCTTACCCTGTCTGTTGCCGCCACCGATTATGCGATCCACACGGTTCTCCTCCCCTTTATCGCCAGATTGCGGGTCGTGGCGCCTGGCATACGCATTGCCCTGCATGACCTGAACGGGGAGACAGCGCAGGACCATCTTGAACGTGGGGTTCTCGACTGGGCGTTGCTTGCCAGCGAAGCCTGCACGCCAGCACTGCATGCACAAAAGCTTTTTCATGAGACATGGCTCTGTGCGACCCGTCTTGGGCATCCCGCCCTCTCCGGAAGCATGACACTCGACCGGTTCTGCAAGGCTGATCATGTGGTGGTATCGCCGGACGGAGGCGGCTTCGAGGGCATGACCGACGTTGCGCTGCGCCGTTTGAGCCTGAAACGCCACGTGGCCGTTTCGACCTCGGGCTTCCTCATGGTGCCTGATCTTCTGACCCGCACAGATCTTGTCGCCGTGCTGCCCTCACGCCTTCTGGCGACACGTCATGATCTGACGGTTTTCGCGCCACCTGCGCCGCTCGTCCTGCCGGGGTTTGACAAATATCTTGTCTGGGGAGAGCGCACCCATGTGGATCCTGCCCACCGCGCCTTGCGTAAGCTGCTATCCGAGACGTGCCAAGACCTGGCACTTCCCTCTCCCAACCAGCACGGCCACAGCCTGACAACCGAGGTCATGCCAACCCACGCAGGGTGAGAGAAATGGCGCAGACATAAAAAAGCCCGGCGCGAAGGCCGGGCTTTTTCCTCGGGTCAGACCGAGTAGTACATTTCGAACTCGGCCGGGTGCGGCGTGTGCTCGAACTTGTAGACTTCTTTCCACTTCAGCTCGATGTAGCTCTCGATCTGGTCCTTGGTGAAGACATCGCCTTCGAGCAGGAACGCGAAATCGGCTTCAAGGGCCTGAAGGGCTTCACGGAGCGAACCGCAGACCGTCGGGATCTGGGCCAGCTCTTCCTTCGGCAGTTCGTACAGATCCTTGTCCATGGCTTCGCCCGGATGGATCTTGTTACGGATGCCGTCGAGACCAGCCATCAGCATGGCGGCGAAGGCAAGGTAGGGGTTGGCGGTCGGATCCGGGAAGCGGACCTCGATGCGCTTTGCCTTCGGACCTACCGAGTACGGAATACGACACGAGGCCGAACGGTTGGCAGCCGAGTAAGCGAGCAGAACGGGGGCTTCAAAGCCCGGGATCAGACGCTTGTAGGAGTTGGTCGACGGGTTGGTGAAGGCGTTCAGCGCCTTGGCATGCTTGATGATGCCGCCAATGTAGAACAGCGCATCTTCCGACAGGCCAGCATACTGGTCACCTGCAAAGAGCGGCTTGCCATCGCGCCAGATCGACTGATGCACATGCATGCCCGAGCCGTTATCGCCAGCGATGGGCTTCGGCATGAAGGTGGCCGTCTTGCCATAGGAATGGACGACGTTGTGCACACAGTATTTGTAGATCTGCATGAAGTCGGCCGACTGCACCAGCGTGGCAAACTTCGTGCCCAGCTCGTGCTGCGACTGTGCCACTTCGTGGTGGTGCTTTTCGATCGGCAGGCCCATCTCACCCATGGTGGAGAGCATTTCGGCACGCAGGTCGCCTTCGCTATCGACCGGAGCAACCGGGAAGTAACCGCCCTTGACCACCGGACGATGGCCCATATTGCCTTCCGGGTAGTCCTTCATCGAGGCGTCAGGGCCTTCGATGCTGTCGAGCTGATACGTGCCGTAATTCGGGCCCGTGCCGAACTTGACGTTGTCGAAAATGAAGAACTCGGCTTCAGGACCGAAGAAGGCGGTGTCACCCAGGCCTGTGGTCTTCAGATAGGCTTCAGCAGCCTTGGCCGTCGCGCGCGGGTCGCGGGCATAGAAATTGCCGGTGCGGGGCTCGACGATATCGCAGATCAGGATCAGCTGCGGCTTGGCCGAGAACGGGTCCATGACGGCTGTGGTCGGGTCGGGCAGGAGCACCATGTCGGATTCGTTGATGGCCTTCCAGCCAGCAATCGACGAACCATCGAACATGAAGCCTTCAACGAAGGTGTCTTCCTCAATGGTGGTGTGCCACTGGGTCGTGTGGTGCCACTTGCCCTTCGGGTCGGTGAAGCGCAGGTCAACCAGCTCGACGGAGTGTTCCTGCATCAGCTCGAAAACGCGCTTTACAGCGGCGCTGTCCGGCTTGCCCGGCTTGGGCGCTGCAATCGTGGAGGACGCAGCCTTGGACGCCGCGGCTGGAGCTTTTTTCGCCATTTGTCAACTACCTGTTTCTGCCTCAAGGGGCCGCACTGATCGGCTGCAAAACGATTAGGACAGGATTCGCGAACTGTCGAGTATTCCAAAGGTTTTTTACGCGTCTGACATAACGAAAAAGACCCTCTTCGAGCCCCATCCGACCCCCCATATCCCTTTCCGGAAGCAAAACGACGCATGACTGACCAACAAAAATAGCATATCGGAGCGTTTCGCTCCCTTATCGTTGTTTTTTTCTGCCTCGCACGCGACTGTGATGTGCCTTGACCGGTGGAGTCCCGGTTTCAACCGGGCTGACAGCCGACAGGACTGCGAGGCCACGCCCCTTTCACACGGCCGGAACCACGCCGAGCCCCCATCGACACCATGAAGGTGCGACAGCACGCGGGATCGGGCCGATTTTACACCCCGCATTAAGCCGGTATCATGCCCTGTCCCTTTCCAGCGCAGGCCCGGCATGAAAAAACCAAACGCCTTTCTCAGCTCTTTGCCAACCACCATTTTCACCACCATGTCCCAGCTTGCCGCTGCACATGGGGCGGTGAATCTGGGGCAGGGCTTTCCCGATACGGAAGGCCCCGCTGCGCTGATTGATGCGGCTGCGGAGGCGCTGAAAGACCAGCGCAACCAGTATGCTCCCCTGACCGGCCTGCCCGAACTGCGTGAGGCAGTGGCAAGAGCCAATGCCCGTGACTATGGCTTGCAGGTCGATCCGGCGCAGGAAGTGATTGTGACGGCAGGCGCCACGGAGGCGCTTGCCGTCAGCATGATGGCACTCATCGAGCCTGGTGATGAGGTCGTGCTGATCGAACCGCTTTACGACACCTATCTGCCCATGCTGCGTATGCTTGGTGCCGTGCCGCGCTGTGTGCGGGTGGAAGCCCCTGACTGGCACCTGCCTGAAGCCGATCTGCGGGCGGCCTTTTCGGCCAGAACGAAGCTCCTTCTGCTCAACTCGCCCATGAACCCCAGCGGCAAGGTCTTCACCACAGACGAGCTCGATCTTATCGCCTCGCTTGTGCTCGAGCATGATTGCTATGCCCTGTGTGACGAGGTTTACGAGCATCTGACATTCGGGGTGAAACATATCCCGCTTATGACACGGCCCGGCATGCGCGAACGCGCCATTCGCATTGGCAGTGCCGGAAAGAGCTTCTCGGTAACCGGGTGGAAAATTGGTTACATCACTGCCTGCCCTGATCTCGCCGCCGTCATCGCAAAGGCTCATCAGATCGTAGCGTTTTCCAGCGCACCGAACCTTCAGCGCGCTGTCGCGAAGGGGCTGGATCTGGGAGAGGCGTTCTTCACCGAACTATCCGACAGCCTGCGCGTGCGACGCGACCTGTTTGCCAATGGGCTTCATGCGCTCGGCTTTCCTACCCTACCCGCTGACGGCAGTTATTTCGTCGTCGCCGACATTACCGCCCATGCCCGGGGACGCGATGACGTGACGTTCTGCCGCGATCTCGTGACCGAGGCCGGAGTCGCCGCGATCCCGGTCTCGGCCTTTTATGACCCGGAAGGTGCGCCCCCACCGCGCCACCTGATACGCTTTGCGTTCTGCAAGACAGACGCCGTGCTTCACGAAGCGCTCAGGCGTCTGGCTCTCTGCTACACACCGACCCCAGATCAGAGTTCTGTTCAGGAAGGCTGATAGGCGGTCATCTTGCGGGTCGGCACACGCTGATCGAGGGGGGTGGGCTCTGCACCGCTCGCTCCATTGGCCGCCCCGTTGGCCGCTTCCCTGGCCGCAGCATCATCCGACGCTTCACCAGGCTTCTTGGCCGGGTTGGCTACGGTCCCCTCAGTAGAGGCCACCTTGGATGCGTCCTGCTGCGCGTCACCATTTATGGCGCTCGCATGGGCGGTTTTCTCCTGAGCACCGGTCTCGACATCCCCTGCCGGTTTCGCCGGGGCCATCACTGGATCATTGGCCTCGGGACCAACCGCGCTATAGGGGTCGCTTGGGGGCAGAACATCAATAGGCGGCTGGCTGGCAAGCGGGTTACGCTGAAGTATCTTGCTCGTATCACCAGGATAGCGACGCATCAGCCCAAGCAGGGTGCCATTGGTCCAGCCAAAGCCGATCTGCATGGGATACTCCCCCCCGCCCTTGCCTCCGGTGGCACTGATTGTCGGGGATTCGACGTCGTATTTCTCGAGCAGCACACCTGATTTTTCATAGGTGCCGATCACACGCGCCATCCAGCGCCGGGCAATGGTTTCAGCCAGTTCCGTATCGCCGTAGTTGTTGAGCCCCTTTATGGCCATCCACTCCTCAGGTGCCCAGCCATTGGGCGCGTCCCATTGCTGCCCACTCTCATGGTCGGTCGCCATGATGCCACCGGGCCGCAGAAGCTTGTCCCTGATCGTTTCCGCAACCGCCATCGCCTGATCCTGCGAAGCAATACGCAGGAAAAGGGGCATGGCTGTCGCCGCAGAGAGCACATCGGTCAGGCGACCCTTGCGCCAGTCATAGTCGTAAAAGGCCTGACGATCATCGTCCCAGAACACACGCCGCATGACGGCCACGCGCTCATCGGCGCGCTGACCATAAAGACGGGCCAGCTTGCGTTGCCCTGTCAGGGCGTAGGCATGTTCGAGTGTCTGCTCCAGATGCACCATCAGGGCGTTCACCTCAATGGGTGCCAGATCGGTCGTGTGAATGGTCGCCAGTGTATGGCCATCGGCCAGCCAGCGTGACGAGAAATCCCAACCGGTTTCCGACCCGGCCCGCAGATCACGATAGACATCCGCAGGTGCGCGCGATGGCGCGCGGGCAGCCGTTGCAACGTCTTCAGGATAGCTCTCATCACGGGGCGTATCGAGATCATCCCAGTGGCGCAGCAGCAGGGTTCCGTCATTCAGGCGCACCACATGGCGATAGGCCTGCCCCGGCTTGAGCGTGTCCGCCCCTTCCATCCAGTAGGCGTACTCTTTCTGCAATTGGGGAAGGTAGCGTTTATAGGCCCCCTGCCCGTCATGCTGCGCCAGAAGATCGACCATCAGCGAAAAGAAAGGCGGCTCTGAACGGCTGAGATAATAGGTGCGTGTGCCATTGGGGATATGGTCATAGCGATCGATCAGCGATGCCATATCGCCGATCATCCCGCGCAGAAGATCCCACTGCCCGGTCTCGTACAGACCGATCATGGTGAAATACGTGTCCCAGTAATACAGCTCCGAAAAACGCCCTCCGGGCACCACATAGGGATGAGGCAGGGGTAGAAGCGAGGAGTAGGACATGGGCTTGTCAGGCTGACGTGTCAGAACGCCCCACATGCCCTGAATATAATCATAGATGTTCTCATCCGCCTTGCGACGGTAGGACACATCACGCCTGATCGGCGGCGAGAAATGCTGCTGATAGAAATCACGCAGATTGAAATCCGGGTGATGACGCTGCGTTTCCCAGTCGTTCAGGAGATCGGCTGGGGCCTCGTCTGGGCGCGAATCAGCGACATTCTTGAAGTCGGGCGCCAGATGCGCACCACCGATGGCGGCAAAAAGCCCACCCAGCGCGATGGAAGGCGAGCGCAGATCCTGAGGCACGGAGGCGACATGCAGCGACTGTGCGGCTTCGCTTGCTACCGTAACGCGGCGTGATGGTGCCTGCGAGCCTGTGCTCTCGGGCTGCGTCGCTGATGACGCAACCGGGGAGTCACTTGCCTTGCTCGCATTATCCGGATTTCGGGTTTGTTTTTCAGTGCCTGTTGCATCGACACGCGCTGGAGTCTGGGGATTCGTTGCGCTGGAGACAGACGCCTTGGCTCCGGCGCCGTTATCCTGAGCCTGCGCCCAACCTCCGCCCAGAACGAGCAGGGACACGCCCAGACAAAGCAGTTTCGACGCCGATAATTTGCGCTGACGCGTCCATTGCCCAGCGTTTCCGGTCTGGCGTTGTGGCGGGAAAGCAAGGGAATGGCCCGACTGCGTCATGAATTCTCCTTGAGCGCGGTTCTTCAGTGAACACGATCCTTCAGGGGCTGGTTTGCCTTCTCCGTATCAGGCTCCCGGCTTCACCGGGCAGCAGGCTCTTCACGATCTCGCCCGGACGGCATGGCATTGTTTTGTCATGCGCACCCGCGCTGTCCGATGGCATTGGAGAGCCCTGTTGAGACATGGACGATGCATGCCACTGAAGGACGGGTTTTGATGATGAACAGGCCAGAGCTGAAGAGGTTGCAAAACAGCACACGAACCGTCTTCTTTCTGACGGGGGCCATATTTGCCCTCTGGTCATGCCTTGTCCCCGTCGTGAAACATCATGGCGGGCTCAACGATGGCAGCCTGGGCCTGCTTCTGCTTTGTCTCGGCTGCGGGTCCGTACTGGGCATGCCTCTTGCCGGATCATGGGTGGGTCGCTGGGGCTGCCGTCCCGTCGCCCTTGGCGGGCTGGGCCTGGCCAGCGTGGTACTGCTGCCCCTGTCATGGCTGAGTTTTCTGCCCGCTCTGGCGCTGGGCATTTTCCTGCTGGGCGCAGGGCTCGGTGCGGTGGAAACAGCCATCAACATCCAGGCTGTGGAGGTCGAGCAGCGCAGCGACACGCCCCTGCTTTCGGGGTTTCATGCCTGGTTCAGCATAGGGGGTGCCGCAGGCGCCGCGGCTTCTCCTGTGCTCACCCTGACCGGTATGCCGCTCTGGTCCATCATCCTGTCAGGACAGATCCTTGTGTTTGTTCTGGCCCTTCGTGTGTGGCCCGGGCTGCTGCATCAGCCCGAACCGGGCGGTGGCGAAGGTTTCGCGCTGCCCCGTGGGCTGGTCTGGGTGCTGGGACTCCTGACGGGCATTGCCTTTCTGGCCGAGGGCGCGGTGCTCGACTGGGGGGCTGTGTTTCTGCAGGGGCGACCCTCGTTCGGCATACAACCGGGCTGGGGCTACGCCGTGTTTGCGACGGCCATGACCCTTGGGCGACTGAGTGGCGACCGCGTCATTGCACTATGCGGGCGTCCGCTCATCATGGGTCTGGGCGGGCTCTGCGCGGGGAGCGGATTTGCGCTGGTCGTGATGGCCCCTGTCGCCCCGCTCTCACTGGCGGGGTTCTTCCTGATCGGGCTTGGCTGCGCCAATATCGTGCCTGTGCTGTATAATTGCGCCGGGCGACAGCAGGTCATGAAAGCCTCGACCGCCGTCGCCGCCATCACCACCCTTGGCTATGCCGGGATTCTGGCCGGACCGGCCCTTGTAGGTGCCGTCGCTCATGCCACCAGCCTCTCCAGCGCTTTCCTCATGCTGGCCGCCCTGATGATCGTCGTAGCCGGATTCTGCCGTCTGGCCCGCCAGAGCTGATGCTACCAACCTGACACCACCAACCCGGCCATCAGGGATGTTTTTTGTCCCTCTGTCGGGTTTCCCCTCGCATTTGAAGGGCGGAGAGGCCATGTGTCTGGGTTCAAGAAGGAGCTTTTGGGAATCATGACCTCTCACGCCGACGCCACGCCCCTTTCTGCCCTTGCTGTGACCGATCGCCTGTTTTTCGAACGGGCAGACAGCACCCTGACGCGGGATGAGGCGGAGAAAATCGTCAGCCGGTCGCTTGAGGGCATCGAGGATGGCGAGCTCTTCCTCGAATATCGCGAAAGCGAGTCCATTGTGCTTGATGACGGCGTGATACGCTCCGCCAGCTTCGATACGTCATCGGGGTTCGGTCTGCGTTCCGTCATCGGTCCCGAAACCGGCTTTGCCCATTCCGACGAGATCAGCAAAAGCGCCCTAGAGCGTGCAGCAGGTGCGGTCTCGGTCGTGCGTCAGGGGCGCAGCGGCACGCTTGCCGCGCCGCCGCAGGCCACGAACCGCCGTCTTTACGCAGCTGAAAGCCCCCTGAGCGATACGGATTTTGCCGCGCGCGCCGCCGTACTGGGTGAGATTGACACCTATGCGCGTGGTCTCGGGCCCGAAGTTGTGCAGGTTTCGGCCAGCATCGCGACAGAGTGGCAAGCGGTACAGATCATGCGCGATTCAGGCTTTCGTACAGCTGATCTGCGCCCCCTCGTCAGGCTCAATGTGTCGGTGGTGCTTGAGCGCGATGGACGTCGCGAGAGTGGCAGCCGCGGTATGGGCGGACGCTACAGCCTGTCACGCCTGCTGGGGCGCGAAACATGGCAGGAAGCGGTGGACGAAGCGGTACGCCGCGCCAAGGTAAGTCTCGAGGCCGGCCCGGCACCCGCTGGCGAAATGGATGTCGTACTCGGCCCGGGCTGGCCCGGCATCCTGCTGCATGAAGCGGTCGGGCACGGGCTGGAGGGTGATTTCAACCGCAAGGGCACGTCGAGCTTCAGCAATATGGTCGGCAAGCGCGTGGCCGCCCCCGGCGTGACCGTGGTGGATGACGGAACGCTGGCTGAAGGGCGCGGCTCGCTTACCATTGATGATGAAGGCACTCCCTCGGGTCGCACGGTCATGATCGAGGATGGCATCCTGCGCGGCTTCATTCAGGACCGGCTGAATGCCCGATTGATGGGCGTGGCGCCGACCGGCAACGGGCGTCGCCAGTCCTATGCCCATGCGCCGCTGCCACGCATGACCAACACCCTCATGCTGGGCGGTGATGCCACAACAGAAGAGATGATCCGCTCGACCAGAAAGGGCCTCTATGCGGTCGATTTCGGGGGCGGACAGGTGGACATCACCTCGGGAAAATTCGTCTTTGCCATGTCGGAGGCCTATCTGATCGAGGAGGGCAAGGTGACACGCCCCGTCAAGGGCGCAACCCTGATCGGCAACGGGTTCGATGCCATGAACAAGATTTCCATGATCGGTCAGGACGTGGCGCTGGACCCCGGTATTGGTACATGTGGCAAGGCGGGTCAGGGCGTGCCCGTGGGTGTGGGTCAGCCCACACTGAAACTGGCCGGGCTGACAGTTGGCGGAACAGCCTGACGGAGCCTTTCGGCAGGTACGCACCCGTCATGTTCTCGCGCCCCGCCTGATCGCAGGCGAGGCGGGAACGTTCTGAGGGGCGTTGGTTCAGTCCTTCCGGCGGCGTGTGGCGCCAAAAGCCATGCCCGTCACCATGGCCGCATAGACCAGCGCCATATCCCGCTTTGAAAAGACCAGTTCCCAGCCGGGGGTGAAACGCTTTGGGGTCGCCTTGTAATCGACCAGGGCTGAAACCGGACCAAGAGCCAGCGTCACCAACAGCGCCCTGAACAGGCCCGGCTGTTTTCCCAGTGCCCGATCGTACAGCACGGCCCAGAACAGCACGGCTGCCACATTGGTGGCGGCACCGGTGCCGGAATGAATCAGATCCACCTCGTCACACGAGGCGGCATCATCTCCCTTCAACCAGTGAGCGGTGCAATTAACCCCTCTGACCGCCCTGCCGGTTCTGGCCTTGCCAAGTGCCAGAAGTGCTGCATTGCAGGCAAGGGAGCCGTAAAGCGTGATGGCAGGAAGACGGGAGCGCATGAGCATCAGTCCTTGAAAACCATTGAATATCGGGATTTTTCGGTCCTCTGACCGTTCAATAGAGGATAAGGCAGATTGCCCCACCAATGATCCCCATCACCCAGAACGTTGAAATAACGATCTGATGCCGTATGGCGCGCAGCGCCAGCATGCGCATCAGGGGATCGAGCCGATAGGGCAGAGGGCGAGAGGTGTAAGGTGACCGGGGGGCATGGCTGTCCTCCATGTCGGCGGCGGGGCTCAGCCTGTCCTCAGCGCGGACCAGAACGGATACGCACCATTGCTCTCGCAGCCTGTCCAGTTCACTACGTCGATAGAGGCGCTGGGAGCGGATTGTCAGCACACCCGGGCCACAGCGGAAGAAATGCAACGTTCTAAACAGACCATGTGTGAGCCCAAGATGAGCCGCTGCCTGAACTGAATCGAGCAGTTCCTGCTTAGGAAGCGCCCGGACCACCGAAGCGCCATTCCCCTGATCGAGACGTTCCACGCTCTTCCCTCCCTCTCAGCGTCGTGAACGAAAGCCAGGGAGACGGGTTCGGCTTATTTCCGGCGCCGTGACAAGTCGCGCTCCTCAACGCGGCGGTCCATAGGAACCAGAGAGGAGACCTGCCGAACACACTTGCCAAACCGCAGTGAAAAGATCGCAGCAGCCGGAACCACATGGGCGCTCAATGACCCGGTCGGATCCAACGCCCCATTGTCATGCGGCTCGATGATCCCGCACGACAATGTGGCTTGCCCGGGAAGCGGCTCCGGACAGAGGATTGGCATAGATACACTGATCCACCAGCCGTTGTCAGATCTACCGACGGCTTGGATCAGTGATCGCAGCAGCGAGGATGATAGCCGCGATGAAACAGGTTCTATCTGCTTTTTTCTGCGCAATACTCAGCCTGCTTGTTTTGACAAGCCATCCCCGTGCACAGCCTGACTCATGTATTCTGGGCGCATTCACCCTGCCGATTCTTGGTGGGCTGGGCGATGCGCCTGTTCTCCCGGCAACGATGCAGGGAAAACCTGTCGCTCTCTATTATTCGACAACCGTCGATGGGCTTTATGGCGGCGATATCGCGGCTTACGGCGGTCGTGACACCGGCACACATACGACGATTGTGCAGGATGGTGCGCAAATCAGCGATACCCCCCTCATGAAGACAGGAGAGCTCAAGCTCGGCACACTCGATCTGGGAACAGTTTCCATGGTCAGATTGCCGCAATTCCCCATGCGCTCCGTCGGTTTGCGCCCGGTGATTGGGGTGATCGGCGCACATCAATTCGATGGTCTGGCGGTCCTTATGGACATTCCGCATAGCGCGTTCGCACTTATTCGCTTCAGTTCAGACAAATCCTGCGAAGGGGCTGCCGCAAGATTTCTCGGCCCCGGTGAAACGCATCTACCGCTCGGCGCAGAGCATCGCGCGCAGATTACCCTGCACGGGGTAAGGCGGTCTCTGGCACTGGACCCAAACGCAGCATTCAACACCCTGCCTGCCACCTGGATGACGACACCTGACATTAAGAAGGATCGCAGCGTTTCGGGCGAGTGGCCTGCGCCACCATCCCCCCGTGATGAAACGATCACCCTGCCGGCAATTTCCGAAATCGCCGGGACAGCTTTTCATCTGCAGGGCAGCGCAGGCTCCGGTTCATCCGGTGACGACAGCGGGGGCGTTCTTGGGCAAGTATTCTTCGAGCACCACGTCGTTCTTTTCGATTATCCAAACCATGTGGTCCACTTCCTGCCCTCACGTCATCAGAGATCAGGGAAAGGAAGCGCGCTGCGCTTTCCTCATACTCTGAGAAACGAAGGGGAGGACCTCATGATCCGTCCCCCTTCAGGGACATGGCCGCTCACACCCATATATTCTGGTGCAGGGATCCAACCCGGCCTGAATTGAGCAGATACCAACCAGAGGGCACATGATGGCCTTGTGACCTCTATCGAGGCATGGCCCAGCAAACGACACAGGGCTGCACGCGTGCTGAAAGCCTGAAAGGCGCATTGTGCACGGGCCTTGAGAGCGGGAGATAGAATACCAACATCTGTCTTGTTCAGAATAAAAGGATCAGGCTGATGGCAACGGGTTGGGCTCCCGATGGAGCCGTTCAGGATCAGATCGATGATACGATTGCCGATGCGGTAAGCCGTGCACGTGCGGCCATGCCGCATGGCGAGAGCTGCGCCGAATGTGTGAATTGCGGAGAGGACATTCCTGCCGCCAGGCAAAAGGCCTTACCCGGCGTGCGGCTTTGCATTGATTGCCAGTCCGAGCGCGACAGAAGGCCGGTTTTTACAGGAATCAATCGCCGCGGAAGCAAGGACAGCCAGCTCAGATGAGCGTGGCAGGCGCCATACTGCATATACTGGCGCGGTGTTCCTTCATTCGTCATGTAATGCGTGGGGCCTTCTGCCTTGTCCTCCCACTCTGCGTTGTCTCTTGTCTTGCGGGAGAGGCTTCAGCCCAGGGGCAACCGGCACCGCCCGATTGCATCGAAGGCGCGGTCACCTTGCCGCTTCTGGGTGGATCGGGCGACTCACCGATCATCCCTGCCACGTTGAATGGCCGCCCCATCGCTCTGTATTTCTCTCATGGCTTCGACAAGCTTTATGTCGGGAATATGGACGGCTTCGACACTTACGACACCCACCGATCCGGCATGATCACGACAAATGGGATCTACACTGACCCTCAGCCCATCATTCAGGCAGGACAGCTGGCAATAGGCCCCCTCGATATGGGAACGCCGGACATGATCCAGCTTGAGGATTATCCAACCCAGAAGATCGGCTCACGGCCTTTGATCGGGGTGATTGGGCGCGAAGCTTTCTCACATCTCGCCGTGCTGGTGGATATGCCCCATAGCGCCTTCGCACTGATCCGGTTCAGCCGTGATGCGGCGTGCCGCTCTGCACCCGCCGCTCTGATCGGCGCTGGAGCACAGGCCCTGCCTTTACATGGAAAAGGGCTGATCCCGGTCAGCATTGATGGTGTGGCCCGTGATTTCGTGCTCGATGCCGATACACCGGTCACGACGATACCGGCGATATGGCTCGACCCGGTAAAGGACGATCCTGCTGACCCGGCAGGAAATTCCGGCGTCGCGCTTTACGGCACCATTCACTCGCACCTCAAGCGCACAACCGTGAGGTCGATGCATATGGGGGCGATATCACTCGATCACATGTCGGTCTATGCTCAGGACGATCTCGGCATGGGGTTGCTCGGAACCGATTTCTTCCAGAACCATATCGTCCTTTTCGATGATCCGGATGACCGGGTCTATCTCCTGCCCAGCGCATCGCAGCCCAAAAAACCGGGGGAAAACCTCCATTTCGACCGGTTTCGCACCGGTCGAACGAGCGTGGAGGATCTTTCAGGCAGGGCGCGCCGTATTGATCGTAAAAACCGGGCCGGTCAGAGCACTGGCGTCAGAAGCGGCTTGCCCTGAAAAAACGCGGCAAGGTTGTCGAACACCAGACGCCCCATGGCGTGACGCGTCTCGACGGTCGAACTCGCCCGATGGGCCTGAAGCACCACGTTATCCAGTGCCCAGAATGCTTCATCCATCCTGGGCTCCTGCTCGAAAACATCCAGCCCGGCACCACGAATGGCCCCGGTCTGCAAGGCCTCGAGCAATGCGGCCTCATCCACCACGCTGCCGCGTGCCACATTGATGAGGAAGCCGGTCGGCCCAAGCGCCTCGAGCATCTCACGATCAATCATATGGAAAGAGCGCGCGCCGCCCGAGACACACAGCACCAGCACATCGGCCCATTCGGCCAGAACGCGCAAATCTGGATAGAACGGGTATTGAGGTGTGTCACTCTGCTCACGCGAACTGAAATAGGCGATGGTCATGTCGAAGGCGGCAGCGCGCTTGGCCACGGCCTTGCCGATGGCCCCAAACCCGGCAATGCCCAGCTTGCGCCCCTTGAGCGTCCATGAGTTTGGCACGGTTTCATGGCCCCAGCGCCCGGCGCGTACGAAACGATCACTTGTCGTGATGCCCCGCATCGTATCGAGCATCAGACCCATGGCCATATCGGCAACATCTTCAGTCAGCACGCCCTGAGCCGTAGCCAGACGGATCTGTCGGCGGCGACATTCATCGAGGTCGATCCTGTCGTAACCCACGCCATTGACCGAGATGACTTTAAGATTGGGCAGGGCATCCATGATGGCGCGTGGCAGGCCACTGCCACCACCGGTTGTCACACCCTCTATCCGCTCAGCCAGCGGCCCAAGCGCCTCCAGCGAGGTGAACTGATGCAGATGAAAAGGCGACCCAAGCTGCTCGTTGAAGCTGGCAGGCATCGGGTCGATCATCAGAATATCTGTCTTGGTGGCCATGATACGTCCGTCATGCGGGTTGCAGATCCTGCAACCCTAGGAAGAACCCGACCACTTTGTGCATCACCTTGGCGTGACGCGAAGAATACGCCGATGATGAGTCCACACGTGGCCGGTATGATCCATGCCAACGCGCTTAGCTGCGAAAGGGCGCACCTATGCGGGTTTCGACCGGGAAAAGCCCCTCGAAGGCAACACAGATTTCGGCCGGATCTTCAAGAAACAGTGTGCCCATGGTCGAGCCTGTCGTGACCACATCGCCAGCCTTGAGCGGGCGTCCGCGTTCGATAGCGTGATTGGCCAGCCAGGTGAGAAGACGAAGCGGGTCGCCCGCCTTGTTGCCACCTTTCTGATCGTAGCGCTTCTCGCCATTCACCAGCATGGTCATGGGCAGGGTGGTGGGGGTGAAGTCGCGCCACTCGGTAACGCCACGCCCGACCACCAGCACGCCATGGCTGCCCTGATCGGCCAGATGCGACAGATTGTGCTGTGTATCGGGCGCGACGAAACGCGTATCCAGCAATTCGATGGCAGCGTGGATGCCCCCGATGGCTCCGGCCACCTCTTCCACGGTCCAGGGCGTCTCACGCGCAGGCAGATCTTTCGCGAAGGAATAGGCAATCTCTGCCTCAACGCCATGAAAGCGGCAGAAGGACGGAGACAGATCATGTCCGCTTTCGAACACCGTTGCCCGGTGCAGCGGTGCACATGCCGGAGTCGCCGTGGGTGTGGCTGCGCCCACCTTCCATCCCACGATCTCCCCCTTGCCCGACGCGCTCAATGCGCGTGCTACAACGTCCTGCACCGCATAGGCGGCCTTGGGATTGATGGGAACGATGGTCTCGGGGACGGTATGCAGCGGCTTGTTTGTGCGCCGGGCATCGAGAAGGAGCGAGGCCAGATGTTCATCCGGCGCTGTTTCCCGGGCGGTATCCTGTATCGAAGCGGTCATGAAATCGGTCATTTCCAGAACAAGGTCGTCAGCAAGAAGGCATAGGTCGTCATGCACCATCCTTCCGTTCAGCCAGCCGAATGGGGGACAATCTGACCACAGGATCAAGATGACACAAATGTAAGAATTTGGCCATCTTTGGTTTTGAGTTCATGAATGCCCGAAAAGATTGCCTGTCCCGGTCTGTTCGGGTCGGTCGAGCGCGAGAGCCTGGAAGAAGCGCAGATCGAAGCTGCGGGAGACGACATGGTGCGCTGCAGCGATCAGGGTCGCGACCACAAGACATCCCGCTATCAGATACGTGCCAGGGGGAGAACTGGCGGTGATTTTCTCCAGCAGAACAGTCGCCAGAGCGAAAGGGATGGCCATAACGACATTCCAGAACACGTAGCTCCATACATGCCCTTTCATCGCCTCGAAGCTGCGCCTGATCCGAAAACCTGCATGCCCGCTTTCCCACGCCACATAGCTCATCATGAGGCAGCGCACGATCAGCCAGATCCAGAAAGCGCCCAGCAGACACAGGAAAAGCATACCCCCTGCCTTCGCCGGAAAACCCGCGTTTCCGTTGACATAATCACTGAGGCTGGAGGCCGCCAGCAGGGTCAGTACGGTCGGAAGGCCCTGAACGATCACGTTGACGCCCAGTGACTGCCATGCGCCCCGGTCCAGCCGCCAGAGGCTGACACCTTGCCAGGGTGTCAGACTGGCCCGGGTAACGGTGAGCGTCAGAAACCACATCGCGATCGTGTCGAGACCACCCAGCATCAGCGGCTCAAAATGCGCTGAAACGCCATGACCTGTTATCCCGTCCGGCCAGTTCGTCTGTCTGATCGCCGCAAACAGACAACTTGCGATGATCAGACCGCCTGACAGCGTCAGGACATCCGTGCGGTTGAGGAAGCCCAGTCGGAAACTCTCGCGCATGAGTCGGCCAGCGTCCGAAAAGGAGATCTTTTTCATTCCCGCAGATCCTGTTTCTGAAGGGCCCGGTAACGGGGAGAGGGAGTCACGAACGAGGATCGCTCAGCGCTTTTTCACGAGGGAGATAATTTCGCCCGGACACTAGCTGGGCGGCAGGGTCATGGGGCGCAGGCGCGGTTTGCGCGCCTTGTTGACCAGCGTATCCAGTGCGGAGAGGAAACGCGAGCGATCGGCCTTGCCAAAAGCAGCACCACCCGGCGTCATCATCCCTGCCGAACGCAGATCGGTCATGAGGTTACGCATGGCCAGTGCCATGCCGATGGCATCGCCATCGAGCATACGCCCCTTGGGGTCGAGAACATGCACACCTTTTTCGACACAACGTGCGGCGAGCGGGATATCGGCGGTGATCACGATATCATTCTCGACTGAACGCTCGGCAATCCAGTCATCGGCCACATCAGGGCCGGCCTCAACCACAACACGTTCGATCAGGGGGGAGTCAGGCAGGGCAATCATGCGATTGGCCACAACCAGCGTATGCAGGCCATAGCGCCCGGCCACGCGATAGACCTCGTCCTTGACCGGACAGGCATCGGAATCAATGAAGATACGGGTCATGCCGCTACTGTGCCGCAGCCCGGTCATCGTCGCAAATCCTGCGCGACCGGCCCTGACCCTGCCGCTATGAAAAAAGGGGCAGGGTTTGCTTACCCCGCCCCTTTTTTCAGTCTCTCACAGCCTCACGAGGGCTGTTTTCCCCATGCCGCTCAGGCATGGAGCGTCTGACGCACTCAGTTGCCGTCATCATTGCTGTCATCATCGCTGTCGCTGCCGCCCGGAGCGATGGCAATGAAGATCTGCTGACCATCGCGCAGCACGCGCAGCAGCACGGGCTGCTTGTTCCTGAGCACACCACGCACGGCGGTCAGCACAGCGCGGGGGTTGTCGACGGCCGTATTGCCAACACCCTGAATGATGTCACCCGGACGCACACCAGCCTGTTCGGCAGGTGACCCGGGAACGATCTGGCTGATCACCGCCCCCTTGACGGTGTCATCCACACCAAGCTGCTGGCGCATGTCGCGCGAAAGCGGTGCGAGGGAAATACCGATCTTGCCGCCATTGGTCTGGCCGCTATCGTCTCCGGCGCCGGAATCCGCTCCCTCGCCATCTTTGGGCATATTGCCGATCTTGGCGGTGATGGTCTGGCTCTTGCCGTCACGCAGGATGGTCAGCGTCGCATCCGTGCCGGGTTTCATCGAGACGGTATGCACGACTAGATCGTGAACGCTCTTGATCTTGGCCCCGTTCAGCGCCGTTACGACGTCACCGCTCTTCAGGCCAGCCTTGTCGGCCGGGCCGCCCTTGGTGACCTGCGCCACAAGAGCCCCTTCAGGCGGCGCCCCCGGCTCGCTCGGCTTCAGCCCGAGAGCCTGCGCCAGCGTGGGTGAAATGCGCTGCATCAGCACACCTAGATAGCCACGCGTGACGTGACCGGAGGTGCGGAGCTGGTCCACCACACTCTTGACCGTGTTGGACGGAATAGCAAAGCCAATGCCGATCGACCCGCCTGAGGGCGAGATGATGGCCGCGTTCACACCAATCACCTTGCCATTCTGGCTGAAAAGCGGACCACCCGAGTTGCCATGATTGATTGGCGCATCGATCTGGATGAAATCGTCATACGGTCCGGCATTCAGATCGCGACCGCGCGCCGAGACGATACCCGCCGTGACCGTGCCACCGAGACCGAACGGGTTACCCACAGCCACAACCCACTCACCCGGCTGCACATTGTCTGAATCGCCCAACTCGATGAAAGGCAGCTTGCCGTTGGGCTTGATCTTGAGCAGGGCCACATCGGTCTTGGGGTCACGACCCACGATCTTGGCAGGCAAGGTCGTGCCATCGTCCAGCGTGACCGAAACCTTTGTGGCACCGTTCACCACGTGGTTGTTCGTGACGATATAACCATCATTGGAGATGATGAAGCCCGAGCCGCGGGCCTCGACAGTGCGACGGGGCTGCTGCTGCTGCGGCATCATCTGGAATGGGAAGGGGAACGGGAAGGGCATGCCCTGCGGCATCTGCTGGCCGCCACCGCCGCCGCCTTCTTCCTGCTCGGCCACATCGGCGCGGATGTGGGAGGTGATGGAAACGACAGCAGGCTTCACCTGCTTCACCAGATTGACGAAATTCGGCAGCGTCTGAAGCTGGGTCTGGGGCGTGATCGGCCCTTCTGCCCAGGCGGGAGACGAGGCACCAACCCCGATGGACAGCGCAGTGGCTGCAACCAGAGCCAGTGAACGGAATGTGCGTGAAGGCGTCAAACGAACAGGCATGGCGTCAGTCATGATCTTTCCAGCTTTGGCACCATCAGGGTGCGGTGTGATCAAGAGAACTTATGAACCGTCCTTCGGTTCGTCCAGAATAGGGGCGCGTAAAAACGTGGTAATCCGTTTCAGGACGCGCGCGATTCCCGCAATGTTATGAAAAACTTCTTCAGCAATTCAGCATTTTCATGCTCGCGCACCCCGCCAATCACTTCAGGCCGATGCAGACAGGCCGGTTGCTCAAAAATACGTGGTCCATGATCGACCCCGCCCCCCTTGGGGTCGTAGGCACCATAAATCACCCGTCCAAGGCGAAAATGCGTCATGGCGCTTGCACACATGGGGCAGGGCTCCAGCGTCACGACCAGGGTGCACGAGGCGAGCGACCGCGACCCGAGCACCCGCGCCGCTTCCCTCATCGCAAGAATTTCCGCGTGGGCACTGGGGTCGAGCCTTTGCTCAACCTCATTCGAGGCACAGGCCAGAACCTGTCCATCTGCCCCAAGCACGATCGCACCCACGGGCACCTCGCCCCGTGAGGCCGCATCACGGGCTGCGTCTAGAGCACAGCTCATGGCCTCGGACGGGTCCAGACGCGGCGGGTCAATGCCATCGTCACGCCTATCAGGGGGGGCGCTTTCATCCCCCGTCCGGGTGAGAGAGGAGGGGTGATGACTGTGCTTCTGCCCCATGCCGTATGACCCCCCTCCCATCGTTCGTCGTGCTATCCTGCACGCCTGCCTTCTGTTTGCCGGAAAACCCTGCTTACATCCACCTCATGACACGCGTGCCCCTCATCGGCCTTACCCTCGATATCGAGGCGGGTGGCCCAAAGGATTTTTCCCGCTGGCCCTATCACGCCCTGCGGCAAAACTATTTCGATGCCATCCGCAACGCAGGCGGCCTGCCGGTGGGGCTGCCCCACGAGCCCCATCTGGCGCAGGCCTATATGGGGCGTCTGGACGGGCTTGTTGTCACCGGAGGCGCGTTTGACCCCGACCCTGCACTCTATGGTGAGGCCCTGCATCCGCAGACGACCCTCAAACCGGGACGCACGGACGCCGAACTGGCCTATATTGCAGCCGCCCGCCATCGTAGCCTGCCGGTACTCGGCATCTGCGGCGGCATGCAGCTGATGGCCATTGCCTGGGGTGGGACACTGCACCAGCATCTTCCCGATCATGCACCGGGGCCGATCGCTCATGAACAACCCAACCCGCGCGACGAAGCCGGTCACGATGTGATCCTCGTCCCCGGATCGCGCCTGGCCCACTACACCGGGTGCACCACCATGCGGGTCAATTCCTCCCATCATCAGGGCGTGCGCGACCCTGGGGGTCTGTTGGTGAGTGCCCGTGCCCCTGATGGCCTGATCGAGGCCATCGAGGCCCCCGACGCCGACACGGACACCGGCAACGACATTGGCAACGGAATTTTTTATCTGGGGGTGCAGTGGCACCCGGAATTCGCTATCGATCCGGGTGACGCGCGTCTATTGGCTGGTTTCATCGACGCGGCCCGACACGCGACACCACAGGACAGACGAGCATGACCGAAGAACAGAAGGGCGAACGCATCGCCAAATGGATGGCCCGCGCAGGTGTGGGCAGCCGACGCGACATCGAACGCATGATCGAGGCCGGTCGCATCCGCATGAACGGCTCTTCGGTCGAGCATCCCGCCACCTTCGTACAGGATGGCGACATCATCCAGCTCGATGGCAAGGTGATCGGGGGCAAGGAACACACCCGTGTCTGGCGCTATCACAAGCCGGACGGGCTCATGACCACCCATCGTGACCCGCAGGGACGACCCACCGTGTTCGACTCCCTGCCTGAGGGCATGCCGCGTGTTGTCAGCGTCGGGCGTCTGGACATCAATTCCGAAGGGCTGCTTCTGCTCACCAATGACGGTGAGCTTGCCCGCCGCCTTGAGCTGCCTTCCAATGCCTGGATACGCCGCTATCGTGTGCGCGTGTTCGGCGTTGTGGACGAGCGCAAGCTGGCCGCTCTGGCTCATGGCTCGGAATTCGATGGTGTGCGCTATGGTCCCATTGAAGCCGGTCTGGACTCGCAGAAGGGCGATAACGCCTGGCTGACCGTCAGCCTTCAGGAAGGCAAGAACCGTGAAATCCGGCGCGTCATGATGGGTCTCAACCTGCATGTCAGCCGCCTGATCCGCGTCTCCTATGGCCCCTTCCAGCTTGGCACGCTGCAAAAACGCGAGATTGAAGAGGTGCAGGGCAAGATCCTGCGCGAGCAGATCCCCGGCCTTGCAGCGGCCCCACGTCGCGTGCGCCGGGTGGTCAGGGATACAACCCCCGACACGACCAGCCCGGATGCCGAAGAAGAATAATGCGTATCGTCGGCGGTGAACGCAAAGGCGTCGCGCTTCAAGCGCCACGGGGCGAGACCACCCGCCCCACTTCCGATCGCGCCCGTCAGGCCGTGTTCGACATGCTGGCCCACGCCCCCTGGGCCGGTTCGGACTTCCTGAGCAGCGCCCATGTGCTCGATGCCTTTGCCGGCACTGGCGCGCTGGGGCTCGAAGCCCTGTCACGCGGCGCCGCCTCCGCCGTTTTCATGGAGCAGGACCGCAGCGCCCGCGCCGTGATTTCGGCCAATATCCGCGCCTGCCGCTTCGAGGACCGCGACCTGTCCGTGCTGACCTGCGATGTTACGCGAGCGCCACGCGCGCCGCGCCCCTGCACGCTCGTCTTTCTGGACCCGCCTTATGGCAAGGACCTTATCCCGTCTGCCCTCAAGGCTCTGGCCCGCTCTGGCTGGATTGCCCCTGAAGCCATTATCGTGGCTGAGACCGCAGTGAAGGACGAACTCGCCATCGAGCTTCCCTTGTTGACCGAACGGCGCTTCGGTGTGGCCCAGGTCAGGATCTGGCGCGCATCCTGACGCCAGATCGTCTCAGCAGGGCTCTTTGCGGCGTCCGAGCAGGAAAATCGTATCCGCTCAGCGCCTGACATCAGACAGTGCCCCAGACGACCACCGTCCCCTGGTGGAAAACGATGCAGTCTTCCAGCACAACCTGCCCTTCCGGCGCTCTCTGTGGATCCGGGCGGGCGAAAGCTCCTGCTCCTCCTGTCTCTGCCCGGGAAACGCCCGGCCCACGATCCTTCTGTGGCATTGGATGGGATCGCCTCCTGTCGAGCAGGGCAATAACACCTCGTTAACGGCAGATTTCGGCCTTTTTTGCTCTCGTCTCCGCACGACGTTCCGCTATAGTTCTGCCACACGACACGTATAGATCCAGACGATGCTCGATGCCCCATGCGCGGGGTATGATGTATTGCGCAAAGACAGGAAGACGCGAATTTGGCTTCGTTCAGCCGCTTCTTTTCATCAGGCACGACAAATCCCAGAGAGCGTGGCCCGTTTCAGGACAGGCTGACGGAACTTGGCGGATTTATCCTGCTGGCCCTTGCTCTCGCGCTGGGTGTGGCCCTGTGGAGCTATAACCCGCAGGATCCGTCATTCGACACGGCCACGACAGCGATGCCGACGAACCTGCTGGGTCAGCCTGGGGCAACACTGGCTGATGGGCTGGTGCAGTGGCTCGGACTGGCGAGTGCGTTGCCGATTATTGTCATGCTGTGCTGGGCCTGGCAGATCATGCGCCATCATGCGCTGAGCGTACCGGTACTGCGTTTCATTGCGTTTTTCTGCCTTTTGCCCGTAGCGTCAGCCCTGATCGCCACATTGCAGGTATTGATACCAGCACTCACGACAAGCTGGCCCTCCCGCGCGGGGCTGGGGGGACAACTTGGCCTTGTTCTGGCGAGCCATCTTGTTGCCACGGGTCATGCAATCATGGGACGTGCGGGAGGCGTTGTTTTCTCCCTGCTAGGATTGCTGCTGGCGATACTGCTCGTTCCGCTGGCTGTTGGACTACGTCGCAGTGAATGGCGTGCCCTGTTTCATGGGGTACGTTCAGTGGGGCGCGGTTCGGAAAACCTGGCGCGACGCATGAGCAACAAGGCACGCCAGTCCGCTCCGCCAGACTGGAGCAGCTATGAACCTGTCGAGGCGAACGCCTATCGGCACGAACATCCCTATCCTGCCCCGAGGCGCGGCCAGGAAGCGGCGCGTGCCCCTTTCATTCCAGCCAATACCGGCTGGTTGCAGCCCCCTGAGAAGATCGAAGAGCCAGTACCAGCCACGCGCACGCCGCAGGCGTCGAACCCTGCGCCGGTGGCTGTCCAGAAACAGCCCCCCTCCAACCCCTACGCCATGCAACTCGCCCAGATTGCGCGTGATCAGGATAGTGCGCCAAGAGCGGCAGCCGTAACGCGCTATTCAGAAATCGAAGACACGACATCATTTACGGAAGAACAACCTTCACCGCCGCCGCAGGAAGAAGAGCCCAAGCGTGGATTTTTCGGCTTTGGTCGCACACGCTCCGAGCGCAGCGCTCAGCCCCAGCCTGCACCCGCCGCCCGTCAGGGTTGGGAGAATACAGGCTGGCAGCCGCCATCGCTGGGCCTGCTGCGCAAGGCACCTGCTCATGGCGGCAATGGCCCGTCCAATGAGGTCTTGCAGGCAAATGCCCGCCTGCTGGAACAGGTTCTTTCCGATTACGGTGTGCAGGGTCAGATTGGTGATATCCATGCTGGCCCGGTGGTCACGCTTTACGAGCTCGAACCGGCACCCGGTATTCGCTCGGCCCGCGTGATCGGTCTGGCGGATGATATTGCACGCTCGCTTTCGGTGCTGAGTGTGCGTATCGCCACCGTGCCGGGGCGCAATGTCATTGGTATCGAAGTCCCCAACGCTTCGCGCGAGACGGTGTATTTCTCTGAGCTGCTGGATACACCCGAATTCCATGAACCGGGGGCGCAGCTGCGTCTGGCGCTCGGCAAGGACATTGCAGGCAATCCGGTTTATGCCGATCTGGCCAAGATGCCGCATCTGCTGATTGCCGGTACCACAGGCTCGGGCAAATCGGTGGGCGTCAATGCCATGATCCTGTCGCTGCTCTACCGGCTTACGCCGGAAGAGTGCCGCCTTATCATGATCGACCCGAAAATTCTCGAACTCTCGATCTATGACGGGATTCCGCATCTGCTGACGCCTGTCGTAACCGAGCCGAACAAGGCCGTGGCCGCGCTCAAATGGACCGTGCGCGAGATGGACAAGCGCTACCGTTCCATGGCGCATCTGCAGGTGCGCAACATCACGGGCTATAACCAGCGCGTGCGTCAGGTCCGCTCGACGGGAGAACTGGTGACGCGTCGCGTGCAGACCGGTTTCGACCCCGAGACCGGCCAGCCGGTTTTCGACGAACAGCAGCTTGCACTCGAGACGATGCCGCATATCGTGGTGGTGATCGACGAAATGGCCGATCTGATGATGGTGGCAGGCAAGGAAATCGAAGCTGCGGTGCAGCGTCTGGCTCAGAAAGCCCGTGCGGCCGGCATCCATGTGATCATGGCCACGCAGCGTCCCTCCGTCGATGTGATTACCGGCACCATCAAGGCCAATTTCCCGACGCGTATTTCCTTTCAGGTGATCAGCAAATTCGACAGCCGCACCATTCTCGGTGAGCAGGGTTCCGAGCAGCTTCTGGGCCAGGGCGACATGCTCTACATGCAGGGCGCGGCCCGTATCACCCGCGTGCATGGACCTTTCGTGGCCGATAGCGAGGTCGAGGATGTGGTGGCCGATCTGCGCAGCAAGGGCGAGCCTGTCTATAACGACGAGGTGATTTCCAGCCTCGAGGATGAAGGTGGAAGCGCCTCTTCGAGCGGAAACGGTATGGGTGGCGGCAATTACGATGCCGAATCCAGCCTGTTCGATCAGGCTGTCGATCTGGTAACGCGTGAGGGCAAGGCCTCGACCTCATTCATCCAGCGTCACCTGTCGATCGGCTATAATCGCGCGGCCAAGATCATCGAGCAGATGGAGAAAGAGGGGATCGTGAGCGCTGCCAATCATGTGGGCAAGCGCGAAGTCCTCGCCCGCCGTCAGCGCGACGAGGATTGACCCCCCCCCTCCCCTGCCCTGACGCCGTTTCATGCCCAGCCTGTACGATGACTGACCGCCCGATGACCGACAATGCGATAAGCGACCGCTTTCCCTATCCGGTTCTTTATGAGAGCCCGCGCCTGGTCGTGATCGACAAACCTGCCGGGCTTCCGGTCCATCCAGGGCCCAAGGCACGCCATTCTGTCGAAGCGCTTTTTCCCCTGCTGTCGCGTCGCAAGGATGGCCCGTGGCTGGTGCACCGCCTCGATACAGACACCTCCGGCTGTCTGATGATTGCCCTGCGCAAGCAGGCCCTCGTGGAGGCACAGGCGCTTTTTGCCTCAGGCAATGTCCGCAAGACCTACTGGGCGGTCGTGCATCGCGGTCCTAAGGAAAACGAAGGTCTGATCGACGCCCCCCTGCGCAAGGTAAGTACGCAGGCTGGCTGGCATATGGAAACACACCCCGAAGGACAAAGCGCCCGCACCTCATGGCGTGTCCTTTCCCGCGGCAGGACTCATGCCCTTCTTGAACTGACCCTGCTGACAGGGCGCACTCACCAGGCGCGCGTTCATTGTGCGCTGCTGGGTTGCCCCATTCTGGGTGATGAGCGCTATGGCGGCGGACAGGCTGCCCTACACCTCATGAGCCGCTCGCTCGATCTGTCTTTGCGCGATGATCAGGTGAGTGCACGGGCAACCCCTCCTGGTTTCATGCGCGAGAGCTGTCAGAGTTTCGGACTGGAATTGCCGTAAAGCAGGAACCACAGCCGGAACAGCCACGTCTCGGCCATACGCTGGCGCACAAAGCCACGTTCCTCGATCAAGAAACGCAGTCGCTCCCTGATTCCGCCACCCAGCGCCTTGCGCAAGCGCAGCAGAAATGCCCGTGATTGCGGCTTGAGATGCACCGAAAGATCCGGTTGCAGAAGATGCGTCACCAGCGCGACATGAAGGGCCATGAACGATGTGGGACCGCGCCGTATGGCACGCAGACCACGGGTCAGGATCGAGCGTTCGACCCCGACTGCATTGCGACGATGCTGCCGGTAAAGTGCCACACAGCGCTCATCGAAAATGAATTGTCCCCCCATACCCAGAACGAGGGCGTAGCTCCACCAGTCATGAAGTATGCCCTTGGGTGGCAGGGTGGAGCGTATCAGTGCTGACGCTGCCGGATTGAGCAGGATGGTATGGCCCGTAGCCAGATTCTGGATGAGAGATGTACGAAAATCAGGCCGACGGCGAAGCGGCAGCGAAGGCCCCGATACCGTAAGAGATTCGTCGGTCAGATACTGACGCGCACAATAAAGGGCAGGTCCCTCGCAGCCCCTCAGGGCCTGACGGCCCCATTGCAGTTTCTCGGGAACCCAGACGTCGTCCTGATCTGCAAATGCGATCAGCGCATCCGGCGGCGCCGCATCGAGCAGGAGCACATAGGAACGGGCAACACCGATATTGCCGGGTTCAGCGTCAATCTCGATGCAGCGCCCCTGACCACGATGCTCCTGAAAGGAGAGCATGATGGCGCGTGAGGCATCATGCGAGCCATCATCACGCCAGTAGAGGCACCAGTTTCTCTCTGTCTGTGCCAGAAAGCTGTCGAGCTGCTGGTTGAGATACGCCTCACCGTTATAGACGGACAACAGAATCGCAACGGGCGGCACCGAGGCCGCCCGCTCCGTATCACGTCCACCCACCGCATAGAGATGCGGTGGTGAGGTCAGAACACTATTGCCCTGCGCCACGCTCAGGCCGACTGCGCCGCAAAATGCTCGTCAACAGCACGGGCAACGCCATCGCGCCATTCAGGCAGGCGGATACCGAAGACCTGTTCGAGCTTGCTGCAATCAAGGCGCGAATCCTGCGGGCGCTTGGCCGGGGTAGGCCAGTCCTGCGTACGAATGGCGGTCACCTCGACCGGCATGGTCTGGCCATGACGCACGGCCTCTTCGAGGGCAGCAACCGCCAGGCCATGCCAGCTTGTCTCACCTGTGCCACAGGCATGATAGAGGCCGGCAAACCTCTCCTGCCAACCGGCCTCGATCTGGTCCGCAATCCCCAGAATGGCCTTGGCCAGATCATCGGCATTGGTGGGGCAACCATACTGATCGCCCACAACCTTCAGATGGGTGTTCTTGGCCCCGGCATTGACCATGGTCCGCACGAAGTTCTTGCAGTGCCCGGAATAGACCCAGGCCGTACGCAGGATCACGCTCTTCGGCTGCGCCTTCAGCACGGCCTGCTCGCCTGCCGCCTTGGTGCGACCATAAACCGTCTGCGGCGTGACAGGGTCGGTTTCGACATAGGGCGAGCCCTTGTCACCGGCATACACATAGTCGGTCGAGACATGAATGAGCGGAATGTCCTGCGCCGCGCAAAGACGGGCCAGCTCGGCCGGACCGGTCTCGTTGGCCGCTTTTGCGCCCTCGATTTCGCTTTCCGCCAGATCCACCGCCGTCCAGGCTGCCGCGTTCACCACCAGAGAGGGCGTGTAACGCGCCAGCGTCGCTGCCATGGTCTCGGGGCTGGCAAGATCGAATTCGGGACGACCGACAACGATCACACGATCTCCGCCAAGGGTCTTCAGCGACGTGGCGAGCTGACCTTGTCCACCCGTGACGAGGATCGTTTTTTCAGATGTCGTGCTCATGAATACTGGAACCATCCCTTGGCTTCAGTGAAATGAGGCGCAACCTGATCCTTGTCGGACAGAACGACCTCATCTGCGCTGATTGGCCAGTCAATGGCCAGATGCGGGCAGTTCCAGATGACAGCGCGTTCCGAGGCCTTGTCGTAAAGCGACGTGCACTTGTACTGAACCTCGGTGTTTTCCTGCAGGGTCACGAACCCATGCAGGAAGCCCGGCGGCACCCAGAGCTGCGACCAGTTTTCCTCGGACAATTCCGCTGCGACCCATTTGCCGTAGGTGGGCGAGCCGGTGCGGGCATCGATCGCCACATCCCAGATCGCGCCCTTGGTGCAACGGACAAGCTTGCCCTGGACATAAGGCGCAACCTGGCAATGCAGGCCGCGCACGACGCCCTTCTGAACGGAAAGGCTCTGATTGTCCTGCACGAAGGTCAGATCGATCCCGGCCTCAACCATCTTCTGATGGTTGTAGGTTTCCGAGAAGAACCCACGTGAGTCACTGAAGCGCCGCGGCGTGACGAGGATGACGTCAGGAATGGCGAGACGTTCGACTTTCATGAACCTGCTCCTAGTGACGGCCTGAATGAGACTGGTTTGCCAGCTCAAGCAGCATACGACCCAGTTCGGTCTTCTTCTTGGCGTTCCCCTGGATCAGAAGCTGTTCGCGATCAATGAAGCCCATGCGATAGGCTACCTCGGTCGGCGAACCGACAAGCATACCCTGGCGGGACTGGATCGTCTGAACGAACAGGCCGGCCTGCATCAGGCTGTCCGGCATACCGGCATCAAGCCACGCGCATCCACGGCCAAGACGATCGACCTGAAGCGTGCCTTCTTCCAGATACATCTGGTTCAGGTCAGTGATCTCAAGTTCACCGCGCGGGCTCGGCTTGACCCGCTTGGCAAATTCCACAACGCGATGATCATAGAAATAGAGGCCGGTGACAGCCCAGCTCGACTCGGGATGCGTCGGCTTTTCAACAATGCCGAGCGCGCGGCCGCTCTCGTCGAAGCTGACCACGCCGTAACGCTCGGGATCACGTACCTGATAGGCGAAGACGGTCGCCCCTTCAGGACGAGACGCCGCCGCACGCAGCAGCACGCCCAGATGGTCGGCGAAAATCAGGTTGTCACCCAGCGCCAGGGCACAGGGCGAGCCGTCAATCCAGTCTTCCGCAATCAGGAAAGCCTGGGCCAGACCATCGGGAGAGGGCTGCTCGCGATACTCGAAACGCACGCCAAACTGCGACCCATCGCCAAGCAGACGCTTGAACTGCGGCAGGTCATGAGGCGTGGAGATGATCATGATATCCTGAATGCCAGCCAGCATGAGCGTGGTCAGCGGATAATAGATCATCGGCTTGTCATAAACCGGCAAGAGCTGCTTCGAGGTCGCCAGCGTCATGGGATGCAGGCGTGTGCCCGATCCACCAGCCAGAAGAATGCCTTTCATCGGCTTGGATGCAGCGATGGCGTTCATGCTTTTGTTCCCAGTCTCTGTCCGGTGTAGCGGCGGGCGCGAATGCCTTCCCACCAGTTGCGGTTATCGAGGTACCATTGGACCGTGCGACGGATGCCCGTTTCGAAATCGTGCTTTGCCTTCCAGTCCAGAGCCTTCTCGGCATGGCTGGGGTCGATCTCGTAGCGGAAATCATGGCCGGGTCGATCCGTTACAAAACGGATCAGACGCTCGCGCGGACCTGCCGGATCGGGCGACAGCTCGTCAAGTACAGCGCAGATGGTCTTGACCACATCGAGATTGGTGCGCGGCTGACGGGCACCAATGGCGTAGGTCTCGCCCGGTTGGCCCCGTTCAACGGCCTTCACAAGAGCCTCAGCGTGATCCTCGACAAACAGCCAGTCACGGATATTCTCGCCCTTGCCATAGACAGGCAATTCCTTGCCTTCGAGCGCGTTGATCGTCACCAGCGGGATGAGCTTCTCGGGGAAGTGCCAGACGCCGTAGTTATTCGTGGTGTTCGTCACAAAGGTCGGCAGCCCATAGGTATGATACCATGCGCGCACGAGATGGTCCGAAGCAGCCTTGGATGCTGAATAAGGGCTGCGCGGATCGTAGGGCGTCGTCTCGGTGAACGGCGGATCATCGAGCTCGAGATGCCCAAAGACCTCATCGGTCGAGATGTGATGAAAGCGAAAGGCCTTCTGCGCGTCGGCATCAAGGGTCTGCCAGTAACGTCGCGCGGCTTCCAGTAGCGCATAGGTGCCGGTCACGTTGGTTTCGACAAACACCCCGGGCCCGTCAATGGAGCGATCGACATGGCTCTCGGCCGCCAGATGCATGACAGCATCGGGACGATACTCGTCAAAAAGCTTCTGAAGCTCGACACCATTGACGATGTTGACGGCCGCATGGCGATAGCGTGGATCAGCCGCCACTTCGCCCACAGTCTCTTCCGAGGCGGCATAGGTCATGCAATCCACGTTGAGAACTTCGTGTGAGGTCTGACGGATCAGATGCCTGACCACGGCAGATCCGATGAAACCACACCCACCTGTCAATAATATACGCATCGCTACTCTCAGTCACAGCATTCAATACAGGCAGCATCTGGGCCACTTTGGCCCGCGCCAAGGGTACCTGATTACAATCCGAATGGGGCATGTGGAAAGACGATATATATAACAAAATACGCTGAAGTAGCGTCACATTGCTCGCTCATAACAAACATTGCATATGATACAAGGCAGGCATCCGATCCGATGCGCAGTACCGGACTTGCCGGGGTATTATATTCTCGAAAAATAATATTAAAACTTCAAATAAAATCTTGCCAAAATCTGTATCATCATTATTTTATATTTTATTTACAGAATAATATACTGTAAATATGTGGCATTGGCTTTTATATATTTACCGATTTTCCATTATAACATGAAATTGTCATTGTTTATTGCTTCTATACAGGTTGCGATTTTCCTCTCCTATGTCGCTCCTGTGCGAAATATAAGCCCTGATTCCATGTCTCTGGCAGGGTCAACAGCCTGTGATCATCACGGGAACGTCATATGCGTCTTATCACCCTGAAAGCCGTCAGTGCGGCAAAACTGCCAAACAGAACCACGCCCAGCGACTGACCAACCAGAATGCCTATGGGGCCATAATGCGACCCTATCCAGACGAAGGGGATCGTTCCCAGTGTCGCCCGGCCCCAGTTGAACGCGGTCGAATAGAGCGGATGGCCCAGATTATTGAAGGCCGTGTTCGAGACGAACAGCAGCCCCACGAAGAAATAACTCGCCACCAGCCAGCAGCAGAACAGCGTGACGATCCGGATTGCCACCCCCTTGGAGGCGAACAGGTGCAGGATAGGGGTATGAAATGCAGCCAGAATGGCCCAGGTGAGCAAAACACAAAGTCCGGTCAGCTTGAGCGAGGCATAGAGCGTCTCGCGCACCCGGTCTTTTTTCCCTGCTCCCAAGTTCTGCGACATGATCGGCCCGACCGATCCGGTCAGGGCAAACACGAAAGCAAAGGCGACCGGCACGATGCGATCGATCGTCGCCTGCCCGGATATTGCCTCCAACCCGAACCCGGACATGAAATGGGTGGTGAACAATCCGCCAACAGGGGTTGCCAGATTTGTCGCAATGGCAGGCAAGGCCACAGCACCGATCTGACGCGTTGCAGGCGCAATGGCCCATAGGCGTGGCCATTCGAGCATACGGTGCTCACGCAGGCTCACAAAGCCAAACAGCACCACAGCGCTGCGGGAGAGAATTGTGCTGATCGCCGCCCCGGTCAGCCCCATATGGAACCCAAAAATCAGAATAGGGTCGAGAATGGCCGAGACAAAAGCACCTACCAGCGTCACCTGCATGGAGCGGCGGGCATCTCCCACGCAACGCAGCAACGCCGATTGCGCCATGCCGTAACAGACCAGGGGCAGGAATGGTGAAACCAGATGTAGGAACCCGGTTGCCTGCGCCAGAGCCTCCCCTCGTGCACCCAGCAGGGCCAGAAATGCCGAGGCGAAAACCGCTGTCAGACAGCCCAGCACGGCCGTCACCGCGATCATGACGACCATGAACGCCGAGGCAAACCGCCGCGCCCTGATGATCCGACGCGCACCGATGAGCCGGCCAATGACTGCCCCGAGCCCAATGGTCATGCCAATCGACACTGCTACCTGAACATAGCCCAGCGCAGCGGCAAAACCGATTGCCGCAGTCAGGGCCGGGTCATGCAGATGCGAGATATACCAGAAATTGAGCAGATCGACCGCAAAGACGGCCATCAGTCCGATAGCCCCTGTGCCCGCCATCACGATGACATGGCGCATGATGCTGCCATGAACGAAACGCGCGGGTCGGGTGGCCTTCAGATCAACCGCAGGTTCCGAGTCCTGAACCGTTGATGCATCAGGGGATATCTTGGCGGGGGAAGGAGCAGTCAAAGACATATCCTCCCGATCCTGCCCGTTTCCCGCCCTTCTGGAAACGACAGAAATCCCCAATGATCCTTTTTTTGAGAGCCGCCCTATCGATCAGAGCGCTCAGGGACGAGTGCGAGGCTTTGTCCTGCCCTCATCCCTGCTCGTCCCGCGTCGCTTGCGCAAGAACGACCATCCACTATCGAGGCGAGTGCCCGCGCCTCCCGGGTCTTACTTTTCGCTCTTCACTGTCTTGATCCAGGCATCCACCCGGTCGGCGAGAAGGTTGAGCGGCAGGGCGCCACCAGAGAGAACGACATCGTGGAACTTGCGAATGTCGAATTTCGGTCCCAGTTCCGTCTTTGCCTTTTCGCGCAGGCGAAGAATGGTCTGCTGGCCCAGCATGTAACCCAGTGCCTGACCGGGCCAGGCAATATAACGGTCGGTCTCGGCCTGCATGTCCGGCTCGCTGGTGGGCGGATGGGCATGGAAGAATTCCAGCATCTGGGCGCGGGTCCAGTGCAGGTCATGCACACCGGTATCGAGCACCAGACGATCGGCACGCAGCAGCTCGCCATTCAGGCGGCCATAATCGCTGTAGAGATCCTTGTAGAAGCCCAGCTCCTTGCCAAGGCCCTCGGCGTACAGCGCCCAGCCCTCGATATAGGCGTTATAGGAGCCCTGCTGGCGAAAAGGCGGCAGCGGCAGGGATTGAGCGGTGGAGATCTGGAAGTGATGACCCGGAACACCCTCATGATAGGCGGTATCCTCGATCGTGTAGATATCGCGCTTGGCGAAATCGCCGGTGTTGACGAACACGATGCCGGGGCGTGAACCATCGGGCGTTCCCTGATGGTATTCGGCACCGGCAGCCTCAGCCTCGCGATAGCGCTCGACGGGGCGTACTTCCAGCTTCGTGGTCGGGATCTTGTCGAAATCGCGGGTAAGGGCGGGCTCCATCTGCGCGATATACTTGCGGTACAGATCGATGATCTGCTCGCGCGACGTTGCGTAGAGCTTGGGATCCTTGGCTACCGAAGCGCGCAGGGCTGCAAGGTCGGCAAATCCGAGCTTATGAGCGATCTCGCCCATTTCGCCCTCGATCCTGGCAACCTGATCGAGCCCGAGCTGATGGATTTCCTTGGGGGACATGGTGGTGGTGGTCAGGGTGCGGATATCGTAGCGATAAAGCGCATCGCCACCGGGGAGGGCCCATACACCATCCTGAGCCCGGCCATGCGCCGTGTAGCCCTGCTTCATGAAGGTCGCGAGGCGCTGATAGGCTGGGCGCACATCATGATCGATCGCCGTCAGAATAGCCTTACGGAGTCGCGCCTGATCGGCAGCAGGCACAGCGGTCGGGAATTTCGTGACGGGTTCGCCAAACGGGCTCTTTTCGCCAGCGGGCGCCGCAATCTGCTCCACCTGCTGCTCTGCCTTCTCAAGGAGGAAGCGCGGCGGCATCAATCCGTCTTTCTCGCCAAGACGCGCCAGGGCAATTACCTGATCGATCGCCTTGGGGATGGCGCGCAGGCGAGCAAGATAATCCTCATACTGCTTCGTGGTGTCGAAGGGGATGCTCGAAACGAAACCCGGATATTCCAGCTGGGCACCATTCATCTGGTCGATCGGCATCTCATAGGTCTTGAGACGGATCCCTTCGAGCGTGTCCTGGATCTGCTGGATGATCATCGCGCGGCTGATCTGTCGCTGGTCATCAAGTGACGCTGGCGCGATAGCCTCGAACTTCTTCAGAAAGCCCGTCAGAACAGGCACAGACCCCTTGATATGGGCAAGGGACAGATCGCTCCAGCGGTCGTTGTAACGGTAATCGCCAATCGACGTCGCCAGTTCAGGCGCGTCTTTAAGCTCGTACTGCCACTTCTCGTCCAGAAGGCGATCGAACGCGGCCGCCGCCTTGTTCTCCGACGGTGCAGCAGGGGCTGCCAGAGCCGTTGTCGAGGCAAGAAGGCAGCCAAGCCCCATCAGGGCGAGGCGTGAGGAGCGGGGGAATCTCATAAGCGTCGGATCTCCTGAAGCGCGCCGGACGCACGGAGATCCGAACCGGGTCAGAACGCCGCGTGCCAGTCTGTCGAGGGAACCTTCATAGCGGTATCGTTACGATGCCACCACCCTCCCCCGAGAGCCTGAAA
This sequence comes from Asaia bogorensis, assembly GCF_900465345.1. Lineage (GTDB taxonomy): Bacteria > Pseudomonadota > Alphaproteobacteria > Acetobacterales > Acetobacteraceae > Asaia > Asaia bogorensis_A. The sequence continues at coordinate 135,802 of NZ_UEGO01000001.1, read as the reverse complement.
CAGGGCGACGCTATCGGTAAAGCGCGTGGCTCTGGCCTGAATCAGGTTGAGCCGCGCCTCAAGTTCGATCTGCACCGCCGCCTGGAGCAGCACCGGGCTGATATCGCCATAGGACATCTGGCTTTGTGAAATGCGCAGACTGCGCACAGCCGCATCCTCATTGGCTGCGCTGATGGTAAGCGCGTCGGAATCATCCTGAAGGGCATGCAGCGTGTCAGCCACGTTCTGCATCGAAGTCAGCACGGTGTTCTTGTACTGCTCGGTGGCCGCCAGAAGATTGGCGCGCGCCTGACGCTCCAGATGCATCAGCTCAAAACCCTGAAAGATCGGCTGGGCCACCATCGCGCCGATCGACCAGTTGCCATAGCCGGGGGTGAAGAACTGGCTCATGGCATTGATGGCCTGACCCGGTGTCGCGGAAAGCTGCACATTGGGCAGACGGTTGGCAATGGCGACGCCCACCTGTGCACTGGCGCTGTGCATCTGCGATTCCGCAGCGCGTATGTCGGGGCGCTGGGTCAGAAGCGCGCTGGGCAGGCTGACCGGCAGGGTCGCGGGCAGGCGATAGGCCTCAAGCGGAATCTCCGGCAACACCTCGTCGGGCGTCGTGCCGACCAGTGCAGCAATCTGGTCGTGAGCCTGCTCGGCCTGCAGATGCAAGGGGGGCAAGGTCGCCTGCGCCTGGGTCACCGCGGCTTTCTGGGCCAGAAGCTGGGCTTCCGAAATATCCCCAAGCCTGAACTGCTTTTCCATCACACCAAGAAGCTTCTGCTGGTTGGCAATGATGTCGCTCGTGGCGTTGATCTGGGCGTTGAGGCTCGACTGCGTGATGAGCGAGACAATCAGCGTATTGATCAGCGTATTGGTGGTGGCAATCAGCTGGAAGCGCTGCATTTCTGCCTGCGCCGCCTGGGATTCCACCTGACGGCGTAACCCGCCCCACAGATCGGGCTGATAGGAAATGTTCAGCTGAAGCGTGTGCAGGTTATACAAATATTCATTATTGCCCGGCACAGGTGACAGCGCCTTGGACGTCTTGTTGCGTGTCGGGTTGAATGAGGCCGAGATGCTGGGCAGCAAGGGTGCGCCCGCGACCTTGGTTTGTTCATAGGCAGCCTTGAGCGTCGCCTGTGCTGATCTGAGTGACGGGTTGTTCTGCAATGCCCGTGTAACCAGGGCATCGAGTTGCGGCACACCCAGCGCCTGCCACCAGGCGCCCGACAGATCGGCCCCGGCGGTCAGGGTCTGGGCAGCTCCCGCTGAGCCGGTTCCGGTCGTGCCATGAATGGAGGCTGGGAGGGCCGTACTCTGGTAACCGCCCGTTCTGAGCATGTCAGGACGATGGAAATTCGGGCCAATGGCGCAGCCCGAGAGCGCCAGACTGGCGGCGCAGGTCAAAAGCACACGGCGTTTCATGACACACCTCCCGAACGGCGCGCCTTGCGGCGTTCGATGTAATGCTCCAGCTCGAAAAAGAAGACCGGCAGAACAAAAAGGGTCAGCAGGGTTGCAATGCCGAGCCCGCCCACGACAACCGTCGCCAGACCACGCTGCACGTCGGTGCCGACGCCTGTTGCGAGTGCTGCGGGCAGCATGCCAGCGCTGGCAACCGTAGCCGTCATCAGCACGGGGCGGAAACGTTCAGCTGCACCGGCCAGAACGGAATCATGGATGCTCAGCCCCGCGCGATGATGGCGGTTGATGGCCGCAATCATGATGATGCCGTTCTGCACCGCCACGCCAAACAGCGCGATAAAGCCCACAGCCGTCGCGATATTGAGTGTCTCGCCGCGCAGATGAAGCGCGATGAGCCCGCCCAGCGTGGCCAGCGGCACAACACTGAGCACCAGCACAGCATGACGGAACGTCCCGAACTCCATGAAAAGCAGCAACAGCATGATCGAGAACATCACGAGCAACGCCACGCCCAGACGGGCCTGCGCACGCTGCTCCTGCTCGAAGCTGCCAGCCCATTGCAGGCGATATTTGCGGGGGTCAAAATGCACCTGTGAGGCGATGCGCTTTTGCGCGTCCTCCAGATACTGCGAGAGTGGGCGCACACCATTATCGACGCGAATGGTGATCTGACGCTCACCCATCTCATGGGCGATATTGCTCTCACCCATATGCAGCCCGACATCGGCCACCTCGGCCAGTGTCACCGGGGCGCCTTCGGTCGAGCGCAGGGGAAGCGCGCGTATGGAAGCCAGATCGGTCAGATCATGCGAGCCGACATGCAGCGTCGCGTTATACACGCGATCTTCCACATAGACCTGTGTGATGGCGCCATCGCCAATCGCGTTCTGCACAACGGTGCTGATGTCGGACACGTTGATGCCATAACGTGCCGCCTGCTCGCGGCGTGGCGTCACCATCAGCTGCGGAATCTGCGGCTCCTGAAAGATCGAGGCATCGGTCGTGCCAGGCACCTCATGCAGGATATTCACGATCTGACGGCCAATGCGGCGCAGTTCGTGGAAATCATTGCCATAGACACGCAGCACGAGCGGCGAATGGGCACCGCCCACCAGATCGTTCATGCCATCCTGAATCGGCTGGCTGATCCCGAAGCTGATGCCGGGGATCTGATAGAGACGCTCGCGCAGGCGGGCGATGAACTGGGCCTTGGTCTCGCCGCTGGCCCACTGGTCATAGGGCTTGAGACCGACCGGCATTTCGATATGCGAGAACGTCCACGGATCGGTGCCGTCATCGTTACGACCAAGCTGGGTGATGGCGTAGGAAGTCTCGGGGAATTCGCGGACGGCAGAGCGAACCTCGCTTGCAATACGGCTGCCTTCATCCAGCGAAATGCCCGTGGGCAACTGCACCTGAAGCCAGAGCGCGCCCTCGTCCAGATCGGGCAGGAACTCGCGCCCGACCGTGGCCCCCAGAATGACCACCGAGAGCAGCGCCGCACCACCCCCGATATAGGTCACGAGCGGGCGGGCCAGCATGTGATTGAGCCCACGCTCATAGGCATGATGCAGGGCTTCGAGCGGGCGGTTATGCCAGATGCGTCTTGGCTTGTACAAAGCCAGATAGCTCAGCGTCGGGATCAGGCAGAGGGCACAGGCCAGCGCGCCCATGAGCGCAAAGCTCACCGTATAGGCCATGGGCCGGAACAGCTTGCCCTCGCTCCCCTCGAACGCGAAGAGCGGCGAATAGGCCACGATGATGATGAGCGTGGAGGAGAAGATCGAGCGTCCCGCGATACGCGCCACGCTCAGGACTTCGGTGCTGGTCAGGGTGGCCTTGGGTGATTCCTCGCGCAGGCGCAGGATCGCCTCGGTAATCACGATGGCCCCGTCCACGATCACACCGAAATCGATGGCCCCGAGCGAGAACAGATTGGCCGCCATGCCAAAGAAATGCATGAGCACGAAAACGGTGGAAAGCGCGAGTGGTATGGTAACGGCAGTAACGACCGCACTGCGGGGGCTGCCGAGGAAGAGAGTCAGAATGACCAGAACGAGGCCGATACCCTCGACCATGGTCTCGCCAACCTTATGGGTGGTGGCCTTCACCAGATTATCGCGGTCGATATAGGGAACAAGCCGTACATCGAGCGGCTTCAGGCGCTCCTGAAGCCCGTCCACCACGTGATGCACGTTGTCCAGAACGAGAGACGGGTTGGCACCTGACAGCATGGTCACGATGCCCTCGATGGTATCGGGGTTATTGTCCTTGCCCAGAATACCTTCGCGGATCTGATGCCCGAACTGCACCTGCCCCAGATCGCTCAGCAGCACCGGCGTGCCGTTATGCTGCGCCACGACGATGCGCTTCATGTCGTCCAGCGTGTGGATCATGCCCACACCACGCACGATATAGGACTGCTCACCGCGCGTGATACGCCCGCCCGCCGCATTGGCGTTGTTGTTCTTGATGGCGTTGACCACGTCATCGGTGCTCAGCCCGTAACGCAGCAGGGCGTCCGGCTTGAGCACGAGCTGATACTCGCGCGTCAGACCGCCGAAATTATTGACGTTGACGATGCCCGGCACACGCTGAAGCGTAGGGATGACAATCCAGCGCTGCACGTCCGAAAGCTGCATCAGATCCATCGAATCCGATTCCAGCGTGTAGCGGAAAATCTCGCCGGCAGGTCCGGTGATCGGGCCAAGCTGCGGGGTCACGCCATCGGGCATGCTCGCCGTGCCGAGCAGTTCCAGCACCAGCTGGCGCGCCGTGAACACATCGATGCCGTCATGAAAGATCAGGGTGATCAGCGACAGGCCGAACGTGCTGCTCGAACGGCTCTCGGTTACGCCCGGCACGGCTGCCAGAGCACGCTCGAGCGGCACGGTAACCTGCTGTTCCATTTCCTCGGCGGCCAGGCCGGAAACCTGGGTGGTGACCTGTACATTGACCGCCCCGAGATCGGGATAGGCCTCGACGGGCAACACACGCCAGGCATAACCGCCCGCAAGAGCCAGAAACACGGCGCAGATGAAAACGATATGGCGGCGCGCAAAGCACCAGGAAATCAGGGTCGCAATCACGGATTAGGAAGCTCTCATCTGCGGCGCTGACAAATCAGTCGTTATCGTTGAGAAGAATGGCGCCGCGCGTGACGATATGCTCACCACCCTGCAAGCCCGAGAGAACGCGAACGCTCTCCCCCTCATCATAGCTGACCGTTACGGCGCGACGGCGGAAATGCATGGGAGCACCATCCTGCACGAAGACCGTAAGGCGGTCGTTGTTCATCAGAAGGGCGGTCTTGGGGATGATCACCATGTCCGGCTGCTGAACCGCAATCTCGACATCGGCAAACATGTTGGGGCGCAGGGCTCCATCAGGATTGTCACACAGGATATGCGCAATGACCCGGCGCGTATCGCTGTGCAGGGCAGGGTCGATCGACTGAACGGGGGCTATGCAATGCCGGCCGGGCAGGGCGCTGATGGCAGCATTCATCGGCTGGCCAACGGACACCATACCTGCGGACTCCTCGGGAATTTCAGCGTCGATCTGCACCTGGGAGATATCGAGCAGAACCGCCTGAACGGCTGTGGCATCTGTGATATTTACACCCGGTGCCAGCGTAGTGCTGGCCACCAGCCCGTCTATCGGTGCCACCAGTCTCACCAGACCCTCGCCATCCTGGTCGGTGCGGCTGTTGAGGGATTCAAGACGACGCTCGGCACGCTGACGCTCGGCGCGGGCCTGAGCCAGATCGTTGCTGGCAGAATCCAGATCCTTGCGGGCATTGCCCCCGATGGAGAGAACCTCTTGGGCGCGTTTGACCACCTGCGCCTGATAGGTCTCCTGCGCCCGCGCCTTGAGCAGATCGGCATAGGCCTGATCGAGATCGCCCGAGGCCAAAACGGCCAGAACATCACCCTTATGCACGATCTGACCGGGCTGAAGGCTGGTTGCCGTTACATGGCCCGTAACCGGCGTCAGGATATTGATGCTGCGTGTCGGCTGCGCCTGAATCATGCCGGGCACACGCAACCCATGGGCCAGCCTGCTCGTTATGACAGGCTCGACATGCAAACGCTTCATGAGCGGGGAGTCATCGGTTACGATAACCATACCGTTCTCACGGGCGAGCTGGGCTCTCGGCCGATCGGAATGGGATGCCCCATGTTCATGGATGATCGTGATAACGATCCCGAGAAGGACAATGGCGATGAGCGCTGCCAGACCAAGGCGGCGTAGGAAAGGTGCCTGCATGGTCAGGCAAGGCCGTCATGGGAGCGCATCAGAACCTCGGCTCAGGATGTTTTGAAATAGTTTGTCGCGGTTGATAGCCGTTCAACCATGCTTCGCCAAGCGGTCTCCAGCCTCAGAACGATGTTCTAATAGGACAGGTCGGTTGAAGGCGCATGATAATTTCATGTCATACGCCGGACCAGGGGAATTTCGTACTGAATTCGAGCGAAAGCGGGCGGCGTCGGACACCGCATCAGGCATCCCCTCGGGGCGCCCTGCCCGTCCGATTACCTGCCCGGCAGCGCTATGGCGTGCCGTAGAAAAACTGGGCGGTTGCACCACCGTCGATGAGGAAATCACTTCCCGTTATATAGCCACCTTCAGCACCGGTAATCAGGGCGGCGAGTGCGGCCACCTCATCGGGTGTTCCTGCGCGGCCTGCCGGGGCATCGGCAAGCATCTGGCGATAAAACGCTGCCCGCTCACCATGCAACTCGTCATAGGCAAGCGGCGTGATGATGATCCCGGGACTGATTGCATTGATGCGTGCGCCGCGTGTTCCCCAACGTGGCGCTTCTCCCCTGACCCGCAATGAGTTGCAGCGCTTGGACATCTGATAGGCAAGAAGCGTGTCCGTAATCTCCCGCACAAAGGGAAGGGCGAGGAGCCTATCAGCAGGCGTTGTGGCCAGCTGTCTGTCCTGCTCGGCACTGAGAGCCGGCATTCGATGGCCCGACTGGGATGAGATCACGATCCCCGATCCCCCTTTTGCGACAGCCTGCCCGAACTCTTCGAGCAGCATGGCTGTTCCGTAGAGGTCAACCTTGAGGATGGTCTCTACTGGCGCCTGTGATGGCGATACACCGGCTGCTTGAACGAGAGACATGAGCGGGCCGATCTTACCGGCCGCCTCGACAAGGGCCCGGACAGACCGCCTTTCCGAGACATCGACAGTGATCACACTTGTCTCGAATCCTGCCAGTTCGAGAATACGGGCCGCCTTCTCTGCATTTTCCAGGTGCAGATCAGCGAGCACGACGTGACGTCCACTGCTTATACGGCGTGCAATCGCCTGACCAATCGACCCAGCCCCGACAACGACGGTAACATCCTTCATGCGCTCTCCCTGATTTCAGGAACCCTGCCCCCACCCTGCAAATGCAGAGGGTGGTTCCGATCAGATAATACAAAGCCCGTGTGCCGCCCATTAGTGCCCGTTCCGGACATGGCTTTATGCATCTGGTTCATGAAACCAGACTCGTATGCCCCCCGATTGCTCGTATGCCAGTCACAACAGTGATCAAGATTGTGACGATCTCATTTCTGCCCGATCTGCTCCCACCGGGTAGCACGCCAAACCATCCCTGTCAGGGTGTAGCCTCGGGCTTGACCTCAGGACCGAGCGTACGGAGCGATCGTGGTCTTACAGGTCCGCCCAGCACGTGCCCGATGGGTGAAAGCCCCTCGATATGGTCGCAGAAGATCTTGAACACGGCGAGCATGGGCACGGACAGGAACGCTCCGCCAATCCCCCACATCCAGTCCCAGAACAGAAGGGAAGCCATGACCAGCACCGGGTTGAGCGTGAAGCGCTTGGCCAGAAGCATCGGGGTGATCGTCTCACCTTCGAGGATATGGATGCACAGATAGATGGCGGGTGGCAGGAGCGACATCAGGAAAGACGGAAAACTGATCAGCGCCACGCAGAAATAGACGACCACGCCAGTCAGCGGCCCGATGATCGGTACGTAATTCAGCAGGAAGGCCAGAACACCCCAGAGCAGCGGATTGGGCATACCGGTCAGCCAGCATTGCAGCAGGTTCAGCAGCCCAACGAGAATGTTCATGATAGTAATGGTGGCAAGATAGAGCGAGACATTGCGCTCAATCTGCGTCGTGATCTGCACCAGCCGTCTCTTGTCGGAGTAGGTCGGCATGATCTCCACGATACGACGCAGCAGGCTGTCGCCTTCCGTCATCAGGAAGAACAGCATCAGCAGCATGGTGAAGAACTCACCCATGAATGCCCGCGTCCCGATCAGGAAGGAGGACCCCCAGACGCGCAGCGTCTCAGCGCCATTCGAGGCCGATGACGCCGCCGCCGAGGCAGCGGTCACATGATGATGCCCGCCACTGGACATCAGGGCGATCACTCGCAGGTAGCCGCGCTGGACCGAGTCAATCGGCCCCTGAAGAAAGGCGAGTTTCTGCTGAAGCGCAGGAAGGCTCTGCGGCACTTTGGTCAACCACGCCGCAGCCGGCACCGAAATGGCGGTGCCAATGCAGACGACCAGCAGGAACATGGCGATGATCAGCAACAGCGCCGAGATGGGCTTCGGGATACGCAGCCGCCCATGCAGAAAGCGCATCGGCCCGATCATCAGCAGATTGACGACCATCGCAAAGACGAACGGCAGCACGATATCGGCGGCAAAATAGAGAGTGTAGAACACCGCCAGAAGAGACAGGATGAGAATGCCGACATCACGCAGGCCGAGGCTGTGACGCATCATGGCCTTGCGGATCATCCCGGCCTGATGCACGTCATTCCGCACTTCGGAATTATCGGTATCTGACGGGGCATCGGGCATGACTTTTGCCCCTGCGCCGGTTTGGGCGAGGCGTGGCACGCCCCCCTCGGACCCGGTTTCAGGCTGGGGCATGTCCGAAGTCAGCGACGGGCCTGACATGGCGGGCGTTTCTTTCCTGAAAGACGGGTTGCTGCGCGAGAAAAGGCGCTGTCATGAACGTCGATCAACCGCCCGGGACCACAAACGTTGCCATCAACGTGATGCACGTTACATTTTATTGGGTTGAATCACGTTGGCTTGCAACCCATTTTCGGGTTCTATCTTTAGGCTGATACAGCACATTGTTTCATTGAAGGATATCGTCATGGCCTGGAACACCCCGAAGGTTACCGAAATTCCGCTCGGCGCCGAAATCAACTCCTATGTCTGCGGCCAGAAGAAGTAAGTTCTTCGCAGGACCGTTTACCTCCAACAGCCGCACCCCATGTGCGGCTGTTGTCGTTTCTGGCCGGGCTGAACCGCCCTCTGCCAGCCGATCACGAACAGACCGATCCTGACCATGCTCGATATCATCGTTCTTGGCAGCGGCGCCGGTGGTGGGTTTCCGCAATGGAATTCGAACGCCCCGGCCTGCCGTGCCGCAAGAGAGGGCAGAATTCCCTCACGCAGCCAGGCCTCCCTCGCCGTCAGCGGCGATGGCAAGCACTGGTTTCTGCTCAATGCCTCGCCTGATCTCAGAGCCCAGATCCTGGCAACGCCGGAACTGCATGCGCAGGACGCGCTGCGTTCCACGCCGATACAGGGCGTTATTCTGACCAATGGCGAAATCGATTCCATCACCGGGCTGCTGACTTTGCGCGAGCGCGAGCCCTTCCGGCTCTATGGCACGTCCGCCACGCTGGCCCAGCTGGATGCCAATCCGATTTTCGAGGCCGTAAACCGCGAGATCGTGCCGCGCCTGCCGCTCGATGACGAAACACCCCTCACCCTGCCCAACAAGGACGGCACAGCCTCAGGTCTGACGCTCACCGCCTTTGATGTGCCTGGCAAAGCACCGCTCTATGCCGAGCATCTGCCAAGCCAGAAGGGCGAGACGATCGGACTCGAAATTACCGACGGAAAGCACACAATGGTCTTCCTGCCAGCCTGTGCCGATCTCACCCCATCCATACGCACACGCATTCGCGCTGCCGATGCGCTGTTCATGGAAGGAACACTCTGGCGTGATGACGAGATGATCCGTGCCGGGCTCAGCCCGAAAACCGGTCTGCGCATGGGGCATATCTCGATGTCCGGCCCGGAAGGCATCATCGAGACCTTGCATGATGCGCCCTCCCATCGCGTCTTCATTCACATCAACAACTCGAACCCCGTCCTCGTACCGGACTCGCCGGAACGCCGGATGGCGGAAGAAGCAGGCTGGATCATCGGTGAAGATGGCCTACGCCTGACCCTTGGAGAAAGATCATGACGGTTCTGTCCCCCGATGCCCTCGAAGCCCGCCTGCGTGAAATCGGTGCCGAGCGCTATCACAACCGTCATGCCTTCCATCGTGCCCTGCATGACGGCAAGCTGAACCGCACACAGGTTCAGGCCTGGGCCCTCAACCGCTACTATTATCAGGCGTCCATTCCGGTGAAGGACGCCACCCTGCTCGCCCGCCTTCCTACAGCCGAGCTGCGCCGCGAATGGCGACGCCGCCTTGAGGATCATGACGGCAACGAACCCGGCACGGGCGGCATTGCGCGCTGGCTGAAACTGACAGACGGGCTTGGTCTGTCGCGTGACTATGTCGAGAGCCTGCAAGGCATGCTGCCCGCGACCGGCTTTGCCGTGGAAGCCTATGTGCATTACGTGCGCGACCGCTCCGTTCTGGCGGCCATCGCGTCATCGCTTACCGAACTTTTCTCGCCCACCATCATCAGTGAGCGCGTCTCCGGCATGCTGCGCCACTACGATTTCATTTCGGAAGAGACACTGGCCTATTTCGCCCCACGCCTCACCCAGGCGCCACGTGATTCCGATTTTGCGCTGGCCTATGTGAAGGAACACGCCCGCACTGCCGAGCAGCAGAAAGAGGTCATCGACGCGCTGATCTTCAAATGCAACGTGCTCTGGACCATGCTCGATGCGCTGCAGCATGTGTATATGGAAGGCCATCCCGCCCCCGGCGCCTTTGCCGGTGCCCATACCCCGGAGGCTTTCAGCGCGTGAGCGTTTCGGAAGACAGCATTCTGAAATTTACCCGCGGTCATCGCCTTCAGCATGACCGCGTGCGCGATGTCTGGCTCGTTCAGGCTCCTGAAAAGGCCTTTATTGCTGATCCCATTGCCGCTGCCATCCTGCGCCTCGTCGATGGCGCCCGCCCCTTGAGCGCCATCATCGAAGACCTCGCTGCAACCTATCATGCCCCCCGCGAAATCATCGCAGCCGATGTGCAGGTTCTGCTTGCTTCGCTGATGGATCAGAAAGTTCTGGTCGAACAAAGCCCTCGGAACGGGCAAACTCCCGCGTCATGAGCTTTACCCCGCCTCCCATGAGCCTGCTGGCCGAGCTGACCCATCGTTGCCCGCTCGCCTGCCCCTATTGCTCCAATCCAATCGATCTGGAGCGACGTGCGTCTGAAATGACCACGGCCGGCTGGCTGCGCGTGCTGGACGAAGCTGCGGCACTCGGGGTGTTGCAGGTTCACTTCTCAGGCGGTGAACCCATGGCGCGGCATGATCTGCCCGAACTGGTGCGTCACGCCAGTGCGCTCAATCTCTATACCAATCTCATTACCTCAGGCGTGCTCATCAACGAGGCGACCCTCTCCGCCCTTGATGAGGCTGGCCTCGATCATGTCCAGCTCTCCTTTCAGGATGTCGAGGAAGCGGGCGCAGAGCGTATCGGCGGCCTACGTGGTGCGCAGGCCAAGAAGCTCGAAGCCGCCCGCCTGATCAAGTCACGCGGTATTCCCCTCACGCTCAATTTCGTCGTGCATCGCGAGAATGTAGCGCGTGTGCCTGACATGCTCAATCTTGCCCATGAGCTCGGTGCCGGACGCGTGGAGATTGCTCATACCCAGTATTATGGCTGGGGCCTGAAGAACCGCGATCTGCTCATGCCATCGGCCGCGCAGCTCGAAGCCTCGACGGAAGCGGTGGTGAAAGCCCGTGCCCGCTTCGGCAACAGCCTCGCCATCGATTATGTCACCCCGGATTATCACGCTGACCAACCCAAGCCCTGTATGGGGGGGTGGGGCCAGCGCTTCGTCAACATCACCCCCTCCGGCAAGGTGCTGCCCTGCCATGCCGCCGAGACCATTCCGAATATCACCTTTCCCAGTGTCACAACCGACTCTCTGGGCGCGATCTGGCAGGACTCCCCCCTGTTCAACCTGTTTCGCGGCACGGACTGGATGCCCGAACCCTGCCGTGGTTGCAGCCTGAAGGAAGTCGACTGGGGCGGTTGCCGTTGTCAGGCCCTCGCCCTGACAGGCGATGCGGCAGCCACCGACCCTGTCTGTGCCCGCTCCGACCGTCATGCTTTGGTCATGGAAGCCTCAAGGGCCGGACATGATGGTGATTTTACCTATCGGCGATTTTCCAAGGCGTAAGATACGCGGCGGGCGGCTCTATACCCCGCCAAGGGAAAGTCGTCCTTATGGACCCTGATGGACTTAACGGAGCTGTCCCCTCCGCGAGTGCAGGGCTTTACCCGTTATCCCGAGAAAGGCCGCGCCACGATCATGATGACGATAACGATCATCAGCAGTGTCGGCACCTCATTGGCAATACGGTAGTAGCGCTCGGGATGAAGCCGCAGGTCATGGGAAAACTCGCGGCGCCACCGGGCACAGAAGCCGTGGAAACCGCAAAGCAGCAGAACCGTGACCAGCTTGATCCACCACCATGGGGCGGACCAGTCGATCACACCTGGAAGCGAGGCGAGAAGACTGCCAGAGATCAGGGTGGCGATCATGGCCGGTGTCATGATGGCGCGGAGCAGACGACGCTCCATGATCTGAAAACGGTCGCTTTCAGGCGTGCCGGGCTGAACCTGTGAATGATAGACGAAAAGCCGCGGTAGATAGAAATTGCCCGCCATCCATGAGGTGAAGGCGAGGATGTGCAGCACCTTGAGCCAGGGAAACCAGGGAAGAAGGGCGCTCATTAGTTTTGCTCTTCCATAAGGCTGGCCAGCATGGGGGCAAGTTCATCGAGATGGGCGATACGGCGTAACCCTGGCCAGTCGAGTGCGGGCGATGGCCCTTCGGCACGCAGCAGGATGCAGGCCATACCGGCATCATGTGCCGCCTGCACACCGGTATCGGAATCCTCGATCACCACGCAGGCAGAGGGTGCAACGCCTTCCTGTTCGGCGGCATGAAGGAACACATAGGGGTCTGGCTTGGGCCGCATCATGTCACGAGCCGAATGGACCCTCTCTTTCGGAAAGAAGGGCTCAAATCCGACACGGGCGAATTTGACCTCCATCTCGGGCCATGAGGAATTCGAGCCGACGCGAAAAGGCAGACCGAGCGCCTGCACGGCTGACAGCATGGCAGCAGCGCCCTCGATCGGCGCCGCTTCATCGCGCATCAGATCGACCAGTCGGTTCTGCATGATGGCGACGTAGTCATCACCCAGATCGAGGCCGGTCTCGGCTTCAAGTTCGCGCTTGACCTGGCCCAGTGCCTTGCCTGCAAAGCGGTGCAGGGCCTCATCATCGCTCAGGGCAATGCCGTGATCGCGGGCAGCACTGGCCACCAGACGGCAGGAAGGCCCCTCACTGTCGATCAGCACGCCATCACAATCAAAGATCACGAGACGAAGCTGACCGGAGGCACAAAGGGCTGAAGGGCGCGTATCGGACATGATGAGCGTCAGCCAATATCGCGCACGGCATCGACCAGTGCGCCGACATGCTCGGGTGGGGTATCGGGCATGACACCGTGACCAAGATTGAACACATGCGGCCGCCCCTTGAGGGCATCGCGGATGGTGCGTGCCTCGTCAATCAGACCTTGTCCGCCATTGCGCAGAATGATCGGATCGAGATTCCCCTGAAGGGCCAGCGTGTCAGGGCAGAGCGTCGCCATCTGCGCCAGATCGACCGACGTGTCACAGGCCAGCGCATCGACACCGGTCTCACGGGCATATTCGAGGGCCATCAACCCGGCGAGACGGGGAAACCCGATGATCTTCACACCGGATCGGGCAGCGCGGATGCCCTGAACGATGGCGCGTGTCGGGGCGATCACATGCTGGCGGAACTGGGAAGGAGGCAGCAGACCGGCCCAGCTGTCGAACAGCATGACAGCCTCGGCACCGGCATCGATCTGGCCGATCAGCATGTCGGTCGTTGTCCTAGTCAGCAGGGCGATGAGATCGCCATAGAGCTCCGGGTCCTGTAACGCCATGGCACGGGTGACACCGAACTCCCGCGAGCTGCCGCCATCGACCATGTAGCAGGATACGGTGAAGGGGCTGCCAGCAAAGCCCAGAAGCGTGGTGGACTGAGGCAGTTCGCGAGCCAGAATCCGCAATGTTTCCTGGATTGGCGCCACGGTTTCGGCTACGCGGGCAGGAGACAGGGCCTCAAGCGCAGCCCTGTTGCGGATCGGCTCCATAACGGGGCCGCGCCCTTCGATGAATTTGAGATCCTGACCCATGGCCCAGGGCAGGACGAGGATATCGGAAAACAGGATGGCGCCATCCATGGCAAAGCGCCGGATTGGCTGAAGGGTCAGTTCGGCTGCGATGTCCGGGGTGGTACAGCGCGTCAGGAAGTCTGCCTTGGCACGCTCGGCGCGGAATTCGGGCAGATAGCGTCCGGCCTGACGCATGAGCCATACCGGAGGCGGCCACACGGCCTCACCGTGGAGGACACGCAGGAGCGGTTTTGCAGGCGCTGACTGGGGTGAATTTTCGCTATCCATACCGACCAATAACCATAAAAGAAAAAAGATAGATATCCTGTCGGATAGGTTGATCCCTGTGGATGACGGGGTACCCAACTTTCCAAAAACGTACCCCGACTTACCAACACTGTGTACAAACGATAAACCCTTTGGTTTGAGGCATTTGCGCAGGTTATCCCGAAATACCCACAGAAGGCCTGTGTACAACCCACCGGTTCTGCCGAAGGAAGTACAATCCACGGTACTCGGTACGCCCTCTCTCCCAGGTTCGTACAATCCCCATGTACCCCAGTACTGACGGTACTCATTCACCCCTGATTTCAAAGGAGACTCGAGATGGAGTCGAAGCGTGCGAATCCCGGAACGCCAAGGCTGGTACTGGCCAGTGGATCAACGGCCCGGCTTGGTTTGCTGCGTGGTGCCGGTCTCGATGTGGTGTCCTGTCCGGTGGCGCTGGATGAGTCTGTACTGCGTGACAGGATGCGGGCGGAAAACGCGGGTCAGAACGCCATCGCACTGGCGCTCGCAAATGCCAAGGCTCTAGGGTTTTCAACGAATCCGCATTTTATGAGCGCCGATTTCGTGATCGCGGCAGACCAGATTCTGGAGTGCGATGGCGTCGGTTTCGACAAGCCGGAAAACAGGCAGGCGGTCAGGGAACAGCTTATCACCCTGCGTGGGCGTACGCATCGGCTCCAGACGGCTGTCGTGCTGTACAAAGGTGGAGAGAAGCTCTGGGAGCATCTGGCGACACCCGAACTCACCATGCGCGATTTCAGCAATGGCTTTCTGGAGGCCTATATGGAGGCTGAGGGAGATGTACTTCTGTCCTGCGTGGGTGCGTACCGGCTAGAGGGGCCGGGTGTACAGCTTTTCAGTACGATCAGGGGTGATCACGATGCCATTCTTGGTTTGCCCCTCCTGCCCTTGCTGGCTGTACTGCGCGATTTCGGTATCGCGAAAAAATAGTGTCTGGGGGGGTTGCCAGAGGCAGAACCCCCCGCTATACCCGCGCCACTGGCCTGACCCAAGGGGCCGGTTCTGATACGGCGGGGCCATAGCTCAGTTGGGAGAGCGCCTGAATGGCATTCAGGAGGTCGTCGGTTCGATTCCGATTGGCTCCACCATCATCTTCCTCAAAATTCGACTTACGATGCTGCGCTAGGCAAGAATGCAGACGCGCGTGCTTTCTCATGCGACCGAACGGCATGAGATCTTCGTGTTATCAATATGGTTGATATGTAAACCATATCTGTGTCATGGTTCAGGTCTCATTATCAGGATCGACGAGCCAACCATGCGCCTCACCCCATATCCCAGCCGACCAGGTTCGGCCCTGTGGCGGTCACTCCCGTTTTTCATGGCGCTTGGCCTTGCGGGCTGTACACGGGCACCGTTGCAGGATGTGCTGGGATCGTTTTTCCCGTCATGGATGCTGTGTGCCACGATCGGTGCCGTAGCAGCCGCTCTGCTGCGCGCAGTCATCGGGGGCGTCAGTCTGCAGCAGGCTGTGCCTGCCCCGATGCTGACCTATCTCGCTTTCATGGTCGCCATTACCTTCATGGTCTGGCTTGTGTTTTTCGGTCACTAGGCGGTGTCCATGCGCTCTCT
Source organism: Asaia bogorensis (assembly GCF_900465345.1). GTDB lineage: Bacteria > Pseudomonadota > Alphaproteobacteria > Acetobacterales > Acetobacteraceae > Asaia > Asaia bogorensis_A. Next base: position 120,091 of record NZ_UEGO01000001.1, on the reverse strand, counting down.
TCCATCCCGCATCGGCGGTATCTCGCTCCTTATCCTGTCGCTGGCGGCCTGTGTGATTCTGGGCTTTCTGGTGCTGGATCGCCTGCACAGCCGGCCCCGCACTGAAGATGCCTATATCGCGGCTAATATCGTCCACCTTGCCCCTGAAGTGAGCGGACGCATCGTGTCCCTGCCCGTTCATGACAACCAGAAGGTCAGGCGTGGCGACATCCTGTATGTGATTGATCCTGAGCCTTATACCTACCGGGTGCAGCAGGCACAGGCGCAGGTCGATGGTCTGCAGGCCCAGATTGATGTGCAGACCAGTCAGGTCAGTTCCCAGATATCCCATGCCGGTGCCGAGGCCAGTTCGGTAACCAGTGCGCGTGCGCGGCTGACCCTTGCCCAGGCCACACAAGCCCGTCTGTCCCCTCTGGAGAAGCAGGGTTTCGTGACCCGTGAGGCGCTGGATCAGGCACGGGCTGAAACACGCAGTGCCGAGGCAAGCCTGCAATCTGCCCTGCAATCCGCGCTGGCCGCCCGCCAGGCCGTGCGCAGCGTGGCGCCCCTGCGGGCCGATCTGGCAGCAGCCCAGGCGGCCCTGCGTGAGGCAGAGCGTGACCTGCGTCTGACCACGGTAAGGGCACCCTGTGATGGCATCGTGACAGACCTGAATGTGGCCGCTGGTGAATACGCCACGACAGGCAAGCCAGTCTTTACGCTGGTCGATAATGAGAAATGGTGGGCCATCGCGAATTTCCGCGAAACGCAGCTTGCCGGGCTGGCGCCGGGCCAAAAGGTGACGGTGTATGCCATGGCGCAGCCTGGCACACCTATCAGTGGGACACTCGAGAGTCTCAATGCAGGTGTGGTGCCCGATGAGGGGATGAGCGCCAATGGCCTGCCCAAGGTGCCGCGCACCCTGAACTGGGTGCGCATCGCACAGCGTTTTCCGGTTCGTATCCGGCTTGATAATCCGCCGACTGACCTGATGCGCATTGGTGGCACGCTGGTTGTGGTCGTGATGCGATGAACACCGCCGGGCAGGAGGTGGTGTTGCCAAGGCGAAGGATTTGGCGCGAGGAAACGCCCTCGACCTTTGCCTTCCTCAAAAAGGAAATGACCCCATCTCCCGGTCGGGCACGCAATACGGCCCTGCTCGTGTTTCAGGTGATTGTCACGATCCTGATTGGCGAGACATTCCGCATCCCCGATCTGCCGGTTCTGGTCTTCATCTGCTTCTTCCTGTCAGGCAATGACGCCGCCTCCAATACCAGCACGGCGCTGATGGGCGGGGCGGTGATTGTGGCAGGCACAGGGCTGACGATCCTTTTCCTGATGCTCAGCCTGTCCGAGCCCGGACTACGTCTGCCCCTGATGCTTCTGCTGACTCTTGCAGCAGGGTTTCTGTCACAGGCCATGACCATGGGGTCTCTGGCCAATATCCTGCTCTTCTGGATCGTCTACATGACCATGAGCGCGGATATGCTGCAGAATGTCGGCTATTCGCTGGACGGGTTCATCGGTAACACGACCGATAGTGCCGTGCCCGATGCGGCTTTCATGCCACCCGAAGAAGCCATGTTGCATACCCTGCTATGGGTCGGCGTGGTGTTTGTCATCGCGCTGTCGATCATTGCGGTGGTCAATCGTCTCGCCGGGTATGATCCGCTGACCATGCTGCGGGCCGGGCTTGAACAGCGCTTTCGAGCTGTGGCTCAGGGGTGCGAAACCGGGGCAAGACCTGACACGGCCCAGATGAGGCAGATTGCCTCACTGGCCGATCAGGGCGTGGCCTCGCTGCGCCAGTTTCATGACCTGAGCGTCAAGCTCCATCCTGAAATCACAAGCCGCCATGTCGGGATTGCGATGATCCGCAACACGGCCCGTCTTGTCATGATCCTGCTGGCCTGGAGCAGGCTCGATACAACCGGGCGGGGCACGGCCTTCCTGCACCGTATGGGGCTGATCGTGGCCCAGTGCGGCGCTGTCTATCGACAGGGGCGCGACAACGTGGCCGTGATCGATTTTGACGAGGCTGCGCTCCAACGCCTTGCCGATGAATTCAGCGATGACCCAAAGCTCTACCCGCTGGCTTATGAATTCATTCGTTCAGTCACCATCATTCATGGCCTGCTTGTCCGCCCCGAGACGGTGGCCGCGCAGTTTGCGCCCGAAATCAAGGCGGCGGCTCGCAGCTTTTTCAAGCCGGATGCCTTTACGAACCCGGCCTATCCGCAGGCGGCCATACGGATCGCACTTTCGGTGGTCATCTGTTACGCCATCACGCGTTTTACCTCCTGGCCGGGTATCCAGACCTGCGTCGTGACGTGCTTTCTTGTCTCCCTCGGCACAGTGGGTGACTCCGTTCACAAGATGCTCCTGCGTGTCACGGGCGCCATGATCGGGGCGGTATGCGGCATTGGCACTATCCTTACCCTCATGCCATCCCTCACCGATGTTCTCGATCTCATTCTGGTGGTGATCCCGGTGGCTGCCTTTGCAGGCTGGATCAAGAGCGGCAGCGAGCGCATCTCCTATGCCGGTGTGCAGATTGCGATGGCCTATTTCATGACTATCCTGCAGGGCTATGGCCCGACGCTGGACATGGAGACGGCGCGCAACCGTGTTGTGGGTATCCTGATCGGCAATGTCGTCGTGTATCTGATGGCTGCGGCGCTATGGCCTGTGAGTGCGACCAATGTGGCGCGCAGCCATCTGGTCGGAGCGGTGCGCCAGCTTGGCGGGCTCATTGCCGTGCGGCGCAAGCATCCTGAACAGGCTGTCGATATCGGGCAGGAAATGGAACGCGAGAAATTCGGTCGCGCCATTGCTGCAACGCGTATGGCCCTGCGCAATGCGCCCTTCGAGGAAGAGCGTCTGAAGGGCAACGCCTTCATTCCTGATATCACCCTGCCGCTTGTGCGTGACATCCAGCTTCTTGCCATTCCCGTGGCCGTCATCTCGGATGTGAGGCGCGCGCCTGACGACACTGCACAGGCGCAGGTCGACCAGCTTGTGGGATGGTTCAGCGAACTGGCGCAATGGCTGGAAGACGGCCGCGATGGTCTTGCCCTTCAGATGCGTCTGCCACCCCTGCCCCTGTTGCCTCATGACCCCCAGCGCATGGTGTGGTTCGGTCTGCTCGATGAGGGACTGAGACTGATTATCCAGCGCTATGACCCTGACGCTGAAGCACGGCCCGGACAGGGCGCCATGACAGAACAGGCCTGATGCCCGCCATGCAGCACGGATTTTTCCGATGACCCCAAACCTCGTCTTACACCGCACCCTCCTGTTGCGCGGTCTTCCTCTTCTGATGCTCGGTGCGATGTTGGCCGGATGCAATGACACGCGCGATCTGGCGCCGCAGAGTGCTGATCACGCCTGGCATCCCCACGGGGCGACGGGTCTCACCCTGCCGCCCGACATACGCAATCCTTCTCCCGACTGGCCAACAGGCAAGGGTGTCGGAGGGGCATCATCCGGCGCCGGCCATGCGCAGCATGCCTTGCCGGAGGGACAGGATCATGTGTTGTCGCTGCCGCAGCTGATCGATCTGGCTGAGCGCAACAACCCGCGCACGCGCATTGCGTGGGAGAGCGCGCGGCAGGCGGCCATCGGTGTCGGTATGTCGCGTGCCGCCATGCTGCCCCAGCTTACTTTCTCGGCCATGGGCGGTTTCCAGCGCATGGCACTCCCCCTGCCCAATTATCTGTCGAGCCGCGGTTATCTGACATCGAATGGCGCAGCGGCATTTCCCAAGCTTGAGCTCGATTATCTGCTTCTCGATTTTGGCCGCACGCGGGCCAGAATCAATGAAGCGAAATTCCAGACGCTTGCCGCCAATTTCGGGTTTTCGGCGGTTCATCAGCAACTCATTCTGGATGTGATCAGTGCGTATCACAGCCAGCAGGCGGCGCAGGCCATTGTCGCGGCCTCTCATCATGCCGTGGATAATATGGCGCTTTTGCTGCGTGCTGCGCAGTCGCGTCATGAGCATGGCGAAGCAACGATCGTCGATGTGGCTACGGCGCAGCGTAATCTAGCTCAGGCACGTTTCGATCTGGACAAGGCGGTCGATGCCGAGCATGGCGCCCATCATGCCCTGTTGGAGGTGACCGGCCTGCCTGCCACCCTGCCGCTCGAGATAGAACCGATGCCTGTACAGGCCCTGCCCCAGAGTTCTCCGGGTCAGATCAGGCAGCTTGTGGATCAGGCTCTGGCGTCGCGGCCCGATCTTCTGGCCGATATTGCCAGATTGCGCGCGTCCGACGAAGCCATTGCGGAATCCAAGGCCGCGCTTTTGCCGCGTGTTGCCTTTGCCGGAACAATGTCGGGCTATCTGGGGGCGCTCAAGACCTATGGCACGGGTCGTTCGGCGCCGGCCTCGGCCATTGCACAGCCTGAAGCCGGGGCTTTTCTTCAGGTCAGCTGGCCAATCTATCAGGGGGGCTTGCGTGCCAATGCCATCCACATGGCGCAGTCGCAGCATGATGCAGCCGAGGCGACCCTTCTCAAGGATCGTCTGAGCGTCGAGCGGCAGGTGGCCGACAGTCAGGATGCGCTTGAAACGGCACTTGCCCAGGTAAAATCCGCCCGTGTTCTGAACGATGCCGCCCGCACGGCCAATGAAGGCGCCAGTCAGGCCTATGCGCATGGGGTTGGCACCATGACGGATGCGTCTACAGCAGCTGCGGCCCTGTTCGAGGCGCAGGCATCGCTTGCCGTGAGTGTTGCTCAGGCGTTTACCAAGGCGGCAGCGCTGGCCCATGCAACCGGGCAGCTTGATCTGGCAAATAACATGCCCGACGACATGAATACGGCAGCGCCCCGGTGAGCACAGTGGAAGAGAGCCTGACTCTGGGACGCATGATGGGGCTGATTGCCCGGCGCTGGCGGCAGATCCTCGATGTCAGGCTACGCCCTCATGATCTGACCGATGCGACATGGCAGCCCCTGCTGGAATTGCAGCGATATGGTCGGCCCATGCACCCCAAGGAAATTGCCGAAGCCCTTCTGCTCGACAAATCCTCCATGGTGCGCATCCTCCGCACGCTAGAGGAAAAGGGCTTCATAACCCGTGAGCCCGATGAGGCAGACCGACGGGCCTTTTACGTGCGGATCACCCCGGAAGGTGCCAGGCGCCTCGATGAAGTCCTGCGCTTCTCGCGGGCCATCGAGCAGACCGTCACCGAAGGGATCGATGCCGAGGAACTGGCGATTACCCGCAAAGTAATCGCCCGGATTCACAGCCGACTGAATGGCCCCGGTCTGGATTAGTCCGGCCACGATCAACCGGGCCGGGTCGGCCGAGCCCTGATCGAATGGCTCGGGTCTCACTTGGCCTGCGAGAGTGGTCAGGCCTCGCTCTCCAGAACGGCCTTGAGGGCGGCCAGAGTCAGACGCACCTTGTGCTGCTCGGCATTGTAGCCCATCGCGCCCAGACGCCAGATCTTGCCCACCAGCGGACCAAATGCGGTGCCGATCTCGATCTGGTATTCGTCGCGCATACGGGCCCGCACACGCTCACCATCAATGCCTTCAGGGATATAGACCCCGGTGACATTGCTCATGCGATATGCATCCTGACCGTAGAGCGCCAGGCCAAGACCACGCAGCCCTTCAGACATCGCCTTGCCAGCGGCCACATGACGGGCGAAGCGGTTCTCCAGCCCCTCCTCAAGCACCAGACGGGCACATTCGCGTGCGGCGTAAAGCATCGACGTGGCTTCGGTATGGTGGTTCAGGCGCTTTTCGGACCAGTAATCCATGACCATGGCGAGGTCGAAATAGTTCGAACGGATGAACGGTCGTGTGCCATCGCTGATGTCATCACGACGAATACCGCTCTCGACCTTGCGGCGTGAGAAAATGAACTCGGCAGCCCGGTCAGAGATCGTGATGGGCGCGCTCCCCGGCGGCCCGCCCATGCATTTCTGCAGTCCGGCCGAGACCACGTCGATCTGCCATTCATCGGTGCGGACCGGCATACCGCCGAGTGTCGCCGTGGCATCGACATAGGAAAGAGCACCATAGCGGCGGCAGAGTGCACCGACACCTTCAAGCGGCTGCGCCGTGGTGGTGGAGGTGTCGCCATGAATGGCGGCAAACACGGCGGGACGATGCTCGGCCAAAGCGGCCTCGATCTGATCGAGCGTGGCTACCTGACCCCATTCCAGATCGATCGTGGCAATCTCGGCACCAAGGCGCTCGGCAATCTCGCCCAGCAACATGCCAAAACGCCCGGAGCGGATGAGCAGAACCTTGGCGCCCGGCTCGATCAGTGAGGTCAGGGCGGCCTCGATACCGGCGCGAGCTGAGCCATCGATCAGGAACGTCCAGCGGTTTTCGGTCATGAACACCTGACGATAAAGCGCCATCGTCTGGTTCATGTAATCGGTCATCTCGGGATCGAACTGGCCGAGCATGTCCGCCCCCATGGCCCGCAGCACGCGCGGATGCACATTGATGGGGCCCGGCCCCATCAGAAGGCGCTGCGGCGGGTTGATCTCACCGAAAAAACTGCTCACATCGTTTCTCCAAGTCGCGTGACGAAGGTCACCAGGGCCTGATGCGCCGCCTCGACATCGGCGTCATCGACAGATTCTGCGGGGTTGTGGCTGATCCCGCCCTTGCAGCGGATGAACAGCATGGTCATGGGGGCGAGATTGGCCATGATCATGGCATCATGCCCGGCCTGGCTGAGCAGCATGGGGGGCGTGGTGCCCTGCCGTTCTTCCACGGCGCGGCCAAGCAGGGATGTCAGGCGTTCATCGCAAAGCGCGCCAGCCAGATCCTGTATGCGCTCGATATCGAGACGGATGCGCCTGCGTGTGCAGATGGCCTGCAGCGTGTCACTGACTTCCTGGGCAGCGCTTTCACGCACACCGGGTGTCACCGCCCTGATATCGATGGTCAGAGCGACCTTGCCCGGCACGATATTGGGGGCGCCGTTCTCGACAGTCAGCCAGCCCACTGTGGTCACGAGATCGACCGGGTCCTGTGCGCCGATGCGCTCGATGGCCGAAATTGCCTCGGCGGCGGCGGCCAGGGCATCGCGACGTTCGTGCATGGCCGTTCCGGCGTGGTCGGCCTCGCCTGTCAGCGTGACGCGGAAGCGATATTGAGAGGCGATGCCCCGCACCAGGCCGAGCGGCAGACTGGCGCGCTCCAGATGGGGGGCCTGCTCGATATGCGCTTCGATATAGGCGAAGACGTTCTGCCGTCTGGCGGTATGAAAGCGCGAGACATCCAGCCCCCAATCCGCAAGGGCCTGACGCAGTGACACGCCATCGCGATCGGTGATGCTGTCATCGATCTGCTGCTTCATGCCGGCAGCAGAGCGCGAGCCCATCATATAGGTGGGAAAACGGGAGCCTTCCTCATCTCCAAAACCGATGACCTCAAGCGCAAAAGGCAGTCTGAGGCCGCGCTCGTTGAAATAGGCCACGGTCTCGATGCCGAGCAACACACCCAGCATGCCGTCATAGCGCCCACCATCACGCACGCTGTCCACATGCGAGCCAATCAGCAGAACGGGTGCGTCGGGTGTCACACCCGCATAATGCCCGACGAGGTTTCCCACGGCATCGGTTTCAACACTCATGCCCGCCTGGTCCATCCACTGGGCCAGTCTGCCAATCGTGGCCCTGTGCGCCGGGCCGAGATAGGGGCGAAAGAGTCCATCACTCTGGTCGCTATAGGGAGCGATACCGAGTTCGTCGCAACGCGCCCGGGCCCGGGCGCCGCCTGCCTGAATGTCCATGATCTGGGTCATGTATACAAGCATGTCCCATGCGACCCGGAAAAACAATCGAAAGCTGTCTTCAGAGAGAGATTCGGTCAATCAAGACGCATCCGCGTCATGAGCGCGAATGCAAGGGTAGAGATATCGCGGAAAAGCAGGGGCTTTAGCGAGCTGATTTCCGGTCGACTCTGCCTTCTTTATTCCTGAATCGACGCATGACCTGCCAGAGCATCCTGCGCGCCCGAAGCGACAGGATTGTCGAGGGGACGAAAAGCTCGGCTCTGATACGAACGAAGCGTTGATGCCTGCGGATGAAGGGACGCATTCCGGCTTCGAAAAACCTCAGGGCGGCTTCTGTATCGTCTGGGTACGCGGCGAGCGCAGCACCCAATGCGACACCGCCCATCATTCCGGCAGAAGCGCCCATCCCGGAGTAAAGTGTCAGACACCAGGCGGCATCTCCCAGGAGTATGACGCGACCTTTCGACCAATGGGGCATTTTGATCATCTGTACGTCGTCGGACAGGTAATCATCGCTTTTCTCGAGATCCTCGAGTGCTGCTGAAACGACACCACCGACATCGAGACCGCTGAATATCTTGCGCAAGGCAGATGCCGGTGCCTTGCGTACGAGAGGATCATCTTTTTTCCGACGATAGGAAAACAGGGCTGTGCTCGGTCTTCCTTCAAGAGGAAAAATGGTGAGTGTACGACGCGTATCGGCAATCATGAGTCCGTCGCCGGGCTCCAACCCGGGGACAGGACGCAAGAGAGGGAAAGCACAGAGGCTTGTTTTTAAAGGGTGGACGAACCTCCGATCCGGTCCGAAAATCATGCGGCGCACCTGTGAGTGGACACCATCTGCGCCGATAACGAGATCATATGTCTCTTCATCTGCGTCGGTGCCACACATGTTCAATCTTACGACCACGCCGTTCGGAGCTGCCTCGATCAGGGTCGGGTAGCTCTCGAAGCGGATCTCGACACGCCCTTCGATGGACTGCCAGAGAGCTTCTTCGATATCGCCACGCATCACGGCAATCGGCGTTTCTGTTTCACCTGTCAGGTCGGCAACAACCTTCCGGCTGCCATCCCTGCGGATATCCCAGAACCGCAAGCGCGCCGGGGTACGTTTTTCCATTCTGTTCAGAACACCGAGTTGACGTGCCGCTTCCCGGCCTTCGTCACGCAGGCCAATGAAATATCCGCCCTTGCGCCTGTCGGGAGCGCGTTCGGCAATAACCGGAACCCAGCCTTGCCTCATCAGCGCTATGGCCGCAGACATGCCTGTAATACCCAGCCCTACGATAAGCGCGCGTTTTGTCATGACAGCCTGTTCCAATCGGGGTTATCCCTTATCTGAACATTGAATAGATCGAGCATTACATCAATCTGAACGGTGTTCAATAGAGAGGAAGCAGACGTTGTCCCGTGCGCGTTATCATCATGGCGATCTGCGTATCGCCCTCATCGAGGCGGCAGAAGAAATCATCTGCGAAACAGGGGTGGAGGGGTTTACCCTACGCAAGGCGGCTGGCCGGGCCGGGGTTTCTCCCGGAGCGCCATCGCATCATTTCGGTGATATGAAGGGCCTGCTGACGGCAGTGGCTATTCGCGTATTCAACCTTCTTCGGCAGGCTCTCGATATTCTGCCGCAGACAGATCATCCAGCATCTGACCTGAAATGTCTTGCAGAGGGATATGTCCGCTTCGCGGCTGAGCACCCTGGTTTTTTCAGGCTTATCTGTCGTGTGGATCTAATCGACTGCCGAGATCCTGCTTTTCTGGAAGCGTCTTATACGGCCCTGTCGCCCCTCACCCGCGCCATCGCCGTCTATTATGGTCACGAGATGCCTGAGCGTTCTGACAGAAACGGTCAAAGCAAGAACGGGCGGTTGCTGCGGCCTTATCATGTCAGTGCCATGGCGACCGTGCATGGACTGGCGCATATGGTGCTTGAAGGACGGCCAGCCCTCGTGTTTGAAACCGAGGATCCGGTGCGCACCTTCATGGAGACGGCATTGCCGGATATACTTGCCGCATCCTGGCCGGACAGGGAGACCGTCTTGCGCTGAAAATCGCCAGCAGACGCTTCAGGACAGGCGCGGTAACATGAGCCTGCCCATCCCGGTGGGGCGGGCAGGCTCGAAGGCGATCAGGCGCCCAGTTCGGCCTTGAGCTGGGGCAGGATCTCGAACAGATCGCCCACGAGGCCATAATCGGCCACGTTGAAGATCGGGGCTTCGGGGTCCATGTTGATCGCCACGATCACGCGGCTGTCCTTCATGCCTGCCAGATGCTGGATGGCGCCTGAAAGACCGACAGCGATATAGAGATCGGGCGCCACGATCTTGCCGGTCTGACCGACCTGCATCTCGTTCGGGGCAAACCCGGCATCTACCGCCGCGCGCGACGCACCAATGGCAGCGCCCAGCTTGTCAGCCACAGGCTCGAGCAGCTTGAAATTGGCTGCATCCTTCAGGCCGCGCCCACCCGAGATCACCACACGAGCCGATTCCAGCTCGGGGCGGTCGGAATGAGTCAGTTCGATGCCAACATATTCGGCGTCCGGCACCTCGACTGCAGCAGAGACGGCTTCGATCGGCGCCGAGGCGTCGCCCAGCTTGGCGGCCTCGAAATTGGCGTTACGCACGGTCAGCACCTTGATCGCATCGCGCGACCGCACGGTGGAGAGTGCGCTACCGGCATAGATCGGACGCACGAAGGTATCGGCGTCGATGATCTCGACCACTTCAGTGATCGGCTGCACATCCAGCAGACCAGCCACGCGGGGCAGGGTGTTCTTGCCATAAGCCGTCGCGGCGGAAACGATATGATCGTAATCCTTGGCGCGATCGGCAATCAGGGCGGCAATGCACTCGGCCAGATGCGGTGTGGAGTCTGCATGAAGAACGCGGGTGATCCCCTCGATCTTCGCAGCTTCCTGGGCACCTTCTGCGCCGATCAGCAACACATCGACAGCACCGAAATGGCGGGCTGCGGCAACAGCAGAAAGGCTTGCCTTCTTGATGGCAGCGCCTTCGGCTTCGATCAGAACCAGAGTTGTCATGATCAGATCACCTTCGCTTCGTCACGCAGCTTGCCAACCAGCTCGGCAACGCTCGATACCTTGATACCGGCCTGACGCACGGGCGGCTCGACCACCTTCACTGTTTCCAGACGCGGCGTGATGTCCACGCCCAGCGTATCGGCAGCGATAGTTTCGAGCGGCTTTTTCTTGGCCTTCATGATGTTGGGCATGGTGGCATAGCGCGGCTCGTTGAGGCGCAGATCGGTGGTGACCACCGCCGGGAGTGCTAGGCGCACTGTTTCGAGGCCGCCATCGGCTTCACGCACCACTGTGATGCGCCCGTCCTCGACGGCAACCGAGCTGGCAAACGTGCCCTGCGGCCAGTTGAGACGTGCCGCCAGGATCTGGCCGGTCGCATTCATGTCGTCATCAATGGCCTGCTTGCCCATGATGACCAGACCGGGGTTCTCGCGATCGACAATGGCCTTGAGCAGCTTGGCGACAGCCAGCGGCTCCAGCTCGGCGTCGGTCTGCACCAGAATGGCACGATCGGCACCCATGGCCATGGCCGTACGCAGAACGGGCTGGGCCTCGGCCACGCCGATGGTCACCACCACGATTTCGGAGGCAGCGCCTTTTTCGCGAAGCCTGACGGCTTCTTCGACAGCAATTTCATCGAAGGGATTCATCGACATCTTCACGCCTTGCGTGTCGACGCCGCTGTTATCGGCCTTGACGCGGGGCTTGATGTTGTAATCCACCACCCGCTTGACCGGGACCACTATCTTCATCTGTTTCTCGCCGATCCTGGAATTTGTCGTCAGGGTTCATACCTTATTGCGACTCAAAATCACATACCGACAGGATAATTCGGTCCACCGGCCCCTTCGGGCACACACCAGTCGATATTCTGCGTCGGATCCTTGATGTCGCAGGTCTTGCAGTGCACGCAGTTCTGCGGGTTGATCTGCAGGCGCATGGTGCTGTTTTCCTCCAGCGCCTCATACACACCGGCCGGGCAGTAGCGGCTTTCAGGTGAGCGAAAAATGCCCCAGTTGACCGGCAGCCATTTCGACGGGTCACGCAGCTTCAGATGGACCGGCTGGTCCTCCTCATGATTGGTGCCCGACAGGAACACCGATGAGGTGAGATCGAAGGTCAGCGTGCCATCCGGCTTCGGATAGGCAATGGGCTTGCACTGCTCGGCAGGCTTGAGCGCTTCATGATCCGTATGACGGAAATGCAGCGTCCAGGGTGCGCGGCCACGGAAAATCAGGCTGTCGATCCCGGCATAAAGCGCGCCAAGGCGATTGCCCCAGCGGGCAAAGGCAGGGCGCACATTGCGCGCCTCGAACAGCTCCTTGAACAGCCAGGAGCTCTTGAAGCGTCGCGTGTAGCTCGTTGCCTCGCAGGGGCCTTCACCCCCCAGCGCCTCGGCCACAGCTTCGGCGGCCAGCATGCCGGATTTCATGGCTGTATGCGTGCCCTTGATCTTGGGCATGTTCAGGAAGCCTGCGGAATCACCCGCCAGAACGCCACCCGGAAAGGACAGGCGCGGCAGGGATTGAAAGCCACCCTCTGACAGGGCGCGCGCGCCATAGATCAGACGGCGACCGCCTTCGAGATGCTTCGCAAATTCAGGATGGGTCTTGAGGCGCTGCATCTCCTGAAAGGGAGAGAGCCAGGTATTGCTGTAATCCAGCCCGGTGACAAAGCCGTAGGAGACGAGGTTTTCGCCGAAATGATAGAGCCAGGCGCCGCCATAGGTGCCGTCATCCATCGGCCAGCCAAAGCTGTGCTGTACGAAGCCGGGCTTGTGCTTCTCGGCGGGAATTTCCCAGACTTCCTTGATGCCCAGCCCATAGGTCTGCGGGTCCACACCCTGACGCAGATTGAACTGCTTCATGACGCGCTGGCTGATCGAGCCGCGCACGCCCTCGGTCAGGATGGTCTGTTTTGCCCGCAGGATCATGCCGGGTGCGAAGTTCGGCCCCTGCTCGCCCTCACGCGTGACGCCCATATCGCCGGTGATAACACCGCACAGGCGGCCATCCTCGATATAGGGTTCGGCGGCGGCAAAGCCGGGGTAGATCTCGACGCCCATTTCCTCGGCCTGGGCGCCGAGCCAGCGGCAGACCTCGCCCAGGGACACGACATAATTGCCATGATTGGCCATGGCGGGCATGAGCTTGTCGATGAAGGGAATGGCGAAGCCGCGCTTTTCGGTCAGGAAAAGCACTTTTTCTTCCGTCACCGGGGTTTTCAGCGGTGCGCCGCGTTCCTGCCAGTCGGGGAAGAGCTCGGCCAGGGCGCGGGGTTCGATCACCGCACCCGAGACGATATGCGCCCCGATTTCGCTGCCTTTTTCAACAAGGCAGATCGTGGCTTCCGGCATGAGTTGACGCAGTCGGATGGCGGCGGAAAGGCCGGCGGGCCCTCCGCCGACGATCACCACGTCGAATTCCATTTCCTCGCGTTCGATTTGCGTGCTCATGCGGTGTTCCGATCCAACTCGGTATCAGGCACCGCGGCGCGTGAACGTCCAGTAGAACGGCACGCGGCCTTCGCGGTAGGCCTTGGCTTCATAGCGTGTGGGTGACCAGCCTTCGGGGCGCTCGCCTTTGGCAGGCGGGGGCGCCTCGAACAGATTCTGCGCGCCCATGATCTCGAACACCCAGTCCTGATAGACGGGATGATCGCTCGCAACGCGCCAGACGGCGCCGGGCTTCAGCAGGCGGGCCAGTTCGCGAATATTCTCCGGGTGGATGAAGCGACGCTTGGCATGGCGTGCCTTGGGCCACGGATCGGGGAACATCAGATAGGCGCGGTCGAGGCAGTTATCGGGCAGGGATTTCAGCAGCTGACGCGCATCATCGGGCCAGATACGGAAATGATCCGGCGGTGTGATCGTGTCCTCTTCGCCTTCCGGCACGATGCGGGACATGAGCGAGCACAGCCCGTTCTCGAAAACCTCGGCGGCAATATAGCCAACATCCGGATTGCGCTGTGACTGATCGAGCGCATGTTCGCCGCCGCCGAACCCGATTTCAAGCCAGACGCCCTGAACAGGAGCGCCAGTGAAGGCGGCCTGCGGAGCGGCGGCCTGATCGGGGTTCAGACGGAGCCTGGGCAGAGCCTCATCGAGAAGGCGCTGCTGGCGGGCGCGGAGCGGGTGCCCGCGCTGGCGGCCATAAAGCCGCTCAGGCTGGGACTTGAGAGAGGTGTCAGACAGTTGGGGACCTCAGCGGTTGAGGGCACCGCGCAGCGAGCTGACCAGATCGGTCTGCTCCCACGTGAAGTTGTCCAGCACCGGATCGGGCACGCGACCAAAATGGCCATAGGCCGAGGTCGGCACATAGATCGGACGGTTCAGGCGCAGATGCTTGCGGATGCCGCGCGGCGAGAGATCGACCATTTCGTTCAGCAGCTTGCCGAGACGGGCTTCGTCGATATCCTTGCCCGTGCCATCGAGATCCACATAGACCGAGAGCGGCTTGGACACGCCAATGGCGTAGCTGAGCTGGATGGTGCAGCGATCGGAAAGACCGGCAGCAACCACGTTCTTGGCCAGGTAGCGCGCGGCATAGGCAGCCGAACGGTCAACCTTGGTGGGGTCCTTGCCCGAGAAGGCGCCGCCGCCATGAGGGGCTGCACCGCCGTAGGTGTCGACAATGATCTTGCGACCCGTCAGGCCGGCATCGCCATCGGGACCACCGATCACGAAGTTGCCCGTCGGATTGACGTAGAATTCTTCTTCCGGGCACATCCAGCCTTCCGGCAGGACTTCACGGACCACTTCGCGCAGCATTTCGCGAATTGTGTTCTGGCGCATGCCTTCGATATGCTGCGTCGAGATCACGACCGAGGTTGCGCCAACGGGCTTGCCATCGACATAGCGCAGCGTGACCTGGCTCTTGGCATCCGGCAGCAGGCCGACGCCCAGAGCATGGCCGCTCTTGCGGTAGTCACGAACCTTTTCGAGGATCGACTGCGCGTAATAGAGCGGGGCCGGCATCAGGTGCTCGGTCTCGCGGGTGGCGAAGCCGAACATGATGCCCTGGTCGCCTGCGCCTTCGTCCTTCTCGCCAGCGCTATCGACGCCAACAGCGATGTCGGCGGACTGCGCGTGCAGCAGGGAGGTGATTTCGGCGTTCTTCCAGGAGAAACCTTCCTGGTCGTAACCGATATCCTTGATGGCGTGACGGGCGCGCTCGATCAGCAGCTCGCTGGTGATCGAAGCCGGACCACGAACTTCACCGGCCAGAACGACACGGTTGGTGGTGCAGAGGGTTTCGCACGCAACGCGGGCTTCCGGGTCTGCTTCCAGATAAGCGTCCAGAACGGTATCGCTGATACGGTCAGAGACCTTGTCCGGATGACCTTCAGAAACGGATTCCGATGTGAAGAGAAATTCGCCGTAGTTACGCACTCAGGGACCTCGCAGGGAATGAGTGAAAGAAAGGAGTACGGACGTGCGACAACCTGCGCCCGACCCGCAAGAGAGGGCTGTCCTTAGAGGCATACAGCCGCAGGGGTCAAGCGTTTGTTATGTTTCAGACGCAAGGCACGCCTGTTTCAGCCGCCGAATATTTCCGTCATCTCATATAACCCGGCAGGTTTACCTGCCACAAAGCGGGCAGCCTTAACAGCACCCTGGGCAAAGACCCGTCGGTCGAAGGCACGATGCGACAGGGTGATCTGTTCTGTGCCTGAAGTCAGGATCAGGCTGTGCTCGCCCACAATCTGCCCGGCCCGCAGTGAGGCAAAACCGATAGCCTCCTCACCCCGTACGCCTGAGCGATTGACTTCCATGACGTCGTTCAGCGCGACACCACGGCCCTCGGCAAGACGCTCACCAATGGCGAGGGCCGTGCCGGACGGGGCATCGCGCTTCTGACGGTGATGCGTTTCCAGAATCTCAGCATCATATTCATGGGCCGGAAGTCTGGCGCCGAGCTGACGTGCCAGATCGAGCAACATGGTCAGGCCGGGTGCAAAATTGGCAGCTCGCAGCACCGGGATCCGCGTTGCGGCTGTGCGAATGGCCAGTTCTTCCGCCGCGCCGAACCCTGTCGTCCCGATCACCCAGCCGCAGCCAGCCTCCGCAAAGGCTTCAGCATTGGCCAGTATTGCAGCCGGGCTGCTGACATCGATCACAACATCGCTGCACGCCGCCAACTGAGCCGGATCTGTCATGATACGCTTCTGCGGATCGGCCTTGCGTGCCAGCCCACCGGACAGCTCAAGCCCGGATGCCGCGACTTCCTCGACGCAAAGCGCCCCGAGGCGACCGGTGATACCTGCAATGCCGATACGCATGGCTCTTACTTCCCTTCGAAGAAGTCCTTGACCTTGGCGAAGAACCCCGTGTGCTCGGGATTGGCCTTTTCCTGCTCCTGAGCCTCACCAGCCTCGGCCTCGAAAGCCTCGAGAAGTTCCTTCTGGCGGGCGTTGAGGTGATGCGGCGTCTCCACGGCAACCTGGATATACATATCACCCCGTGCGCTGGAACGCAGCACCGAGAAGCCCTTGCCACGCAAGCGGAAATTCTCGCCCGATTGCGTGCCGGCGGGGATCTTCACCTTGGCGCGGCTGCCATCGATGACAGGCACCTCGATTTCCGTGCCGAGTGCCGCCTGCGTCATGCGAAGCGGCACACGGCAATAGATGTTGGCGCCATCGCGCTGGAAGATATCGCTGCCACCCACCGCGACATGCACATAGAGATCGCCCGGCTGGATACCGCTGCCACCGGCTTCGCCCTCGCCCGTCAGGCGGATTCGTGTGCCATCTTCCACGCCGGCGGGAATGGGAACCTCGATCGAACGTGTCTGCTCGGTTGTGCCGCTTCCCTTGCAGCTTTTGCAGGGATTGCGCACGACCTTGCCCGAGCCCTTGCAGGTGGGGCAGGGACGCTCGACCAGAAAAAAGCCCTGCTGTGCACGCACGGCACCAGCGCCATGACAGGTCGGGCAGGTAACATCGCCGGGGTTGCTGTCAGCCGATCCCGTACCATGGCAGCTTTCGCAGGCGACGCGGGTACGGATCTCGACCGGCTTCTTGACGCCTTCATAGGCTTCGGAAAGCGAGATTTCGACCTGAACCTGAATGTCGTTGCCCGTGCGACGACGACCGCCACCACGACGGCCCCCCATCATGTCGCCAAACATCTCAAAGATGTCATCGAGGCCACCGCCGCCGAATCCGCCCCCGAAACCACCACCGCCCATACCGCCATTTTCAAAGGCAGCATGACCGAAGCGGTCATAGGCAGCACGCTTCTGTTCGTCTTTCAGAACATCATAGGCTTCGTTGATTTCTTTGAACTTGTGCTCGGCTGTTTCATCGCCCGGGTTACGGTCGGGGTGAAAGCGCATGGCCTGCTTGCGATAGGCCTTTTTGAGCTCATCGGCAGAGGCTGTGCGGGAGACTTCAAGAACAGCGTAGAAATCGATCTTGGTGGCCATGGGAGTCCTCGTCAGGAGATCCAGGGATCAGAATATGCGGCCTGTAATGACCAGCGGGGGCAATCAAAGCAACGCGGGTAGAACCGCGCCGGGCTGAACGGCGAAACGCCCGCCCTTCCCTCAGGAAGGACGGGCGTCAAAAGCATCAAGCCTCTGGAGGGGCGAACCCCTCCTCGGGGAGATCAGTGCTTCTTGCTGTCGTCCACGTCCTCGAAATCGGCATCGACGACGTTTTCGTCCTTGGCAGAATGGGCTTCGCCACCGGCGGCACCCTCTTCAGCCTGAGACTGGGCATACACAGCCTGACCGATCTTCATGGCAGCCTGGGTCAGACGCTCGGTCGCCGATTTCAGGGCCTCAAGATCCGTGCCGTTCATGGCTTCACGGGTCGCAGCCACTGCCGATTCTGCCTCAGCCTTGTCAGCTGCCGGAACCTTGTCGCCAGCTTCGGTCAGCGACTTTTCAGTCTGATGGATCAGGGCCTCGGCGCTGTTGCGCTGCTCGACCATCTCGCGCTTGGCCTTGTCTGCCGTGGCATTGGCCTCGGCTTCCTTCACCATACGGTCGATATCGGCATCGTTCAGACCACCAGAAGCCTGGATCTTGATCTGCTGTTCCTTGTTGGTCGCCTTGTCCTTGGCCGACACGTTGACGATACCGTTGGCATCGATGTCGAACGTGACTTCGATCTGCGGCACGCCACGCGGAGCCGGAGCAATCCCGGTGAGGTCGAAATTACCAAGCAGCTTGTTGTCTGCCGCCATTTCGCGCTCGCCCTGATAGACCTTGATGGTCACGGCGCTCTGGTTGTCATCAGCCGTCGAGAAGGTCTGGCTCTTCTTGGTCGGGATCGTCGTGTTGCGATCGATCAGACGGGTGAAGACACCGCCCAGAGTCTCGATACCCAGCGAAAGCGGGGTCACGTCGAGGAGCAGAACATCCTTCACGTCGCCCTTGAGCACGGCGCCCTGAACAGCGGCACCAATAGCCACCACTTCGTCAGGGTTGACGTTGCGGGCCGGTTCCTTGCCGAAGAACTGCTTAACCGTCTCGATGACCTTCGGCATACGCGTCATGCCACCGACGAGAATGACTTCGTCGATTTCAGCCGGGGTAACCGAGGCATCCTTGAGCGCGGCGCGGCACGGGCCGAGCGTACGCTGCACCAGATCTTCAACCAGGCTTTCCAGCTTGGCGCGGCTCAGCTTGACCACGAGATGCTTCGGACCCGAGGCATCAGCCGTGATGAAGGGCAGGTTGATCTCGGTTTCCTTGGAGGAGGAAAGCTCGATCTTGGCCTTCTCGGCGGCTTCCTTCAGACGCTGCAGAGCCAGCTTGTCGCCGCGCAGGTCGATGCCCTGGTCGCGCTTGAACTCGTCTGCAAGGTAGCCAATGATACGGTTGTCGAAGTCTTCACCACCAAGGAACGTGTCACCGTTGGTGGACTTCACTTCGATCACGCCATCGGAAATCTCGAGGATCGACACGTCGAACGTGCCACCACCAAGGTCATAAACGGCCACCGTGCCGGAATCGCGCTTGCCAAGGCCATAGGCCAGAGCGGCAGCGGTCGGCTCGTTGATGATACGCAGCACTTCAAGACCGGCGATACGACCGGCATCGCGCGTTGCCTGACGCTGGGCGTCATTGAAGTAGGCCGGAACCGTGATGACGGCCTGGGAAACGGTCTCACCGAGATAGGCCTCGGCGGTTTCCTTCATCTTGCCCAGCACGAAGGCGGAGATCTGCGACGGGGCGTAGTTCTCGCCGCGGGCGCGGACCCATGCATCGCCGTTATCGCCACGTACGATCTCGTACGGGACCATTTCCTTGTCCTTGGCGACGGTCGGGTCATCATAGCGACGGCCGATCAGACGCTTGACGGCATACAGCGTATCGGAAGGGTTGGTGACAGCCTGGCGCTTGGCGGCCTGTCCAACCAGACGCTCACCGTTGGCGGTGAAAGCGACCATGGACGGCGTGGTGCGTGCGCCTTCGCTGTTCTCGATGACCTTGGTCTCATCGCCTTCGCGGATCGCGACGCAAGAGTTCGTGGTGCCAAGGTCAATACCAATGACTTTGCTCATATTTCAGTCCTTTCAGCGGCGTCATCCGGCCCATTCAGGCACCGGGCAACGCCCTTGTTTTCGTCTCCCTGCCTCGGCAGGGGCGGGTTACAGATAAAATCTAGGAGCGCATGACGAGGGTTTCAAGCCTCATTCTGCGGCTTTGTTGCCGCCCTTTGCCACAACGACCATGGCGGGCTTGAGCAGACGGCCATTAAGCGTCCAGGTGGGGGTCCAGGCCTGCATTACCGTACCATCCGCGTGTTCGTCGCTCGGCTGCTCGGCCATCGCCTGATGCAGATTGGCATCGAATACCTCGCCCACCGGATGCTGGCAGGTAATGCCATTGCGTTCCAGAATGCCAAGGAAAGAGCGTTCCGTGCTCTCGAAGCCCTCGCGCAGCTTGGCGACGAGCCCTTCTTCACCCTCGGCCTTGGGCGGCAGGGAGGCAAGGCCACGCTGCAGGTTTTCAGCCGCTTCGACCACATCCTTGGCGAATTTCTGCACCGCATACTGGCGGGCATCTTCCACTTCGCGCTTGGCGCGGGTGCGGTAATTCTGCATCTCGGCTTCGGAGCGCATCCACTTGTCGCGGAATTCCTCAACCTGGGCTTCCAGCTCGGCAATACGGGATTCAGGCGTCTGGCCTGCCGTATCGGTGGTGGCCTCTGCCGCTTCGGCGGTCTCGGGTGCCGGGGCGTCGTTCTGCGCGTCGTGCAGCGTGTTCTCAGTCGTCATCGTGGTCGCAACCTCGAAAAATCGGGCCCGGTCAGGCCGGGCAGCAAAAGGTCGGCTTCAGCGTACTCCCCCGCAACGGGGCGAGCATGACCGCCAGAAGCCACGGAAACACTCGGGTCGACCATCCAGCGATGTCCGACCGTTTTCGGCAGCCCCGTCTTGGGCGCAGCCGCGTGGTAAGATATAGGTGGCTGTGACAAGCCATATGCCAACCCCCCTTGGATTGGCAACAGGCAGAAATTGAAGGCGGATACATCGCGCATGGAGACGACAAAGCACACCATCGCCCTGGTGGATGATGACCGTAACATCCTCACTTCGGTCCAGATGACGCTGGAGGCCGAAGGGTTTGTTGTGCACGCCTATACCGATGGCGAAGCCGCCCTGCAGGGCATATTGGCGCGTCCTGTCAGTCTGGCCGTGCTGGATATCAAGATGCCGCGCATGGATGGTATGGAACTCTTGCAGCGCCTGCGGGCGCGCTCATCCCTGCCGGTCATTTTCCTTTCCTCAAAGGATGAGGAACTGGACCAGCTCATGGGTCTGCGCCTTGGGGCGGATGACTACATCACCAAGCCTTTCTCGCAGCGCCTGCTGCTGGAGCGCATCCGCGCCCTGCTGCGCCGGCAGGACGCCAGCCGCGCCGAGGGCAGCGGCACGTCAGGCGCAGGCGCCGCTATCGTGCGTGGCAGCCTCACCCTTGATGAGACGCGCCATCAGTGCCTCTGGGCGGGGCAGGATATCATGCTGACCGTCACAGAATTCCTGCTGGTCAAGGCGCTGGCTCTTCGTCCGGGCATGGTGAAATCACGCGACCAGCTGATCGATGCGGCTTACGGCGAAAATATCTATGTGGATGACCGCACCATCGACAGCCACATCAAGCGTGTCCGCAAGAAGTTCAGGCAGATCGATGACAACTTCAACCAGATCGAGACCCTGTACGGCATAGGATATCGCTACAAGGAAGACTGAGCCAGAATGCCGCAGCGTGAATCATTCGGCAGGCGGTCGCGGCGCGGTGCGCCGGGCGGTATGTCACAGGCCTTCAAACGCCTGCGTCGGCGCTCGTTTCGCCATGGTGACACGCTGGCGCTGGAGGCCGGACGCGAGAGCCGCCGGACGACACGTCGCTTCCGTCTGCCGCGTTTCGCCTCGCCGCTCATGCGGCGCATCTTCCTGCTCAACACGCTGCCTCTGGCCATTCTGGCCGTCACGCTGCTCTTCCTGAACGACTTCCAGAACAGCCTGCTTGAAACCGATGTGAATGCCCTGCGCGAGCAGGCCCATATCTACGCGGCGGCCATGGGGCAGATTGCCGTGGTGCGCGACCCGGCCCGTCATCCCTTTCCCGGTGCCGAATTCATGCTCGACGGGGCGCAGGCGCGGCCCTTGTTGCTTCGGCTGACGGAACCCAGCCCCAATGTGCGCGCGCGCCTTGTCGGGCCGGATGGTACGCTGGTGGCCGATAGCCTGAACGAAGCCGCCCTTGTGCGCCGCGACCGCAAGGGGCAGTCGGGGGCGGGCGAGCCCGCGCCGCCGCCACGCTGGCAGCCGCCACGCAATAACGGCATCGAAATTGCCTATGAATGGCTGCTTTCCCTGCTGCCGCTCTCCTCCCGCGAGGGGATTGTCATGCTGGAAACGCAGGACGCGCCGCCGCCTTTGCGCTCGGCAGGCGAATATCGGGGTGCCGAAGCCGCGCCCTATATCCGGCGCACCCCCGAGCATGAGCTGGTGATCACGGTGGCAGAGCCGGTCATCCATGACGGTCAGACCGTGGGGATCATCCAGCTTACACGCCAGGCCCAGGAGGTCGATCGTTCGCTGTTTGCCGTCCGGTCCTCCATACTCTCGCTGTTTCTGGCGGCAATGGCCGTGACGGTCCTGCTGTCATGGTATCTCTCGATCACCATCGCCCGCCCGCTGCTGCGTCTTGCGGTGGCGTCGCATGACATGCGCGATGTGGCCGGGCGCGCTGACAGCGTGCCGGAATCCCTGCTGGTACGCCGTGACGAAATTGGCGTGCTTGCGCGAGCCCTGCGTGGCAGCGTGCTTGCCCTATGGGCCCGCATGGACGCGATCGAGCGCTTTGCGGCCGATGTAAGCCATGAAATCAAGAACCCGCTTTCATCCATCCGCTCGGCCATCGAGACGTTGCCGCGTATCGAGAACCGTGAACGGCAGACGCGCCTGCTGGCGATCATCAACAACGATGTCCGCCGTCTGGACCGGCTGATTACCGACATTGCGGATGCGAGCCGTATCGACGCCGAGCTGTCACGAACACGCTCTGAACCCGTGGCGGTCGGTATGCTGCTCTCCATCCTGACGGAGATGCATCAGACAACGCGCAAGCCCGAAGACGCGATCATCATTCTTGATGACTCACACGACGATGCCAATCATCCGCTGCGTGTACTGGCTGTCGAGGACCGTCTTGTTCAGGTCCTGCGCAATCTTATTGGCAATGCCATTTCATTCTCTCCCCCGCGCGGGCACATAACGCTCTTCATGCGCCCCGAGGACAGACAGATCCGTATAACGGTGAGTGATGAGGGGCCGGGTATTCCGCCTCTCAAACTCGAGGATATTTTTGACCGATTCTATTCGGAGCGACCCCAGACCGAGAATTTCGGCCAGCATTCAGGCCTGGGGCTGGCGATCAGCCGCCAGATTATCGAGGCCCTTCACGGGACGCTCCATGCCGAGAACCGTTATGACGAAACGGGTCGGATCATAGGCGCCCGTTTCGTCATCCTGTTGCCACGCGCGCTGTAGCGCCTTTTCGCTCACGAACGGGCCAGACGCGTCTGGCCGGCCAGGGTGCGGCGGGCATAGATGTTGCGCATCTGCTGTACGCCGTTTTCATAGGCGGCCTGCGTGCATTCCTCGATATCGGCTTCGCGGCGATCGCTGGCGCCTACCGTGCGTTCACAGATATCGGCCGCCTTGACACGAATGGTATCGGCAACGCGATTCCAGTCGCGGTCAGATTTGAGGTTGGTGTTGGAAACATCAATCTGAGCCGTCTGGTTTGCTGCGGCCTGGACGTTCTCGACCACAATGTCTTTCGCCAGGGCAGGCTGGGCAGCAAGAGCGACGAGGCTGGCAGCGGCGATGAAGGACTTGGTGAATGCGAACATGATTGAAATCCCTATGTGCCTCAGGCCCTTTGCCTGATGGTCTGATTTCTTTCATGCAAGCACCGTGCCAAACTCGATTTACGGGCGTTATTCCGGAGTTTTTTTGTTGTTATGGCGATTTGTGTGCGACAAATCGCCTCTGAATGGTGTCATGAATTATAATATGGTGAAAAACACCCAATATTTTTGCGATCGCAATTGGGAGATAATACTCTCACCCGCCTAAGATGAAAATTTGCAGAACAGTGAACATGGACGGCGAGGTGCCAAATGCTTCAGCTCCGATGATCAGGGCGGGGATCGTAGGTGCAGGACCCGTTGCGGATAGAGGTTGACGCTCTTCCTGCGCGGCCTCGGCACCGGACAATCCCCTGAGCCCTGCCAGCCTCTATCCGTTTCGACAGGGATTGGGTGTCTCAGGCAGAAACAGCGACCGGTTCAGCGTGCCGCGTGCCAGCGCCGGGCCTGAAGCACGACGCTATAGCTGACAAGGATGAACAGCAGCGCGGCGGCAATACCGCCAAGGACCGTCATCGAAACAGGCAGATGAAAGAGATAGGTCGGGTCATCGCAGGGTTTGGCGGGGCGAAGAGGCATACTGGCCATACGCTCGCGAAAGCTGGCACCTGCGTGAAATACGGGTGCGTGACAGGCAGGAAGCGGGCTTTCCCACCATTTCTGCTCAACACCATTATGGAGCCCGGCCAGCATGACGGCTGCAGCGAGGGCTGGCAGACTCAGGACCGTGGCCCAGAACCCGACCATACCCGGGATGAGCAGGGCCAGAACGCCAAGAAAGGCGACGATGCGCCACGGCGCCCGTTCGATAAGGCAAAGCTCGCATGGGGCATAGCCGAGCACGTGCTCGGCCCACCAGGCGACGCCAATTGCGGCCATACCGGCGAAAAACAGTAATCCACCGGTCAGTCGAGCAATCATTCCTGTCTTTCGGTCTCTCTGAGCATTTCAAGAAAACGATCGGCCCAGTTTGCTGCGGTATTCTGGGTGACATCGTAATGCAGAGCCTGCCAGCGTCTTTGTCGCTCTTCAAGACTCATTGTGATCCCGGCATGGATCGCATCGGCAATGCCCTCGTGATCATACGGGTTCACCATGAGGGCCTGCTCCATTTCGGGCGCAGCGCCGGCGAGCGAGGACAGGATGAGGGCACCCGGGTTATCGGCGCTCTGCGCGGCGACGAATTCCTTGGCCACAAGATTCATGCCATCGCGCAACGGGGTGACCAGTGCTACATCGGCAATGCGGTGGAAACCGGCCAGAACCTCGCGCGGGACAGACTGGGTAAGGTAGCGAATGGGTGACCAGTCGAAATTACCATGCATGGCATTGATATGCCCTGCCATCTCATCAAGCTCGCGACGCAGCGCACGATAGCTGGCAACACCGGCGCGTGAGACGGGTGTGATCTGCAGGAGAACCGTCTCACCCTTATGCTCGGGGTAGCGGTTGAGAAAAGTCTCGTAGCCGTGGATGCGCTCCGGGATCCCCTTGGAGTAGTCGAGGCGATCCACACCAAGAATGAGCTTGCGGCCACGAAGGGACGCATGAAGGCGCTGAACCTCCTCGGCCATGACATTCTGTTCGGCCTGCTCGCTGAATTCGACCGGGTCGATGCCAATCGGGAAATGAACGGCGCGGTTGGGCAGATTATTGGCTTCGAAGCACCCGTTCATGTTGCGGGCGTCTTCCTCGGTCTGCACACCGATAAGGTCATAGGCAGCCATCTCACGCAGCATTTCCTCGGCGCAGGGAAGCACACGTGTCACGCTCCAGGGCGGGAATGGAATATGCAGGAAAAAGCCGATCTTGGCCTTTACGCCACGCCGACGCAGCTTCGCGCCCAGCGGGAAGAGATGGTAGTCATGCACCCAGACCATATCGTCATCACGCAGAAGCGGGACGAGCTGATCGGCAAAGAGGGCATTGACCTCGCGATAGACCTGATAATCGATCCGTTTGTAGTCGATGATCCCGATACGATAGTGGCAGAGCGGCCAAAGCAGTCCGTTGGAGAATTTCTCGTAGAAATGCTCGTACTCGCTGCGCGTCAGATCGATCGTGGCATAGGTGCAGCTCTCATGGGTGTCGAGCTTGGGTGTCTGCTCGCGGGACTGCGTGGTGTGGCGGCCTGACCAGCCAAACCAGAGGCTCTCTGTGCCACGCACGGCATCGCGTACGCCCACAGCCAGACCGCCTGCGGGCTGGCTGCGCTCACGCGGGGCAGGGACACGGTTGGAAACAACGACGAGGCGACCCATCAGGCAGTCTCCACATAACGGGCAAGCCATGCCCTGAATTCATGGGCGGTCGGGAAGTCATCAGGAATGAGATAACCGAACCCGCCAAGGGCCTTGGCGGCCCGAACGCCGTCCATGTCAGTCACGTCGTCACCGACAAAAACCGGCACGCGTCCGGCGAAAGGAGGCTGCGCCATCAGAGCCTCGACGGCATTGCCCTTGTGAATACCGGCAAGGCGGATTTCCCAGGCCATCTTGGACGGATGGATTTCAAAATCATCCTGACCCGCCAGCCATGCGATGATTTCCTGCTCGAAAAGGCTGCCAGCGTCGGGATTGCCGCGATAATGCAGCACGAGCCCCGCCTTCTTGCGTTCGAGCGCCGTATTGGGGAAACGCCCTGTCAGGGCTTCGGCGCGGCTTTGCCATTCCGGGGGCAGGGGCGTTGTGACAACAGGTTCTTCCTGTCCATCGAGGCTGCGGCGCAGGGTAAGCCCATGCTCGCCTGCAACAGCGGTCGGGATACCGGGCAGAAAATGGTCGATCTGTTCGATCGGACGCCCGGTAACGATGGCAAGCGCACCGCCGCAACGGTCTCTGAGGCGCAGCAGCGTCTCGATCAGGCCGGGCTCGACCTGAACAGAAGCCGGTGTGGGGGCAATATCGACCAAAGTCCCGTCGAAATCGAGCAGAAAGGCTGCGTGATCCGCAGAGGGTGCGATTGGGCCAGATGACGGAGTCGCCGTGGGAGAGGGGGTTGTCATGTGTTTGATAACTTCCTCATTGATACGCGGTTGCACCGAAATACAGGCACAGCTGCGTTATCAGCCCCAAATCTGATCAGAATATGGTCGTCATGTCATTTTGTTGCTTTGCGCCCGATCCGCGACACTGGATCGGTCCTGTCGGACGGCGTGGCGACTGGGCGCCACGCTGTCAATGGGCAGGCCTGCGATGTTACTGTCCGTAGGGCTGGGGGGGCGGAAGGGGCTGACCACTGCCATTCGATGGCGCGCTGTTTGATACCGGCCCGCCTGAAAGGGGCGCCAGTTGCATGGGACCACCCTGATCGGCGCCGGACGAAGGAGACTGGGGGGGACGAGGGAGCGATTGTCCCTGGCTCGTCTCGTTGCGGGTGGGCTGATTGTAAGCCCCTCCCATAGGGTGTGAGCTGTTTGCAGGGTCACCGAGCGGCGTGAGGCGGGTCGGCCCGGCCGAAGCGCCACTGGCCGGGTTGCCACCATTTGCCGGAAGTGTGCCGGAGCGCACAGGCAACGTGGCAGAACCCTGCGACGGATCGTTCAGATCGCCCGGCTGGCTCTGCGCGCTATCAGGCGTATTCGCGCCCAGAACAGGCACGACCGGCTGCGGCAGGGGGGCGAGTGTGGGGTCGGCCTTTGGGCCGGAGCATGCAACGACCGAAATGCCGTAGAGCGCGCTCTTATAGGTGCCGAGTGAAGGTTCCTGCGCCAGAATCCAGCCCGTGTAATGGGCACCGGGGTCCGTGTCGTCACTGGTGGTGATGAGGGCTGCCGCATTGCTCGGCAGGGTTTCGGGACGTTCGACGCAGCGCGTGACGCCAAGATGCAGGCTGCGATATTGCGCCTGCCCGCCAACCGGAATGGTCATTGTCTCGATATGGGAGTCGGTCCGGTTGAGAACGCGGATCACGGCCTCACCGCGACCTTGCCACAGACCAGCCGGATACATCACCGGAGGCGCCACGGCTTCCGCCGCCAGAGCGGGCATGGAAGAGGCGGTCATCAGGGCAATGACAGCCAGAGGCGCGAGGCCGGACAAACGCAGGACGCGCTTGTGGCCCTGTGTCTGGAAAAGAGCGTGTATCCCGGTGCGTTTCATAGGGCGCATTTCATGGATTGAGTTCTTCCAGCGCGTCGATCATGCCAGCCAGATGGCGGCGCATGACATCGGGGGCAACGCCCATCAGCAAGGCATCTTCGAAAACGTCCTGCAGCGTCTGGCGCAGCTCGGTGTCGTTTTCACGCAGGACCTTGAGTTTCTCCACGCAGGCAATGGGGGTGCCGTTGCGGTCGGTCCAGGGCGTCGCCTCGCTCATGGGGTGGCGGCCTTGCGGCTCTTGTCGAGCGAGTCCGTCACCGAGAAAATGAACTTGCTCAGAAGCTGTTCAAGGCTGATGGCCCCCTGGGTCTGCCCTACGACGGAGCCGGGTGTCAGGTTCTTTTCATCGCCGCCGGGGGAGAGAGCAATATACTTCCCCCCAAGCAGGCTGTCAGACGTCACGATGGCGGCGCTGTCGGTTGGCAGATTGATGCCATTGCGTACCGTGAAGCTGACCTGCGCACGATAGCTTTTCGGATCGACCTGCTCGGAGGTGACGTGGCCCACTGTAATGCCGGCCAGACGGACATCCGACCCGACCGAAAGACCATCGATCTGGTTGAAAACGGCCTTGAGCATATAGCCGTCGCTGCCACCCTGATGACGGCCCAGAACGGCAAGGGCAAGCAGGGCTGCCAGGATCGCAAGAACCACGAAGCCGGTCGTCAGTTCGAGAAGATCGCGACGGGGGCGCACGCCAGACAGTGAACTCATGAGATTTGGCAACTCGCAGGCTTGGACCCTGGAAAGGGTGCGCTGTTGAAAGACAACCCTGCCAGTCCTACAGGCTTCGCTCGCAAGCGTCTATCACCCTGCCCTGGCGGGGGGCGGGAATGTTATCCACCATATCCCCATTTTGCGGACCATTATCCCCTGTGGGCGGTGCCGAAACACCCTTTTCCCGGCCCGAGTCGATGCCTAGATTCAAGGGTATGACAACGCTTCTCCATTGGAACGGGGTGCGTATGCGCACAACGCATGTCGCTGCCGATCCGGACGATCTCGCCCTGCGCGCCGTAACCCTTCCTGCAAGCTGGGAAGACGAAGCGGCGATAGCGCTTTTGCAGCTTTCGGCATCGACTGGCGCCCTGCGCCTTTCGAGCGAGGCCGCACGCTGGCTCGACCGGCTGACCAGCCTGCCTGCCCTGCCGGGTGAGTCTGTGGGCAGCGCCGGTCTTGGTGCTGCGTTGGCAGCCGCGTTGCTGGAACGACAGATGGCGCCGATGGCACCGCTTTGGCAGGGGCAGGTCGATCGTCGCAGCGGGTTCGTGGTCAATCTGGCGGCTTTTGTTCAGGAGGGTGATTTCAACGGCGAGGCCTTTGTCACGCTCATTCGCCTGGCCTGTAGCGCCCTGCGCCGCCTCCATGCGGTCAATGGCCCCATGCTCAACGGTGAATTGCCGCTTTTCGACGGTCCTGCCACCGCAACACCCGAGCAGGAGGCTCAGGGTGGCCCCGCAGGGACGCTGCTGCTGACCAATCTGGATAGCTGTCTCGCCCTTATGGGGCTCGATTATGACAGTGAGACCGGGCGTGATGCCGCCTGCTATCTGTGCTGGCTTGCCACCTCCCTTGCGCGTCAGGGTGCAGGGCCGGTGCCGCTGCCTCCTGTCTCCTGCCCGATCCCGGGACTCGAAGTCACAGGGCGCCAGATACGCGACGAGATGGAGGATACGCTGCCCGATCTGCCCAACAGGGTGCTGATCGAGACCGGTTTTTCCCAGCCCGGCCCTGTCGATGCCCTGCTGGGCGTTGAAGCGTGTGGTCTGGCTCCCATCTTCTCGCCGTTGCGTGCCGATGGGACGCTGCGTGCAAGTGCCCTGTCACGGCTGGCTCATCGCGGGTTGACGCTGGAAGGTGCATTCGCCCGTGCGGTTCTGGGCGAAAACCCCCTGCCCCAGCCCGGACCCGATGCCCATCTGTTGATGCATCGCGCCCTGACCGGGTTTGTCGATCGTATGCCGGCGCGCCCTGACCCGGCGTCGCCCCTGCCTTTGCGTGCGCGTCTGGAGCGCGGTGTGCGTCGCCCCCTGCCGGCCCGTCATGGCGGGTTCACGCAGCGCAGCGCGATTGGCGGGCATCGGCTCTATCTGCGGACGGGTGAATATGAGGATGGCTCGCTGGGCGAGATCTCGCTTACGCCCGGTCGTGAGAGTGCGATGGTGCGTGGCCTTCTTGAAAGCGTCGGACAGGCCGTGACCATCGGCCTTCAGCACGGTGCCCCGCTGGCGGCGTATGTCGAGCAGTTTGCCCATACGCGCTTCGGGCCTGCCGGTACGGTCGAGGGCGATCCTGTGGCGGCTTATGCCTCATCGCTGCTTGATTATGCCTTCAGGGCGTTGTCAGATAGTTATCTGGGCAAGCGTCTGCCCGACAGCGCACCAGAAGATCCTCACGTGATCGAGGAGGATCCGATGTTGCCGCTCGATATTCCGGGTGATCTTCCGCCGCGTGAGCGTGGCAGGCTGCGACTGGTCAGCTGAGGGAGATCCCCTCAGCCCCTCTGCAAGGAGACAAGCCGATGTCACAGACCCCTGACGAAACCCCGACCGCACGTCTGACCGCTCTTGGGCTTGAACTGCCCAAGGCCGCAGCCCCGGTAGCAACCTATGTGCCTGTGGCACGCACGGGCTCGCTTCTGGTCGTTTCCGGGCAACTGCCGCTTTCAGGTGGTACGCTCAAGGCCACGGGCAAGCTGGGTGAGGATGTTGCGGCCGAGCTGGGGCGTGAATGTGCTGAGCTCTGCTTTCTCAACATTCTCGCACAGGTACAGGCCGAACTGGGCGATCTGGCCCGCGTGAAGCGTATTGTGCGTCTTGGCGGGTTCATTGCCTGCACGCCTGATTTCACGCAGCACGCCACCGTCATGAATGGCGCCTCCGATCTGGCGGTTGCTGTGTTCGGTGACGCCGGACGTCATGCCCGTTCCACCATTGGCGTACCCTCCCTGCCGCTGGATGCGCCGGTCGAGGTTGAGGCGCTGATCGAAATCGCCTGATCACCCCCTCAAAAAGCCCTGCGGGCGTGGCAAGCCTGTTGCCGCGCCTGACAGCGCTTTTCCGGACTGCCTTGCGTTCGTCCGGTACTTCTGACGAGCGCGCAGGAAGCGCAAAGCCACGTTTTGCAGCCTGACGATGCCGGGCAAGGTTGTTTTGTCTCCAGGCCCGGACCACATGCTGCCCATGACAGACTGGTCCCTGACGCTTCATGCGTCCATTGCCGAAATTGATGCCGCTCTCTGGGATCGCTGTGCCGGGGACGATAACCCCTTTCTGTCCCACGGTTTCTTCCTGACGCTTGAGGAAAGTGGCTCTGTCGGGGCCAGAACAGGGTGGCTGCCGCGTTATGCGGCGCTCAGGAACGGCGAGGCGCTGGTTGCCGTAGCCCCCCTGTTTCTCAAGGGTCATTCCTACGGAGAATATGTTTTCGACCAGAGCTGGGCGCGCGCCTATGAGCAGGCGGGAGGGGATTATTATCCCAAGCTTCAGATCGCCGTCCCGTTTTCTCCCGTCAGCGGGCCGCGCCTGCTCATCGACCCGGTCCAACTGACCCATGATCACCTGACGGAAGGGACAGTACGCGGGGTTTTTGGCGATGCGCTGCGTCAGGCCTGTCAGGAGCTGGGTCTGTCCTCCATTCACATGACATTCTGCACCGGTCAGGAGCAGGAGGCTCTGGCCTCACATGGCTGGATGGAGCGGCTGGGCCTGCAATATCACTGGCATAACAATGGTTATCAGGATTTCGAGCAGTTTCTCGAAGCCCTGGCCTCGCGCAAACGCAAGGCGATCCGTCGTGAGCGGCGTGATGCACAGGGATGCGGGCTGGAATTTCGCACCTTGCGCGGGCCGGAAATCACCGGCCGCGACTGGGACCGGTTCTATGGATTCTATCAGGCGACCATCGACCGCAAATGGGGACAGGCCTATCTGACCCGCGCTTTCTTCTCGGGTCTGTCAGAGCGTCTGGGTGAGAAAATCGTGCTGATGCAGGCCCTGCATGAGGGCGAGCCCGTGGCAGCCGCGTTGAATCTGGCAGGGCGCGATACGCTCTATGGGCGCAACTGGGGATGCGAGGGCGAGTGGCCCTTCCTGCATTTCGAGCTGTGTTATTACCGCGCCATTGATTTCGCCATAACGCATGGCCTGTCTCGTGTCGAGGCAGGGGCGCAGGGTGAGCACAAGATCCAGCGTGGCTACCTGCCGAGCCTGACCTATTCGTCCCACTTTATCCGAGATCCGGCTCTGGCGCGGGCTGTGCGGCCCTATCTGGCCGAGGAGAGACGGGCCATTCTCGAAGAGAAAGACGCACTTGCCGCTCTTTCGCCCTATCGTCATGAAAATAGTTGTTGAGAACGACTCTCACTATCATATAGGCTGACCCTGTTTCCGGGGTAATGCGGTTTTTCCCATGCCCCTCCGGCGGATTGAAATCCCGGGAGAGAACCCCCGCGACGACAATCCTTCGGCCGTTTTTTCCATGCGCCTTTGTCTGGCTGGGGAAATGCTCCGGTCGGGGGCGCAGTCGCAAGGGTCAGACTGAATGATCAGATATCTTTCGACCGGCGCTGCCGATCTTGCCCGTTTGCTGGCGCAGAGCCATGGCAGCCGGGGCCACGGCCCACAGGGTGCCGCACCCCACGGCCATATGGCCCAATCCTCACTCGTCTGGGCCGAGGCTCAGATGTTTTTTGGCTTCGACAGTGCTGAGCGCATTGAGGCATCGGCCTCGGGCAGCTCGACCCATTGGAGCGAGCGCACGGAAGGCCTCGCCATCTGAACGCGTTATTCCGGCAGGTACCGAAACGATCGGCCCTGCCAGAATGATGAATTCCCGTCCCTGACTTTCGCATTGGCCTGCCGAAAATCGGCAGGCTGTATTCAGGGATAGGGATTTCAGGGGTGAGCGGGTTCCTGCGGGGCGGTTGTCGTTGCCTGGGGTGACAGGCTCAGGCCGCTGCGATCGGGAATGGGCAGACCCTGATCAGGGTCGAGCGCGATCGTCTTGATTGCACCGTGATCGGGAAAGCTGAGGCTCAGTCGGTCATGAAGCGCCCAAGCCTCTGTCGGGATGAGACGCTCCTGATGTGACCCATCCTGCCAGGTTACACGCAGTAGCACAGGCAGAAGAAGCTTGCCCTCATTGCGCACGCCAATGGCGATGCTGCCGGGCTGCCCTTCCTTAGCGGGCTGTGTGGTCACGCCATCCAGACGGTATTGCGGCCACCAGTTCTCGAAATACCAGCCGCGCCAGAACCAAGTCAGATCCTCTCCCGCTGCGCTGGACATGAAGCGGAAGAAATCCGACGGCGTGGGGTGTTTGAAGGCCCAGGCCCGGATATAGGCCCTGAACGCATCATCGAAGCGCTCTGGCCCGAGGATTTTTTCCCGAAGCAGCATCAGCCCGTAGGCGCCTTTGAAATAGGTCACCTTGTGGCGGTATTTCTCCGGCACGAGCTCAGACGGCATCATCAGGGTTGGCGCATCGGTGGCGGTGAGCACCGAAACGATGTCCTTCGCCGGGTCACCTGTTTCCGGGGCGAATTCCGGGTCTTTCTTGGGCGCGTATTCACCGTGGTTGAAATGCTGTGAGGCATAGGCGTCGATGAAGGTATTGAACCCCTCATCCATGAAGGCATGGCGGCGCTCATTGCTGCCGACGATCATGGGGAACCAGCCGTGGCCCAGCTCATGCGTGGTGATCCAGAACAGTACATCGTTCCTGTCCTGCCAGCCATCGAACACGATGCCCGGATATTCCATTCCCGCCCCATGGCCGCCAAGATTGACGGCGTTGGGCCAGGGGTAGGGATACCATTGCGACGAGAAATACTCGATCGCGTGTTTGACATATTCCGTCGAGCGGTCCCATGCCTGCGGGCCTGCGCCTTCGCGTGGATAGACAGACATGGCCAGACGCGGCTGCGGTTTCTGGCCTTTGGCTGCGGGCAGGGCAGGCAGGTCGAGCCTGGCGGCGTCCCAGATGAAAACAGGCGAGGCCGCAAAGGCCACGTCGCGCGTGTTTTCCATATGAAAGCGCCAGGTTTTCTCGCCCGAGCGGGCGAGGTGGCTGGCAGGGTCGAGCACATCCTGCGCCGTGCGGATGAGAACGCGCTTTTCGCTTTTGGCGGCTTCAGCCAGACGCGCCCGCTCCGTCGGGGTCAGCACGTCCTGCGGGTTGGTGAGGGCGCCTGAGCCGATAACCGTAAAATTCCAAGGCACGGTCACGGCATAGTCTATGGTGCCGTATTCCAGATAGAATTCCTGCCCCAGATAAGGGAGCGTGTCCCAGCCGCGCAGATCGTCATAAACGCTCATGCGCGGATACCATTGGGCAATCTCGTAAATCTTCCCGTCCTTTACCGGGGTGACGGCAGTGCGACCGCCCCACAGGCCGGGAATGGTATGATGCCACGTGACATGTAGCCTGAGCTGCTTTCCGCCCGCGGCGAGAGGGGCAGGCAGGGTGATCTGCATGCGTGTGTCTGAGATACGGAAGGAGACCGGCTTTTCATGGCCGTTTTCTTCAATCGCAACATGCTCGATCACGAAGCCATCGGAGCTGGCGGGATGCCAGTCGGGATAGGCTACCCATGAGCGGGAGTCCTTGCGATACATGTTCTGGTCAAGTTGCAGCCACAAAACGTCAAGGGCATCGGGGCTGTTATTCGTATAGGTAATGGTTTCTGCGCCGCTCAGGGTCTGGCTGGCCGTATCGATGCGTGAATCGATGCGATAATCGGCGCGGTTCTGCCAGTAGCCGGGACCAGGATGACCGGAGCCGGTGCGGTTCCACAAACCCGGAGCATCGGGAAGGACCAGCGTATCGAAGACAGGTCGCATGGAGAGGGGCATGGACTGGCTTGGCGCAGGTCGCGCCGCCAGCGCGGTGCCCAGACAGGACGCCACACCAATAAGAGGGATAAGCAAGCGCATTGGAAAGAGACCTTGTCGACTGGGGATACCTGTTCCTCCAATCGTTTCACTTCCGATCTCATTAGACAAGACGGTTTTATCTGGCCTCGTGCAGCCAGTAATGCCG
Source organism: Asaia bogorensis (assembly GCF_900465345.1). Lineage (GTDB taxonomy): Bacteria > Pseudomonadota > Alphaproteobacteria > Acetobacterales > Acetobacteraceae > Asaia > Asaia bogorensis_A. Next base: position 85,755 of record NZ_UEGO01000001.1, on the reverse strand, counting down.
GATGGATTTCCGGCGCATCAGACGCAGAAAGGGCGCTTTCTCAAACTATATGTCAGTACCAGAGGTGGGTACCGCCATACAGCCAGTGAAAGCGCCCCTCAGGAGTCAGATCAGACTGCCTGCCAGTGCGGGGTGTGGTGCTTGTAGGGGGTGTCGAATTCCTCGATCAGGCGGCTGAACACATGGTGGTCATGCACGCTGGTCGGTGCCAGAGGCGCGAGACCCGATACGTCGCGATGGATCAGACGGTTCAGCGCACGGTTGAACACGCCCGGACCGGTCTTGTAGGCGATGAACAGGCCAGGATGGAGATAGCAGTTGCGGTAGATGTTCAGCAGGGCCTCGTTCAGCAGCGGGCTCTGGGCCACGGCGCCGAAGAAATCGTTATGGACAACGTTGTTATGTGTCAGGAACAGGACGTTCTGCTCGTGGCGGTCCAGCATGAATTGCAGGGCCTGCTCGTCACGGATGCGGATGTCGGCATCGAGCCACCAGCCGCCGAGTGCCTGAATGACATGGACGCGCAGGATATCGGCTGCTTCCGCCGGATGACGCGCACCGAGGAAAAGCGAACGGGCCTCGACACCATAGACGTCATAGAGCCACTGTTCGGCCTCTGGCTTGTCGAAAATCTTGACGTCGAGCCCGGAAATCTGGCGATGGAACTCGAAATTGCGCTGGATCTCCTCGGGTGGGTTCTTGTCCCAGTAGAGGAAAAGCTTGTTCGGGATGACGCGATGATCGGCGCATCCTTTGGTAAAGGGGAAGTTCGCCTGAAGCGCGAAGCCCAGATACAGGGAGTCGATTTCCTCACCTGTATGAAATTCCTCAAAGGCATTGGCTGTCAGACGCATGGCCCCTGTGGGGTCGCCTTCGCGCCAGGCCTTGTAGACACTCTCGATGAAATTGGCATGGGGAATGCACAGGGCGCGCAGTTCGGCCACTTCATGGGCGGGCAGATCGCTACCCGATTTCAGCAGGCAGAGCAGTCGCGCCTGAAGCAACGACTGGGCCAGAGGATATTCACCATGGCTTTTGGAATGCATGTCGAACGCCACACGATAGAAGCGCGACGCCTCCTGCACGCGGAAGCTCGTATGCAGGATATTGGCCAGGGTGAAGGCATGCATGACGGTCTTGCAGCCATTCTGGTGATAGAAACCGATGGCCTGCCCGTCATGAGCGAAGTCCTCGTCGGTAAGCGAGTCCAGCCCCGTGAGCGTGTCTGGCACAGCTGCCGCGTGATTTTCGGCGTTGACTGCGGGAGTATCGTCGGACCTGAGTTCATCCCATGCGTCGATATCGGCCGATGCAGGGTCTGATCCCGGATTCTTGCTGTCCATTGCCCTTCAATTCCCGCTTCTGTGACAAATTCTTAAGTGACCTATCTCACATCTGTATCCAGATGTCCATTCACAGATTACGATAGTAAAGAAATATAGTATCATTTTATTTCTACATATATAATATTCATATTGAAAAATGGCGTTGAAATATTTGGAAATGAAACACTCTCATACTTTATCGACCTGTCCGGATGACGATGATTGCGGATATCCCTCATAAGATAACTTTCTCTAAATAATGTATTTTGATACTATTGTGGATCGTACATATATTCATGCGTACATAAATGTTTTTTTGACGAGTTCCTGTCCAGGAACTCACTATGCCTCTCCGGCTGTGCCCTGGGCCTTGCGGTCTCAAACTCTTTCAAGACTATGGGCAAAGCCGCTGCGATAGCCTACTGAACACGATCATGGCATCTGCGCGGCAACTTACCGGGACAAGGGCGGTCTTCTGGCTGCTGAGCCTGTTTGCCGTAACGATACGTCTTGCTACGGGCTCGCCTGGCATGACGGCCGAACCGTCGTCTGACGATCCGCTCGACATATTGAGTGCGCTGGTTGTCTTTTGTGACAGTGCGGCATCAGTAGGTCCGGCCGGCAAGCATCATGACACCGCCTGCGCCGATAGTTCAGCCTGCCTCGTTACGGCAGTGGAGTTTCACGCTCCTCTTCTGACGGTGCTGATTTCTGTTATTGCCCTGACAGGGCCGAAACTGTTTCGTTGCGCCTGGTGCTTTCCGCCCATACGCGGGCCACCCTGCGACGGGTTTGCCACCCGCTATGCCCAGGGGCCACCCTCCCTCACCTGACCCATTTCGACTCATGATGTCTCAAGGCGCTGTTCCGCGCCCGATGACGCATGACCCCCGTTCCCTGTCAGGTTCATGGTCAATGTCCATTTTCCATCGCGCTGCCCTGCTATGCGGCAGCACACTCCCGGCCCTGTTTGCGTGGGGCTACGCACCCTCTTTCGCGTCTACTGTTCCGGCCACTGTTGCAGAATTGCCGGCGCATCATCTGGCGCCCCTCCCGTCTACCCACACGCGTCCAGCCGGGTCGTCTCACAGGCTCGATCGGCTGGCAGGCTCCCGGCTCGTCAGTCCGACCACGCATGGGAAAACAAGACCCATGCCTGAGTCCATCCTCGTCAGAGGACAGGCGCGCGGGCCTGTCACCCTCTCGCCAGTGGGCCAGACCACCTACAGCGCCGAGCGCAAGGATTTTGCCAGTCATGTGGCCCAGAACGTGGCAGACATGCTGGTGACGGTGCCGGGAGCGAGCTTCCTTCAGGGGAACGGCCCGCGTGATACCGTGGTCTCCATCCGCGGTTCAGGCGCCCGTCAATCCTACGGGCTGCGTAACCTGCAGGTGTCCGAGGACGGGTTTCCCGTCACCCAGCCCGACGGCACGGCGCGCGCCGATCTGATCGATCCTCATGCCTATGAGGGGGTCGATGTGTTTCAGGGGCCTGCCTCTACGCTTTACGGAAACTACGCCATCAATGGCGCGATCAACTTCCGCACGCGTAGCGGCGCGTCGATCCATGGGCTCGAACTCGGTTCCGATTTTGGCAGTTTCGGCATGTTCAACAATTACATGACGCTGGGCGCAGGTAATCGTGCCTATGACTTCATGCTTTTTGCCAGCGGTGTGCGCAGCGACGGATTTATTGCCAACAGCCAGTATGCAACCTCGACCGAGAACATGCGCCTGCGTGTATCGCTCTCCCCCAGCGACCGTCTTGTTCTGAAATTCATCAACAACGTGACCGATGCGTTCCTGCCGCTGCGGCTGTCGCTGAACCAGTATCGCCTCAATCCCTATCAGCGGGGATGCGCTACGGCTTCCGGGGCCGCTGCCGGATGCGGCACGGTTTCGCTCTATCGCAACGGCGCCTATGGCGCACAGACCGCCGTGACACCGCAACAGGCCAATCTGGGGCGCTTCGATAGGCGCAGTATCGTTGGGCTGCGATGGGAGCACGATTTCACGCCGCGCATGGTCTGGCGCACCCAGTTCACCTATGACCAGCGCCATGTCGAGCAGCCGACTTCGACCACCGCCTTTGTGGGGCCTTTCAACTCCTACAATGTCCAGACGGATCTCACCCGTCGCGACACGCTCGGTACAACGCCCCTTACCAGCTTTGTCGGGGCGAATTTCGACTACATGGATTACGGCTATCAGGTTTACGCTCTGTTGCCGCAGGCGGGGGCTACGCGGGGCAGCGAGACATCGACCTCTTATGGCCATCAGTGGAATATCGGCCTGCGTTTTGAGGAAGACTGGCAGTTTGCGCCCAGATGGCATGCGGTGATCGGGCTTGGTGGCACGCAATCCGATATTGGAGCGGTGCAGACCGTCTACAGCCGCAGCGCCACTGCCACGCAGGCGCAATACATCACGGCCAACCGGCGCTTTTTCAACCTTGCCCCTGAGGCCTCGGTCGTCTTCACCCCCGACAAGGCCTGGACCTGGCATGTGCGGCTCGGCACGGCCTATGCCACGCCGGGCTATTCCAGCTTTTTCGTCACGCCGCAGGGCAATTACGGCAACAATACCCAGCTCAAGAGTCAGAGCAGCCTTGGGATCGATCTGGGCACGGCATGGCACCCGTCGTCGGATGTGGATATCCAGGCGACCGGATTTTATGAGTTCTACAGGAACGAACTGGTAAGCCAGTCGGCTGGGGTGAATACCCAGGCAGGCAGCTACACTTTCAACGCGCCTGCCTCGCAGCATCGTGGCGTGGAACTCGCCGCTACGTGGCAGGCCCTTCCGCATAGCCTGCCGGGGGCGAAGCTGCGCCTGTCCTATACCTATGACAACCAGATCTACACGAATTACACCGAGATCCTGTCAAACAGCACGCTGTCACGCAGCTTTTCACGCAACGGGAATCTGATCCCCGGGGTCATGCCGCATTTCCTGAATGGGCGTGTGCTCTATGACCAGCCTTCAGGGTCCTTCGAGGGGCTTGGCGGATTTGCTGAAGTGACATGGCGCAGCGCTTTTTTTATCGACAACGCCAATCTGCTCAAAGTCCCCGGATATGGTCTGCTCAATCTGGAGGTGCATTACGACCCACCCGCAAGGCTGGGTTGGGTGCATCGTCTGCACAGCTATTTCGAGGTGCAGAATGTCGCCAATACTGTCTATGCCGCAGGGGCGACGACCATCAGTGACAGCCTTCTCGCCAATGGGCAGCACGCTGGAGCCTCCGTATTGGCTGCAAAGACAGGCTCGATCTATGCGGGCAGCCCACGCGCCTTTTTTGGCGGCGTGCGGGTACGGTTCTGAGGCATGACCATGACACAGAATTCCCGCTCCCCTCGTACCGCTTATTCCCGTCCGGTCTGGCCCGATCGTGCCATGCTCTGGCGCTGGCATTTTTTTGCTGGGCTGTTTTGCCTGCCTTTCGTGATCATGCTCTGCGTGACCGGATCGCTTTATCTGTTCAAACCCCAGATCGAGACCTGGCTCGACCGCCATATCGATCATGCCGTCACGCAAGGATCGCCGCAGACCGTGAGCGCCCAGCGTGCTGCCGCCCTGGCCGCCGTGCCGGGAGGGCATTTCATCGCACTGGAGATGCCGTTCCGCAAAACTCAGGCCACGCGTGTTCTGGTGGCTCATGGGGCAGATGTCGCGCGTGTCTATATCGACCCTGTCACGCTCAGGGTTCTTGCCCAGCGCGACGAGCAGACGCGTTTCGAGCGGCTGGTGTTCCGCCTGCACGGGCAATTGCTGATCGGCAACTGGGGGTCTGTGATCATGGAAATGGTCGCGTCCTGGACACTCGTTTTGATCGTGACCGGACTCCTGCTCTGGTGGCCGCGAAAGGCGGGTGCAGGCGGTACCATCCTGCCGAGGCTGGGCGCGAAAAATCGCCTGTTCTGGCGCGATCTCCATGCTGTCGGGGGGATGTGGATCTCGCTCGTCCTTGTGCTGTTTCTGGTGTCCGGTCTGCCCTGGTCCTTTGTCTGGGGCTCGGCCTTTGCTGCGGTCGAAAGCCGTATCGGCAGGCTGGTTGCCGTTCAGGACTGGGAGATCGGGGCGGTACCCATCGCGGCGACCCTTTCAGGCCATGCCACCATGCCTGGCATGTCGGACGCCGAGATGGCGGGTATGGCGATGGACACCGCGCCTCAGCCCATGTCGCCGCAGGCGGGACTGGACGCTGTGTATGAAACGGCGCGCCAGCTTGCTTTTCCTGCGCCAACCCTCATCACCCCGCCAGCCAGTGCCAAGGACGTATGGCACATACGCTCCGATGCCCAGAACCGCCCGAAGCGGGTCGAGGCCAGCGTGACAGCGCAAGGGGAGGTCACTCATGTCACCCGCTTTGCCGATAAGGGCCTGTCCGACCGGTTGATCGGCTACGGTGTCGCCTTTCACGAGGGGCATCTGTTCGGGGTCTTGAATCTGCTCCTGAACCTCATGGTCGCACTCTTGCTCACCCTCGCCTCTGTGGCAGCGCTCATGCTCTGGCTCAGTCGCCGCCGGCCGGGCCATCTCGATGCCCCGCAGAGCTCGCCGCGACCTATTGGCTGGGGTGCGTTGGCCGTTATGGGGGTTATGGGAATTCTTCTCCCCGAGCTTGGGGCCTCGCTGCTGCTGCTGGCATTGGCGGGGCGGTTTCTGGGCGGGCGGTTTTCAGCGCTGCGCTAGATAGGGTGCGAGATTATGGGCCACCGTGGCGGGGCTCGAATCAGCCGGCAGGATGGCCTGAAGGTGATTCTGGCCGTCCATCAGATAGAGCACGGAGGAATGATCGATCCGGTAATCCCCCATTCCCTCATCACCCCTGTCATGGCCTGCCATGGGGTCCACGGTCACATGGGACGTCACGTGAAAGGCCTTGGCGACAGCATCAATCTGGGCGGTTGTGCCTGTCAGACCGATGATCTCGGGTGAGAAGCGCCGCGTATAGACCCCGATATCCTCGGGACGGTCGCGCTCTGGATCGAGTGTGATGAAGAGCGGGACGGGGCGCTGTGTTCCGGGCGGAAGCAGCGTATAGGCCTGCGCCACTGTTGCGAGCGTCAACGGGCAGACGTCGAGGCAGTGTGTATAGCCGAAATAGATGAGGGTCTGACGCCCGGCGAAACGCGCCTGGGTGGTTGGATGATTGGCGCTGTCGATCAGGCTATAGGGCCCGCCAATTTGTGTTGTGTGCCGATGGGCGGTCAGGGTCTGCCATCCGATGATACCGGCAAACAGTCCGGCAATGATCAGCGTGGGCATGGCCCAGAGGCGTAATGCAGCCCATCGGGATCCGGGTTGTTTCGATTGAGCAGGTCTGGGGGCGGAGCGTTTTCGGGCCATGCACGTCTCCCTTGTGGAAGAGGCGGGGCTCTGCCCCGCTCCCCGGAAAGGGGTAACCCCCTTTCATCCCCGCTTAAAGGGTTGCCAGAGGGGCCAGCCCTCCAGCGGTTTGCAGGGCTGAGCCCTGCGTAACCCTCTTAGTAGCGGTATTCTTCGTGCTTGAACGGACCGGCAACCGGCACGCCGATGTAATCGGCCTGCTTGTCGCTCATCTTGCTCAGCTCGGCACCGACCTTGGCGAGATGCAGCGCGGCTACCTTCTCGTCCAGCTTCTTCGGCAGGGTGTAGACCTTGACGTCGTACTGGCCCGGCTTTGCCGTCCAGAGTTCGATCTGCGCCAGGGTCTGGTTGGTGAAGGAGGCCGACATCACGAAGGAGGGGTGACCCGTGGCATTGCCAAGGTTCACGAGGCGGCCTTCAGACAGCAGGATGATGCGCTTGCCGTCGGGGAATTCGATCTCGTCAACCTGCGGCTTGACGTTGTCCCACTTGTAGTTGCGCAGGGCCTCGACCTGGATTTCGCTGTCGAAATGCCCGATATTGCACACGATGGCGCGGTGCTTCATCTCGCGCATATGCTCGACGGTGATGATGTCGACATTGCCCGTGCAGGTCACGAAGATATCGCCACGCGGTGCGGCGGCTTCCATCGTCACGACCTCATAGCCTTCCATCGCGGCCTGAAGGGCGCAGATCGGATCGACTTCGGTCACGAGCACGCGGCAGCCTGCATTGCGCAGCGAGGCGGCCGAGCCCTTGCCCACGTCGCCGTAACCGGCAACCACGGCAACCTTGCCGGCCATCATGACGTCGGTACCACGGCGGATGGCGTCCACCAGGCTCTCGCGGCAGCCATAGAGATTGTCGAATTTCGACTTGGTGACGCTGTCATTCACGTTGATGGCCGGAACCTTCAGCGTGCCCTTCTTCGCCATTTCCCACAGGCGATGCACGCCCGTGGTCGTCTCTTCGGACAGGCCGCGCACGTCGTTCAGCATTTCGGGGTACTTGTCGTGCATGAGCACGGTCAGGTCGCCGCCGTCATCGAGGATCATGTTCGGCGTCCAGCCATCGGGACCCTTGATGGTCTGCTCGATGCACCACCAGAATTCTTCCTCGCTCAGGCCCTTCCAGGCGAAGACCGGCACGCCGGTCGCGGCGATGGCGGCAGCAGCCTGGTCCTGGGTCGAGAAGATGTTGCAGGACGACCAGCGCACGGTCGCGCCCAGAGCCGTCAGCGTCTCGATCAGCACGGCAGTCTGGATGGTCATGTGCAGACAGCCCGCAATGCGCGCGCCCTTGAGCGGCTGGCTGGCGCCGTATTCCTCGCGGAGCGCCATCAGGCCGGGCATTTCGCCCTCGGCAATGGAGATTTCCTTGCGGCCCCATTCGGCCAGGGCGATGTCGCGCACCTTGTAATCGGTCATTCTGAAACCCTTGTTTCTCTGGTGATGGGCATTTGTATAGAGCGAGTTCCTGCTTTGGGCCAGCGCGCATGAAAAAAGGCGCCTGACCCGCGCAGGATCAGACGCCTTTTGCTGATGCGCCAACGGCAGGGCCGTTGGGGACAAACCTTACTGCTGGGCCGATTTGTCTGACATCTTCATGCTTTTCATGCTGTGCTTGTGTTTGGAGGCCTTCTCATGCTGGGGCGATGAGATGGGCATTTTCTCCGAGGTCTGACCCGTCGGCGCTGCCGTGCCCGTGGGCGCGTTCGGTGCCTTGGGGTCTGGCTGCTCGTTCATCTGGTTCTTGAACGTCTTGTTCTGCTCGGTCGGGTTGTGGATCTGGGTCGACTGGTTCTTGAGCGTTTCTGCCTTCTGGGCCGAAGGTGCCTGCTCGCTGTCAGTGGCCGTGGTGGCCTGTGCGAAGGCAGGGACCGGGGTCAGAGCGGGGGCGACAAGCAGGGCAGAGACGGCCAGAGCGGCTTTGAATACGTGTTTCATGACAGGCTCCTGTCGAAAAACGGGGTAACGATGTCAGGCTTGATTGTTCGTTTTGCGGGACATCTTGATGAACTGGTAACAAACCGGCGGCGTTCCGGTTTCCTTGCGGCCACATTAAGCTTTGAAAGCGGTTGCCTGGGCTCCTCACCCATGCGAGACAGCGAACAGCGTTCGCCCAGAACAAAGATTTCCTCAGGATGGAGGATGGCATGTCCAACACACGCTCACAGATGCCGTTCTCCGTTGTGGCGGGCCAGGATATGAAGCCGTCAGGCGCGCTGCCCCATGGCATTGCCAATGGGCTGGTCTGGGCCGTAAGGGCCCGGCCGGGTGAGGACCCCTCGCCGCTTGAGCCGCATGAAATCGAGAGCCTGCTCAACGACCGCACGCCGCCCTCGAATTATCCCAAGCCCTCGGAAAGCTGGGCATGGCTCCATTTCGACACGGTGCACAGCTCGGCCAGACAGCATGTGGCGACCCTGCCTTGCCTGCCCGAGGATGTTAGTGCCATGCTGGCCGAGACGGAATATGGTGTCATGCTGGAAGCCATGCCCGGGCTGGTCTGGGGGGCCTTGCCTGCGTTTGACGATGCCGTTTCGGAAGAGGATCGCGATATCTGCGCCTGGCGCTTTGCCATGCGTCCCGATCTTCTTATCACCACGCGGCGCAACCCCATTCCCGTGCTCGGTGCGGCTTTTCGCACTCTTCGTGCGGACTCCATTCCCCGCAGCCCTGCGGGTGTGATCGACCGCGCCCTTCGCGAATTTACCGGCAGTGTGCGCCGTCAGATCGGCAAGCTGGATGACGAGCTGGACCGCGCCGAGGACGCGCTGCTGCTGATCGAGCGCCGCACCGATCTGGGTCATCTTGGCGGTATTGTGGGTAAGGGCCGACGCCGTGCCACCGAATTGCGGCGTGTGGTTACTCCCATCGATCGCGTATTGCGCGACGAGGATCTCGAATTGCCCGAATGGGCCGAGGATGAATTGCGTGACCGTACCGAGCGTCAGGTTCACGCTGCGCTCGATGACATGATCGCTCTGCTGGATCGTGCCCGCTCGCTGCAGGACGAGCTCGGGTCGTCACAGGCGGAAGAAACCAACAGGCGTCTTTATATTCTGACGGCGGCCACCATCCTCATGTTCCCAGCAACATTGGTGACCGGGTTCTTTGGCATGAATACAGGCGGGATGTATCTCGCGGGCGGCGCCTATGGGACGCTCGAAGCCGGAGCCGTGTGCTTTATCGCCATGATCCTGACCTGGGTGTTCCTGAAACTCGCCCGCCTGCTCTGATAGCCTCGCCTCGCAATTCTGAAAGACGGCGTTACTCCCGCGTCCTACCCCCGCAGACAGGTTTCCAAAGGACGACCGTCCTTTGGTGGGGTGTGGGGCGACGCCCCATACACACTATTCCGAGCGCCTGTTGATTACGGTGTTTCCCTACCCTTGAGCTCGCTCAGGCGCTGAAGCGTTGCCAAAAGAACGCGTGGTGCGCCACGACAGCCGTCATGGCCCTCCTCACGTATGACGCTCGCCATAGCCTCCATCAGACGATAGGCGGCGCCGTCACCGTTGAAGATACTGGCCTCGATAGCCTCCAGATCCAGGGTGAGGGTTGTGCGCCCCTTGTCGCGTTCCTCGATGAAGCGGTCGAGGGCGTTGGTGAACCATGGATCGGAGGCCCAGTGATACCCGGATGGCTCGTCAGTCATGGTGATCTCCTTCAGGCAGTGTTTCGTCAGGCGTTGTTCCGTCAGGGGATGTTTTGCCCGTTCAGGCGTCACCGCCGATGTGATGGGTACCGCGCGCACGGGCAAGATCTTCCTGATGCTGGCGCGCGGCATAACGCGCGCGCTGTTCATCGGTACGTTCGGCCGCACAGGCGGGGCACTGGATTCCGTCAATGAACAGCGGTGATGTCTTGTCCTGTGCCGATACCGGGCGACGGCAGGCGTGACACAGATCATAGGCGCCGGGTTCCAGCCCGTGGCGCACGGTCACACGCTGGTCGAACACGAAACACTCGCCTTCCCACAGGCTTTCAGCTTCAGGCACATCCTCCAGATATTTCAGGATGCCGCCCTTGAGGTGATAGACATCCTCAACCCCTTCGGAGAGGGCGAAGGCAGTCGATTTTTCGCAGCGTATGCCGCCTGTGCAGAACATGGCGATTTTAGGCTTGCGGCCTTCGGCTTTCAGCGCAGCGCGTCGGGCACGAAACCAGTCGGGAAATTCACGAAAGCTCTGAATGTCGGGATCGATGGCGCCCTTGAAGGTGCCTACCGCCACTTCATAGTCGTTTCGCGTATCGATGAGGATGGTATCGGGATCGGAAATCAGCGCGTTCCACTCGGTGGCGGGAACGTAGCGCCCTACACCGGCCAGCGGGTCGATATCGGGCTGACCCATCGTGACGATTTCGCGCTTGAGACGCACCTTCATGCGGTTGAAGGGCATGGTGTCGTCCCAAGAGAGTTTCCACTCCAGCGCATCGCAGCCGGGAAGGCTGCGAATATGGGCCAGAATGGACTCGATGCCCTCGGCGCTGCCTGCAATGGTGCCGTTTATCCCTTCTCGTGCCAGAAGCAGCGTCCCCCTGATGCCGTGCTGCAGGCAGGCCTCAAGCAGCGATGCCCGCAAAGCGGCAGGATCGGCAAAAGGGGTGAAGCGATAAAGGGCGGCGATGCAGACCGGCGGCTGCGACATGATGACTGTCCCTGAAACCTTGAAAATGACGTTGCCGGTTGCATAGCGCAGGTCGGGCCGCAACGCCTATCAAGAATGGCCGAGCCAGCCCGTCCAAGTCGGGCTTGGTGTCATGGTATCTTCATCGGATTGCATCCGATTCCAGCAAGGCGCCCGGAAAAAACATGGTCACCGGGTCTTTTCCTGGACGCGATCACAGGGGGATCTGGTCAAAAGGCATGAAGTCAGCCCTCGCGCATCAGGTGCATTCCGCGCGTCTCTATGCCTGATCTACCGCCCTGCAGGCTCCGAGCCGGCAATATCGCCCTTCCCACGGCGGCTTGACATGGGAAGGGATGAGACCTGACCAGATCAGTAGCTCATGCTGATCTGGCCAAGGAAGGAGCGGCCGGCCGAAGGGGTGGCGCGGTTGGAAAACAGGCTCTGGTAGTTCAGGCGATTGGCCAGATTGTAGCCATTCAGCGCAATTTTCCAGTGCTGGCCCAGACGATGGGAAATCACGGCATCGAAGTCCAGATTGGCCGGGACTTTTAAGGTGTTGGTCGTGTTGAGCCAGACATGCTGGCGCCATGTCATGCCGCCACCAAATGAGAGATTGTACGGCGTATTCGGGAAGGCCTCGTAGACCGACCAGAGAGTTGCCTGATTATGGGGCACATACTGCACCTGCTTGCCCACCGCAGCAGCCGTATCGGAAGCCAGGGTATCGCTGTCATACAGGGCGTAAGTGGCCGAGATGTTCCAGTGGCGTGTGATCATGCCACCGACGGAAAGCTCAAGCCCCTGATTACGCTGCCGGTCGCTTGATCCCTCAACCTGCCCGGTAACCGGGTCGGCGTTGATGGCGTTGTTCTTCTCGAGCCGGAAGAGCGAGGCCGTGAACCCCATGCGGTCATGAAAGGCGCTGTACTTCGCGCCGATCTCGTAGAGATTGGCTTTTTCCGGGCTGGCAAAGCTGTTTGTGCCGGGACGTATCGGCACGGAGCCGTTGGTGACATACATCCCGCTTGGCGTGGTCGAGGTCGCCCAGGTGAAATAATAGGTCTGATGCGCATCGGGCGTCGCGACGAGGCTGACATTGGGGTTAAAGACGCTGCTGACCTGATGATAGTGAATATCAGGATTGGTCGCGACATTGCCGCCCGTCAGATTATAGCTGGTCTGCCAGCGGTCCCAGCGGAAGCCACCCTTCACCGACAGCCAGTCAGTGAACCAGATCTGGTCATAGAAGAACAGGCCGGTATCAAAGCCATAGCCGTTTGAATGTGATTTGGCCCCCAGAGCACCGAGGCTGACCAAACCACCCGGATTCAGATCGCCAGGCACCAGAAGCAGATTGCCGACATAGGGGTTGGGGTTGACTAGCGAGGCATAGGGCTTTGCCTTGAGATAGGTCGATTGCGAGCGCACATCATTGACGCGTTCGAGATCGAAACCTGTCACGATCTGATGCTTGAGAAAACCCGTATAGAAATCAGCCACCATCGAGCCGACATTCTGCACCGACCAGCTTGTCTGCTGATAGGGCAGGGGTGCCATGGTGGTGCCTGGCCCCTTGCCGTTTCCGGCGCCGTTTGGGCCTGAGCGGGCAACGAGCGCTGAACCGGCATGACCGAGGAAGTAATTGTTTACGCAGGTCGTGTCGCAGGTGGCTTTTGAGGCCGCGAAATTCCGGTAGAACTGGCCACCGCGCAGATCATCGAAGAACTTGATATGGTCGTTGAGCTTGTACGAGAAACGCGCTGTTTCCATGTTGTCGTTGGTGGCGTTCTGATCGTTGTCCGTGCCATAGAAATTGGTGCGGCGAATGCCGTATTGCGTGATCGGACCGCCGGTTTTCGCACCGGGTGGCGTGACGACAGGCACACCGAAATCCGGGATCGAGTTCTCCTGCTGGTGCATGTATTGCAGTACCAGAGTGGCCTTGCTGCCCAGACCGAAGGCGATGGAGGGTGCAATGCCCCAGCGATGCGAATAGAGGAAATCGCGCCCGACAATATTGTTCTCGTTGCCCATGCCGGTGATGCGCAATGCCGTGTGGTCATCAAGCTTCTTGTTCACGTCGAGGACGCCCCGATAATACGAGCCCGACCCGCCATTGAACTCGGCGGCATAGTGGTCGCGCAGGGTGGGGGTCTTGGTCACCATATTGATGGCGCCGCCCGTCGTCCCGTTGCCGAACACCTCGGATGACGGACCCTTGATGACCGAGATCGTCTCGAGATTGAACGCATCGCGGCTGTAGACGCCAAAATCGCGTAACCCGTCCTGATAGATATCGTTCTGGGCCTGAAAGCCGCGGATCAGGAACTGGTCGCCATTCATGCCGCCTGCACCCTCGCCAATTGAGGATGTCACACCCGGCACGTTACGCAGGGCCTCATCCACCGATTTCACATTCTGCTGCTTCATCAGCATCTGCGGTACGATATTGATCTGCTGCGGTGTGTGCAGCGCATCCTGCGGCATGCGCGACAGGCCGATCGGGTCCTTGAGCGTATTGAAACCGTTGCCGAGCACGGTGATATGCTCATCTGATTTTTCCGCGGCCTTCTGCTTTTCGATCTTCCGCTGCCGCTGGGGTTTTCTGTCCTTGCGGTCCGCTGGGCTGTTGTCAGCAGCATGGGTTTGAGTCGCACCGAGAACGATCCCGGTGAGCATCGGTAACAGGGACAGGGATTTGCGCGAGAGGGACCGCATCGGGCGCGACGCTCCATTCAGTTGCGAAGATTTCGCAACTCATTAATGAAAGCGCGACTAAGTCTCAATTGATTTATTGCGAAACATGTGTAGTTTTTTGCGAAATGTTTAAAACGTTCCTGCTGGGTATCGACGCATCAAGTCTGATCAGGCCCTTTAATCGTCTGCTGACAGTCGGCATGGCACATATCAGGCAAGTTCGTATCGGAGCGCGTGGCAGGCGTCGTGCCGCCCTAGGGCACAGAGAGACAGCCGCGCGTTGCGGTAATCTGCCTGAGGCCATCGAAAGGATCCGTCAACGAGCCTGTGCGGGCCATGTACTCGAACAGGTGCAATGGGGGCAGGTGTTACGCGATAGCGTGTATATGCCCCCCCGCCCTGACCTTGCATTCAGATGGTTTGAAGGGGCGGCGCTTGCCGGGTTTGGACCCGGCCTGAATATGCTTGGGCGATGTTACCAGTTCGGCTGGGGGTGCACGCAGGATCTGACCCGTGCTGCTGCCTGCTTTGAGCAAGCCGCTCTCAAAGGCGATGCCTGGGGATGTTACAATCTGGCAATTCTGACCATGCGCGGCATGGGGGTGGCGCGCGATCTGGCGCGGGCACTCTCCCTTTTCAGGGCAGGCGCAAAGGCGGGGCACGCCAAATCAATGAATCTTTATGCGCGTTTTCTTGAGGAAGGCTGGGAAGTGCCTCAAGACAGGGCGCAGGCCGAAGCATGGTATCGGCGCTCTGCAGAGGAGGGCGATTACCGGGGGCAACATAATTATGCGACCCTGCTTTGCGATCGTGGTGACGATCAGGAGGCACTCATGTGGTGGCGCAAGGCTGTGCATGAGGCGACATCGGATATTCTGCTGGCCATGCAGGCGCGGCTCGAATCCCGTGTGCAAGCGGCAGGGGCGCTTTGTCACGAGGAGGAAAGCGCGCTGCTCGATCTGGTCAGGCAGCGTCTGGCCGGGCTGGAACTCGACGTCGGGTTACCGCTCCCTCACGAAACAGTCTCTTGATCTGCGATGGTTTTTGGGGAAGGTCGTTTGACCTTTAGCCAGATCGCCTCTTGCCGGGTGATCGCTGCCGCAGGCCGGAAACAGGAGCGCGATGAGTGATGTCCGACAGCCATGTCTTCAGCAATGGACGATTTACGGCGCGTGTTGCCGCCCATGGTGCAGAGCTTTGTTCGCTTTGTGACGAAACGGGGCGCGAACTCATCTGGACCGGGGGCGCCTGGCCACGCCATTCTCCCGTCCTGTTCCCGATTGTAGGGCGCCTACGCGACAATCATGCCCTGATCGATGGTCTCGACTATACCCTCACGCAGCATGGTTTTGCCCGTGATCGCGTCTTTCGCTGGGTCGAACGCCATGAGACGGGTTGTACGCTGGTGCTTGAGGATGATCCGACCAGCCGGGCGATCTTTCCCTTCGCCTTCCGGCTCACGCTGCAATACACGCTCGATGAAGATGGCCTGCATCTTGCGTATACGCTGGGCAATCCGGACAGCCGCGGCCTTCTCCATGCGTCGCTCGGGGCTCATCCGGCCTTCATATGGCCGCTTGTGCCGGGAACAGCCAAGACGGACCATGTGCTCGAATTCGAGGCTCCCGAGCCAGAGCCTCTCGCCGTTCTTGAGGAAGGGCTGATTGCCCCGGGGGAGCGTCCCAACCCGGTCAAGGATGGAATTCTGCCGCTCGATGACAGCCTGTTCGACCATGACGCGCTGATCTTCCTGCATCCGGTCAGCCGCAAGCTGCGGTTTTATGCCCGTACGGGCGAGGCGCTGGTTTTCTCCTGGCATGGTTTCGAGCAGCTTGGCATCTGGATGAAGCCCGGCTCCGATTTTCTCTGCCTCGAACCCTGGATGGGATATTCCAGCCCGGCCGATTTCGATGGCGCTTTCGAGGAAAAGCCGGGATTGCTGCATCTTCAACCCGGCGAAAACTGGTCGGCTGGCTGGTCGGTTCGACTGGGCGACTGATCGTCCGGGCGACCGAACGGAGTCTTTCCGGGTGGCCCGTCACCCGCGCTGTCATCAAGAGTCGAGAGACGCGGGTGTCATCATAACATCCCTTGCATCCTCGGTCCGGGAGTGAAACGGTAGTCGCACTTCCTGCTGCTTTCGTTTCCGAGGCCTTATGACACGTCGCTCGCTCTTCGCCCTCCCGGCACTGCTTTCCGTTGCCGCGCTGACCCTAGCCACAAAGCCTGCCCAGGCATGGGGCCCCTATGGGCATGCCATCGTCGCTGATATCGCACAGAGCCGCCTTACGCCGCAGGCTGCCAGTGCCGTGACGCAGCTTCTTGCGCTTGAGCATCATCAGAGCCTCGATCAGGTGGCGTCATGGCCTGATACGATCGGGCATGTGCCGCCGGAAAAAGGCGGCCTGCCCCAGACGCTGCCGTGGCACTATGTCGATACCGATGCTTCTTTCGCGACCTATGACAAGGCGCGCGATTGCGGCAACGATATCTGCGTCACCGAAAAACTGCCTGAGATGGAACACGTGCTGGCAGACCCGAACGCGACGCCCGAAGCGCGTCTTGCCGCCCTGAAATGGGTGGTGCATCTGGTGGGCGATCTGCATCAGCCCCTTCATGCTGCCGAGCGCGACCATGACAAGGGCGGCAACATGGTGAAGGTCTCGTATTTCGGTCAGGACCGGAACGGCCATGAGAACCTCCATTCATTGTGGGATGAGGGGATTATGGACCATGAGCGGCATCTGGTCGTGGGGCCGCATTATACGATCGATTTTGCCAAAGCCCGTGAGGAGGCCGACCGGCTGAACAGCCAGATCACCCCTGGCCAGGCTGAATTCTGGTCCGGCGCGCTTTCTCCCGACACCATGCATGAGGCTGTTGTGCAGTGGACCGATGAAAGCCACGGTCTGGCCCGTTCCATTGCCTATGGTGCCCTGCCCGGCGGCAGCAGAAAGGATCTCGGCGCGGCTTACACGGATATTGCTTTTCCGGTGATCGAAACGCGCCTGCAGCAGGCGGGGGTGAGGCTTGCAGATGTCCTGAATACGGCCCTTTCTGCGCCCGTCAGCGCAATGGGTGCCCCCTCCTCCGCAACACCCTGATCGTTTTCAGGATCGAGGCGCATTCTGCGATGCGCCTCGACCGGGCCGTATACGTTTCCGTCAGGCCTTTTGCGATGACGCAAAGATCTGCTGGTAGAAGGCCAGTTCGCGCGTGAAGCTGTCCTGCAGAGTCTGCTGCTGACGAAAACCGTGACCCTCACCGGGGTAGATGTGCAGGGCGGACTGCCGCCCCCGCGTTACAAGCGCATCATGCATGGCCTGTGCTTGCGCCAGAGGCACGACCTTGTCCTGGTCTCCGTGCAGAAACAGTGTGGGAGATCTGATCGTCTCGACATGGCTGATCGGTGAGCGTTGCAGATAGAGAGCGGCCTGCTCGGGGTAAGGGCCAATCAGCCTGTCGAGATAACGGGATTCGAATTTATGCGTCTCCTCTGCCAGGGCGCGCAGATCGGTCACACCGTAAAGCGAACAACCCGCCGCAAAGACATCGGACATCGCCAGCGCCATGAGAACGGTCAGTCCTCCCGCACTGCTGCCCCGTATGACGCAGCGTGCGGGGTCGACCAGCCCCTGTGCGACGACATGGCGCACGGCTGCTATGCAATCCTGCACATCGACCACACCCCATTGCCCTTCGAGGGCTTCGCGGTAGGGGCGCCCGAACCCGGTCGATCCCCGGTAATTGACATCGAGCACGGCAAAGCCGCGGCTGGTCCACCACTGCACCTTGAATGAAAAGGCTGTGCTGGCCCGTCCCGTGGGGCCACCATGCGCCATGACCACCAGAGGCGGCTTTTCGCTGCCAGCAAGACTGTGATGCCGGTTCGCTGGGGCATAGAAAAGCGCGTGAGACAGGACACTGTCCTCGCCGGATGCATCATGGCCGACAGGGAAAGTGATCGGTCGGGCTATCGCACAATCCTGCGCATCGATGCCCGGTGGAAAATCGAAAGCGCGTCTTATGATCCGTTGCGGGTGACCAATGACGATGGCCGGGGGTGCATCGGGGGCAGTCTCGATCCAGGCAGGTTCGTCACCAAACCAGACGGGTACCTGAGCGGCGTCTATATGCGGCCATGTCGTCCAGACCCCATTTTCAAACAGGGCGGTATGGCTCAGACCCCCTGTAATGATCTGGGCCATGACACGCCCCTGACCGATGGGCGACAGGCTGCGCTGACCGAAAACCCAGTGCGGAAAGCCTGTCTCTCCTCCCGGATCTGGCAGATAGTTGGGGCCGACTGGTGTGTCTGTCTCATTTGGGATGAAAAAGCGGCAAGGCCGCCAGCTGCCCAGCGCGTCCAGACTGACCAGAAGCGTGTCAGCGCTTTCCCAGACAGGATCGACACAGCTGCATTGTGTATCATCGCCTGCGAGTATGCGTGCTGCGCCACTATGCGGGCGCCGTGCCTGCCATGATAGCGGTGCGATGAGGAGTCTCGTGGCATCCCAGGGCATGTCGGGGTGGGACCAGCTTATCCATACCAGATGCCCGTTACCGGGCGCGGGGCGCGGTGCGGCGTAGAAATCATCACCTTCGACCAGAACGATTTCGTCCTGCCTGTCGAGCCAGACAATGGCGGCTTGGGGTTCGCCTTCCCCGCGATGATCTTCCCGGACGCAGAAAACGCCGCGGCCAGTGGCATCGAAACTGAAATCTGCATAGGCGCAGCCCGCTGTGCAGGCCATGGGGGTGATGCTGCCATCGGGATGATAGAGCGAGACTGCCCCGGTCTTGCGATCGCTGAAAACGACTTTCTGACATGACGACACCTCATAGGCGCCGCCACCATATTCATGGACATTTGTGCCGATTTGGTAATCGATGGGGAGCAAATCCCGTGGCGTTTCGCCGCGTTTGAGGCTGACAAGGGCCGTGCGCCCCCCTTCCTGCGGTCTGCCTTCGAGCCAGTATAACCTGTCTCCCTGTGCCCGAAGCTCGGAAAGGGACACGCTACGCCCTGCAACGAGGTCGGATGACACCCAGGAAGGCCAGGAACCGGAAGGGATCGAAGATGGATTCGTCATGGGATTCAGGATAATCCGGGAGAAACCATCTGACGAGTTTTCCTGGGAGCGGCTTTCAGGCATCAAGTCGATCTCTTTATCGCTACGCCTGCAAGGATCAGAGCCCTGCTGCATTATCTGGAACATCTGCTCAAGGAATATGGCTACGGCATTGTCGGCGTCGTCGTCATGCTCGAGAGCATGGGCCTGCCGCTCCCTGCCGAGAGCCTGATTATCGGGGCGGCCCTCTATGCCGCGACCACGCATCATCTTGAAATCCGATGGGTTGCCGTTGCGGCCGTGACGGGTGCCATCATGGGTGATAATTTCGGCTATCTGATCGGTCGTTCGATCGGGTTCAAGATCCTGCAAAAGCATGGCGGCAAGGTTGGCCTGACCCATGAGCGCCTGCTGCTGGGTCGCTACCTGTTCAAGCGTCATGGCGGAACCGTTGTTTTTGTCGGGCGCTTTGTCGCGATCCTGCGCGTATTCGTGGCCCTCCTTGCCGGGGCAAACCATATGCCCTGGCGCTCCTTTCTCTGGCACAATGCGCTTGGTGGTGTGGTGTGGGCCGGTGGGTACGCTATCGCGACCTATTTCCTCGGCAAGGAAATCCTGAGTCTATCCGGGCCCCTGGCCATCGGTATCGGCTCACTCGTCGTGATCTTTCTCGGTGTCTGTCTCTACTTCCTCAAGAAGAACGAAAAGCGTCTGACCGATGAGGCCTTAAAGGAGGCCAAGGCCGAGGAACGCTCAGGAAAGGCCAGGGCATGAGTGACGTTTATCCTTCCTGCCGGGGTAAAACGGCGATCGTCACAGGCGCAACGGGCGGACTTGGCCTTGCAACGGCTCTTGGCCTGGCCCGCACTGGTGCCGAGGTTATCGTGACAGGGCGCAATGCCGAAAAGGGACGAGCTGCGCTGGCGACAATCCAGGCGGCTCTTCCCGATGCCGTCTTGCGCTTTGAGGGGCTCGATCTTGCCTCGCTGGCCTCCATTGCACGTTTTGCCGAGCGTATGGCCGACCAACCTGTGCATGTGCTCATCAATAATGCCGGGGTCATGGCACCTGCGCAGCGTCGCACCACACAGGACGGATTCGAACTCCAGTTCGGCACAAACCATCTTGGGCACTTTGCGCTGACCGGCCGGCTTCTGCCTTCGCTCATTGCCGGTCAGGCCCATATTGTCACGGTGGCGTCTCTCGCTGCATGGCGGGGCGATATTCCGCTCGATGATCTGAACGCTGCCGGGCGTTATCGCCGCTTCGACCGCTACAGTCAGAGCAAGCTGGCCAATCTGATGTTCAGCCTTGAGCTCAACCGGCGCGCTCACGAGGCGGGGGCGCCTTTGCATGTTCGCACCGCTCATCCTGGCTGGTCCACCAGCTCCATCATTTCCAACAGCGCCGCGCTGAGTGGGGCGCAGACGCCCGTTTCACGCCTGCTGGCTTATGGGCAGGATCGTGTCGGCAATGCCCTGTTCCGGCTGCTGGGGCAGGATGTTACTGCGGGTGCCGAGCCTATTCTCCATGCGGCCCTGTCTCCCAAGGCGCGTGATGGGGGCTATTACGGGCCGCTCGGTCGTGGGGAACGACGCGGGCCACCGGGGCCTGCCATTATTCCACCCAGAGCCACGGGGCTTCCCCTTGCGTCCAAGCTCTGGCAGGCTTCCGAGAATATGACCGGAGTCCGGTATGACTGGGAGGTTGTCCGATGAGCATGACCCTGTCCGTATTCAAGGAAAGCCTGCAAGACGGTATTCCGCCCGATCCTGTGTCACCAGCGCTGCTTGCACTGTGGTGGGCCAAACGGGAGGACTGGGCGGCCGCCCATGAGATCGTGCAGGCCAATGAGCGTGACCCGGAATGTAACTGGGTTCATGGCTGGCTTCATCGCGTCGAAGGTGACACTGACAATGCCCGCTACTGGTACCGGCGCGCCGGTTACGCGATGGGCCATGGTGATCTGATGGAAGAATGGCAGGCTATCGTTATTCGCCTGCTGAGCGGTTCGGGCTATTAGAGCCCGGTCAGAGCGGTCCTGACAGGAGGCGCTGCCCCATGCCCCGCCAAAGGACAGTCGTCCTTTGCAAATCTGATCAAGAGCCGAAGCGGGGCTCGAAGGGGCAAATCCCTCCGCGGGTGCAGGGCAGAGCCCTGCATACCCCGGACATACAGATGTCTGTCCGGGGACGCCGATCAGCCTTCCTGCTTGGGCAGGTTCTCAGCGATATATGGCGGCAGGTTGAAGCTGCCGACATGGATTTCCGGGGTCCAGTAACGTGTCGTGCCCAGAATACCCGCGGCCTCTGCGCGGGTACGCACGTCCTCGACGGTCTGCTTTGTCGGGTTCACGCCCTTCGCAGCAACGCCAAGCGTCATGAAACCACCGACATAGGTCGGCACGGCGGCAACATAGGCCGAGACATGCGGGAAGAAGCTGGCACGGCGCAGGCTGGTTTCACGCAGTTCATCCGCCTGCATGAATGGCACGCCGCACTGGTTCACGATCAGACCCTGAGCGGAGAGGATGCGGGCGCAATCCTTGTAGAAGGCATCGGTGAAGAGCACTTCGCCCACGCCGATCGGATCGGTCGAGTCGACGATGATGACATCGAACGAGCCGTCCGCTGCCTTGGCGACATAGTCGATACCATCGCCGACGATGACATCGGCGCGCGGGTCATTCCAGGCGTCGCCAGCGATATTGGGGAGATGCTGCTTGGAAAGCTCGATAACCGCTCCGTCGATCTCGACCATGACGGCCTTTTCAACGGTCTTGTGCTGAAGCACGCGACGGAGCACGCCACCATCGCCTGCGCCGATGATCAGTACGCGCTTGGCATCGGGGTGGGTCAGAAGCGGGACATGCGTGAGCATTTCCTGATAGACGAATTCATCGCGCTCGGTGATCTGGATGACGCCATCGAGAACGAGCACGCGGCCGTGGAAGTCGCTTTCAAAGACGACGATGTCCTGAAAGTCGCTCTTGACGCGTGCGAGCTCGCGCGTGACGCGAAAACGCTGGCCCCAGTCGGGGTAGAGGGTTTCGTTGATCCAGGATTCAGACATGAGGCGGTCTCTCCCAATTTTATCAAAAAAAAGGCCGGGCAACGGGCCCGGCCTTATCTGCCTTTGAGCGCAGCGTAACGCGCTCAGCCTGCAGGCGAGATCTTTTCACGACCACGACGCACTTCGTCAGAGACGACGCGACCGGCCTGGAAAAGACGCTGCATGACCGGAATCGTCAGATTCGGGTCGCAGGCGCCGCACATGAATACGTCAACGGCGGCAAAATTGCGCTCGGGCCATGTGTGGATCGAGATGTGGCTTTCGGCCAGCACGATCACGCCCGACACGCCGCCATTGGGCGTGAAGTGATGGAAGTGGCTGTGCAGGATTGTTGCCCCTGCGGTAACCGCTGCCTCGCAAAGCGTGGCGTCGATCGCTGCGGGATCGTCCAGATTCGTGGCGTCCCAGAAATCGATCAGCAGGTGATGACCGGCGAAGCGTTCACCATCACGCTCAATGAAGTAATCCTTGCACACCTCTTCATGAGATGTGTTCGATGTGACAGTCTGGTTATCTCTCGGGAGTCCCGATACCATCCCCAGTTGAGCAAGTGCGTTCATCACGTACCTCTAAACCAGTAGACAGCCTGTTGGGCAACATGCCCCCTTGGGCCAAGGCCGCCCGATTAAAGGTCATGCCCCCCGGATGCAAGGACTTTCTGCCCGATTCATCCGATTTTCTTCATAGTGTTACTTGACCCGGCCATGGCTGTGTCGCTGCGACAAGACGCAGTGCGTTTGCCCCTCCCGTAAGCCGGAAGATGGCCTCAGGCGGTTGTCACGACCCGAAATGCCCCGATGAAATGCCAGTCCTGAAGCAGGGGCGAGCAGGCCTCATTGAGGGCTGCAAAGGCATCGGGATGATCCTTCTGGAAATCCAGATAGGCCTGGTGCGATGTCCATTCATCGATGGCGATATAGTCGCCTGGCTTGTCGAGATCGGCAATGAGGCGCGTGCCGAGATAGTCGCGGACATTGCGGTAGAGCCGTACCCACGGGCCTTCCGGCCCGTAGGTGGATTCGAACAGCGCGGTCTGGCTTGGCACGACGCTGAACGCCCTGACGATCTCGCAGGTCACGGCCTTCAGTCCCTGGTAGCGATGGATCTGCCTTTCGACCCGAGATCGGCAAATGCCTCCTCCAGACGGTCGACGATGCTCTTTTCACCAACGCGCAGCCATTTGCGCGGGTCGTAGAACTTCTTGTAGGGGGCGTCGGTCTCGGGGTCGATCTGGTGCAGGAAGGCCTTGGAGTGATCGAGCACGTATTGGCCAATGCCATTGGCAAACGCAAACTGCACATCGGTGTCGATGTTCATCTTGAACACACCATAGGACACGGCAGCGGTGATCTTGTCCTTTTCCGAACCCGATCCGCCATGAAAGACGAGGGCGAGCGGCTTGGGGCCAAGGCCGGTTTTTTCAGCGACGTGCTCCTGCGAATGGAGCAGGATCTCAGGCCGAAGCTGCACGTTGCCCGGCTTGTAGACGCCATGCACATTGCCGAAGGACGCCGCCACAGTGACGTGACCGAGCGGCGAGAGACGGTTCCAAGCGGTCAGGACGTCCTCGGGCTGCGTATAGAGATGGGCATTGTCCTCATGATCTTCGAGATCATGGCCCACACCGTCTTCTTCACCACCTGTAACACCCAGTTCGATTTCCAGGCTGATCCCGAGCTTGGCCATGCGGGGCAGAAGGCGCGCACATTCAGCCAGGTTGTCCTCAAGTGGCTCGGCGGAGAGATCGATCATGTGCGAGGAGAAAAGAGGTGGGCGTCCGGCGGCAACCTCAGCTTCACTCAGATCGAGCAGACCTTCCACCCAGGGGATGAGCTTGCGATCGGCGTGGTCTGTGTGAAGGATCACGCAGATGCCGTATTCCTTGGCCAGAAGATGGACATGGCGGGCCATCGAGGCAGCGCCCAGCACGCGGGCCCTGTGCTGATCAGCCAGACCCTCGCCGGCGTAGAAACGTGCACCGCCATTGGAGCACTGAACGATGACATCGGAATTGTTTTTCGCTGCGGCTTCGAGCACGGCATTGACACTGTCGGTGCCCACAACATTGACGGCAGGAAGAGCATATCCGCCCTGCTTGCAGGCCTCAATCAGGGTGAGATAGTCATCACCTGTGACAACTCCCGGGGGCAGGGCTCGGCTGGGGCGCGACGCATTCGGGTTTGTAGGGGTCATAAGGATCTCATGTCTCTGAAAACGGGTCGTCTCAACCGATTTATCGCGATCCGCAGGCGCAATGCCTAGACCTTTCCTGGACACATTGAAGTCATTCTCGTTGCAGTTCTGAAGGATTGGCGCGTATCGGGCAGTTTTGGCTTGCACTGATCGACCCGTTCGGTCAGTTCTGAGGGTCCGCCATCGGGCCGCCCTTGAGTTTTGCGCGTTGCCCACCGGCATCAGACCAATGCGTCAGACGGATGGACCGGTTGAACAAGAACGACATTATTGCCTCGCCCGACAATGAAGACCACGCCAGGGAGAGTGCGGCCTGCAACGCCAAGCGCCGCCAGATTCTCGATGGGGCCGAGGCGATCTTTCTCGAATCCGGCTATGAAGGGGCTTCCATGTCCCAGATTGCCTGTCGCGCCGGTGTGTCGAAAGGGACACTCTACAACCATTTCGAGAACAAGGCAGCGCTGTTTGGCGCTGTCATCGAGGATCTGAGCCGAGGTAAGCTGGCGCCCGCCATTTGTCAGAGTCACCTGACGGCCATGACATGTGAGGAAGCAGCCACAAAGCTGGCCGAGCGCTTTATCACCGTTCTGCTTCAGCCTGGCCCGCTGCGTCTCTATCGTATCATCGTGTCCGAAGCGCCGCATTTTCCGGTTCTGGCCGATACATTCTGGCGTCATGGCTTCGGACGCACGCTCAAGACCATGACGGAGTGGATCGAGCACTGGGTCGAGCGTGGTGCGATCGTAACCGATGATCCGCTTTTTGCAGCCGAGCAATTCATGGCGCTGTGTCAGACACGCCTTGTCCAGCGCAAGCGTTTTGAATTGCCGGTTGATTGCAGTGAGGAACAGATCCACGCCGTGGCAAAGCGTATCGGCAAGGCGTTCATGGCGATAAACGGCCCACCAACCTGACCAGGCCTCACGATCCGCCTCCTCGCACGAGACAGGATAAGCCTGCCGGTTGATGGATCGAGAGAGGGTGATTGTTGGAAACTGGCTGGCGGGCGTATAGCGAGCGCGTAAGCCTGCCAGCAAGAAGCTCCGCCATGCGTCTGTTCTCTCCCTGTATTATCCAGTTTTTTAGTCTGGCAATGACAGCGTCTCTGTTTGTGACAACAGGTTATGCCAGTACCCCTGTCGAGCCAGCGCAGATTATCGCCCGTTTTCCCCATGACCCCTCGGCTTTCACCGAGGGATTGTTTTACCGCAACGGTATGCTGTTCGAGAGTACGGGGCTGTCGGGGCGCTCGGTCATTCGCCGGGTTGAATTGCACTCAGGTAAAACCCTTGCACAGGTTACCGTGCCGGATGGGCATTTCGGTGAGGGTATTGTTGACTGGCAGGACCGTCTGATCAGCGTCACATGGCGTAGTGGCAGCGGCTATGTCTGGGATTTTCCTTCGCTGACGCTGAGGGGGCGATTTCACTACGAGGGCGAGGGGTGGGGCCTGACCCATGATGACAAGACACTGATTCTTTCGGATGGAACGCCGTGCCTCAAGCGTCTCGACCCTGTATCATTACATGTCATCAGCAAGCTTTGCGTAACTGCTGATGGTGTTCCAGTAAACAGACTGAATGAGCTGGAATATATTCATGGTGAAATATGGGCCAATATATGGATGACTCCAGAAATAGCCAGAATCGATCCCGTAACGGGTCAAGTGAAATCATGGGTCGATGTGACGAACCTGGAAGAAGAGGTCGCTCTCGATGATCCGGATGCTGTACCAAATGGCATCGCCTATGATCGAGAGAATGATAGATTATTCGTTACCGGGAAATATTGGCCGACACTTTACCAGATAAGAATTTCTTCCTATAAACACTGATTTGACAAAAAATGTGAACTACCCACGTCTTGATTACATAGATGTGACCGGAAAACGAAGATAAGTGTTTATTCGCCCGTGAATAACGCTATGAGATGCTTCTATGCCTCCCTTGCGGAGCAATAAAAAGTCTCAAAAGCGAACGAGAAGCCCTTTCAAAGTCCAAGGCACCGTTCAAAGAACATGGAGCGGCATGTGGCATATTCGGATAAAGACTGGCCCCAGGGTACCCAGACGCTGGGCCGTGGTTTGTCTATCATTCTGGCTGTCAGGGCTGGCGTCGATACGCTTTCCGAATTGGCGCTCGAGATCGGCTGCACACGCAGCACCACCCAGCGCCTCACCGCCGCCCTGTTGCAGCAGGGCTGGTTACGCCTGAAATCCATGGGGCGTTATGGTCTGGGTGAAAAACTGACCTCGCTCACGACCCAGACACAGCTTGTCACTCCCCTGCTGGGGCTTGCTGCCCCTTTGCTGCAAACCCTCAATGAGACAACCGGTCGCATGGTCCATCTGGGCGTTCGTGCAGACAGCGCCGTAATCTATCTGATGCGTCTGGAAGGGCGCATGCCTCTTGCAGTCCGTAGCCGGACAGGTCAGCACCTTCCCCTTGCACGCACGGGCACGGGGCGCGCGCTGATTCTGGATGAGCCGGAAGCTGAATGGACGCGTCTTTATCGCACCAGTTATCGCCATATGCCTGCCGGGCTGTCGAGCTGGATCAATCGCATGCGCTTTTATCGCTCGACCGATTGCGTGTTCGATCTTGAAGATGACGAGATCGGTATTCACTGCGTTGCGTCGCCTGTGCGTGACGCGTCTGGTTGCATTGTGGCGTCAATCAGCGTGACGGGTGGGGCAGGTGAGATGCCGCTCCTGCGTATGAAGGCGCTGGCCCCTCAGGTGCGTCAGACGGCATCATTGCTGTCTGCCAAGCTTGGCTGGCACGAGCTCAGCGACGTTGCCGACTAGGTTTGCCGCTTGATATTGGCCGGATCAGAATCTCCGGCCAGTTTCCGGTTTGGAGAGGCCGGTAAGTCGACGATGGTCGGTCGTGACTGACACGCCTGTCAGCGTGGCCAGCTATCGCAAGGCGCGCTGGCGATACGTCTTTAGAAACTGCCATGCAGTGAGGCAAAAACCAGTCGGTTGAGCACTGGCACGACAAGATACTGGAGCCCCAGCAGGACGGCGAGCGGGCTCAGATCAAGGGCGCCGAATTGCGGCAGGATCGAGCGTACGGGGTTCAGCACGGGCTCGACAATGCGACCAAGAAAAATCACGACATTGTAGACGAAGCGGTTGCCTGGATCGAGAATCCGGAAACCCACCAGCATGCTCATCACACAGTAAAGCAATAGCGCCCATGTGAAGAGCTGAATCAGCATCATGATGATGTTGTAGACGGTGATGATCAGCAAATCCGGTCTCTTCGAAAAACGATGGAATGCCTAGCTTAGCGTTTGGCAGGGCCATGAGACAACATGTGAGCTGCGCAAGCGCTCTGGCCAGTGGCGGAAGTGACCATAAAGCAGGCGAATCTTGACTTTGGGACAGGACCGTGTAGCTTCCGACGCGTTCCGTGGGGCTGTAGCTCAGATGGGAGAGCGCCTCGTTCGCAATGAGGAGGTCAGGGGTTCGATTCCCCTCAGCTCCACCACGGAACACTCCCCGACTTTCGATATGTCCCGATGTGCGGCGGCTTAACGCACCCAGACCTGTCCGGTGCCGAACGAGATCCAGATATCATGCTGGGCAAACCAGTCGGCTCCGAGTAGCATGTCGGCATTGTCTCGCATGTCGGACACGGTCAGTACCGGGTCTTTCCACACCGGATTGCCGGTACCGGGCTTTTCTTCCTGCAAGTGCAGTTCGTGAAAATGATGCCAGTGATACCAGCGTGCATTGAGATCCACGCCGCTTGTCACGCCGCCCTGATCCCGGCGCAGGATATCGTCGCTGATGCCCATGGCGTTGGCAAAGCGCCGTGAGAGTATGTGAGAGCGTGCGCCGCTATCGAGCAAGGCAAGCCCGTCATGACCGTCCAGCGTGAAAGACAGTGCCAGACGGGCACCCTCGCGCCTGGCCCGCAAAGTCGTGTAACCGGCAGGCCATGAAGGCGCGATGGGGCAGCGTGCGTCGCGTGAGGGTGAACGCCATAGCGTAAGGCGTTTTTGCGGTACATTGAACTCGACATCCATGCCGCGCAGCAGATCGACGCCCATGAGACCGGCAATCGGGGGTGTGAGAGCCGGAAGTCCCGGCAGGGCGCCGAGTGGTATCGAGCGCGAGCCCAGAGGGAGCAGCCCGATGGACAGAGCGCGTATCATCATGTTGGGGGCGAGCTGACCACGCCCGTTTGGCCCCTGTATGACGGTCAGATGCGCCGGATCGGCTGCGAGCTTGAGAGCCGAGGCGGCCTCTGGCGTGATCAGGCTGCCTTCAGAACCCGTATCGACAATGAATCGCGCCTGACGTCCATCGAGCACGACAGGGGCATTCAGGAACAGCCCGTCATTATGGAGCGGAATGTCGGCAATGCGTTCGGGCGTGCAGGGGCCGGCATGGGCACGAGACAGGCCTGAGCCCGCCAGCATGATGGCGAGGAGAAAGGCAACAGGGCGCATCATTCTTGTTATTTCCTTGCGCGTGGATGGGCCTGCCAGACGGCAAGGAGGTGGCGTTCATCGGCCAGCGTATAGGCCTGCGTCGTAGAAAGGCTGGCGTGACCCAGGAGTTCCTGGATGGCACGCAGATCCGCACCGCCCTCCAGCAGATGGGTGGCGAAGGAGTGACGCAGTGCGTGAGGGGTGGCGCTGTTGTCCAGACCGCTCTGCTCACGCCAGACCTGCATGACACGGCGCGCCACGGCGGGTTGCAGACGCTTGCCGCGTAACCCCACGAAGAGCGGCGCCTCCGGGGCCGGGCAGGGGTGCTGGCTGCGCCATAGGGCCAGTGCCTTGAGGACATTTGGCAGAAGCGGCACAAGTCGCTCCCGACCGCCCTTGCCGGTAACGCGCAACCCGGACTCCGCAGCGCGGTCGCAATCACGCAGATCGAGCGCCAATGCTTCGCCAATACGCAGGCCCGCGCCATAAAGCAGGGTGAACAGGGCTTCATCGCGCGCTGCGCAAAGCGGGTGCTTCTCAAGGGCTGCAATATCGGAGGCTGCACTGCGTGCCATGTCGCGTGAGAGCGGGCGCGGCAGACGCTTGCGTGTCTTTGGCGCCTTGAGCTGGCGCAGGGCGCTGGCGCTGACCCCGTGCCTGATATGGAGATAGTGGTAGAATGACCGTAATGCCGAGACCCGTCTGGCGCGCGAGCGGGCACGACCATCGGGCGTGCCTTTTCCGCTTTCGGCTCGGTTCGTGTCATAGGCCAGCCATGCCCTGAAATCGCTCGTGCGCAAGGAGGCAAAGGCGGAGAGATCGGGCTCCTGCCCCAGATGCTCGCCCAGAAATGCCAGAGCGGTTGCGACATCGTTGCGATAGGCCAGAACAGTGTTGGGGCGCGCCCGCTTTTCATGGGTCAGCCAGTCGAGCCATGAATCGAGACATTCATGCATCAGCATGACGGCGGACCTCGTCTCGGCTAAGAGGGCAGGGCAGAAGGGGGCGCTTGGGCAGCATGACAGAACCGAGCTTAGTGAAGCTGAAGGCAGATGGCGAGAGAGCTGTGCGCATCAGCGTTCTGCTGCCGCTGCCTTTTCCCACAGCCCTTGATTATCTTGCGCCTGAAGGCGCGGTTGCGCCGGGTGACCTGGTCAGTGTTCCGCTCGGGCGACGTCAGGAGACCGGCTGCGTGTGGGACACGCAAAGCGACGTTCCCGCCGATTTTGCACCCGCCGCTGCACGCCCCATTGCCCTCACACGCCTCAAGCCTGTGCTGGGGCGGCTCGATATGCCTGCCATACCGGGTGATCTCAGGCGGTTTATCGACTGGCTGGCCGCTTATACCCTGACGCCGCCCGGCCTTGTGCTTGCCATGGCCATTCGCGCCCGTCACACCATGCCCACAAAGGTTCAGCTCGGTTGGGTCAGGGGGCAGGCCGACCCGGCAGGATTGCGCATGACGCAGGCGCGCCAGTCGGTGCTGGAGGCCGTCAGTGAGGTTCCCCTCTCTACCGCAAGCCTGACGGAAAAGACCGGCGTCTCGTCATCTGTCCTGCGGGGGCTGGCGGCAGCCGGATTGCTGCAGGAGGTCCCTCTGGTTTCGGCACCGCTATTTGCCACGCCAGACCCTGCTTTTCATCCTCCCCATCTTTCAGACGAACAGCAGGCCGCCGCGCACATACTGGCCAGTGCAGTGCAGGGGCACAGCTTTGGCGTCACCCTGCTTGAGGGGGTGACCGGCTCTGGCAAGACCGAAGTCTATTTCGAGGCCATCGGCGCCTGTCTTGCGGCCAACCGGCAATGTCTCGTGCTGCTGCCCGAAATTGCGCTTTCCACGCAGTGGACAGATCGCTTTGCCAGACGCTTTGGTGTGCAGCCTGCGCTCTGGCATTCCGAACTGGGCGGCAAGAAACGCCGCGAGACATGGCATGCCATTGCCAAAGGTCAGGCCCCGGTCGTGGTGGGCGCACGATCGGCCCTGTTTCTGCCCTTCCCCGATCTCGGTCTGATCGTGGTGGATGAGGAGCATGAGACAGCCTTCAAGCAGGAAGAGGGTGTAACCTATCACGGGCGCGATATGGCCATTGTCCGGGCGCGCCTGTCAGATGTGCCGGCCATTCTTGTTTCTGCTACGCCCAGCCTTGAGACGCTCACCAATGTGGAGCACGGGCGCTACCAGCACGTGGTGCTGCATAGCCGCCACGGCAACGCCACGTTGCCCGATGTGCGCCTTGTCGATATGCGCCGGGCGCCGCCCGAGCGCGGCCAGTTTCTGTCGCCTGCCCTGACAGATGCCATCAGCGCAACCTTTGCGCGTGAGGAACAGGCCATGCTGTTCCTCAACCGTCGTGGCTATGCGCCCCTCACCCTGTGCCGTGCCTGCGGTCATCGTATGGAGTGCCCCAATTGCTCGGCCTGGCTGGTCGAGCATCGGGCCCGGCAGATCCTGACCTGTCACCATTGCGGGCATCATGAGCCCCTGCCCGATACCTGCCCGTCCTGCGCTGCCGAATCCAGCCTCGTGGCCGTCGGGCCGGGTATCGAGCGCGTGCATGAGGAAGCACGGCTGCATTTTCCCGATGCGCGTATTCTGGTCATGGCCTCCGATACGCTGGGCTCGCCCTCAGCGACGGCCGACGCAGTCAGGCGCATCAGCGATCGCGAGATCGACCTTGTGATCGGTACCCAGATTGTTGCCAAGGGCTGGCATTTCCCTGACCTCACTCTTGTGGGCGTGGTTGATGCCGATCTCGGACTTGGCGGTGGCGACCTGCGTGCCGCCGAGCGCACGGTCCAGCTTCTGCATCAGGTGGCGGGTCGCGCTGGCCGTGCGGAAAAGCCCGGGACGGTTCTGCTCCAGAGCTATCTGGGGGATCATCCCGTCATGAAGGCGCTCGTCTCGAACGATTATCTGGCGTTCATGGAGCAGGAATCGGCGCAGCGAAAGCCCGGTTTCTGGCCGCCCTACGGGCGTCTGGCGGCGGTCATAGTCAGTGCGGATTCAGCCGAGGCCGCTGATAAGGTTGCCAATCTGCTGGGCGCACGTGCCCCGGAAGGCGCCGGTATCCAGGTGCTTGGCCCTGCACCGGCCCCTCTCGCTATTCTTCGGGGTCGCCATCGGCGTCGCCTCCTGCTGCGTACCAGACGCAATGTGGCGGTTCAGCCCATCCTGCGGGCATGGCTCGACGGCGTGAAACTGACGAGCCATGAGCGCATCGATATCGATATCGACCCGATTTCGTTTCTCTAGACAGGAAGCGTTTCGCCGGACTTATTGGCATTGGGGCGCTGCCCCAAATCCCGCCAAAGGACAATTGTCCTTTGGAAACCTGCTTACTTGGAAGCGGGGATGGAAGGGGCAGGCCCCTTCACGGGTGCAGGGCAGCGCCCTGCCGGGGCCGGGCACCCCCGGTATCGCCCTCGCCTGGTGAGGAGCCTTGTCATCCCCAGGCGAGGTCGAGGGAAGGAGTAAAAATCAGGCGGACTTGTCTTCGCGCTTGGGCTTGATGGCCTTGACGACGAAGGTCACGATGGCGATCACGGCGAGGAGGTGCTGCAGATGGGGACGCAGCTTCTTGGGGCCGAACATGCTGAGGAAGGTCAGGCCACCCAGGATGGCTTCCTTGGTCTGCGGCTTGGCCGAGCCGCACATCTTGCTGATGCAGCAGCCCTTCTTCTGGGCCTCGGGGGCCGTCAGTTCGGTAACCTGAGCCTTGTTCTTCTTGAACATGATGTTCTCCTTTGACTTCGACATCTTATCAAACTGCATAATCAAGGCAGAGTTGAGATCGTGACGCGCTTTAAATGGCGCGTCCATCCAGTTGGGCCTGCAGCGCCTTCACACGTTTGGCACCACCGCTGGCCAGCGGATCGACCACAAGAAGCTGTCGGGCTGCCTGCAGGGCCGCCTTGAGATCGTGACGTTCCTCCTCGACCTGCGAGAGCAACTGCCATGAAAGCGGGTCGTCAGGGTCTTTCTGCAGGGCAACGCCCAGATCGCTGATCGCCCCTTCGAAATCGCCCGCCGCATAGCGCACCCGCGCCCGGCCGCGCCGGATGAATGGCTTGTCAGGCTGAAGCACAAGGGCGTTGTCGAGTGCCGCCTCGGCCTTGCGATAATCATGGGCCTTAAGGCTCGAATCCGCATTTTCCAGCAACAGGCGCGTGCTGGCAGAGAGGTTCTTCTGGCGCAGCGTCTCGGCGCGTCGTTCCAGCGCGCGGGCTTCTGTGGCCGTATGCGCCATACGCAGGGCCTTGCTCGTCTCCTGAAGGGGGTCGGGCTTTGGCGCGCTGGGGGGCTTGGCACCGGGAGAGGGCTTGGCGGAATCCGGCTTGCTGTTATCTCGCATCGCGGGGGGCGTGCCTACAGACGCGTTTGGCCCTTTGTCCGTGCGGCTCGTGCTCGTCTTGTCAGGGATTGACGGAGAGGTGGCAGCTCTGTGCAGGCCGGGTTTGTGGCCGGGCGCCGGGTGGCCGTCAGGCGATCCCTTGGCCGGGGAGAGGGCCAGAACGACAAAAGCCGCGCTGCCCAGGAGCAGACACGGCCTGACGACGGCCCCGCGAAGGGCCGTGTAACGCGTCAAAACGGGGCGAAAGCTCCGTTTCGGCATCAGCAGGGAATTAGCCCTGGCGAGCCTTCATGCGCGGGTTCTTCTTGTTGATGACATAGACGCGGCCACGACGGCGAACGACGCGGCAGTCCTTGTCGCGGATCTTGGCAGATTTGAGGCTGTTACGAATCTTCATGATAATTTGCTTCCCGGGCCATGCAAGACGAACGGGCGTCGCGCCCGCGAGAGGTGGTCGGAATACTCATGGCTCCGGTCAGAGTCAACTCCCGACTGAGCTTCAACCCCATGAAACCCTTTATTTTGGGCGTTTTCAAAGGATGAAAACCCAATTATCCTGATTCCATGAAGAAAGCTCTGCCTGTTCTAGCCGCCCTCATGGTGGGTCTGCCCCTTTCGGCGCAGGCTGCGCCCAAGCCCAAGAATGATCCTGCCTCGGTGCTTAACCGGATTCTGGCCGTTCTCCAGACCGACCCGGACTCGGCCAGCGACAGCTGTGTGGAGGCGCTCAAGGAGCTGCACAAGACGCAGAAGATCGTGGCGAACCAGGACTCGGATAGCAACAACCAGGATGCGGCTGTAGCGCGCGATGTGCTCGAATCCGATTTTGAGGAGACGATCGAGGTTTGCGGCACGGATGCCCGGACGTTGTGCCGCACCAAGGGTGAGGCCGATCCCAAGCTCCCGGCCATGTGTGCCGCTATAAGGCCACGCCCCCAGGCCGATAGCGACGACTGATTATCGTCCCGGCCCCGTATGAAGGGGGCCGGGTTCCGGATCAGGGAGTCTGATCCGGCAGCGGGCGACGCGCCATGGCCCAAAGTGCGAAACCGTAGACATAGGCGACTTCTTCCAGCCGCTTGAACCGGCCTGACGAGCCCCCGTGCCCGGCATCCATGTTGATACGGCACAGGAAGGGCCCGCCCGTGGCAACTTCACGCAGTTTCGCGATCCATTTTGCCGGCTCCCAATAGGTCACACGGGGGTCCGACAACCCACCCATCGCCAGAACCGGGGGGTAGGCCACGGGTCGGATATTGTCATAGGGCGAATAGCTGGCGATCAGATCATACGCGTCACGGTCTTCCAGCGGGTTCCCCCATTCGGGCCATTCCGGCGGGGTAAGTGGCAGGGTGTCATCTGACATCGTGTTCAGCACATCGACAAACGGTACCTGGGCAGCGATGCCGGCAAACAGTTCCGGGGCAAGATTGGCAACCGCCCCCATGAGCAACCCGCCCGCAGAACCGCCATGCGCCACGATACGCCCGGCCTGTCCGTAGCCCTGCCTAACCAGATGATGGGCGCAGGCCACGAAATCGGTAAAGCTGTTGGGCTTGTGTTTGCCGCGACCCTCAAGGAACCAGTTCCAGCCCTTTTCCGAGCCACCACGGATATGCGCGACCGCATAGACCCAGCCGCGATCGACAAGGCTGAACACCGAGGTGCTGAACCCGGACTCCATCGAGATGCCGTAAGACCCGTACCCGTAGAGCAGGAGGGGAGCCGTTCCGTCGCATGGGGTGTCCCGGCGCTTGAGAACGGTGACGGGCACCTCTGCGCCGTCAGAGGCGATGGCGAACAGGCGATGGGTCTCGTAAAGGGACGGATCATGACCCGAGGGAATTTCACGAATTTTCTTCAGGCTCTGCTCGCCTGTGCGCATATCCAGATCGTACCAGTGCGCGGGCGTCGTCGGTGATTCATAGATATAGCGCAGGATGCTGTCCTCGTATTCGAGAAAGCCCAGCAGGGTAAGGTCGAAAGCGGGCTCCTTCATGCCGATCGTGCGGACCTTCGTGCGGATATCGCCCTGATCGGTATTGTTCCCGGCACGGTTCCCCGCAGCGCTCTCTGACACGACATGAATCTCGATATTGCCGTTCACCCGTTCCGCCCAGGCGAGATAGTCCCGACAGGCTGCGGCGCCCAGCAGGAAGCGCCCCGGCTCATGCGCGAGGAAAGGCGTCCAGTTCTCTCTCGATGGCGACTGGTCCGGCGCCTGCATGAACTGGAAATCGACCGCCCCTTCCGCATTGGTGAGAATGATGAAGCGGTCATTCCAGTGCGTGAGGGTATAACGCTCGCCCCGCTTGAGGGGCGATGCGATGCAAGGTGCCTGTGTCGGGTCGCTGGCGGGGATCAGCAGCGTCTCGTTGGTGTCATGATCGCCACGTTCGATCAGGATCCATTGGCGTGATGCTGTGACCGACAGGCTCAGGAAAAAGCCTGAATCGGGCTCATCGAACACAAGAACATCCTCGCCGCCCGCCAGAGGACGACGATAGACGCGTGACGGCCGTCCGTGGTCATCACGGTAGATCCAGAACAGCCAGGCACTGTCGGGCGAGATCACGAAGCTGCCTGCGGCGCTCTCGACAGGAGGGGCAAAGGCATCACCGGTGGTCGTATCGATGCTGTGCAGGCGATAGACCTCTGAACCCTGCGTATCGGCGGCATAGACAAACACCCGGTGGTCATCGGAATGACGGACGCCAGCCAGGGCGAAATAGGCCTGGCTTTTGGCCAGCGCCTCGACATCGAGCAGGACCTGATCCTCACCGCCGGACCGGGGGCGGCGCAGATAGACCGGATGCTGTGCATCCTTGGCGAAGCGGGAAAAATAGAGCCATGCCCCATCGGGCCAGGGAACGGAATCTTCTGCCGGAGGAATACGGCCGATCATTTCCTGAAGCAGCGCGGCGCGTTCTGGCGCCATATCGGCCAGACAGTGCTCGGTGTAGCTGTTTTCCTCGCGCAGGGCTTCGGCGATATCCGTGCGGAGCAGGGACGGATCACGCAGGACTTTCTGCCAGTTCTCGTCCTTCATCCAGGCGTAATCATCCTGCCTGACCCGTTCGAGCTGGGTAATGGTGTGCGGTACGCGCCGTGGCGAGGGAGGAATCATGGCAGGACCTCAGTCTGGAAAAACAAAACCTGTACCAGAGTGCGGCAGAATGGGGCGCACCTCAACGCCCCCATGATGAAGCGCCGAAGTTTCGATAGGGGAATAAACCACTTGGCGCCTCACATGTTAGGAAAGCACACGTCCTTCATCCTGATATACTTTCGGGAAAGCGCGTTTTAACAGGCTCCGCTTGCAAGAGACGGGTCTGAAAAAGAGCAGAAAAAAAGGATCGCTTTCATGTTGTCTCGTCTTTGTCTCGGTCTGACCGCCGTCGCTGGCCTTACCTTCGCTGGTGCTTCTGCGCATGCGCAGCAGGCTCCCGTGCCGTCCGTTGCACCAGGAACGCAGTCCACCGTGATGCCTGCCGGGTCCATTCCTGTTCATCGTGATGGCGCTCCGGATGCAGCCAGTCACGTCATGCAGGCCGTTGGTGGCAGCGGCGTGAGCAACACGGTAGCGACCGCCAGCACGCCGGGCGTTCTCGATAATTATGGTCTGCCCTCGCTCGATGCGGCCAAGGCGGGCAATCTCGCTGGCCTCGCCAGCTATTGTGTGCGTAACCACCTGGTGCACGGCAACACACTGCGCGTTGTAGGCCGCAAGCTGGCCAAGCGTCCCGATGTGCAGAACGACCAGTACTACTCGCTGGGTGGTCAGGGCCTGCTACAGAGCAGCACCAATGTTCCCTTCGATGTCTCGACCCTCGATCTGAGCCATCGCACGCAGCTTTGCGCCCAGGTCCGTCAGCGTGGGCAGGATTTCAAGTAAGCGCCTGTTAAGACCGAACGACAAAAAGGGCCAGCCACAAGGCTGGCCTTTTTTTGTGGCCTGTCGTTGTGGGGCGCTATCCGAGACCATGCCTGGGGGCAGGGATCTTCCGGGACTTTGGCAAATGTGGTGTGGGGATTGGAGGGGTTCATCCCATCCCGGGTGCGAGGCAGAGCCCCGTGGGAATAATACCGGAACAGGCATTATTCCCATGAACCCTGTTCAGGCAGGGAGGCCGAGAATGAGGTCCAGGCCTTCGGCGCTGCACAGGACAGAGGCTTTTTCCTGCCGGGACAGTGTCGCGAGAGCGCTGTCCACGGAAGCGGCTTCACGCAGTTTCAGCAGACCGACCAGCAGATTGGCATCGATAGCGGCACCGGGCTGACGGGCAATGGGCAGAGCACGGCGATGCTCGGCGGCGAGAGCCGGATTGCTGCGCAGGGCCGTGAAGGCCTCGGCCGGGGGGCGATCCGGCATGGCTTCGGCCTGGGTGCGACGCAGATCGTTCTCGGCGGCGAGCTTCAGGATGGGCGGCAAATTGGTCTCTTCGGGGATGAGCAGGAGTCCCCAGCTTCTGAGCCACAGACCGACATCACGGCTTGCGGTCATGGCGGCCAGAGGAATGGCCAGGGCCAGACCAATCAGAACCGGCGTCATCCACAGGAAGAGCGAGAACGAGACTGACCAGGCCGCAGCAGCCATGACCAGACCATAGGCGGTATAGATCCAGTAGCCATGCGCCACTTCCTTGAGGGAAACGCGCCCGTCATCACGGTTCTGGGCATTCCAGCCGGAATCGCGGCCGCGCAGGATCGAAATGACGCCTGAGGTGTGGATCAGCATCGCAATCGGCGCGATCAGACCGCCAATGAGCGTTTCCAGCAGGATGGAGGCCACAAGGCGGACAAAGCCACCACAGCTGCGCAGCATGGCGCGATCAAAGAGCGCTGCGATCAGGGCGAGTGCCTTGGGGGCGAGCAGTACGGCCATCGTGCCGATGAACACGTATTTGGCCTGTACCGGATCGACCTGCGGCCAGTGCGGGTAGAGCGTCTTGGTGTCGCCAAAATATTCGGGCCGGTCGAAATGGGACTGTAGCGAGATCAGGATACCGAACATGAGGAACAGCAGCCACAGCGGCGAGGTGATATAGGCACCGATACCGACCATCATGTGCATGCGGCTCATCCAGTGCAGCCCGCGTGACAGAACGATCTTGCCATGCTGGAGATTGCCCTGACACCAGCGGCGGTCACGGATCGCGACATCTGTGAGCGAGGGCGGGCTTTCCTCATAGGAACCGAACAGACCCGGCACCATGTGAATGGCCCAGCCGCCACGACGCATCAGGGCGGCCTCGACAAAGTCATGGCTGAGGATACCGCCACCGAAAGGCTTGCGGCCCGGCAGGTGAGGCAATCCGGCTTGTTCGGCAAAAGCACGGGTACGGATGACGGCGTTATGCCCCCAGTAATTGCCTTCCGAGCCATGCCACCAGGCAATGCCGTGAGCGATCAGCGGCCCGTAAACACGCCCGGCAAATTGCTGCATGCGGGCAAAGAGTGTCTTGCCACCGATGATGACCGGCAGGGTCTGGATGAGCGCCACGTTCTCGTGGCGCTCCATGGCCGAGACCGTACGCACGATCAGGCCGCCATCCATCACTGAATCGGCGTCAAGGGTGAGCATCTGCTGATAGGCACCGCCGAAGCGTTTGACCCATTCTTCCAGATTGCCGGATTTACGATCGATGTTCTTGGGGCGACGACGATAGAAAATGCGCCCCTGCCCGTTCACCGCCTGCACAAAGGCAAGATAGGCGCGCTCCTCGCGAACCCAGACATCGGGGTCTGTCGTGTCGGAGAGGATGAAGAAGTCAAAAGCGTCGATACGGCCTGTCGCCACCAGGCTGTCATGGATCGCACGCAGGCCCACGAGGACACGGTCCGGGTCCTCGTTATAGGTGGGCATGAGCACTGCGGTCCGGGTCATCAGCGCGGGCAGAGGGGTATCGCGCGAGATGCCAAGACCCAGACCCCCGTGACGCAGCACCGAGACAAAGCCGGCAAGCGAGGAGGTAAAGGAAAGTGAGATCCAGGCGCCGAGCACCACGAACAGCGCCAGAACGATGATGCCCAGCGTCGAGACGCCCATGCTGTTGAGCACGCGGTTCATCTCGAACGCCCCCCAGCCTGTCAGGGCAATGGCACCGCCAATGACCAGCAGGCGGCGCAACCACAGCAGGGAGGGTGTGGTGGGGGGATGACGGTCACGCCCGAAAGTCTCGGGACGCTGACGCAGGCTCTGCGTCGGCATCTCGAGGGGCGATTCCGCCGGAAGCACGTCGAAGGGGGTGAAAGAGGTGGGAAGGGTGCTCACGGCGTCCAACGATACATCCATTTTTCGGAAATCGGCCCCTGCTCATTGGCAAGCTGGCACGTCAGTTCGGCCAGCTTGGCGCTGCCCGGATAGAATTCGAACGTCGTACGCCATCCCTTGATGTTCGGATTGGGCTCAACCACCACGTTCTTGATGGTCCCGGTCGAGGCCTGCGGTACGAGGTGGAAGGCTGCATTGGCGGGCAGGTTCTCGAACGGCTTGCCGGTGAAATCGATCACGAACATGCGGCCATCGGCATGATCGGTCACGGCGCCGACGCGTGTTGCGCCAATGCGGGCCAGATCGGTTGGCCAGGGCGTGTCCCAGCCCCAGTACATGCGATAGGTGTAGCCGTATTCGTGCCCGGCCTGCATGGGCTGCTTGGGGCGCCAGAACGACACGATATTGTCGTTCACCTCGTTGGGTGTCGGAATCTCGACCAGATCGACAGCCCCTTCGCCCCAGTCACCGATGGGTTCGATCCAGAGCGAGGGGCGCTTTTCGTAGTTCAGCGCGAGATCTTCGAAATCATGGAACGCGCGGCGGCGCTGCATAAGGCCAAAGCCGTGCGGGCTTGCATCCTGGAAGGCCGAGAACTGGAGATCGACGGGATTGTTCAGCGGGCGATAGAGCTGCCCACCCGTGCCGGTCCACATCTGGAGCGCTTCACTGTCATGGGCGCCGGGGCGCCAGTCATCGACATGATTGCGGTTATTGGCATCGAAATAGAACATGCCGGTCAGGGCTGCCACGCCGCCTTCGGTGATATCGGTGCGCGGATAGAAGCTCGACTGCACATCAAAGACCGTTGTGGCGCCCGGACGAATGGTGAAGCGGAAAGCACCAACGACCGAAGGGCTGTCCATCAGGGCATGAATAACGACCGAGTCGACGCCGGGCTTGGGCTTTTCGAGCCAGAATTCACGGAAGAGGGCGAATTCCTCGCCCTTCGGGTCGCCTGTGCCATTAGCGAAACCGCGGGCGGACAGGCCGTAATTCTGCCCCTTCGCCACAGCGCGGAAGTAGGATGCGCCGAGAAACACGGCACATTCTTCCATCACATTGGGGGTGTTGATGGCATTGCGCAGACGCAGGCCGGAAAAGCCGAGATCATCGGTCACGCGCAGCATCGGGTCGGGATAGCTGAACATGTCAGGGTCGTAGACGATCGGGCTCGACTGTCCGTCCACAACCTCGTTCATGTTGATACGCGGGCGATACAGGAAGCCACGCGGGAAAAACTCGACGTCAAAGGCGAGGTTCTGGCCGTGCCAGAGCGCACGCTCTTCCTTGTACGTGATGCCGCGGAACTGATCGAAGTTCAGATTGTCGATAGCGCTGGGGAGAGTCTGCTGCGGCGCCTTGTAGGCGGATTTCGACAGGTTCTGCGCGATCTGCCGTACCGTGTTGTTGTCGAACGGGGTTGGCTTCGGGGCAGCAGCAGGCGCTGCCCGGGCAATTTTGCTGGCCCCCAGTATCGAGAGGCCAGCACCGATTTTAACAAGATCGCGACGCAGCACTATGACTATCTCCGGCAGACCCGGCTAAATGCCGGGTGATGTCTGATTTTCCTAACGCCCATAAGTTACTTTGGGACACAGGAAAACTCGCCTGCCTTAGAAATCTGTCATGAGTGCGGCTTTCGCGCATCCTTTTCAGATAGAGAGAGCGGCCTTTACGCCTTTTTCTCTAATAACCTTGCGTAGTTCGGTCACTTTTTCGTCAAGTGCGGCATGATCAAGCTTGCGCCAGCCATCAAAGGCCGGGAGGGCAAACCCGGCTTCGTAATCGTCGCTCCTGGCGATTTTCCAAGTGTCATCGGTGAAGGTCGGTTCGATCGGCTCGAATGTGCCGCCCTTCTCGTTCTTGCCGCGAAGCATTTCAAGATAGGCAGCCAGACCATAGGCAACGCGGTCTAGATCGCGCTTGTCTTTCAGGAGGTTCTGGATGGTGGCGGTCCAGAACACCTGCACCTTCGATGCCCCATCGCTGCCGATACGCAGGTTCTGGTCTGCCATGGCCGGGTTGGAGAAGCGCGAGATGACCGATTCCTTGTACTTCTCAAGGTCTTCACCCGGCGCGGCCTTCAGGGTCGGGATGACATCTGTGTCGAGATAGCTCTCGACCAGCTTGCGCAGATCGGGGTCATTGATCGACTCGTCGATATGATCGTACCCGAGGAGCAGGCCGGAGAAGGCCAGGAAGATGTGCGATGCGTTGAGCATGCGGATCTTCATGAACTCATAATCGGTCACGTCATCGACCATCTGCACGCCGACCTTTTCAAGGGCGGGACGTCCATCGGCAAATTCATCCTCGATCACCCACTGGGTGAAGTCTTCCGCCACGAGCGGCAGAAGATCATCCAGGCCGCTCTCCTTGTTCAGGCGGGCAGCGATGTCCGCCGAGACGGTCGGTGTGATGCGATCAACCATGGCGTTGGGGAAGGTGGCATTTGCCTCGATCCAGCTTGCCAGCTCCGGGTCACGGGCGCGGGCATAACCAAGGAATGCCTTGCGCGCCACGTTGCCGTTATGACGCAGGTTATCGCAGGACATGATGGTGAAGGCGCGATTGCCCGCATCGCGACGGCGGCGCAGGCCCTCGACCACATAACCAAAGATCGTGGACGGCGTTTCGGGGTTGGACAGATCGCGCTGGACGGCCTCGTTGTCGAGCGCGAATTCACCCGAATGCTCGTCGATGTTGTAGCCACCCTCGGTGATCGTCATCGACACGATCTTGATGGCCGGATCGGCGAGATATTCCAGAACGGCTTCCTGCTTTTCGGGGGCGAGGAGATAGTCGC
The DNA here is from genome assembly GCF_900465345.1 of Asaia bogorensis. Taxonomy (GTDB): domain Bacteria; phylum Pseudomonadota; class Alphaproteobacteria; order Acetobacterales; family Acetobacteraceae; genus Asaia; species Asaia bogorensis_A. The sequence goes on along the minus strand of NZ_UEGO01000001.1, from coordinate 43,530 downwards.
GCAGGGCGCCAATAACGGTGCGCTTACTCTCGCCCGAGGGGGCCGTTTCGGTCAGGGAGAACAGGCAGTCCTGCTGCTTGAAATCCTCGGCCTTCTTCTTGGAACGGTCGCCCGAGGTCAGGCCGACACCGATAATGCCCCAGCCCTGCTGGCCGGGCAGCGCGAGGGCCTTGTCGACATAATAGGCCTCATGGGCACGAAAGAAATTGCCGACGCCAAAATGCAGGATTCCGGGCTTGATGTCCTTGAGATCGTAAGACGGAGCGGCCACGCCTGCCGGCAGGTGCTTCAGGGTCTCGCGGGTGATCATAAGCTTAAATCCCTTTTTGTTGCTTCAGGAGTGCCATTTCTGAACGACATGAAAAGACCAGATCCAGTCACACACGTCAAAAAACGCCCGGCATGATCCGGCCCAAATTACATCAGGAAACGTAACAGGGGGGGCACAAGTTCAACGCGATTTGCGCAGATACGCCATGCGTTGGGCTTACTTTCCGATCATGTCTCTCAGGTCTTTCGCCCGGCTTTCGGGCGTGCTCATCAGCACGTCTGTGGCGCGACGCAGATCCTGACGCAGCAGGGCGATGACGAAATGCATTTCAGGCAGCGCATCCTGCCCCAGTGTCGGCAGCGCACTCAAGACGTCTTCCCGTCCCGGACGATAGGGTTTCTCATGGGCCTTGCCCGCAGCATGGATTTCGCAGCGCCGGGCGAGAGAGCGATAGGCATGGCTCAGACCGGTATGCAGCCCGGCCACGCCAGAAAAACCGCCCCTGTCCTTGCCCGCATTGATGGCACGGGCCACCAGCATGGTATCACTGAGCATACGGCGCATCAGGGCGGGCAGCACGGTCAGGATCGGGTGGCGTTTTTCGAGCAGCCCCCAGTTTTCGCGATAGGCCTCTGCCACACATTCATTAATCACCAGCAGGTTGCGGGCGCAATGATCGTTGCGGGCTTCGAGTTCGCTCCACATTTCCTGCCGTCGCAGGGCCGCCTGAAGCAGTTCGTCCATCTCGCGGAACATGCGCCCTGCGGTGAGGAAACCGCGCCGCCGCGCACTGGCATGAAGCACCACGAAACTCACAACCAGCGCGACGATCACACCAAGGAAAATGGCAGTCAGTCGCTCGGTCAGCGGCCAGTACGGGTTCGCGCCATGCGAGGGCAGAAGATAGACAATCATCAGCGTCACCCCGGCAAAGCGCAGCGAGGGGCGAACGGCCGCCATATAGGCCAGCGGTAGCAGGGCGACGCAGAAGATTGGCCAGTAGAAACCCAGAATAAGCCGCGCGGTGATAGCCAGTGTGCCAACAACAGCACCGACCAGCGTGCCGATAATCTGGTCGCGCGCCGTGGAAAATGTCTGGTCTATGCTCGACTGGGTGACGATCAGCGCCGTGATCAGGGCCCAGATCGTCTCGTCCAGCCCGGTGGCTTCACCGATGATCCAGCACAGGGCCACCGCAACGAGGGTTCTGACCATCTGCCGCCACGGGGCCTCACCATCCTCGCGCGCCCGGAGCAGTGAGGCAAAGGGCATAGATCAGTCTCCGGATAGCGGCAGCGGCACCCAGCGCAGCCCGTCCTGACCCTGAACGAGCAGGAGCACGGTATGTTTCTTCTGCTGGCGTGCGCGTGCCAGTTCCTTTGACAGGGCGTCCGGTGAATTCACGGCCACCTGCTGCACTTCCGTCACCACGTCGCCCGGCTGAAGGCCACGCGTATCGGCAGCACCATCGCGTGTCACATCGGTCACCACCACGCCTCGCTGCGAATCCGACAGGCTGTATTTGCTGCGTGTCTCATCATCGATGGCAGAGAAGGTGACGCCCAGATCAGCCAGGGCGAGCTTGGTCGGGCCTTTCAACTTGGCATCGCTTGGCGGCATGTCCGGCGCCTCGGGTGAGGGTTTGACCACCAGGGTGACATCCATTGTCTTGCCCTTGCGCCAGATGCCGAACACCGTCTTGGTGCCGGGCGCAATTTCGGCCACGAGGCGTGGCAGGGCGTGGCCATCAATGGGTTTGCCATTGAGCGCGGTAATCACATCGCCTGTCTGCAGCTTTGCCGCAGAAGCCGGGCCCTTGGGGTCGATACCGGCAATCATCGCGCCCTTTTCGGGCTTGAGGCCGATGCTGTCGGCAATTTCATGTGTCACGTTCTGCACGCGTACGCCAATCCAGCCGCGCGACACATGGCCATCACGGCGCAGCTGGTCGATCACACCACGGGCATCATTGGCCGGAATGGCAAAGCCGATACCGATGGAGCCGCCACTGGAGCTGTAGATGGCCGTGTTGATGCCGATCACCTGCCCATCGAGATTGAAAAGCGGACCGCCGGAATTGCCCCGGTTGATGGAGGCATCGGTCTGAATATAGTCGTCATACAGCCCGTGATTGATATCGCGCCCACGCGATGAAACGATGCCGCTGGTGACCGTGCCGGACAGGCCGAACGGATTGCCGATGGCCAGAACGCGGTCGCCGACGCGGGCCTTGTCGCTATCGCCAAAGGGCACGGTCGGGAAGGGCGTCTTGCTCTCGATCTTGATCACGGCCAGATCGGTCCGGCTGTCGCGCCCCACGATCTTTGCAGGAAGCACCGTGCCATCCTGAAGGGTGACGGAAACCTTGTCCGCATCCTTGATGACATGGTTGTTCGTGACGATGAATCCGTCGGGCGAGATGATGAAGCCCGAGCCCAGCGCCTGCATCTTGCGTGGCGGATCGGAAGGCGAGGGGGAGCGATTCATGTAATCGTGAAAGAATTTCTCCATCGGCGAGCCGGGGGGAAATTGCGGCACCTGCGGTCCGTCATCGGGGCTGGCGTCCGGGCCGTCATCGTCGTCATCATCCTCACCCGGCTTCAGCGTGGCTGAAATCGAGATGTTTACCACCGCAGGCAGCAGACTGGCTGCCAGATCGGCCAGGGAGTCCGGCGCCGCATGAACGCTGCGTGCAAGAGCCGCCGGCGCAGTTGCTGCGGGTGCGGCCGGTGCCGGCGCGGGGTCGGCAAAGGCGGAGGAGGCGGCGGAAACCCAGCCGCCCATCAGGGCGGCAAGAACGAGGCGATGTTTCATGGCGCTAGGCTAACGCAAATCAGGGGTTTGCGTCACCTATCTCCGCGCTGCGATCTTTCTTCTCTTCCGCCCGGGCTTCCTTGCGTGTTTCGCCCGCCATCAGAGCGGCCTGACGGCGATGGCGATCAAGCCAGACCGACAATCCATAGACCCCGAGGAAGCCAAGCACATTGACCAGAATCTGGATGACCCAGCCATCGCCAAAACTGTTCATCACCAGTCGGGCAAACAGGTCGAGAATGGTGCCGAAGCTGAATACCTCAAGCGAATGACGCCCCAGCAGCGCGAGACCCTGCCCGATACGTGTTTCCGAAAGGCGCGTGGCCGTTACGGAGGACTGGACAAGCAGCAGGATGGCCAGAGCGTCGGTCCAGCGCCAGATGGCCAGATCGGACTTGTCGGCCTGCGGCACGACGGCAAGCGGCCTCAGGCTAGGCAGGTTCCAGCTTTCATAGGGAAAGCACTCAAGCGCGCCGAACAGCAGATAGGCTCCGGCAAGGCATTTGGCCCAGAGGGGGGCCGGTAGATTGCCCTCGCGCTTGCCCGCCATGATGGCGGCCAGCATGCCAAGGGTGAAAATGAACTGCCAGGCCAGCGGGTTGAAATACCAGCCATCGGGGTCGAGCCAGTTGGGCAGGTTGAGCGTGGGGTCACTGTTGATCAGCCCCCAGAGCGCAAGACTGACCCCGCCCAGTAGCCATGGCGAGATCTTCCACAGAAAGACCAGCAGCGGAAAGGCCAGAAGCAGCACGATATAGAGCGGCAGGATGTTCAGATTGTTCGGCAGGGCCTGAAGGCTGAGGACGCTCCAGATCCATTCATGGCCATGGGCCAGTTCGGGCTCCAGAAAATCCACGGGCACGGGGTAATAATGCCGCCACTGGCGTATGGTGAAAACCGACACCAGCAACATGACCATCTGGAACAGATACAGGCGCCAGCATCGGCGCACGATGCGCTCGATACCCATGACCCATCCACCCGTTGGCGGCCCGCGCAGGATCAGGCGGCCATAGGCCAGCCACGAGGCATAGCCCGCCAGCAGCACAAAGATCTCGGCGGCGTCAGCGAAGCCGAAATTGCGCAATGTGAAGCGGTTGAGCACATCCTGTGGCGCATGATCGGCCAGCATCATCAGCAGCGCGATGCCGCGCAGGGCATCAATGCGATGGTCGCGCTTCTTGCGTTTAGGGGTGGCGTCGGTTGTGGCCTCGCTCATGCCTGTCATGCTCTCCTGCCCGGACGACCCGGGTGCATCTGCCCCGGTATTGACCTGCTCATACGCGCAGATGGTTGCGCGATCCACTTCCCGCCATGTTAAACGAAAGGGATAAGGCCCGGCCCCGTCGCCAGAAGCGCCCCGTCGCCAGAGGACAACCATGACCGATTTTGAAAAACCCGCCAACGAGGAAGACCAGCGCAGGATTCTCGAGACCCTGCGCCTGGTTCAGGATGAAGCCGGCACATCCAATGTCCTGAGCTTTGCCTCGCTTGAAGGTGTGGCGGTGCGTGATGGACACGCCCATGTCTCTCTCGCCACGTCGCGCGAGGATGCGGCGCGTATCGAACCCCTGCGTCCCCGTGCTGAAGCTGCTCTTGCGCGTCTCCCCGGTATCTCGCGCGCAACGATCATCCTGACGGCCCATCGTGCACCGGGCAAGGCTGCGCCCCAGCCTCAGGGGCACCGCCCCTTCCAGCTCGAGCAGCCCGCCAACAGCCCCGGCCATCCTCAGCCCATGCGCCCCGATGGCAAGGCCCTGCCCCAGGTGCGCGCCATCATCGCCGTTGCCTCCGGCAAGGGCGGCGTGGGTAAGTCGACCACCGCGGTCAACCTCGCGGCCGGTCTGGCCAAGCTCGGGCTGCGTACCGGCATGCTGGATGCCGATATCTATGGCCCCTCCCTGCCACGCATGCTCGGCCACTCCGCCAAGCCTGCGCTTGAAAATGGCAAGATCATTCCCGTCGAAGCCTGGGGCATGCACGCCATGTCCATCGGGTTTCTGGTGGATGAACAGCAGGCCATGATCTGGCGCGGCCCGATGGTCATGGGGGCCATCGGCCAGTTTCTGGGCGACGTGGCGTGGCCCGCCCTCGATGTGCTTGTGATCGACATGCCGCCGGGTACAGGTGACGCCCAGCTGACCATCGCCCAGAAGCTCAGCCTGCGCGGTGCCGTGATCGTTTCCACCCCGCAGGACATTGCCCTGCTGGATGCCCGCCGTGGGCTGACCATGTTCGAGCGCATGAATGTGCCTCTGCTCGGTGTGGTCGAGAACATGTCCTATTTCTGCTGCCCTAACTGTAACCATCGCACCGAGCTGTTCGGTCATGGGGGCGCGCGGGCCGAAGCCGAAAAGGCCAATGTACCGTTCCTTGGCGAAATTCCGCTGCTGGCCGATATTCGCATGAGCGCCGATGCCGGTACGCCGATCATTCTGTCCTCGCCCGACAGCGAGGCCGCGCAGGCCTATACCCGGCTGGCCCGTGCCGTGGCGGACAGTCTGCGTCTGGAGCCAGGCGCTTGAGGCGCTTGTCTCTCGCTCTTCTGGTCGGTGGTCTGGTGCTTGCGGGGTGCGGCCCCCGCAAGGTGGCCCATCATGGCTACGCCGACGATGGCTACGGGGTGATCGATAATTCCCCTCATCTGCCGCCGCCAGATACGCTCTGGCGGCCGGCCAGGCCTGCACAGTAAGCGGATGTATGGGGCGCTGCCCCATGCCCCGCCAAAGGACGGTCGTCCTTTATAAACCTGTCTGGTTCGAAACGGGGATTAATGGGGCTTGCCCCTCTGCGGGTGCAGGGCAAAGCCCCGCACCCTGCCCGAATAGTCAGTGAGCCGGTGTTACTGCCGGGGTCTGTTCGCCGGTTTTTTCGGTAACCGAGACATCGCCATTGACGGTTCGGTTGAGCACGGAAAATGACACCGCATCCATCGTCGTCACATCGACGTCATCGCCGGTCTTGAGGCTGTTCAGCAGGGGCTGAAGCGCCTTCTGACGCACAGTGATGGTGCGTGTGATATCAGCATGATCGATGATCGTTACCTTATGGGCAGCCGCATCGACCGTCACGACCTTCACGCGCTGACGCTGGAACGAGACGAGCGTGCCATGCGGGTGGCGACGGGCATAACCCTTGGCGGATGACACGGTCGATTCTGGCAGGGGCGTGCCGGGTGCGGCGATATCGGCTGCCATCGTCTGGAAGAAACGGACCGAAATCTGGTCTCCAGCCTCAAGATGGGGAAGGTTCTTTGCATCCTTGGGGATGGTGAGGTTGAGCAATCCGCCCTTCTTGTCACGCAGCAGAACGGTACGTGTTTCCGGATCGATCGTCTCGACCGTTGCGGTCATGCTCTGGTTGCCCGTGATCACGGCCTGTGCAGCCGCTCGGGAGATATGGAGCGTCGAAGCCGGTGCAGCGAAAAGAAGGGCAGTCAATGCGGGGCGCAGCAAACGACGGGTCATGCGCGTTGTCCTCGAAACCATGGGAGCGTTCTTGTCCTTCTTGGGTGTCAGTCAGAGCGAAATGGTCGACTGTTCCATCTCATCGGCGGGAGAGACGGACCGGTTCAGGCTGCCCCATGTTGCGCTTCATGAAAAGGGGGCGTGAGGCATGGGTGCTCAGCCTTTTGTGCAATTCACCGATAGGTTGCACAGTCCCGATCGGGTAGCTGCTGCCCAGGCCAGAAGCGGGCGCTTCTGACAACGATCGTCGGCATGTCGCTCAAGGATCGGGCGCAAAAACCTTCGAGGCAGTGTAAGGCGGTCTGGCAAGAGGGCGTTCGTTTCGGCATGAATACGGGTTATGTCCGATCACTCCACCCGCTCTGACCTGCGTTATGGCCTGTTGCTCCTGCTGGTTTGGGGTGGCGCCGCTATCGTCACAGGCTCAGGCAAGGCCGAGGCAGCGCCGCTGCAAGGCCATGACAAACCCGCACCGCAGACCGGGCAACGAGACGAGCATGTGATTGTGCATGGTCGTCAGGCATCCGGTATGGGGGCTGATTATGGCCGTCATGATGCGTCTCTCGGGCCGTTGGGCACGCGCTCGCTTCTGGACACGCCTTTTTCCATCATGGCGGTTTCACGGGATGTGATTGTGAACCAGCAGGCGCGCAATGCGAATGATCTGGTGCAGTACCTGCCTTCGGTACAGCTTGAAATGCGGGGAGACCCCAATACCAGCCGTCCGCAATCGCGGGGCTTCGAAGCGGATGTTATCGCCAATTCCCGTATGGACGGGCTCAATATGGTGATCACGACGCCTTATGCTGCCGAAATGTTCGATTCTCTCCAGGTGCTCAACGGGTTGTCGGGCGCGTTGTATGGACCGCAGAATCCGGCGGGGACATTCGACTACACGCTGAACCGCCCGACAGATCATGCTCGCGAGCATCTGGTGTTCGGAGTGGACTCGACGGGTGCGCCCCTGGAGTCACTCGATGCATCAGGGCGGGTGGGGCATGGGCGATGGTTTGGCTATCGTGTGACGATGCTCAACCAGTCTGGCACGACCTATGCCCCCGGTACGCATCTGCGACGCGGGCTGATTGCCGGAACCTTCGATTTCAGGCTCGACAACCGGACGACGATCCAGATTGACGTCAGCCAATACAGCTATGCCCAGCGTGGTTATGCCGGAGGGTTCTCCTTTGCCACGGGGCTTTCCTTGCCCAAGGCGCCCGATCTTGCGCAGCAGGGATATGGTCAGGATTTTGCGGGTTATAACGCGTCAACCAATACGGCGCTGGCAAAGGTCATCCACAGATTCAACGAGAACTGGTCGCTTACGCTGGGCGGCCTATATCAGGATGCCTGGCGGAATGTCTTTGGTGTCACCAATGCCTTGCTCGACGATACGGGGCGATATCGCACCACCATCACGGCAGCAACGACCGCCAATGATTTCCGGGTCTGGTCGAACCTCGCCTATGTCAATGGCCGGTTCCACACCGGGCGTTTCGTGCATCAGCTGGTGCTCGGCTCGAACGGTTACAGCATGGGTAATTTCAATCCGACTGCGGGGGCGAGCACGATACTGGGAACGGCCCGTATCGGGGCCCCGACCGTATTCGCAGGGACGCAGCCTTATTTCTCGGGGCGCTATCAATCCGCATCGATCCTGACACAATCCCTCCTTCTGGGGGATACGATGGCGCTGAACCGCCATTTTTCCATCATGGCGACGCTTGGCTGGAGCTGGCTCGACACGACGAGCCGCAACCGCAATGGCATCACGACCGCCGCCTATAACGCCTCTGGTGTTTTCACTCCCATGACGAGCCTGATCTATCGGCTTGACGAGCACACGAGCTTTTACGGCACATGGGGGCGGTCTGTTCAGGCGGGGCCGGTTGCCCCGGCGTCGAGCCGGAATGCCAATGACGTGCTCGCACCGCTGCGCTCGGAAGAATATGAGGTGGGCGCAAAATACCGCCCTTCGTCGGGGGTGATGCTGAGTGCCGCGGCTTTTCGCATGACGCGTGGTTTTGCCTTCACCGATCCGGTGAGCAGCCTGTATCGCGAGGCGGGAACACAACGCAATTACGGCGTCGAGGGGCAGGTTGCAGGGCGGGTCAGCGACGGGCTGAGTGTCATAGGGGGTGTCACCTGGCTTGATGCGCAGGTTGGCAACACAGGCTCTGCACTGACATCGCACAAGCAGGTTGTGGGGGTGGCTCCGGTGCAGGCCAATATCCTGCTCGATTATCACCCCGGCTGGGCGCGGGGTGGCGCGGTCAATGCGAGCGTGCACGTTGTTGGCAGACGCGCAGCCGATAACGAGAACCGCAGTTTCGTCGCCTCGTTCACAACCCTTGATCTGGGTGCGCGCTATGGCTTTCACGTATATCGCGTGCCGATGGTCATACGCTTCGGGGTCAGCAACGTAACCAATGCGCGGTACTGGGCTTCGGTCTATCCGAGTTCTGTCGATGGCGGCACCAATGCCACGAATTCGGCAGTTGCCGGCTTGCCCCGGAGCTATCACGCAACGACAGAAATCGATTTCTGATGGTTGTGTTATGATCGTTGTGTTCTGGCCGGCGCGCGTGTCAGCGCGATAGATCAGGCTGCCAGCCCGTCATGGTATCCCGGTTCTGGCGCAATTCTGCTGCGCCGCGCGCGACGGCAGACCATGCGGCATTGGCCAGTGCCTTGCGGCTGGGGAAGTCTTCTGGTGCCAGAGGCGCGTGAAGCAGGACAGTCGCCCGCTTGTTACGTGTTTTCAGAAATTGCCAGACGTGGGGCCCCAGATCCATATCGCCATACCAGGCAAAGATGGCGCGTCGGGTGCGCGTGACGGGCAAACCCTCCAGCCGGTCATAAACCAGAGAGATAGGTTGTATGAGTGGCGTCAGTCCGGGCGGGTAGGAGGGCATATCCACGGGCGGCGCATTTTTGGGCAGGCGTGGCAGCTTCGCGATCGCGAAGAAAGTGGACATGAAGGGCAGCACGCGCGACCCATCAGAGGATGTGCCTTCAGGGAACAGGATCAGATTATCTCCCGTCGCAAGACGCGTGATCATTTCGTCTCGCTCACGCCCGGTTGTGCTCCGGTTGCGGCTTACGAAAATGGTGCGTCCGATCTTGGAGACCAGCCCCATGATGGGCCAGCGTTCGATGTCGCCTTTGGCGACGAATACGGAATAGATCTTGGTTCCCAGTACAGGGATGTCGAGCCAGGATGAATGATTGGCGACATAGATAACGGGGCGCTCACCCCGATCGCGTCCTTTCTGTCCGCCGACTGTGCCGACGGGGCTGCCAACGACCTGGATATCCAGATCAAGCAACTTGCACAGAACGCCCCAGATGACCCGCGTCCAGCGTATTTTGAGAACGCCGGGGATGGGGAGCAGTAAAGCTTCAAATCCCACTGAAAGCGGCACCCAGATGATGACCCCGGCCAGACGGATGCCAGCACGAAGGGCCTCAACACGGCGGGTCAGCACGCTGGGCGCACGCGCGGGCGTAGGCTCCATCAAGATCGGGCGGGGCTGATGACGTGCGTGATTCTTGTTCGGTGCTTTGCTGCCCCGTCCTGATAGCAGTTTGGCGAGCCGGGCTCGGAAGTCTTTCGCACTCATGCCGTGTTCAATACTGTCAGGAGGCAAATGTGACAATCTCCCGACCTGCGATCCTCAGGATGATGACTGGTCAATACGTATTGATGGCAGCAGGACGCGCCGATCACGTTTTGTGCAGCGAAGCCTGGGAATGTTCCACGTGAAACATCGCCTTGTCCCATGGGTGCAGGTGGCGCTGGTGGTCACGTATTCTTTAGGGCGTCGCCTTGCGGTCTGCAGCCTGCCTCGTGCGTAATGATGAGAAAGAAAGGTAAAAAGTAATGTCTGGTTTTGGCAATACCCCAGAAAACAAACCCTCCGGTGACAATGATCCGGGCGACATCTCGCGCAGCGATGAATTACCTGGCGGGATCTTCACAGGCGGGAGCTTTCCCGAAGGCGGTATTCCGGGCTTGCCACCCTTTACGCCCAAGCTGAAACCAAACTGGTTCATCGGCATCGGGGCCGCCCTCATCCTGCTTGGTGTGTTTGCCTTTCTCGATACTGTTGTGACCACGCTGGCGAGCATCGTCGTTATCGGCATGTTGCTCATTTTCTCGGGGGTCGCCTATCTGGCGCAAAGTTTTGCCCATCGTGACGTGCCGGGGTCGCGGTTCTGGATTACTGCCCTGACAGGGTTTCTCTACGTTCTCGGCGGTATTCTTCTTATTCAGGAACCTGAGACGGGATCGCTGTTTCTGACAGCTTTCCTGGCCGGGTGCTTTATGGCTTCAGGCGTAATGAGGGGGCTCTGGGCGCTGGGCCATCGCCACGTGGCCAATTGGTGGACGATGATTCTCAGTGCGGCGGTTGCCCTGTTCACCGGGGTGTTCATCTTCGTTACCCTGCCGTGGTCCGGGCTCTGGCTTATCGGCACATTCATTGCCATCGAGCTAATCTTCGGCGGTATCTCCGCAATGGCGTTCGGCATGTCGCTCAAGCGCGACGGGCAGTGATATCCCGCCATGACGGCGCATGAAAAAGGCCGCCCCGACACAGTGTCGGGGCGGCCTTTTTTACATCAGTTCAACTGCGCAAGAGCCACTTAGTTCTGGCGAACGGCCTTGGCGATGTCCGCCAACTGACCCAGGACGGACGGAACGCTCTCTGCGGTTGCCTTCCCATTCTCCAGCGTGCCGGCAAGTGTCGCGATCAAGGCTGAGGCCACGACTGCAGCATCACCCACCGAAGCCGCCTGCGCGGCCTGTTCCGGGGTGCGAATGCCAAAGCCAATGGCAACCGGCAGGGGGCTGACGGCACGAAGGCGCGGAAGCGCGGCTGCGAGCTCATCGGTGCTCGCAGTGCGCGTTCCCGTAATGCCGGTGATGCTCACGTAATAGATGAAGCCTGATGCGGTGTCGAGCAAATAGGGCAAGCGGCTGTCGGGCGTGTTAGGCGCAACCAGCTGGATGATATCCAACCCGCAGCGTTGCGCGTCTCCTGACAGCAGATCGCTCTCTTCTTTGGGAAGGTCGACAATGATCAGACCATCGACACCCGCCTTGGCAGCATCGGTGCAGAAGCGTGCCGGGCCGTAACTGTCGATGGGGTTGAGATAGCCCATCAGGATGATTGGCGTCTCATTATCCGTCTCGCGGAAGGCGCGCACCATATCGAGCACCCCGGCCAGCGTAGCGCCTGCCTTGAGGCCACGCAGCGCGGCGGCCTGAATGGTCGGGCCATCGGCTGAAGGATCGGAAAAGGGCACCCCGATCTCGATCAGATCGGCCCCTGCCGCGGGCATGCCCTTGAGCAGGGCGAGAGAGGTTTCTAGATCCGGGTCATAGGCCTGAAGATAGGGGATGAGTGCTCCGCGCCCTGCTGCCTTGAGCGATTCAAAACGGGCCTTGATACGACTCACAGCGCAACTCCCAGATGCTCGGCGACGGTAAAGATATCCTTGTCGCCACGGCCCGACAGGTTGAGGACGATGATCTGGTCCGGCGACATGGAGGGGGCGATCTTCATGACATGAGCCAGACCATGCGCACATTCGAGCGCCGGGATAATGCCTTCGGTGCGCGTCAGAAGCTGGAAGGCCTCCAGTGCTTCCTTGTCGGTCACACCCACATACTCGGCGCGTCCGATATCATTCAGCCAGGAATGTTCCGGCCCGATGCCGGGATAGTCCAGCCCGGCGCTGATCGAATGGGCCTCGGCAATCTGGCCGAACTCGTCCTGCAGCAGATAGGTGCGATTGCCATGCAGCACGCCCGAGCGACCGCGGGAGATGGACGCTGCGGTAAAGCCGCTATCCAGCCCATGACCTGCTGCCTCGACCCCGATCAGGCGCACGGATTCATCGTCGAGGAAAGGATGGAACAAGCCCATGGCGTTGGAACCACCACCAATGGCCGCCACCAGCACATCAGGCAGGCGTCCCTCGACGGCCATCATCTGCTCGCGCGTTTCGATGCCGATGATTGACTGGAAGTCGCGCACCATCTCCGGATAGGGATGCGGCCCTGCCACCGTGCCGACCAGGAAGTATGTGTCATGCACATTGGCAACCCAATCGCGCATGGCCTCGTTCATGGCATCCTTGAGCGTGCCTGACCCTGCCGTTACCGGATGCACCTCGGCACCGAGCAGATGCATGCGAAACACGTTGGGCTTTTGCCGCTCGACATCGACGGCGCCCATATAGACCGTGCATTTCAGACCGAACAACGCGCAGACCGTGGCGGTGGCCACGCCATGCTGTCCTGCACCCGTCTCGGCCACGATGCGCGTCTTGCCCATGCGGCGTGCCAGAAGGATCTGGCCCATCACATTGTTGAGCTTGTGCGAACCGGTATGGTTGAGCTCTTCACGCTTGAGATAGATTTTCGCGCCGCCGAGTTCGTCGCTCAGGCGCTTGGCATGCCAGAGCGGACTGGGGCGGCCAACGTAATCGCGGAAATAGTAATCCAGCTCACGTCGGAATTCCGGGTCTGCCTTGGCTGCCTGGTAGGCATCCGACAGATCCTGCACCAGAGGCATGAGTGTTTCTGCAACGAACTGGCCACCAAAACTTCCGAAGCGACCGCGTTGATCGGGGCCGTTGCGCAGGCTGTTGGGGCGGGGCGGGACTTCAGAGCTCATGAAAATTATCCTGTCCGGGGCATGGATCGACATGGCGAGCGGGTTTCTGCGATACCAGAGGGGCGGCGTTGCGTCCATTCCCGACCCGCTGGGTGAAAGCGCCTGAACCAGAGAGGAAAACCTGATGTTTCTAGCGCACCCGGTCGGGCAGCCGGTTCACGAAATTCTGGCAGCCGATGATGCGAAAGGCGTGTCCTGGCTCGATCTGGTGGAGCCGAATGAGGATGAGATACGCCTTGCGGAAGCTGTGACCGGTCTGACCCTGCCGCGCAGGGCCGCACTGGAGGAGATCGAAAGCTCGTCGCGCCACTACCGGCATGGGGATGTGATCTATCTTTCCATGCCACTGGTGCGGGTGATCGATGGGCGGCTGACGGCATGGCCTGTGGGTATGATCGTTTCACCGGACCGGCTGATCACCCTGCGCTATTCCAGCTACACCGCTTTCGAAACCATGAGTCGTGACCTTGCGTCCAACGACGCCGATTTTGCGCTTTCCGATGTGCCGGAACTGACCATTCATCTGCTTGAGACGATCGTGAACCGTCTGGCCGATATTCTGGAAAATGACGGCCATACGCTCGATACGATCTCACGGACGGTCTTTGCGCCCAAACGTCCGAACCGCCATGTCCGCAACGCCAATATACTGCGACAGACGCTGCGTGAGCTTGGCGAGAGCGGTGACCTTACCTCATCCATCAGGGAGAGCCTGCTGGGGGTGGACCGCATTGGCATGTATCTGGGTGATGCGCGGTATTTCGAGTTTCGTGAGGCCCTTCAGACCCGGCTGCGTATTCTCGGGCGCGACGTTGCCTCACTGAACGATTACGTGGCTCAGATGACCGTCAAGGTGCAGTTCCTGCTGGATGCAACGCTCGGATTCATCAGTATCGACCAGAATGACGGGATGAAACTGCTTACGGTTGTCAGCTTCGTGGGCATCACCCCGACCCTTCTGGCGGGTATTTACGGGATGAATTTCAAGGTCATGCCGGAACTCGAATGGCATTACGGCTATTATTATGCGTTATGCCTTATGCTTGCCTCGGTGCTGCTGCCTCTCTTCATTTTCTGGCGCCGTGGATGGTTTGGAGATCGCTCAACGTGAAGCGCCTTGCCCTTTCCCTTCCGATCATGTGCGTCGCCCTCGCTGCCCAGCCTGTCATGGCGGGTGAGGCGGGGCGGCCCTTGCAGCCCACCACCCAGCAGGCGCAACAGATGCTTGATCGGCTTGCCCAGGAACCTCTGAAGTATGAGGGCGACAGCGCCACGGCCCCCGGCTTTCGTCAGGCCCCCGGCTATACTGGCCGTCAGCCGACGCAGATTCTGGTTGGGTATCACATCGAGGGTAGCCGTCTGCAGGGCGAATTCGTCGCGCTAGACGCGGATAATCGCCCCCTGCAGGCAGCGCCTCTTACTGGCGCATTGACCGCGCAGGATGTCACGCAAGCGCATTACCAGCCCGCTTCCGGCTTTGGCGGGCCGGTTCCCTGTACGATCGATATTGCCCTGCCCAAGCCCCTGCATCTTGACGGCCAATGCGCGCCGGCCATGATTTCCGGTGCCTATGCTGAACGTGTAAAGGCGTCACCTTTGATGTTCATTATTCCGGGTCTCGGCGCATCCGAGGCGACATCGGGACAGTATATGATGAAGCCTTGGCGCGGCTGATCGGAACTATTGACAGAAAGCGTTATTTCTCACTAGATTGAGACGCAAGAGCCGCCTGTTCTGATTCATGCGGCCTTTTTCAAGACCCTTTCGTCTTCGCTCATCGTCGGGCCCGTTTCTGCGGCCCATCTGACGGGGCATTCTTTCACGATCGATCATCTGTCACGGTCACGATTCCAAATCGTCCGGGCAATGGACTATAGCCCATCTAAGGCGCTTTTCATGCATCTTGCTGAACTCAAGAAAAAAACACCTGCCGATCTGTTGGCCTATGCTGAAGAGCTGCAAATCGAGAATGCTTCCTCGATGCGCAAGCAGGACATCATGTTCGCCATTCTCAAGACCCTGGCGGATAATGATCAGGCCATCTACGGCGAAGGCACGCTGGAAATTCTGCCCGATGGGTTCGGCTTCCTGCGCTCGCCTGAAGCCAATTACCTGCCCGGCCCTGACGACATCTATATCTCGCCTGCCCAGGTCCGTCGCTTCAGCCTGCGTCCTGGTGATACGGTTGAGGGGCAGATCCGCGCCCCGCGTGATGGCGAGCGTTACTTCTCACTGCTCAAGGTCAATACCATCAATTTCGAAGAGCCTGACGCGGTTCGTCAGCGCATCAACTTCGACAATCTGACGCCGCTCTATCCTGAGCGTCGCCTGCGTATGGAAGTCGAGCAGGCCGGTGCACCCGAGCCTCAGCCTACCGGCAAGGGCAAGAAAGACCAGCGCGACTATACGCCGCGCGTGATCGACCTTGTCGCCCCGATCGGTATGGGCCAGCGCGCCCTGATTGTGGCCCCGCCTCGCACCGGCAAGACCGTGATGCTGCAGAGCATCGCCTCGTCGATTTCCGCCAACCACCCCGATGTGTTCCTGATCGTTCTGCTGATCGACGAACGCCCCGAGGAAGTGACCGATATGGCCCGCTCGGTGCGTGGCGAAGTCGTGTCCTCGACCTTTGACGAGCCCGCGACCCGCCACGTGCAGGTGACCGAAATGGTGCTCGAAAAGGCCAAGCGCCTTGTTGAGCACAAACGCGATGTCGTGATTCTTCTCGACTCGATCACCCGTCTGGCGCGCGCCTACAACACCGTTGTTCCCTCATCGGGCAAGGTGCTGACCGGTGGTGTGGATGCCAACGCCCTGCAGCGCCCCAAGCGCTTCTTCGGCGCAGCGCGTAACATCGAAGAGGGTGGTTCGCTCACCATCATCGCCACCGCGCTGATCGATACGGGCAGCCGTATGGACGAAGTGATCTTCGAGGAGTTTAAGGGTACGGGTAACTCCGAACTCATCCTCGATCGCAAGCTTGCCGACAAGCGCACCTTCCCGGCAATCGACATCACCAAGTCGGGCACGCGTAAGGAAGAACTCCTTGTCGATCGTGCGTCGCTCTCGAAGATGTGGGTCTTGCGTCGTATCCTGTCGCCCATGGGGACGATGGATGCCATGGACTTCCTGCTCGACAAGCTGAAATACAGCAAAACGAACCAGGATTTCTTCGACGCCATGAACAACTGATCTGGTCTGCAGGTCATGAAAAACCGCCGGAGGCTCATGCTTCCGGCGGTTTTTTTATGGGCGATATCGAGGGGCGTTTCGCCGTGGACGCCACCCGGTTTGGTCGCGTTTTCCTTGCCTCATGCGGAGGAATGATCGTGCCGTAGAACGCGGTCTGCATGAAGCATGTTGGGGCAAGGTACCCAACTGATGGCGCCATATACTTTATCCGGCAGGGTAGGATTTGCCTACCGGGGGGCTGTCTTTACAGGGCTGGCGAGTCAGACCTGAACGCCTTCAAGGCGCAGCAGATAGCGCTTGTCGTCCAGACCATTCTCGCCGGAATAACCACCCAGATGGCTGCGCCCCAGAGCACGGTGGCAGGGGATCAGGATAGGGATGGGGTTATGCGCCATAGCGCCGCCAACCGACCGGGCCGAGCCTCCTGCCTTGAGGGCGAGTTCGGCATAGCTGATGGTCTCACCGTAAGGCACGTCGCGCAAAGCCTGCCAGACGGCTTTGCGATAGGTGGTCCCCCAAGGGGCAAGAGGCAGATCGAAACTTTCGGGCTCGCCGTCGAAATAGCGTTCCAGCATGGTCTGGGCGCGGCTAAGAAGAGGCGTCTTTTCCTGATCGCGCCCCCAACCCCAGTCGAGGGCAACGATTGCGCCATCATCCTCGCTGAGGGTGAGGGGGCCAATGGGGGAATGAAGCGAGAGCTGGGGCATAGAAGGGATTCACATGGTTGACGCGATGGAACGCCCGGCAGCGCGCAAGGGCGAGGTCATCTTCGCTCTGGCGACAGGAACCGGGCGGGCAGCAATCGCTATCATGCGCGCAAGTGGTACCGGGGCTCAAGAGGTGCTTGCGTCGCTATGTGGCGGAAAGCTGCCCAAGCCGCGTCATGCAAGCCTGCGGGCGCTGCATCATGAGGGCGACCATCTGGACGATGCGATGGTGCTGTGGCTGCCGGGGCCGCGTTCCTATACGGGCGAGGACGGCTTTGAGCTGCACCTCCATGCCGGTCCGGCCGTCATTGATCGCGTGGCAATGGCCCTGACAACGCTTGGTGCCCGACCGGCCGAGCCGGGCGAATTTACCCGGCGCGCCGTACAGGCAGGCAGGCTCGATCTGCTTCAGGCTGAGGCGATAGCTGATCTGGTGGAGGCCGAAAGCCAGAGCCAGCGTCAGCAGGCGCTTGCGCAGGCGGACGGCGCTTTGAGTCGCCTCTATGAAGGCTGGAGCGAGCGCCTGAAAACATTGCTGGCGCATCAGGAAGCGTTGATTGATTTCCCTGATGAGGATCTGCCCGAGGCGGTCGAGCTTGCCCTGTCGCGCACCCTCAACGACCTTCGCGCTGCCCTGAAGGCGCATCTCTCCGACAAGCGCGGTGAGATCGTTCGTCGTGGCCTGACCGTGGTGATTGCAGGGGCTCCTAATGTCGGCAAGTCGAGCCTGCTGAACCATCTTGCCGGATATGATGCGGCGATTGTCACGCACCGCGCGGGGACGACGCGCGATGTGATCGCGATTGACTGGCTGTTTCAGGGGGTGCGGCTGCGTCTGGTCGATACAGCGGGGCTGCGCGAGACCGAGGATGAGATCGAGGCAGAGGGTATACGCCGTGCAATGTTTCACGTGGAACATGCCGATCTGGTGCTGCACGTCGTGGCAGGTATGGCCGAAATCCCGTTGCGTCCCGATGCCATGATGATCAGCAACAAGGTGGATCTGTATCCGGCGCTGGATAATACGCTGGGTCTGAGCGTCCAGACGGGTGAGGGGATGGAGGGCTTCGAGCAGGCCCTAGGCGCGCGTATCAAGGCCCTGACCGCTGGCGTGGGCGCTCCACTGACACGGGCGCGACACAGGGCTGGTATCGAGGAAGCTCTGCTTTATCTCGATCAGGCTCATGAGGCGCTCTGGCCGGAAGTGAGGGGTGAGGCGCTGCGTCTGGCCATGCGCGCCCTGGGGCGACTGACGGGACAAGTTGATGTCGACTCTCTTCTGGATGTGATATTTGGACAATTCTGCATTGGTAAATGAGGCGTGTGTGAGCGAGTTTGATGTTGTCGTCATAGGCGGAGGTCATGCGGGAAGTGAGGCCGCAGCGGCTTCGGCGCGTTTCGGTGCGCGAACGCTTTTGCTGACCCAGAAGCCCGAGATGATTGGCGCCATGTCGTGCAACCCGGCCATTGGGGGTATCGGCAAGGGGCATCTCGTGCGTGAAATTGACGCGCTTGATGGCCTCATGGGACGGGCAGCCGATCAGGCAGGCATCCATTTCAAGCTGCTCAATCGCTCCAAGGGACCAGCCGTTCACGGCCCGCGTGCGCAGGCCGATCGTTTTCTGTATCGCAATGCCATTCAGGCGCTGCTGAAGGCCACGCCCAATCTGACCATCATGGCGGGCGAGGCAGCCGATCTCGAGGTGCGTGACGGGCGCGTCACAGGTGTCATTTGCGAAGACGGGCGCGTGGTCCGTTGCGGCGCTGTTGTGGTGACCAGTGGCACGTTTCTGCGCGGGGTCATTCAT
Source organism: Asaia bogorensis (assembly GCF_900465345.1). Lineage (GTDB taxonomy): Bacteria > Pseudomonadota > Alphaproteobacteria > Acetobacterales > Acetobacteraceae > Asaia > Asaia bogorensis_A. The sequence goes on along the minus strand of NZ_UEGO01000001.1, from coordinate 24,585 downwards.
ATCGGGCATACGCAGGAGCAGGCAGGGCGCATCGGCGAGCGTCCGGCAGCGCGTCTTGGCGAAAGGCTTGAAGCCCTCGGGCTGCGTATGGGGCGGCTCAAGACCGGCACTCCTGCACGGCTTGCGCGCGACAGTATTGACTGGGACTCTTTGGCTGAGGACAAGGGTGATGACGTACCCGAACCGTTCAGCAGGCTGACCGAGCGTATCACCACAGACCAGCTTTCATGCCGTATCACCAGCACGACGCCACAGACCCATCAGATCATTCGCGATAATCTGGCGAAATCCGCACTCTATGGCGGGGCGATTGCAGGCAAGGGGCCACGCTATTGCCCGTCAATCGAGGACAAGATCGTCCGGTTTGGCGAAAAGGATGGGCACCAGATCTTTCTCGAGCCCGAGGGGCTCCCCGGCAATCCGGGTGGCGATCTGGTTTACCCTAATGGTATATCGACGAGCTTGCCTGCCGATATTCAGGCGCTGATGATGGCCTCCATTCCGGGGCTTGAGAAGGCGCGTATCGTCACCCCCGGCTACGCCGTTGAATATGATTATGTCGACCCGCGTGAGCTCGCCCCCAGTCTCGCCCTCAGGGCCATGACCGGCCTTTATCTGGCAGGGCAGATCAATGGAACGACGGGCTACGAGGAGGCGGGTGCCCAGGGCCTGCTCGCAGGGCTCAATGCCGCACGCTTTGTGGCAGGCAACGATCCGCTCGTGCTGGGGCGTGATCAGGCTTATCTGGGTGTGATGCTGGACGATCTCACCTTACAGGGCGTTTCAGAGCCCTATCGTATGTTCACTTCACGCGCCGAATATCGACTCAGCCTGCGCGCAGACAACGCCGATCTCCGCCTGACTGCAATTGGGGAGGAAATGGGCTGCGTCGGTGCAGAGCGAGCCGAGCGGTTGAAGCAGGACCGCGAGGCGATCGACGGGGCAATGGACCAGGCCAAGGCACCGATCCATGCTCCGCAGGATCTGGCTGCACAGGGCATTGCTGTCTCACAGGACGGACGCAGGCGTTCCCTGCTCGACGTGCTGTCAGGGCAGGCTGACGAGGAAGCGGCGACCCGTCTGGCCCCGTGGTTTGGTGCGTTGCCTCTGCGCATTCGGCGCCACGTTGAGACCGAGGCACGCTATGGGGGGTACCTGCAAAGACAGGAGCGCGAGATACGCCAGCTGGCCAATGAGGCCCAGATCGCGCTGCCTGATGATCTCGATTATGGACGTATCGGTGGGCTGAGCAGCGAGATGAAGGAACGCCTTTCTATCGCGCGCCCGGCTAATTTCGCCGCCGCCCAGCGTGTGCCGGGTGTCACACCCGCCGCCATGATTGCGCTCCTCGCCCATGTGAGGGCCGTGGCATGATCGAGGTTTCACGTGAAACACGCGAACGCCTCGAGGTGTTCGCGGCACTCCTCGAGAAGTGGAATGCGCGGATCAATCTGGTGAGCCCGCGTGACATGCCCCATTTGTGGGAGCGCCATATCGCAGATTCGCTCAGACTGGTGCCGTTCATCACCAGAGGCGCACGCGTGATCGATCTGGGCTCGGGGGGTGGATTCCCGGCATTGATGATCGGTATCGCCTGCGACGCCGAGATGGTGATGGTGGAGTCGGACCAGCGTAAATGCGCCTTTTTGCGCGAGGCGGCGCGGGCCTGCGGCGTCAAGGCGCGGGTCGTGTCCAAACGCATCGAGCAGGCCGAACTTCCCCCGGCCCCCTATGTGACCGCGCGCGCGCTGGCGTCTTTGAGCCAGCTTCTTGAATGGAGCACGCCATTTCTTCTGCCGGGAGGGAAAGCCCTGTTTCTGAAGGGTAAAAATCTTCCCGACGAGTTGACCGAAGCCGAGCGGTGCTGGCACATGCAGCACAGAATTCTGGACAATCGCGCCGCCTCAGGTGGCGCCATCATCGAGATAAGCGATATCAAACGTGTCGAATAACGACACGGGCAAGAAGGCCCGTATTCTCGCCGTCACCAACCAGAAGGGTGGTGTGGGCAAGACCACAACAGCAATCAATCTGGCCGCGGCACTCGCCAGCACGCAACGCGTGCTGCTGGTGGATATCGATCCGCAGGGCAATGCCTCGACCGGACTGGGTGTCGATTATAATGCGCGTCAGATCGGCAGCTATGCGGCGCTCATGCAGGAAGCGCCCCCCGAAAAGCTTCCCCGCCCGACAGAGACACCCAATCTCGACATCATCGTTGCCAATACCGATCTGGCGGGTGCGGAGCTTGAACTGATCGGCAGTGATCGACGTGAGTTTCGCATACGCGAGGCTCTGGAGGCCCTGTCAGGGCGTTATGATGTCATCCTGATCGATTGTCCGCCAAGCCTGGGTCTGCTGACGCTCAACGCGCTCGTTGCGTCCGATGCCGTGCTGATTCCGCTCCAGTGCGAGTTTTTTGCTCTGGAAGGTATAAGTCAGATCGTGCGGACGGTTGACCGTGTGCGCCGGGCCTTCAATGCAGACCTGCATGTGGCGGGCATCATTCTCACGATGTATGACCGGCGCAACAACCTCTCGGAGCTTGTGGCGGCCGATGCGCGCAACTTCTTTGGCGAGCAGGTTCTGGAAACGCTGATCCCCCGGAATATCAAGATTTCCGAAGCCCAGAGCCATGGCTGCTCGGTGCTCGAATATGACCGTCGCAGCAGCGGGGCTCAGGCCTATCTCGCTTTGGCACAGGAAATCGGCCAGCGTCTGGGCCTCACCCAAAAGCAAGGGGCTCCCTCATGAGCAAAAAACCGGCTCCCCGTCTCGGCCGCGGCCTTGCCGCCCTGCTTGGCGACCAGGCGATCGAGCTGCCCCGTACGCAGGGGGCATCGCATGACGCTGTGCCGACCCCCTCCATGTTGGGGGTAGACCTTCTCGCACCGGGTCCTTTCCAGCCACGTGTGGATATGGATGAGGGGAGGCTGAACGAACTCGCAGACTCCATACGAAGCCGTGGTGTGCTGCAACCTATCCTTGTACGGCCAGACCCGGATCAGAAGGGACATTACCAGATCATCGCAGGTGAGCGCCGCTGGCGGGCCTCGCAGCGTGCAGGGCTGCATGAGGTGCCGGTGCATGTGCGTCTGCTCGATGATGCCGATGCCATGGCTGCTGCGCTGGTCGAGAATCTGCAACGCGCCGATCTCAACGCGATTGAAGAGGCAGAAGGCCTGCAACGCCTGCTGACCGATTACGCCCTGACGCAGGAGGAACTGGCCGGGGCTGTGGGCAAATCCCGCCCGCATATTGGCAATATTCTGCGCCTGCTGAACCTGCCCGAAGCCGTGCGCCAGAAGGTGCGTGACGGCTTGCTGAGTGCAGGCCATGCCCGTGCCCTGCTTGCGCATCCTGACCCCTGCGCAGCGGCTGATATCGTAATTGCCCGTGGGCTGAACGTGCGTCAGACCGAGGCCTTGGCGCGGTTGACCCCCAAAGCCGAACAGGAAGCGATCAAGGCGCCGCGCGATAACGAACTGGTCCGTCTGGAGCGGGATCTTGCGACGCGTCTTGGCCTCAAGGTTAAGATCGAATTCAACGGCAAAGGCGGCTCGCTTCGACTGGACTATCGTAGCCTCGATCAGTTCGACACGCTTATGCGTCTGCTTTCCCCGGAGAAATAGGGATTTTAGTTTCGTATGCGGAATAGTGCATTTTTTCTCTTGATGCCTGTTCCGCCCTTTGTTAGAAGCCCTCTCACCGGAGCGGGGCTATGGGCACATAGCTCAGTTGGTAGAGCAGCTGACTCTTAATCAGCGGGTCCAAGGTTCGAGCCCTTGTGTGCCCACCATCGCCCCGCCGGTACTTCCTCCTATGCAAAAATCGATCTTCCCAGACCTGTTCTGGGACTGGCACCTGCCGTTGCTTCGACGTACGGATACTGCCGTTCAAGAGAAGTATCGATCATCTGGCGGGTGTCATCGCGATAAGCCATGTTCGTGTCACGCCTCGCGCAGCGCTTGTCTGCGGCCATACCGGAGCGCCGTAGGACCGCGCAGCGTCGCTCCGTCCTGTATCAGGCAGAACGCCGTGTATGCGGAAAATCTGCGGCATAAGCCTGCATCGTGAGTTTCAGCACGATGAATCCGCAAGACGTCCGAAAACCGGCAGGCTCGTTCTGTAGATCAGTTTTTCAGAGGAAAATGGCGCTGGCTGGGATGGGAGGGATCGAACCTCCGAATGGCGGAATCAAAATCCGCTGCCTTACCGCTTGGCTACATCCCATCGCGTTGAAGGGCTTTTAATCTGCCTCATGGCAGACGTAAAGCCATTATGTTTCGAGTTCGAGCGGATGATCGGCTATGCCGCTGCGCTGGCTGGCCTGATCCATCAGGCGGTCCGGGGAGGGCTTGAGCACACCAAAACGTTCTGCCTTGTCGAGCCCCTGATCGAGCGCCGCCATGGTCTGCGAGAGGTCGGCGCTTTCATCCTTCTCCCAGGCACGCAGAGCAAAGCCCCAGACACCAGCAAGCCCGTTGAGACGCATCACCCCGCCAAGTCCGCTGCACTCCACACCAGCGACCTCGGCCATCCAGCGCATCGTGTCGAGGGTGGCAGCACCAAGCAGGAGTGTCAGACCGGGTTCTGTCGGCAGGGCCTGCAGAACGGCCCGGATGCCCTCGCGGTATTGCTGGAATACATCGAAGCGCCGCATGAACAGATCGAAGATGCGTTCACGGACGGATCCGCTCAAACCGTCATCGCGAAAGGCCGACTCGTCAGCCAGACGGCCCAGACGGAACAGCAGGCTGTGCCGGAAAGGAAAGCGGGCACGGACTTCATCGATCGGTAATCCGGCGCGCTGGGCGGCCTCGACCAGCGTGAAGCGTGGCCAGCCTTTTTCAGCGGCAATGGTGAAGCCCGCCTCCAGAAGCGCCAGATCAAATTCTTCGCGATCGATTTCCGTCATGAACCCGTCCCTGTCATTCAGCATCAATAATACAAGATGGTCAGGCCGTGACAATCGAATGACAGGGAAATGAACGGTTTTGCCCGTGCGCCATCCCTGTGATGGCTCAGAGGGTGTTCCGCGGTGCTTGGCTCAGGAGGCCATTTCGCGTGCTCGCGCCATGGCCGCATCAATCGCCCTGGTCATGGTGGCGGGCCAGGCTTCCGGTGCCATCATCGCCTCGAGCGCTTTGGCTGTTACGCCGTTGGGGCTCGTGACATTTTTGCGCAATGTCGCGCTTTCCTCCGGAGAGGCTTCGAGCAGCGCCCCAGCGCCTGAAACGGTCCCTCGTGCAATAAGCCGCGCCGTGTCAGATGGCAGGCCTACGCGCAGAGCTTCCTTTTCCAGCAATTCCGCCAGTAGGAACACATAGGCTGGGCCGCAACCCGATATGGGAGTGAGCGCCTCCAGCAGGGCTTCGCTCTCTACCCAGGCGACGTCACCCACGGCAGAAAGCAGGGTCGTGCAAAGCTCGCGCTCATCCTCGTCAAGATCGGTGCTGCAAACACCCGTTACGCCCTTGCCGATCGAGGCCGGTGTATTGGGCATGGCGCGCACGGTTTTCGTGCGGGCACCATCAGAGGCAGCGCGCAAGCTCTCGATGGTTCGGGCGGCCAGCATCGAGATGACAATGGTATCGTCCAGAATAGGCCTGAGCGATGCCATGGTTTCTTCCATGCCAGCCGGTTTGACGGCTAGGATGATGATGTCGGGTTTGAAGCCCTGGGGAATTTCCGAAGGGCTTCGCACGACGCGATGGGGGGCAGGGGGCGCTTCACAGCGTCGGTCCAGAATGACGGAGGGTGCCAGACCCTCCTCAAGCCAGCCCTGCCAGAGCGCCCCACCCATCTTGCCGCAACCAACCAGAAGCAGTGACGGCAGGCTCATGCTTCACCTGCGCAATCGAGCATAGCCGCCTCAAGGGCTTCGGCGGGAGATTTGCCGCTCCAGAGCGTGAACTGGAAGGCGGGGTAAAAGCGCTCACATTCCGTGATGGCGATATCGATCATGTCTTCCATGCTTTCTGCGGCAAGGCTCGTGGCACCGCGCAGCAGAACCGAATGGCGGAAAACCGGCGTGCCGGTTTCGAGGTCAAGGCTGAAATGCCCGATCCAGAGGCGCTCATTGGCCAGTGCGATCAGTTCGTAAAGCGCTTTGCGGCGGTTGGCGGGAGCCCGCAGGTCGAACGTGCAGGTAAAATTCATGGCTGCGATCTCACGGGACCATGAGAAATATAGCCCGTAATCGCACCATTTTCCCGGTGCTTCGGCGGCCATCTCGCAATCTGTGCGGCGATCGAACGCCCAGTCATGGCCGCAGACGATCTGCTCCATGACGTCGAGGGGATTCGTATCCTGATGCGAGGAGGAGGAGAAGGAAAGAGCAGGCATTCGGGACTCCCTGGGCCGGTGATGCGCATGGCATGGCGATGCGCATCAGGATGTCTGCAACGATATGAAGATCCGGGGCTGTGCAAGCTGCGAATCGTCATATCAGGCCACGTTACGTATGCCTGCGTCCTGTTGCAAGATCGCAGGTACGCAGGGCCTTTAACCGTGTGACGGTGGGGCGGTGACGGCCTTTTCCAGATCGGACAACCGCTCTTCCAGCTTGGCGATGCGGGCATCGGCATCTTCCTGCGCCATGCGAGCCCGTGTGGCCAGTTCGCGGGCCACATCCAGCTCGTCGCGTCGCACGAGATCGAGCGAGGATAGAACCTCGTCAATCCGTGCGCGCACCATGGCATGGACTTCTTCCCGCAGACCGGTCAGGGCCGAAAAGGCACCTCCGGCGACACCTGCGAGATCATCGAAAAAACGGGGCCGGTCTGCCATGGCGGTATCCTTGCTGTCGTGTCGCCCGGCCTTGTCACCGGGCGGTGAAAATGCCCCCGTGCAGCCAACACCGGGCGTCATGCCGCCCAGACTGGCCCCCACATCGTTCGGCTGCAACGCGGCATGGAGGATCAGGATGCCAGGGCCGCGCTTTTCTCCGGCTGGTGTGGCTTGGAGGTTGCGTTGCGGCGTCTTATACAGGTTCCATGATGATCGTCACCGGCGGCGCCGGATTTATTGGCTCGTGCCTGGTCGCAGCGCTCAAGGCGCGGGGTGAGGCTGTCGCGGTCGTGGACCGCCTTCGTGATCAGGGGAAGTGGCGCAATCTTGCCAAACATGCCCCGGACCTGCTGATYAGCCCGGAGGAGCTCGACGCCTTCCTGATCAACACGACCGGCATCAAGGCCGTGTTTCATATGGGCGCCATCAGCAGCACCACGGCACGCGATGGCGATCTGGTCTGGCAGACCAATATCACCCTGTCCGAAACGCTGCTCGACTGGTGCGCCTCGCGCGATGTGCCGTTCTTCTATGCGTCCTCTGCCGCCACCTATGGCGCAGCCGACCGGCCGGAACTCTTTTCCGATGCGCCCGAATCGCTCGGGACGCTGCGGCCCATGAATCTGTATGGCTGGTCCAAGCATGTGTTTGATCAGCATCTTCTGGCCCGGCAGGCCTCGGGTGGCGTGATGCCGCGCCAGTGGGCCGGTCTGAAATTCTTCAACGTCTATGGACCCAATGAATATCACAAGGGATCCATGATCTCGGTGGTGAAGGTGAAATATGACGAGGTGATGCGCGGGGCGCCGGCCCGGCTGTTTCGCTCCGACCGTCCCGATCTGGCTGACGGCGCGCAATCGCGCGACTTCATCTGGGTGGGCGATCTGATCGATGTGATGCTGTGGCTGTATGATCACCCCGATGTCAGCGGTCTGTTCAACTGTGGCACCGGCACGGCGCGCAGCTATGTCGACCTTGCCAATGCAGTGTGCGATGCGGCTGGTGTGCCGCGGCGCATCGAGTTCATTGATATGCCCGAGGCCCTGCAGGGGCAGTATCAATCCTATACCTGCGCCGACATGTCGCGCCTGCGTGCTGCCGGGTATGACCGCCCATTCACGACGCTTGAGGCGGGAATTACCCGCTACGTGCGCGACTATCTCGCGACGCCCGACCCCTATCTGTAAAGAACCCCATGTCCGCCCATCCGATCATCCTGCCGCAATTCGACCCGATCGCCTTCCGTCTTGGGCCGCTGGCCGTGCACTGGTATGCGCTGGCCTATATCCTGTCGATCCTGATTGGCTGGAAGATCGCTATCCGGCTCTGCGGGCTGGCGCCACGCGCTGCCACCCGTGAGCAGGTTGATGATTTTGCCTTCTGGGCCATGCTCGGCGTCGTGCTGGGCGGGCGTCTGGGTTACATCCTGTTCTACAAACCCGGCTTCTATCTAACTCATCCCCTGTCGATCCTTCAGGTCTGGCAGGGCGGCATGTCGTTTCATGGGGGGGCGCTGGGGGTCATTCTGGCGCTGGCGTGGTTCACGTGGCGCAACGGGCTGAGCTTCCTGTCCTTTTCCGACCGTATTACGGTCATCGTACCGCTTGGGCTCGGGCTGGGGCGCTGCGCCAATTTCGTCAATGGTGAACTCTGGGGCCGTGCGGCGCCGGACTGGCTGCCCTGGGCAATGGTATTTCCGACAGGTGGCCCCATCGCACGGCATCCTTCGCAGCTTTACGAAGCCCTTATGGAGGGCCTTGTCCTGCTTTGCGTCATGCTTGCCGCGGTAAGCCGTGCCTGGACGCGCGTGCGCTATGGCTTTCTCTCGGGTCTGTTCCTGTTTGGTTATGCGCTGGCCCGCAGCTTCTGCGAACTGTTTCGCGAACCCGACTCCTTCATCGGGTTTCTGCCTTTTGGCGTGACCATGGGACAGGTGCTCTGCATCCCCATGGCGCTCGCCGGGCTCTGGCTCATGGCATTCGGTACGCGCCATCCCCATACCCTTGAGGGAGAGAAGGCTTATGGCTGATCAGGCACCGCGCGGCTGGGTCTTGCCAGCGCCATCGCTGTCGCATGTCCGCCACGGCTTTTTCACGCGCCGTGGGGGTGTGTCACCGGCGCCCTATGACACACTCAACTGTTCGCTCGCTTCTGCCGATCTCGCGGCGAATGTCGCGGTCAATCGCGGGCGTGTGGCAGGATATCTGGGGGTTGAGGCGTCGTCCCTGCTGGGTCTGACCCAGACCCATTCCCCCGATGTCGTGGTTCTCACACATGATACGCCGGTCTGGCCCACAGGAAAGGGCCCCAGGGCCGATGCCCTGGTGAGCAATCGTCACGATCTCGCATTGGGTGTCATCACGGCCGATTGCGGACCGGTACTGTTTGCCAGTGCTGATGGCACCGTTGTGGGAGCCGCCCATGCCGGCTGGCGCGGTGCCGTGGGCGGCGTGCTGGAGGCCACTTTGGGCGCAATGCAGGCTCTTGGCGCAGGGGATGTCACTGTCTGTGTCGGGCCCTGCATCCGTCAGGCGGGATACGAGGTTGGGGCCGACATGCGTGCGGAGGTGCTGGATGGCTCTTCGCTTGTCGCACCTTCTGCCGAGCGCTTTTTCATCGAGGCACCCCGCGCAGGGCACTACCTGTTCGACCTGCCAGGATACTGTCTGTATCGCCTCAGGCGGGCGGGGCTGCGCAATGTTTCCATGATCGGGCTCGACACCCGGTACGATGCGCTACGCTTTTTCAGCCATCGTCGGCGCACGCTGGCGGGGGGCGGTGCAATCGGACATCAGATTTCAGCCATCAGGGCAGGGGCAGTCGCGTGATGGGTCGGATTATACGTTTTTCCGGGCTGTGTGGAGCACTGGCCCTGCTTGCTGGGTGCGTCGATATGCCGCATCCCTTTGGTGATCCGGGGCCGGAAGGGCGCCGTCTGGCCCTGACCACGCCACCACCGAGACTGGCTGTACCCACCCCTGCCGCGTCGCTGCTGGACAATAATGCCTCGGCCCTCTGGGCGAAGGACGTCGCGGCGCAACTGGTTGACCAATCGCTTCCGGCTGTGGCGCAGCCTGCCAAGCCGGGTGACTGGTGGCTCAGGCTGTCGGCAACCATGCAGGGTGATCAGGTCACGCCGCACTACGAAATCATGATGCCCAATGGCGAGGCCCGGGGGCATTGGGACGCGGCTCCGGTCGCGGCCTCGGTTTGGGCCCAGGGACAGGCTGATCAACTCTCAGCCCTTGCCGCCGGTTCTGCGCCACAGATTGCCAATGTGCTGACGGGCATTCAGGCCTCGATGATGCAGGCTGATCCGCATAGCCTCAAGCGCCGCCCTGCCAAGGTGTTCTTCAAGGGCGTGCATGGTGCTCCGGGCGATGGCAATGTGGCACTCGCCCGCGCCTTCGTTGCCAGCTTTCCCGACCAGCATGACAAGCTGGAGCGCGATGCCAAGGCCGCTGATTACAGTGTGGAGTGCATCGTGACCCTGAGCGACGGCCCTGCCGGTAATACAGGGCACCCGCTTCAGCATATCGAGATCGTCTGGCGCACCGTGGCGGCAGATGGCAAGGAAGCCGGCGCAGCCACGCAGCTTCACGATATCGACGCCCATTCCCTTGATGGCGCATGGGGTGATGTCGCAATGGTCGTAGCCGCAGAGGCGTCAGGTGCCGTGCATCAGATCATCACCAATTACTCAGGCCGCAATCACCAGCCGCTCTCGCCTGACCAGAGTGGGGCTGACAAGACCTCCGTGCCGCCAAGAGGGCCAGCCGGCGCCAGCCCGCCGTCAGAAAAGTCGTGAGACTTCCCTCAGACTGACAACGCGCGCCGTCTGTGTTCAGACGGCTCGGCGGCAGGCTTGTACAATCTCGACGGCAAGCCGTGCGGGTTCGCGGATGAGATAATGGTGATGCTCACTGTCAGTGACACTCAGGAAGGCACTGACATCGAGATAGACAGCATGATGGCCACCTATCGTATCGATCATGCGCTGTGTGCCGAAAATATAGCCATCGTGGTTCAGGATGATGACTGTCTTTCCCTGAAAGAACGCGGCATTCATGAACGCCGATCCGGAAAATCCGACAAAGATGCTGTGAGACGCCCATAGATCAAGCTGCTCTGCAAAAGGCAGTTCCTGCGGATGGACAATCTCGATGCCAAGGCTTGCGAGGAACACGCTCAGCTCGTGCTCGCCATCATAACGTCTTGTCGTGGCCGATGCCTTGCTGCGTGCAAGAAAGACGGGGCGTGATGCGGAATGCCTCTGGTGCCGATTGAGAAACGATTGGCCGATTGCCTGCATGAAGCGACCCCACTCACGGTAGCAATGCGCATTCTCCACGAAGGCTGGTTCGGCAATTCTGATCCCACGAATCAAGGTGTTTTCCGGAGGTGCGATGATGCGTGAATGATCGATGCCCAGGCTATTCAGTATAGGCAGGATGAAGCCATCATGGTCGCGAGACCGCGTGTAGGTCGGGGCGATATACCATTGTGCGCGTGAGGCATGAGCATCGAGAGCCCATAGACGCGCGAGGGTGCTGGTCAGAAAGTGGCCGAAATGATCGTGAAAATAGCCAATCCAGAAGCAATCGTGGAATACCTCGCCGCGCTCGCATTTATCCCGTTCTGTCTCAATCGCGATGATTTGGGGCGCGTGGATCTGAAGTTCGAAACTGCCCTGAACATTGACGCCCGAACAATAAGTCGAGTCAGTAATCAGGACGCCTGCCGGGGTGTAGAGTGAATTGTGGCGCAGAAGAGCAGCGTCATGATGCGCCAGCAATGGCTTGGTCTGAATGATATGCGTCCTGCCAAAAGTGTTGGGGCAGGCTTTCGGGATGTCGATCCGGCTCATTGGTGAGAGTGATCAGCGTTTGGTCGCGAGTTCACATGCGGTCCTGAAATTTTCCTGGAATTGGATTTGAAGATGAAATCGCGATCAATTTCCATGAGTATTGATATGTTATTATTCACAAAAATCAATACTTATTGGATAAACCATCGAAATTAATCAAAATATATTCGCATGTTTTCTATAAATGTAGAGCATGTGTTTGGGAGCCGGGATGGCCTCAGATCGTATTACGGCGGCAAGGAACGAAACCCGCATAGCGGGTTGATACCCAGAACATGAGTGGCGTCGGTCACAGCCCTGTAAAAATCACTCTATCAGCAGGAGTGGGCGCCCATGAGTTAATGACAGCCTTGCCCGACGTTGTTAGAAGGCCGCGTTTGCTGCCGCCCCGGACCGGAGTCGTTTCCCGATGAAGATCGTCGCCTGTAACAGTAACCTGCCATTGGCGCGTGCCGTTGCTCAGGAATTGCGTCTCCCGCTGTGCAAGGTGTCTGTACGACGCTTCGCCGATGCCGAGGTCTTTGTCGAAATCCAGGAAAACGTGCGCGGTGAAGACGTGTTCGTGATCCAGAGCACCTGCTCACCCACCAACGACAATCTGATGGAATTGCTGATCATGCTCGACGCCCTGCGTCGCGGGTCGGCCCGTCGCGTCACGGCTGTCATGCCCTATTTCGGCTATGCTAGGCAGGATCGCAAATCGGGGCCGCGCACCCCTATCAGCGCCAAACTGGTCGCCAATCTGCTGGTCGAGGCCGGGGCCAACCGTATCCTGACCATGGATCTGCACGCCATGCAGATACAGGGTTTCTTCGATATCCCGGTCGATAACCTCTACGCGGCCCCGCTTTTCAAGCGCGACATCAATGCACGCCATCCCAATGAAGACCTGATGATCGTCTCCCCCGATGTGGGCGGTGTGGTGCGTGCGCGTCAGCTGGCGCAGCGTCTGAACACCGATCTGGCCATTATCGACAAGCGGCGTGAGCGCGCTGGCGTTTCGGAAGTCATGAACGTGATCGGTGATGTCAGCGGGCGTTACTGTATTCTGGTTGATGATATCGTCGATAGCGGCGGTTCGCTATGCAATGCGGCCCAGGCCCTCATCAATCATGGTGCCGCCGGGGTAGAGGCCTATGTCACCCACGGTGTTCTGACTGGTCAGGCCGTGGAGCGCATCACGGCATCACCCATCCGGATGCTCACCCTGACCGACAGTATTCCGGCGACAGAGGCGATGGAAGCCTCACCCAATATCAGGCAGATCAGCACCGCCAATCTGCTGGCGCGTGCCATGAGTGCTGTGGCAGATGAAAGCTCTGTCTCCTCGCTCTTCGATTAAGGACTGGTTTTCATGCTGCTTCGTCGCCCCTTCTGGTATCTGCGCCACGGTCAGACCGACTGGAACGCCCAAAACCTCTCCCAGGGCCGCACGGACATCCCACTGAATGCCACGGGTCGCGAACAGGCCGTCAAGGCTGGTGCGTCTCTCTCGCAGCATTGGCGCGATGGCGCAGCACCTATCAGCCAGATCGTGTCTTCTCCGCTCACGCGCGCCCATGACACGGCGATGGCTGCCCAGCAGGCCATTGCAATGTCAAGTGGCGTCACCCTGCCGCTCAGCACGGATCGCGACCTTGAAGAGGTTTGCTTCGGTGTGATGGAAGGTGAGCCTATGGGCGACTGGTACGATCCATGGATCGCCGGCGAGTTTACGCCAGAAGGCTGCGAGACATTCGAGGGTCTCAAGACCCGTGCTGCGGGGGCAGTCAATCATGCGCTCGAACAGGGCGGTATCCCTCTGATTGTCGCGCATGGGGCCCTGTTCCGCGCCCTGCGCGCCGCCATGAGCCTGCCTATCAATGTCCGCCTCGCCAATGCCGTGCCGCTTTACTGCGACCCGACAGAGAATGGCTGGGTGCTCACCGCCTACGAGTGAGCGATGCGGGGCGCGGCCTCGCATCCCGGAAAGGGACAAGTCCTTTTCATCCCGGTCTGATTAAGGGTCGGGATCAAAGGGGCTGTGCCCCTTCGCGGGTTTTGGGGCAGAGCCCCGAGAAGAATCCCCCTCCCGAATCCCGAAGAACATTGCTTTACCCCCCCAATTCCGGTAAGGCGCCCCATCACTCAGGCACCCCTGGAGGCCATGAGTGCAATGAATTTGGGAGAATACCGTGACAAATATGACGTCCCTCGAAGTCTCTACGCGCGCGAAGGCTGGTAAGGGGGCAGCGCGCGCAACGAGACGTGCCGGTCTGGTGCCGGGTGTTGTGTATGGTGGCAAGCAGGAAGCCTCGCTGATCCAGATCGATCCGCGCATCATCCACAAGGAAATGGTCCGTGGTGGCTGGCGCTCGCGCCTGTATGAACTGCCGCTCGAAGGTGGCACCGTGCGCGCTCTTCTGCGTGAAGTGCAGCTGCACCCCGTGACCGATGCGCCGATCCATGTCGATTTCCAGCGTCTGGCTGCTGGCGAGAAGGTCCACGTGACCGTCGCCATCCACGTGACCGGTGAAGACAAGGCTCCTGGCATCAAGCGCGGTGGCGTGCTGAACCTGGTCCGTCACACGGTGGACGTCATGGCTGATGTGGACAACATCCCGTCCAGCTTCACGGTTGATCTGAGCACGCTCGACATCCACGACAACGTGCGTTGGGACGACCTGACCGGCACCGAGAACGTGACACCGGTTCTGCAGCTGCCGAACTTCGTCATCGCCACCATCGCGCCGCCGACGGTGGATGCCGAGATGGAAGCTGAAGCCGCTGCGAAGGCCGCTGCTGAAGCCGCCGCTCCTGCGAAGAAGAAGTAAGACCGCTCAGGGTGGCCGCAATGCTACTCTGGACCGGGCTCGGTAACCCCGAGCCCGGCATGCGCAGACAGCGCCATAATATTGGCTTCATGGCTGTCGAGCGTATTGCCGAATACTACCGGTTCTCTCCCTGGCGCTCGCGCTTCAAGGGAGAGACGGCCGAGGGCAGCATCGAGGGACAGAAGGTTCTTCTGCTCAAGCCCATGACTTACATGAATTTGTCCGGCGAGAGCGTGCAGCAGGCTGCGCGGTTCTTCAAGATTCCGGTTTCCGATATCACGGCGTTTCATGACGAGCTCGATCTTGCGTTCTGCAAGGTGAGGGTCAAGCGCGGTGGCGGTGCGGCGGGCCATAATGGCCTGCGCTCCATGGACCGTATGCTGGGTGACCAGAATTATCAGCGCATGCGTCTCGGCATCGGGCATCCCGGTCACAAGGACCGTGTGACAGGCCATGTGCTGGGCGATTTCGCCAAGGCCGAACAGACAGAACTCGAAACGCTTCTCGACGCCGTGGCTGCGGCGTCGCCCCTGCTGGCCAAGGGAGAACCGGAAGCGACAATGACAAAAATCGCCATGCTGTGCGGGGAGAAACGCTGATGGGCTTCAATTGTGGCATCGTGGGGCTTCCCAATGTGGGCAAATCCACCCTGTTCAACGCGCTGACCGAAACGGCGGCAGCTCAGGCAGCAAATTATCCCTTCTGCACCATTGAGCCGAATGTGGGCCGCGTCGCCGTGCCTGATTCGCGCCTCGACAATCTTGCGCGTATCGGCAAGTCGCAGAAGATCCTGCCGACCAGCCTCGAATTCGTCGATATTGCCGGTCTCGTGCGCGGCGCGTCTCGTGGTGAGGGTCTGGGCAACCAGTTCCTTGCCAATATCCGTGAGGTGGATGCCATCATCCACGTGCTGCGCTGCTTCGAGGATGACGACATCACCCATGTCGAAGGTGGCGTGGACCCGGTGCGCGATGCCGAGATCATCGAGACCGAGCTGATGCTGGCCGATCTGGACTCGCTCGAAAAGCGTCAGACGGCCTTGCAGAAGCGCGCGCGCGGCAATGATCGTGAGGCGCAGCAGCAGCTCGCCATCATGGATCCCATCATGGCCGCCCTCCGCGAGGGTAAGCCCGCCCGTACTGCCGTACCCAAGGGTGAGGAAGAAACAGCACGCCGCCTGCAGCTCATGACCACCAAGCCGGTGCTCTATGTCTGCAACGTGGAGGAAGGCTCTGCTTCGACCGGCAACAGCCATTCCGAAGCCGTGCGCAAGCGCGCAGAGGCCGAAGGCGCTGCCATGGTGGTGGTGTCTGCGGCGATCGAAGCGGAAGTCAGCCAGCTGCCGCAGGAAGAGCGCGCCGAGTTCCTCGAAGGGCTGGGGCTGAGCAATTCCGGTCTGGATCGTGTGATTGCTGCCGGCTACGGCCTGCTGGGTCTGAGCACCTATTTCACGGTCGGCCCGAAAGAGACGCGCGCCTGGACCATCACCAAGGGCACAAAGGCCCCTCAGGCGGCTGCGGTCATTCACAACGATTTCGAGCGCGGCTTCATTGCCTGCGAGACCGTGGCCTATGACGATTACATTGCCTGTGGCGGCGAGTCCGGTGCCAAGGAAGCGGGCAAGCTGCGTATCGAAGGCAAGGAATATGTGGTGCAGGATGGTGACGTTCTGCTGTTCCGCTTCAACGTCTGACAGTATCCGGGTTTGACAGGATCAGGGCTTGACCGGCCTGATCCTGAGGCAATGATAGGGCGTCTTACCGGAGGCGCTGATGGATATTCTCGTTGCCTGTGACTCCTTCAAGGAGAGCCTGACGGCCGAGGCCGTGGTTCAGGCGATTATCGGCGGTTTCAGGGAAATCTACCCGGATGCCCGCTATCATGCCTTTCCTATGGCGGATGGCGGCGAGGGAACTGCTGCCATCATGGCCCGCACATTGGGCGGCCGACTTGAAACCCGCGATGTGTGCGGCCCGCTCGGTGTGCCTGTTTCGGCGCGTTTCGCTGTTCTCGATCATGGCCGGACAGCACTGATCGAACTGGCCGAGGCCGCCGGTCTCGCCCAAACCCCGCTCGAATCGCGCTCACCCCTGTTCACCACCACCTATGGTGTGGGTGAACTCATGAGCGCGGCCCTTGATATGGGGTGCAGGCATCTGGTTCTTGCGCTTGGCGGCAGTGCAACCTGCGACGGCGGAGCGGGTCTCTTACAGGCGCTTGGTGTTTCGCTGCGCGATCTGCACGGGCAGGAAATTCCTCACGGAGGAGGACCGCTCGGGGCGGTGTTCTCTCTGGATGACGACCGGCTCGATCCCCGGCTGGCAGAGTGTCGTATCGAGATTTTGTGCGACGTGACGGCTCCCCTGCTGGGAGAGACCGGCGCGGTTGCCGTATTCGGGCCTCAGAAGGGGGCAACACCCGCCATGATCCCGCTTCTGGAGGCCTCGCTGGCGCGCCTTGCGAGTCTGGTGGAACTGCGATGCGGGCGCGATCTGACGGCGGTGGAAGGTATGGGCGCCGCGGGTGGTGCGGCGCTGGGGCTGGTCGGGCTGTGCGGGGCGAGGCTCGTTCCGGGGGCTGAGGCGGTGGCGGGGCTTCTGGGTCTGGATACGCGCGTGAGCCAGATGGATCTGGTCATCACCGGTGAGGGGCGGCTGGATTGCCAGACCGCGCAGGGCAAGGCACCGCAGGCAATCGCCACGCTGGCGAAAAAGGCAGGCAAACCGGTGATAGCCTTTGCGGGTACACTGGGTGCAGGACATGACGATCTGCTTGCAACAGGCTTTGACGCCGTTTTCAGCTGTCTTGAGCGCCCCTGCACTCTGGAAGAGGCATTCAGCGAGGCAGAGCATGCGTTGAGGCGCTGCGCGCGCAACGTTGCCGCGACCCTTGCCCTGGGCCGATCTTTTCAAGCAGCGCAGGCATGATACATAGCTGATCGCCCTTTGGGCCGTTTTCGGGTTCGGCCGGGCCAGATGCCGCAAGGCAGACAGGAGAATGAATGATGGAAGCTGCTACGACCGTGTCCGATTTCAAGGCCCTGACCGGACCAGCGCGCGCAGCGGCCCGTCTTCTCGCCATTGCTCCGGAAAGCCAGCGCAACGAGGCCTTGCGTGCCGCCGCAGCGTCACTGCGTGAGCATGCGCCTGATATTCTTGTGGCCAATGCACGCGATGTCGCCTCCTCCAAGGCAAGCGCTGCCTTCATCGACCGGCTGACGCTGACGCCTGCACGGATCGAGTCCATGGCAAAGGGCCTCGAATCGATTGCGCTTTTGCCGGATCCGGTTGGCAGGGTGCTGTGTGACTGGACACGTCCCAACGGCCTGAACATCCGCCGTGTGGCGACTCCGCTTGGTGTCATTGGCATGATCTATGAAAGCCGCCCCAATGTGGGGGCTGACGCTGCGGGCCTGTGCATCAAATCCGGCAATGCCGTCATCTTGCGTGGCGGCTCCGAGAGCCTTCATTCAGCACGGTGCATCCAGTCCTGCATCCAGGAAGGACTGGAGAAGGCGGGTCTGCCGCGTGACTGCGTGCAGATCGTCCCCGATGCTGATCGGGCGCATGTCGCCGCCATGCTGACAGCTGCCGGTGAAATTGACATGATCATTCCGCGCGGTGGTAAATCGCTTGTCGAGCGGGTGCAGCGCGAGGCCCGCGTACCGGTTCTCGCTCATGCCGATGGGCTGTGTCACACCTATATCCACAAGGATGCCGACTTCGCGATGGCGCGTGAGATACTCGCCAATGCCAAGATGCGGCGTACCGGTATTTGCGGTGCGACCGAGACCCTGCTGATCGACCACGCAATTGCCGAGGCCCTGTTACCTGCGCTGGTGCAGGATCTGCATGCGCTGGGCTGCGCCATTCTGGGTGACGAGACAGCGCGTCATATCGTGCATGATCTTGAACCCGCCACGTCGGATGACTTTGCGACGGAATGGCTCGATGCGCGTCTCTCCGTGGCGGTCGTCGAGAATATCGATTCGGCACTTGCCCATATCGCGCGTTATGGCAGCGGTCATACGGAAGCGATCATCACTGAAAATGCAGAGGTTGCCGAACGCTTCCTGAATGGGACGGATAGCGCCGTGGTGATGTGGAACGCCTCGACCCAGTTCTGCGATGGCGGAGAATTCGGGTTCGGGGCCGAGATCGGTATTGCCACGGGCAAGATCCATGCCCGAGGCCCCGTCGGGCTCGAACAGCTTACGACCTTCCGTTATGAGGTCCGAGGCACCGGGCAGACCCGCCCCTGACGTGGTGGAAATTCCGAAATATGGCGATAATCGTGCGGTGTCGATCGGGCTGCTCGGTGGGTCGTTCAATCCGGCCCATGCTGGTCATCTGCAACTCGCACGCTACGCCCTGACCCATCTGCGCCTCGATCAGGTCTGGCTCATGGTTTCGCCGGGTAATCCGCTCAAGCCAAGGCGAGGCATGGCGCCGTTCGAAAATCGCCTCGACTCGGCCCGTGCCCTGGCTGACGGTCGGCATATCATCGCCACCGATATCGAGGCACGGCTGAACAAGCGTTATACCGTCGAGACGATTGCGCTGCTGAGGCTGCGTTTTCCAAGGGCGCGCTTCGTCTGGCTGATGGGAGCGGACAGTCTGGCGACGCTCACACGATGGCGTCGCTGGCGCGATCTTGCCCTGCATGTTCCCATGGCAGTCGTGCCGAGACCGGGCAGCAATCGCACGGCGCTTTCAGGCCAGGCCACCCACGCGCTCAGCCATATGCGCGTGCCTCCACGACGTGGGCCGATCATGTCGCGCTCTAAAGGTGGTGTCTGGGCTTTTCTTCCGGCGCCGCAAAACGGTATATCAGCGACAGCGTTGAGGGATTCCGGCAATTATCCCGCCTCGCTCTCTCTCTAATGTATTGACCGGAGTGTCGAGCCATCGCCAGAAAACCGTCCGACGAGACGCCCACCCCAGCCCGTCGCACCCGCGCGTCCGCTGGTGAGACCAAGACCCAGCCCGCTTCGGGCGAGGCCACTGCCACCATGAAGACCGCCGGCACGCCGCGCAAGAAGGCCGCCGCTGCAGGCCCGCGCAAGACCCGCGGCGCTGCACCGCGCACCGGTGCTGAGCCGGAACTGGTTGAAAAGGCGCTGGCACTCATCACGGCAAGCCTTGATGAAGACAAGGCCGAGGATATCGTGACGCTCGACCTGCGGGGGCGTGCCAGTTTTGCTGACCATATGGTGGTCGCCACAGGTATTGCCGACAGGCAGATTGCCGCCATGGCCACGCATATTGAAGACAAGCTGAACGAGATCGGCATCAAGCGCATCACCATCGAAGGTGCGAACGGAACCGATTGGGTTCTGCTCGATACCGGTGACATCGTTGTGCATCTGTTCAAGCCCGAGAGCCGCGCGCTCTATGCGCTCGAGCGTATGTGGGGCAAGGACCTCGACGATACTGCCAGCGATGAAGCCGACATGACGGATCTCTGATTACGCATGATCAGGATTGTGGCGGTCGGTCGCCTCAAGAGAGGGCCGGAGCGGGAGCTGTTCGACCGTTATGTCGAACGCACCCGCCCCAGGGTCGATCTGATCGAGATTGGCGAATCGCGTGGCAGTGCCCTGGAAATCCGTCGCAAGGATGCGGCGGCGATTCTGGCGGCCTGTCCCGAGGGTACGATCGTGATTGCGCTGGATGAGGGGGGGAGTTCACCCGACTCCCAGCAATTCTCCACCATGCTCGATTCGTGGCTTGCAACCGGCAAGCAGGTTTCCTTCGTCATCGGCGGGGCTGAAGGGCTGGAGGCCAGCGTTATCGAGCGGGCCGATGCCCGTATCTCTTTTGGGCGTATGACCTGGCCCCACATGATTGTGCGATTGCTTCTGGCAGAGCAGATCTACCGCGCGCGCGCGATCAGCGCGGGCCATCCCTACCATCGTTCAGCACGCCCCTGAATCCCGTCTGCCAATAGGCTCAGGCGCTTCGTCCCGAGTGACGATTGCAAGGCGGGCGACAGGCCATAAAAAAAGGCGACCCGTTTCCGGGCCGCCTTGGCGGGAATTAGCTGATCAGGCTTGATCAGCGCAGATTGCGGCTGGGGCCTTCCACGCTGAAGGCATCTTCCGGGGCCTCTGCCACTTCGGTCGAGTTCATCGGATGTTGCAGAGCTGCGAAGCTTGCCGTCGTCACGTTATGCGAACGTGTGGAACGATGAGCAGGCGCCGGCGTATTATTAGCCATCATCACCCCGTCATCAGGGCGACCATAGATAAACCCGTAGGTCGGGTAGATGCTGCCGTAGGTACCAGACTTGCTGTTGAGCGCCACGCGCACAGCAGACCAGTCGTTATTGGGAGAAACGTCGATGACGCGCACGTTCTTGGCAACACCGTTCTGCGCCCAGTGAGACTGGTCGATCACGATCGTGCGGTTGTCTTCTACAGCACGGACGACCGCCACGTGGCCATAGGGCATACGGCGGATAGCGCGGAAATTCAGCACCGAGCCTGGTTCGGGGGCAGAGCCACGGGCGTAAACGCCGCGAGAGTTATCCCACCAGTCACGGGCATTACCGCTCAGCACAACATCAGAAGCGGCTTTGGCGTAGGCAACACACTGGATAACGTGACCACCGGAATGGTGGCGCCGCGTCGTGAAGCGTGTCTGGCGAAGTGCGACGTGACGCGCTGAGGTGTGTCGGGCGCTATGCGCAGAATGCATAACAGCCTTGTGACCAGCCTTCTGGCGCGCTTCAGCTTTTGGGGCCAGAACCGCCGACCCTACCAGAAGGGACAAAGCGGTCAGGGACGAAAAAAACGGCCTGCGGAGAAGTCTGAGGCAACTTTTCTGTCCCACGTTCATTGATTCGATATCCGCCCGTTGTGTGTTGCATCTAGGTAACTGTGTTCACCTTGGATTGGCAACCCATGTAAGGGGGAGTCATGGCGATTTTATGAACTTTCCCCGAGATAAAATGTGTCGACCCGGGGAAAATTCAATAAGCCTTACTTTGTTGTGATCAGCATAATTTCCACGAGCATACGCGGATCGGCCAGAATCGCCTGAACGCAGGCCCGCGCCGGGGCTGAGTCTTTCGGCAGCCAGGCCGTCCACTGCTTGTTGAGTGCATCGCGATCGCTGATGTCCTTCAGCCAGATCTGTGCCTGCAGAATGCGGGTGTTGTCCGTGCCATGCTGCTCAAGCAGAACATCCAGCTGTTCGAGCACATCGGAAGTCTGGGCATCGAAATCGGCATCGAGATTACGGGCCACGACGCCCTGCGTGAAAACGAAGCCGTGATATTCGACGGCTTTGGACATGACGGGATTAGGCTCTGTGCGGATGATTCGGCTCATGATCGTCTCCTGATAACCTCGTAATTCCGGGCAGATTGCGCTGCGCCGGACTGGGCGGACTCTGATGCGACCAGGAGGCCCGGTCAATCCTGCCCCGCCCTTTGCATGTTATATGATTGCTTGAATGAATGGCCCCTGCGCGGTATCGCGGCCATGAAGCCTTTGCGCATCATGGTCCGCACAGCAACGCTTCCGGGATTTTTCTGCCTCTCAGGCGGCCCCATTCTTCCGGAATGCGTCACGATCAAGAAGAGGAAGAGCCGGATTTGCGTGCCCGCACCGTCAAGGTAACGCCACTGCGTCAGAATTGTACCGTGCTCGAAGATCCCGATACGGGCCGCGCGGTCGTTGTCGATCCAGGAGGTGACGCGCCTGAGATTTTGCAGCTGCTTGAGGGCATGACTGTTGATGCCATTCTGCTGACTCACGGGCATTTCGACCATGTTGGTGGGGCGGACGCCCTGCGTGCGGGCCTTGAAAAACGTCAATCAACCCCGGTTGCGATGATCGGTCCTGACCGGCGCGATGCCTTTCTGCTCGAAACGGTGGAGGATCAGGCCCAGGCCTTCGGGTTGTATGACCTGCAAAATGCTCATCCCGACCGGTTTGTGGTTGATGGTGAGGTCATCGAGCTTCCCACCGGCACGTTTGAAGTCGCGCATTGTCCGGGCCATACGCCCGGTCATGTCATCTATATAAGTCGAGCCGATAAACTGGCCATTGTGGGCGATACGTTGTTCCGTGGTGTTGTTGGTCGGTCGGATTTCGCTTATGGCGACCATGAGAGTCTGATTGCAGGGATCAAGCGTACATTGCTCTCCCTGCCTGACGATTTCATTGTTCTGCCGGGGCATGGTTTGCCAACCATGATTGGCGAAGAGCGGCAGAATAATCCTTACCTCGCCTGAACAACCGGGAGCGCAGACATGAACAGGAATTTGCGGAGCCGTGCGCTTCTGACCAGTCTGGTCCTTGCCGCCACTGCTC
Source organism: Asaia bogorensis (assembly GCF_900465345.1). Taxonomy (GTDB): domain Bacteria; phylum Pseudomonadota; class Alphaproteobacteria; order Acetobacterales; family Acetobacteraceae; genus Asaia; species Asaia bogorensis_A. Next base: position 1,793 of record NZ_UEGO01000001.1, on the reverse strand, counting down.
TGGCTGGCGCACCGATCTCGTCCAGTGCAGTCGCGGGGGACAGTCAGCATGAAGCCCAGGCAGGCGCCCAAAAGCCTCTCGACAAAGTGCCCCTGACGATCACCGACCGCCACAACGGTCGCCATGATTTCACTGTTGAGGTCGCCCGGACAGAAAAGCAGAAGGAAGCCGGGGAATCGTCGCGTCAGAGTATCGCGGAAAATACAGGGATGCTCTTCCTGTTCAGCCCCCCCGAGGCGGCTGCCATGTGGATGCGTGATACGGCACCGTCGCTCGATATCGTCTTTATCGGGACGGATGGCCGCATTCAGGCCATTACTGAAAAGACTGTACCGTTCAGCGAACGTCGTCTGGTCGGGCAGGGTGACTCTGCCGCTGTTCTTGAAGTGGCGGCAGGCACAATGGAAAAGAACAATATTGTCGTGGGCGATCTCGTATCGTCCAAGGCACTCCCAGTGGCGCACTGAACGTCATGAGGGTTTTCCTGACCGGGGCAGCAGGCTTTGTCGGCTATCACGTGGCCGCCCAGCTCCTGAGCCAGGGACACGAGGTGATCGGGTTCGACTCGCTGAACGCTTATTATAGTGTGCAGCTCAAACAGGATCGTCTGGCGCAGCTTGCCGGCCAGAATGGTTTTGTTTTCCATAAGGGTGATCTAAGCCGCCGTGAGGATGTTGAGGCGGTCCTCACGGCACATCCGGGCATTACGCATATCGTGCATTTGGCCGCTCAGGCAGGGGTGCGCTATTCGCTGGCCGATCCATGCGCCTACGTGACGTCCAATATGATGGGACATGTCGTGCTGCTTGAGGCGGCGCGTCACCTGCCTGATTTGCGCCACATCGTTTATGCCTCATCATCGTCAGTCTATGGGCTCAACGAAACGATGCCTTTTCGCGAGAGCGATCCCGTTGATCGTCCCGGATCATTCTACGCGGTGACCAAGCGCGCCGGTGAGCTGACGGCCCATGCCTACGCCCATCTCTATGGCCTGAAACAGACCGGACTGCGTTTCTTCACAGCCTATGGTCCGTGGGGGCGCCCGGATATGGCCTATTACAAATTTGCCCGCGCCATAACGGCAGGCGAACCGCTTACCTTGTATGAAGGTGAGGGGCTGGCGCGCGACTTCACCTATATCGACGATATTGTCTCTGGCGTGCTTGCCGCTCTGGACAATGAGCCAGAGAAAGGCGTTTCGCGTCTTTTCAACCTGGGAAGTGATTCACCGACAGCCGTCAGTCGCCTTGTTGCGTTGCTTGAGCAGGAACTTGGGCGCAAGGCAGTTATCAAGGCAAAGCGTCGCCCGTTGTCGGATGTTGAGGCAACATGGTCCTCTCATGAGGAAATGACAAAGCTGACGGGCTGGCGGCCCGTGGTGTCGCTGGAGGAAGGGGTGAAGCATTTCGTGGCCTGGTTCAAGGCGTATGAGGCGGCCAATCTCATCTAGATACGGGCGTTCTTCATGACACGACAGACGGGAGGCTTCGGCCTCCCGTTTTGCGTATCGGCTGGCAAACGTGGTCTCGGTTTTTTGAGATGGGTGTCATTTTTTTGAAATTATGTGTTGACGGTGATGGGTGTGGGGTCTAAAAGCCCGTTCACCGCAGCGGAACACGCCGCGGTGACTGCCTGGAAGACTGAGTAAGATCAGTGGGTTAGGTAGGGTTCTTTGAAAATTGAATAGGTTATGGAAGGGATATGTTGGCGGCGCTTTGGTGTTGTCTGAACCAGTGGTTCTGATGATGAGAGTGCTGACTGATTTATTCTTTTTCGAAAGAACTACAGACGTC
>NZ_UEGO01000031.1 GCF_900465345.1 Asaia bogorensis | reverse complement strand
CAACGCAGGAATACGGCGTTTACGCGGGTACGACCGCAAACGGCTCCTGCACTATTCCTACAGCGAGCGTTGCCCGTATCGGTCAGGACAACGACCTGAGCAGCAACACCCAAGGCGCTATCGGGCCGAATACGGCGTTTGGCTATTATCAGCCCGTCACCGGACAGCCTGTTCCGTCCTATACGCTCGCATCACTCCCAACCAGTGGCACCGAGGGCCAGCGCGCTTACTGCATGGATTGCACGCTCAATTCAGTGGCTGGCGTCGAGGTTCATTGGAGCGCATCGGCTGCCAAATGGCTGAGTGCCGGGAATATCGCCGCCAGCAAATGACATTCGCGCTGATGCAGATACATCGCCGCCTCCGGGCAGTTTTTTTATATTTGGAGACCTGAACGGTGGACTGGACAACTCTGTTCCAATCAATCCTGCCATATCTGCCTGCTCAGATCGCGGGCAATTTCACGGCCATTGCGGATGGAACGGACACGTCAAACACTGTCCTCCCCGCTAAACCGGCAAGCTAAAGGCAATCAGCTATGACCTGCCGCTCACCAGCGTGGATCGTGCGTTTTGGCGACAACAGTGCCGAGCTCACCAGGAGCGTCGTCCGCTCATGATCAACATCGCGTCCCTGTGGGAAACATGGAGCGGCCCAGGAGGTGCCATTATCGGAGGGTTCCTCACCTGGGGTGGAACGGTGATCCGTGCGCGTTTGCAGGCACAACGTAACCGCTTGGACGCAGGACAGCAGGCCCTTACTCTCGTCGAACAAAGCCAAAAACAGCAGGCGATGCTTTCAGCAGCTCTTGAACGATCTTTGGCTAATGAGCTCTCTGCTCGTGCGCGGGAGGTGGCGACCGGCGATCTTCTGCAGGAGATCCACATAGACCTGGTCGGCGCGAGGCTTAGATGTCACGATGTCGAAATGCGCTTCGGACTACCACCAACCGACTTCCCCCTCATCCCAGCTTTTCCATGGCGAGTAACACCAGAGAGCCCCGTTGCCTAGTCGAAAGAGGGCGATGGAGCCGCGCAGGACGCGGTGTCTAAAGCACCCTTAGACAGCGTTTGAAGGGGTGTTTGATCGGGCTTGGAATGTGGGCGATTGTCTCGAACGGAGTGGTCAAAAAGGGTTCCAACTCCAATGTCCCGCTGTTCCAAGATCGATGTCCCGCTACACCGGAGCGTGAGGCAGAGCCTCGTCAAACCCCCCACCCGGCTTGAAACAGCCGGGCAGGGGAAAAGGACAAAGCCCCGTGGTCTCAGAAAGCGCGTTTGAAGTAGGATTGGAGGGGCGCCACATCCAGCCCGCCATCCTTGATGGCCGAAATGGCATAGATCGCCGCACGTGCCCCGGCAAGGGTGGTGAAATGCGGCACACCGCCAAGCAGCGAGGAGCGACGGATATCGAAGCTGTCGCGCACGGCCTGGGCGCCCTGCGCCGTGTTGATGACCAGCTGCACGTCACCCGAGCGGATGGCGTCCACGCAGTTCGGGCGGCCTTCCAGCACCTTGTTCACGCGCTTGACGGGAATGCCTGCCTCTTCAAGGCGGGCAGCCGTGCCGCGTGTGGCGAGAATGCTGAAACCCATTTCGATCAGCTTGCGTCCAAGTGCCTGAACCTGCGTCTTGTGACCGTCGCGCACCGAAAGAAGCACCGCACCCGACTGGGGCAGAACCACCCCGGCACCAAGCTGCGACTTCGCAAAAGCGCGCTCGAAGCTGCTGTCGAGACCGATAACCTCACCCGTGGAGCGCATTTCCGGACCGAGAATGGTGTCGGTATCGGCAAAGCGATGGAACGGGAAGACAGCTTCCTTGACAGCCACGTGCGGAGAGATGGCGTCGCCATCGAGCTTGAAGCTCGAGAGTTTGGCCCCTGCCATCACGCAGGCCCCGATCTTGGCCACCGGCACGCCGGTCGCCTTGGCAACGAAGGGCACCGTACGCGAGGCGCGCGGGTTCACCTCGAGCACGAAGACTTCCTGATCCTTGATGGCGTATTGCACGTTCATCAGGCCCACAATGCCAAGCTCACGGGCCATGGCTTCGGTCTGGGCTTTCAGCTCGGTCACGATAGCCGGTGAGAGTGTATAAGGCGGCAGCGAGCAGGCAGAGTCACCGGAATGGATGCCGGCTTCCTCGATATGCTCCATCACGCCTGCAACATAGACATCCTGACCGTCGCAGATGCAGTCCACATCGGCTTCGATGGCGTCGTTCAGATAGCGATCGAGCAGGATCGGGCCATTGGCGACTTCGGCACCCGCCAGCAGGAGGGTGGAGCGCAGGTAACGCTGCAGCCCTGCCGGGTCGTAAACGATCTCCATCGCGCGGCCACCCAGCACATAGGACGGACGAACCACGACAGGGTAACCAACCTTTTCAGCGACGCCCTCGGCCTCACCCGGGGTGCGGGCAATGCCGTTCTCGGGCTGGCGCAGGCCGAGCTTGCGCAGCAGGGCCTGGAAGCGCTCGCGGTCTTCCGCACGGTCAATGGCGTCAGCCGGGGTGCCGAGCAGCGGGATGCCGGCGGCTTCCAGCGCACGGGACAGCTTCAGCGGGGTCTGGCCGCCATATTGCACGATGCAGCCCAGAATCTCGCCACCAGCCTGCTCGGTGCGGATGAGAGAGATCACATCCTCATCGGTCAGCGGCTCGAAATAGAGACGATCGGAAGTGTCGTAATCGGTCGAGACGGTCTCGGGGTTGCAGTTGACCATGATGGTCTCGAACCCGGCCTCACGCAGCGCATAGGCGGCATGAACGCAGCAATAATCGAATTCGATACCCTGACCGATACGGTTGGGACCGCCACCGAGGATCACGATCTTCTTGCGGTCCGTCGGACGGCTTTCGCATTCCGGCACACCGAACCCGCCTTCATAGGTCGAGTAGAGGTAAGGCGTGTCAGAAGCAAACTCGCCCGCGCAGGTATCGATGCGCTTATAGGCGGGCGTCACAGCGAGCTTGAGGCGGAATGTCGTCACTTCCTCGACGCTCTGTCCCGTCAAGCGGGCAAGCTGGCGGTCGGAGAAGCCCTGCGCCTTGATGCGGCGCAGATTGCGAGCATCCTGCGGCAGGCCATTGGCGGCAATCTCGTTTTCTGACACCACGATGTCGTGGAGCTGGCGCAGGAACCACGGCTCGAAACGGCAGGCGGCGTTGATGTCCTCAAGCGAAAGTCCGGCGCGCATGGCCTGTGCGGCCATGAGAATACGTTCGGGGCGCGGCTCGGAAAGCGCAGCGCGATAGGCATCGAGCGAGCCATCGCCCGGCGCTTCGACAGGATCGAGGCCCGTCAGCCCGGTTTCCATCGAGCGCAGACCCTTCTGCAGGGCCTCGGCGAAGGAACGGCCAACCGACATGGCTTCACCCACCGACTTCATCGAGGTCGAGAGCAGGGCGGGGGCACCGGGGAATTTCTCGAAGGTGAAGCGCGGGATCTTCACGACAACGTAGTCGATGGTCGGCTCGAAGCTGGCAGGCGTCGTGCCGGTAATGTCGTTGGCGAGTTCGTCCAGCGTGTAGCCCACAGCCAGCTTGGCTGCGATCTTGGCAATGGGGAAACCCGTTGCCTTGGAGGCCAGCGCGGAAGAGCGTGACACGCGCGGATTCATCTCGATGACGACAATACGCCCATCATCGGGGTTGATGCCGAACTGCACGTTCGACCCGCCGGTTTCGACACCGATCTTGCGCAGACAGGCGATCGAGATATCGCGGAGCTTCTGATACTCCTTGTCGGTCAGCGTCAGGGCCGGGGCAACGGTGATGGAGTCACCCGTATGCACGCCCATCGGGTCGATATTCTCGATGGAGCAGACGATGATGCAGTTATCCGCCTTGTCGCGGACGACTTCCATCTCGAATTCCTTCCAGCCCAGCACGGATTCCTCGATCAGAACCTCGGTGGTGGGGGAGGCATCGAGACCGCCGGCCACGATCTGGTCGAATTCCTCACGGTTATAGGCAATGCCGCCACCGGCGCCGCCCATGGTGAAGGAAGGGCGGATAATGGCGGGCAGGCCCACTGATTCCAGCGCCGCGCGGGCTTCTTCGAGCGTGTGGGCGATGGTGCTGCGCGGGGATTCCACGCCGATTTCGTCCATGGCCTCGCGGAATTTCTGACGGTCCTCGGCGCGGTCGATGACTTCAGCATTGGCGCCGATCAGCTCGACATTATGCTTCTTGAGGAAGCCCGACTTGTCGAGCGCCATGGCGGCGTTGAGCGCCGTCTGGCCACCCATTGTCGGCAGAACCGCGTCAGGCTTTTCCTTGAGGATGATGCGCTCGACGAATTCCGGGGTGATCGGCTCGACATAGGTGGCATCGGCCAGACCCGGATCGGTCATGATGGTGGCCGGGTTGGAGTTGATGAGGATGACGCGATAGCCTTCCTCCTTCAGCGCCTTGCAGGCCTGCGTGCCGGAGTAATCGAATTCACAGGCCTGACCGATCACGATAGGGCCAGCGCCGATGATGAGGATCGACGAGATATCTGTACGTTTCGGCATGGATCAGGCTGCCTTCTTGTCCATGAGCGCGACGAAACGCTCGAAGAGATAGAATGAATCCGACGGGCCGGGGCTGGCCTCGGGGTGATACTGAACCGAGAAGGCATCGAGCTTCGTGCTGCGGATACCCTCATTCGAGCCATCGAACAGGCTGGTATGGGTGATGATCACGTCCTCGGGCAGGGATTTGTCATCCACTGCAAAGCCGTGATTCTGGCTCGTAATCTCCACGCGGCCCGAGGCGAGGTCCTTGACCGGCTGGTTCGCGCCGCGATGGCCGCGCTCCAGCTTGAAGGTCTTTGCTCCAAGTGCCTGCGCCAGAAGCTGGTGACCGAGGCAGATGCCAAAGACCGGGATATTGGCATCCAGCACGCCCTTGATGGCGGGCACCGCATAAACGCCGGTTGCCGCCGGGTCGCCGGGGCCGTTGGAGAGAAACACGCCCTCAGGATTGTGGCGCAGGATTTCCTCGGCCGTTGCGGTGGCAGGCACCACCGTCACATCACAGCCTGCGGTCACGAGGCAGCGCAGGATGTTGCGCTTGGCGCCATAATCGACAGCGACCACACGGCGGCGCGTGCTGCGCTCGGCAGCGGGCTTCTGCCACACGCCCAGATCCCAGCTATAGCTCTGGGCGCAGGTCACATCCTTTGCCAGATCCATGCCTTCAAGGCCGGGCCATGAAACGGCCTGGGCGCGCAGGGCGGCGAGGTCGAACTGGCCATTCTTCGGGAAGGCGAGCACGGCAGTCTGCGGGCCGCCATCGCGCAGGCGGCGGGTGATCAGGCGTGTGTCGATGCCGGCAATGCCAGGCAGGTTCTGGCCGATCATCCACTGCGCGAGCTTCTGGGTCGAGCGCCAGTTGGCGGGCAGGGTAACGTCTTCCTTCACCACCACGCCACGTGCGGCCACGCGCTGGGCCTCGTCATCCTCGGCGTTCGTGCCGACATTGCCGATATGGGGGAAGGTGAAGGTCACGATCTGCCCGGCGAAGGACGGGTCGGTGAGCGTCTCCTGATAGCCGGTCATGCCGGTATTGAAGCAGAGCTCGCCAATGGCTGCGCCATCCGTATGGGCGCCAAAGCCGACGCCCCACAGAACGGTGCCATCAGCGAGAACGAGGGCGGCATTCGCGCCGTCAGGGCAGGTCTCTGTCATTGTCGGGGTTTCCTCCTGAGGCGTCTGCGGATCGAGGTCCGAAAGGGAAATGCCGGGCAGGCGCAGCAATGCGGCCCAGTGCTTGCCGGGAATGGCACGCGACTGGCGCCATTTGCGAATGGCCTCGGTGCCAACGCCGGTCAGGCTCGCCAGCGCCTCGGCGCCACCGGCCTTCTCGATGATCTCGTCGATATCCATACCCGTCTCCCTTGCGTCCTTTTCCACTCGGACGCTCGCGTGGTTGGTGCTAGATAAGCCCTTGAGACGAGATTGGGAAGTTTTTTCCCACTCACATGCGTTGCCTGATATGTGGGAAAAATATTCCCGAAATCATGTGGCGTGATCCGAAAAAGGAATGAGACAATGTCCCTGAGAGAACAGATCTCCGCCGATCTCAAGACCGCCATGAAGGCCAAGGAAATGGATCGCGTGGCCCAGATTCGTGGCATCACGGCCCGTATCAAGGATCTGGATGTTGCAGCGCGTGCCAATGGCAAGGAAGTCGATGACGAGGACATCCTCCCGATGCTGCGCAGCATGATCAAGTCGCGCACCGAGTCCGCCACGATGTATCGCGAAGGCGGTCGTCCCGAACTGGCGGAAAAGGAAGAAGCCGAAATCGAGACGATCAAGACCTATCTCCCGCCCGAGATGGACGAGGTAACCCTCAATGCCGAGATCGACGCGGCGATTGCCGAGGCTGGTGCGACCAGCATGAAGGAGATGGGCAAGGTCATGGGCGTGCTCAAGGCCAAGTTTGGCAGCGCCCTCGATATGGGTCGCGTCAATCCTGTCGTCAAAGCCCGTCTGTCCTGAAGGCAGGCTGAACGATGGCGTTCGATCCCGGTTTTCTGGACGAGCTGCGTGCCCGCACCCCGATTGCAGCGGTGATCGGGCGCCGCACCAAGCTCAGCCGTTCAGGCCGCAACTGGAAGGCATGTTGCCCCTTCCATGGGGAAAAGACGCCATCCTTCTATGTCTATGACGATCACTTCCATTGCTTTGGCTGCGGCGTGCATGGCGATGTGATCTCCTTCGTCATGCAAAGCGAGGGACGCAGCTTTCCGGAGGCTGTCGAGCAGCTGGCGAATGAAGCCGGGCTCGACATGCCCCGGCAGGACCCCCGGCAGGAGGCCCGATCGCGCGAGGCGCGATCTCTTGGCGATGTGCTCGAGGCTGTACAGAACGTCTATCGCCAGGCGCTCTATGCGCCTGAAGGGCGTCAGGCACTGTCCTATCTCAGGCGACGCGGCCTGACCGAGGCAACGATTGAGCGCTTTGGCCTTGGCTGGGCGGGCGAGGAACGGGGGGCGCTGCTTCAGGCATTGCGCGGGCAGGATATTACGGCCGAGCAGCTTTTGCAGGCCGGGCTGATGCGTGTAGATGAACATGGCGCACCGCGAGGCGAGCTGTTCTTTTCGCGTGTCATGTTCCCTATCCGCGACCGGCGGGGCAGGCTGATCTCATTCGGTGGACGCACTCTTGGCGATGCTCAGCCTAAATATGTGAATGGCCCCGAGACGGCGTTGTTCTCGAAGCGGCGCGCACTCTACAATCTCGATCAGGCCCGTAATGCCTTGCGCGATCCGGCACAGAAGCTGGTTGTGGCTGAGGGCTATATGGATGTGATCGCCCTCGCACAGGCCGGGTTCGAGGCGGCGGTTGCGCCGCTCGGCACGGCGATGGGTGTTGAACAACTCGAGCTTCTGTGGCGCGAGGCCTCGCATCCCATCCTGTGCCTTGATGGCGATGCTGCCGGGGCGCGGGCGGCGCTTCGTGTGGCTGAGTTGGCCCTGCCTCTTCTGACACCGGAGCGCAGTCTGCAATTCTGCCGCCTCGACCCCAAGGATGACCCGGACAGTCTGATCAGACGCGACGGCCCTCAAGCCATGCGTCAGGTGCTTGATGGAGCAACCTCTCTCGCGGACGAGCTGTTCCAGCTCATGCAGGCCGGTGTGAAGCAGGATGTGCCCGAGCAGCGTGCAGCGCTGAAAAAGCGGCTGGAGGCCTCTGCCGCACTGGTGGCGGACAAGGACCTTGCCGCTGAGTACCGGCGCGCCCTGATGGAGCGGTTCTTTGCATCGTCACGTCGGGGCAAGGGGCGGGGTGGGCCTTCACGGCCGGATTCCGGCAAGAGCCGGGTGCGCAATATTGCTGTAGGGGACGGGGCTGGAGAGCGTCTGCGGGTGCTGACGGTTCTGGTGCTGCGCCACCCGTCCATTCTGCCGCAGATCGAAGACCCCTATGGCCGCCTCGATCTGCTCCATCCGCTCGATGAGATCCGCGACACGATTCTCGACTGGTTTGCCGAAATCGGTTCGCCGGACCTCCTGACAGAACAGAATGCCCTTGCGGCGCTCGATCATGAGGGGCTGGGCGATGAGGCCCGGCAACTGATTGCGCGGGGCGTTGTGCCCTCTGCGCAAGCCGAAACGGGCGGACTTTTCAATCAGGCCCCGCTTCAGCAATGGTGGCATTTTTTCGGCTTCGTAAATTTCCCGATGTTTAAGAGAGAGGTGGAGCGCGACACCCTTGCGGCTCTCGCAGATCCAGCGGCGCGAGATGGACTGCCCCAGTCACTACTCGTGAGGCTGCAGGTGCTCGAGCGCCTGCGCCGCGGCGAAGAGGGCGATGACGCAGATTGACGATGCAGGTTTCGTAACGCGAAAAGAGCGCCCCCGGCCCTTGACTTCGTGGCCCGTATCGCCCACCTGCACGATGCCGAAATTGCTGGCGCTCGCGCTGGTGGATCGCAAATGAAAGACAGGTCGGCCTCAGGCTGACGGGTGGGGCGGCGTTCTGTGATTGCAGAGCGCTGGCCAAGCGCGTTTCTTTCATGGCTGGTTTTAAGTGCGGCGTTCGATAGGGCGTGCGGGAGCAGGGAGTAGGGTATGGCGACGAAAGCGGCCACGGGAACGGAGCGGAACGCGCAGGACCAGGACGGCGATACCAATGTCCTCGACACGCAGTCCGGTGCCGTCAAGCGGCTCATCGCCAAGGGACGCGAGCGCGGTCACATCACGTTTGACGAGCTGAACGCTGTCCTGCCGCAGGATCAGATGTCCTCCGAGCAGATCGAGGACATCATGGCGATCTTCTCCGAGATGGGGATCCAGGTCGTCGAGAATGAGGAAAACGAGGACTCTGACGAAGCCGAGGAGAAATCCGAGGAAAAGGAAGAGGCCGAGGAGTCCGAAGAATCTCCTACTGGTAATGTGAGCGAAAGCGCCGGTCGTACAGATGATCCGGTGCGCATGTATCTACGCGAGATGGGCTCGGTCGAGCTGCTGTCACGCGAGGGCGAAATCGCCATTGCCAAGCGGATCGAGGCGGGCCGCGATGAGATGATTGGCGGGCTGTGCGAAAGCCCGTTGACCTTCCGCGCCATTATCTCCTGGCACGACAAGCTCAAGGAAGGCGAGATGTTGCTGCGCGACATCGTCGATCTTGAAGCCATGCAGGGAGGCCCCTCTGAAGAGGAAGCCGCCGAGAGCGAAAACGCCGAAGAGAACGAGGACAATCTCGACGAGGAGCCGGCAAACGAGGAAGGTGGCGACCCGGAAAGCTCCGGCCTGTCGCTTTCAGCTCTCGAAGAGAAGCTCAAGCCCGAGATCCTCGCACATTTTGAGGCTATCGAACCGCTTTACGACACGCTGCGCGCGCTTCAGGTGCGTCGCATCGAAACGCTGACCAGCGGATCCGAGACCAGCGGCTCTTCCGAGCAGGAATACGAAACGCTTCGTATGGAACTCGTGAAGATGGTCGAGCAGGTCCATCTGCACAACAACCGTATCGAGGAGCTGGTGACCCAGCTCAAGGTTCAGTTCCAGCGCCTGAACAATCTCGAAGGTCGCATGCTGCGTATGGCCGAGGGTTGCCGCGTCTCGCGCGATGACTTCCTGCAGAAATATCGCGGTTACGAACTCGACCCCAACTGGCTGGCCTCCGTCTCGGCGCTGCCTGGCAAGTCGTGGAAGAACTTTACCACGCGCTACGCCGAGCAGATTATCGATCTGCGTAACCAGGTGGCCGATCTGGCGCACAGCACCGGTCTGCCGGTCGGTGAGTTCCGTCGCGTCTATGCCGTGGTGTCGCGTGGCGAGCGCGATACGACGCGCGCCAAGAAGGAGATGATCGAGGCCAATCTGCGTCTCGTGATTTCCATTGCCAAGAAATACACCAATCGCGGCCTGCAATTCCTGGATCTGATCCAGGAAGGCAATATCGGCCTCATGAAAGCGGTGGACAAGTTCGAGTACCGTCGTGGGTACAAGTTCTCGACCTATGCGACATGGTGGATCCGTCAGGCTATTACGCGCTCGATTGCCGATCAGGCCCGCACCATTCGTATTCCGGTGCATATGATCGAGACGATCAACAAGCTCGTGCGCACCTCGCGCCAGATGTTGCACGAGATCGGACGTGAGCCCGCACCTGAAGAACTGGCCGAAAAGCTGGGTATGCCGCTTGAGAAAGTGCGCAAGGTGCTGAAGATCGCCAAGGAGCCGATCTCTCTCGAAACCCCGATCGGTGACGAGGAAGACAGCCATCTTGGTGACTTCATCGAGGACAAGACGGCGGTCATTCCGCTGGATGCCGCGATCCAGACCAATCTGCGCGAAGCAACCACGCGCGTTCTGGCCTCGCTCACCCCGCGTGAAGAGCGTGTGCTGCGTATGCGCTTTGGTATCGGCATGAACACCGATCACACGCTTGAAGAGGTGGGACAGCAGTTCAACGTGACCCGCGAGCGTATCCGCCAGATCGAGGCGAAGGCGCTGCGCAAGCTCAAGCATCCGAGCCGCAGCCGCAAGCTGCGCTCCTTCCTCGACGATAACTGATCGGCGGGAACGGCTCATGGAGCCCTGGCTTGAGACGGTTCCGGAGCGTCCCACGACCGAAGTCACGGTCGAGGTGACGTTCCTCGAACGTCTCAGGCCGCCACCTTCGGCCCATATCGGCTGGCCTGAAGGCTATCACATCGAGCGCTGGCATCCGGATGTGGATGATTATCTGGCGCTCTACCGTCTGATCGGCGCTCCGCATTGCTGGTGGATGCGGTACATGATGCCTGCTGACACCCTTCATCGCATCATCGCTTCACGCCATACGGAAATCTGGCGTCTGATGGGGCCGCAGGGCGTGGCCGGTTTTTTCGAGCTTGATATGCACAAGCCGGAAACCCCTTATCTGTCCTATCTCGGGCTCGTGCCAGGCGCGCAAGGCAAGGGGCTTGGTCGCAAATTGCTGGCGGCTGCCATATCTCATGGCTGGCGCAAGGTTACGCGGGTCATGCGGGTCAATACCTGCACGGCCGATCACCCCAATGCGCTCCCCACCTACAAGGCTGCGGGCTTCGTGCCGATCATGGTCGAGGAAGAGCATTGGGCGGTGCCCGACGATCTTGGCCTCACCCTGCCGGCCCATCTGCTCCGCCCCTGAGCGCACCCATCGCTTGGACAAATAGGCGGGAAAGCAGGCTGTCGCTCGCACGGAAGCGTTCCGAGGCAGGAAAACTCTTGCCCCCGTAGGGACGTATGTGCTTTATGCCGCCTTTCCCTGCCGGACGAAGGCATCGTCCCGGCTATACCCGAGCCTTGTGGAAGAGGCGCTGATCCGACCGGTCCCGGTCGGGTGGTTGGGTTGAAGCAATCCGAAGGGAGCTCATATGCCGTTGTACGAAAGCGTGCTCATCGCACGTAATGATATCTCGCAGGCGCAGGTCGAAACCCTCGTCGAGCAGATCGAAACCCTCCTCACCCAGGATGGCGGTTCCATCGAGAAGCGCGAATTCTGGGGTCTGCGTTCGCTCGCATACCGCATCAAGAAGAACCGCAAGGGCCACTATGTCCTTCTTGGCCTGAATGCCCGTCCGGACCAGATCCGCGAGCTGGAGCGTCAGCTGAGCCTGAACGAAGACGTTCTGCGCGTTCTCACGCTGCGCGTTGAGGAAATCACCCAGGACCCGTCTCCGATCCTGTCCCGCAAGGGCGATGATCGTGGCGATCGTGGCAATTTCCGTGGTGGCAACTCCAAGCCTGCTGGTCGTTTCGACAGCGGCCGTGGCGGCCGTCGTGGCGACGATCGTGAAGAATACCGCGCCCGTGAGGGTGCCGAGATGGATGCGGAGTAATCGCGATGTCTGACGAGAACACCAACGAAATCAACCCGGCCGCCCGTCGCATTGCCGTCGGCGCCCGTCGTCCGTTCTATCGCCGCCGCAAGTCCTGCCCGTTCTCCGGCCCCAACGCGCCGAAGATCGACTACAAGGACGTGCGTCTGCTGAGCCGCTTCCTCTCCGAGCGCGGCAAGATCGTTCCGAGCCGCATCACGGCGGTTTCGGCCAAGAAGCAGCGTGAGCTGGCGCAGGCGATCAAGCGCGCCCGCTTCCTTGCCCTGCTCCCCTACGTGATGAACTGAGGAGACAGGCATGTCACAGACTGAAGTCATCCTGCTGCAGCGCGTTGAGCATCTGGGCCAGATGGGCGATATCGTCCGCGTGAAGCCCGGCTATGCCCGTAACTTCCTGCTGCCCCAGGGCAAGGCGCTCCGCGCCAACGCCCAGAACCGTCAGCGCTTCGAGACCGAGCGTGCGCAGCTTGAGGCCCAGAACCTTAAGCGTCGTGAAGAGGCCGAGCGTCTTGCCGAGCGTATGCATGGCCTGAGCGTTGTCATCATCCGCCAGGCTGGTGACAGCGGCAGCCTCTACGGCTCCGTCACGACGCGCGACATCGCGATTGCCGTGACGGCTGCTGGCCTGAGCGTCAGCCGCAACCAGGTGGTCCTCGCCGAGCCGATCAAGCTGCTGGGTCTGGTCGAGGCACGCGTTGCCCTCCACCCGGAAGTGTCGATCCCGGTTACGGTCAACGTGGCCCGTTCGGAAGAAGAAGCCGAGCGTCAGGCACGTGGCGAAGCCATCGTCGCTGAAGAGGACGAATACGTTCTCGAAACCGAAGTCGAGGGTGAAGACGCCGCGGCTGAAGGTGAAGTCGAAGGCGCTGCTGTCTGAAAAGACGTATCGCTTAGCGATTGATTGCAAAACCCGGCTGCCTCAGGCAGTCGGGTTTTGTGTTATTGGGGCCAGTTGACGATCCCAGGTTTTCCTCGTTCAATTACTTGAATTGATGAGAGAAGAGCGGGATTGACCATGATATTTCTTCTGGACCGTGTTCTGAAGCGCTTTATCAGTGCCGGAGCACTCGACGTCATCCTGCCCAGTGGTGAAAAACGCCGCTACATGGGGACGCGTCCCGGTCCGAGCGCAGCCATTCATGTCAAGACAGACAAGGCGCTGAGAGCGCTGCTTCTGAATTCCGGGCTCGCCTTTGGTGAGGGCTGGATGGATGGCGACATCGTCTCGGTGGACTGCTCACTTGAGGACGTGCTGAGCGTTCTCATGCTCAACATCCACAGCAGTCATCACCTGCTCAATCGCGTTGAGGAAAAGGCCCGTTTCGTCACGCGGTTTCTCCGGCAATGGAACGGGCAGAGGCGCTCACGTCGCAATGTCGCTCATCACTATGATCTGAACGGAAAACTCTACGACCTCTTCCTCGATGAAGACCGTCAATATTCATGCGCCTATTTCTCTTCTGACGATATGACACTGGAAGAGGCGCAGCTCGCCAAGAAGCATCATATTGCCGCCAAGCTGCAACTCGACCGGCCCGGCCTTGATGTGCTCGACATCGGTTGCGGCTGGGGAGGCATGGCCCTGACGCTGGCGCGTGACTACGGTGCCAAGGTGACAGGCATCACGCTCTCGCAGGAACAGCTTCAGGTTGCCCGCGAGCGTGCCCGTGCGGCGGGGCTTGAAGGGCTGGTAACCTTCAAGCTCATGGATTACCGCAAGCTCGACAGGCAGTATGACCGTATCGTTTCAGTCGGCATGTTTGAACATGTCGGCATAGGTCATTACGACACCTATTTCCGCACCCTGCGCAAGGCGCTTCGGCCTGACGGTGTGGCGCTCGTCCACTCGATCGGACGTATGGACGAGCCGGGTTCCACAAATCCCTGGATCGACAAATATATCTTCCCCGGTGGGTATTCCCCGGCTTTGAGCGAAGTGTTTCCTGCAATCGAGCGGGCCGGCCTCTGGGTGACGGATTGCGAGATCCTGCGCTTGCACTACGCGAAAACGATCCGGCTTTGGCGTGAGCGCTTTGCGGCCAATCGCGAGAAGATCAAGGCGCTCTATGACGAGCGCTTCTGCCGTATGTTCGAGTTCTACCTCGTTGGGGCCGAACTGTCTTTCAGACTGCAGGGCCACATGAACTTCCAGCTTCAGCTGACTGCCGATATCGACGCTGTTCCATTGACCCGCGACTATATGGCCGGGGGCTAGAGCTGGGTTGTTCCGCCTGGCTGGCTCTAGAAGCATCCTTGTCGGTGTCTGGCACGGTCTTGACGCCTGATGCTCCGGCGCGGGGTATATTTGGCAGCGACGTTGTCAGCGCCAGGCGCATGAATAGCAATATCGTCGCGCGTGACCAACCGATGCAATATGTCACCCGCCTGCGCCGAGAAGGCCGGGGAGGCAAGACGAATGACGGGCATTTCCAGAGCCGTGAGGCGCTGACCTTGACGGGCGCTCGTGGTGGCCAGACCGCCGCCGAGGGCGTTATGGGGGACAAGCGCGCCACCCCGTTCTTGCAACAGACCCCGACCAGCGATGTCGTCCACCGCCAGGCACTCGCGGATTTCTCACCGCAGACCATGGAAAGCATGGCGAAATAGTATCCTGCAGGGCAAGCGGGACTAATTTCGGTGGCATATGGAATGCACTTATCAAACACGGCTTCCGGGCCATCGACGACGGGCTCATCCTGCGGGGCGGGGTGAGGATGCCTATTGGACGCAATGATCAGGGTGATACCGCCGAGCGCCCCGCAATCCTCAAAGGGCCAGCCTCACTGTTCTACGGCATGCGGGAGCCGGTTGGTAAGGTGACTGTCGAGACCATTGAATCCGGTCTTTGGCGCTTTTGGGGGGGGCGTTGGTTACCCGCCTGATTGGTGGTTGCCGCCGAGAGAAGTACTGGCGTCATTCTGGTGCCAACTAGAGGTTCGTGGTGGTATCGACACTTAACTGGCATCATGAGCGCTGGGGTGGCGCGCACCCTTGCCTAAATGTCGACTGAGAAGATGTGCCCGATCGCGGCGTGGTTTTTCTTTGGGAATAGTGTCTTACTGTGGCGCCGTGTCTCGATGCGCGTAGGCGGTAAGGTGCATCTGACAGAAGATCGCGACTGCACCGGGCAAGATTTTTGAAAGCCGGTTTACGGAAAGGTTGACGAATTGGCTTCTGGAACTGTGAGGGCAGGCTTTGCGCGGCAGATCAGCCTTCAGTTCAATACGGTCAATCGGCTCAACCAGCGCTATATCATCGCTTCGACGGAGTCGGCTGATCGCAATAGCTTGGGCAAAGAGGAAGCTTGCGTCGCGATACTGATTGCATTTTGAGGGGAGAGCGGGGGCTTGAATGCCGCCCAAGGGGGAGGAAATGGTCCTCCCCGTGCAGAGACGGGACAGATCCGGCGAGACATGAACGGTCACCAAAGGAGGCTCTTGTGAGCCCAACTGGATATGTTCGCTTTCTTCTACCGGAATCCGTTACCCGTAACGGGTGGATTCAGCTGAGCTTGAGAGCTACTGCCGAGGTCTTGCCGTTGCGTCCAACTTCGGTCTCATAAGAGAGCGCCTGGCCGTCATTGAGGGAGGAGAGGTTGGCCTTCTCAACGGCAGAAATGTGCACGAACACATCGTCGCCACCGGCATCCGGCTTGATGAAGCCATAGCCCTTTGTTGAGTTGAACCACTTGACGGTGCCTGTTGCCATAGCAAGGCTCCTTGATAGTATAGCGGCCACGCAGAAGAATTATGCGTGCAAACATGCTCTCGTGGTTCTGTCTCGGGCGCCACATGCACCCGCAGTCCCGGCCAAAAGCACCCGCGTCTACCCTGTATGGGCTTTCGCTCAGTCCAGTGCAAGCACTGAGCGAGGCTCAGTCGTCTTTGCAGACCAGTTTTGCAAGCGTGGCAAACTCATCGATCGACAGTGTTTCGGCTCGCCTCGTTGCGATGATTCCTGCCTTTTCAAGCAGGGCCTCGCCGCCAATGGGACGCAGCGAGGCGCGAAGCATCTTTCTTCTCTGCCCGAAGGCGAGGTGCGTCACATGCTCCATCGCCTTGAACATCGACGCTGAAGGCTGGGTGGGTTTCGGGACGATATCGACCACAGCCGACTCTACCTTCGGTGGGGGCGAGAAGGCACCCGCAGGGACTTTCATCACGACATTGCAGCTTGCGCACCACTGCGCCAGTACGCCCAATCGGCCATAGGCACCGGTGTCGGGTGCGGCACAGATACGCTCGGCCACCTCAAGCTGGAACATGAGTGTCATGCGTTCCCAAGACGCTGCCTGACGTAACCATGCGACCAGGAGAGGCGTGCCGACATTATAGGGCAGGTTGGCCACGATCTTGCGTGGCGCGGGGCATAGCGTGGCACAGTCCAGAGACGTGGCATCCGCCTTGATCAGATGCAGCCTGCCTTGCGCGTGGGCGACAAGTTCATCCAGCAGAGGCCAGGCGCGCTGATCAATCTCAACCGCATGCACCGCATCGGCTTTCGTATCCAGCAGGGCGCGTGTCAGGCCACCGGGACCGGGGCCGATCTCGACCACCTGCCGTCCAGCCATGTCGCCAGCCAGTGCGGCGATCCGGGCAACAATTCCCGGATCGAGAAGAAAATGCTGACCGAAGGATTTTTTCGCATCCAGACCATGAATCCGGATTGCGTCACGCAGGGATGGAAGGGTCATCCCTGGTCCGATGTGCTCTTGCCACGGGGCTTGCTACCCTGCGCCGAGCCATGCGGAGCTGGCTTGGTGGGGGCCTCATCATCGGCGGCAGCTTCATCGCTTGCCTTGGCCGAAGCGGTTTTGTCGTCCTTGCGCATCTCGATGACGGAACGGCGCTCCAGATCACGCTCGAGCTGACGCGAGGCCTGTTCGACGCGCTCATTCATCAGGCTGTCTGCAATTTCACTCGGGCTCTGCTGGGCAATATTCTTCTGCCCCTTGGAACACACCGTCAGCAGCGCGATCCCATCGGAGGAGACAAGCGGGCGGCTCGACTGCCCGACGGGCAGATCGGCCAGTACCTGACGCATCTGCGGGTTCAGGCGCTCAAGGACGAGTTGACCGCCTGGATCGGAAGGATGCTTCTCACCCAGAGAGCGATTGAGCGCCTCCATTGACTCACAGCCATGCACGGATTGTGCGGCGGCCGTGGCTTTCTGAAGGGCCAGCTTCTGCTGATCCGTCGGCGCCTGCGGGTTGAGCGGTGAGGAGAAGGGGAAGAAGGCCTGACGCACCGAAATCATCGTGACGTTCTGATGGCCGATGGTGCGCTTGCCGTTGACCGTGACGATCACGTAGCCGCCCGCCACCTTCACCGGGTTCGAAATGGCCCCGATGGGCATCTGGCGCACGATCTCGACAACCGGCGGGTCGAGACTATCTTCCTGCACCCAGCCCATTGTTCCGCCGTCAAGCGCGGTCTGGGCCTGCGAAAACTGCGCGGCGACGATAGGGAAAGGCGCCCCGTTGCGCAGTTGCGTAATGATTGTCTTGGTAAATTCCAGCTCGGTTTCCGAATGGCGCGGATCGGCGACCGGAATGAAGATCTCGCTCACATTGTACTGCGCGCGGCCTTCCTCGGCACGGAGGGCTTCCTCACGCTGCGCGATTTCACGCGCCGTGATGCGTCCACGACCCGAAATTTCCTCACGAAGCACCTGCATCCAGCCGATCTGCACGCGGATCTGGTCGATCAGGGTGGTCAGCGACACACCGTCCTGCGCCAGTCGGTCACGCAGGGCATTCTTGGGCATACCATTGCGGGATTCGATGTTGTTGATGGCCTGGGCGATCTGCTGCGGTTCGACATTGATGTGACGCTTGAGGATTTCCTGCGTCTTGATGCGCTCATCGACCAGCTGACGAATGATCTGCGGGCGCAGGCGCTGCATCAGGTCGGCGCTGATATTCAGTCCTGTAGAGAGTGCAAAAAGCTTGCCGCGGTTATCGACGTCACGCTCGGTCAGAACCTGACCGTTGATCGTTCCCAGAATGGCATCTTCCGGCGGATTGGCCGCCGGTGCGACGCTGCCATGGCCCGGGCGGGCATGGGTGGCGTGATGCGGGGTTGCTGCCTCTGCTGTCAGAGCAGGCAGGACGAGGCAGGTGGCAAAGCCCATAAGTATCGCACGCAGGGGCCGGGCAGCGCCGGATTGCGGGGCAGCCCGGAGGAAGGGGGCGGTAAGGGTCATTGCGCGTCCGTCAGCCATTGATTCCGAAGGTACCGATTGTCTTGAAGGTGAGATTGAACAGCACCGTCGTATTACGCTGCTGGCCACCGATCGAGGTATATTGCTTGATCGCAAGGATGTCCAAGCCGAAGCAGTCATTGGAGTAGCCGATATCGCCACCCAGGCTGACAAACTCCTTGCGTGACAGCGAACGGCGACCATAGATCGAAGCGTGGTATTGTTTATAGGCCGTTGAGACGCCAGCCGTTACTTCATTTGTCTTTGTATAATAGACCTGCGTCGGACCATTCAGTCGATAGTTCGTCGCGTAGAAGTAATAGGGCGTGACAGGCTCATAGATATACCCGGCATTCACATGGAATATGGGCACGCCGACACTGACCAGTCCCTCGCCATAATCGAAGCTCTTGCGATAGGGGTCGTAGCGGCCACGGGCCGTCAGATCGAGATAGCGGTTGGGACTGACGCGCACACGCGCCACAGGTGACGAGAGGTGATGAGACAGGCCCGAATAGGGGATGCGGTTCTGGGTAACGTGCTGCTGGATGCTCTCACCCACCAGAAAATCAACCACATGACCACGCCACGTCCAGTTGCCGTGCACCCCGATATTGCCGCGCAGGCCGCCATCCAGACGATCCGTGCCGGTATAGCGGTTCAGTGCGAACAAGGTGCTGTCCGTGAACTCGTATTGCAGCGAATCTTCGTTCGGGATCATGCGCGTGGCACTATTGCCCATATTGGGTGCGGCAATCGCCTGCACGATGGGCTCGAGCACCTGAGAGCCATGACCATGCGCGAAACTGCGCATGAAAGGCCAGTTCATCTTCAGGGCCACAGTGGGCAGGACCCAGCCCGTCGTATGCGTGCCGGTATCGGTATAATAGGTTGGCTGCTCTGTCAGGTGGCTCGCCTGATAAACCGTGGCATCGAGACGCGCTGTCAGCAGCCAGATCTGGCCCAGCACATTATGGAATGGCCGGTTCCAGTTCATCTGGATCTGCCCGCGCTGATCGCGTGTTCCCTCGGGGCGATAGACGTTGAAGTCGTTCGTGCTGAGCGAGAACGTGCCACCCAGCGGATCCGTCTCACCCTGAAACGCATAGGTAAAGCGCGGCAGGACGAAAGGCAGATTCGAGTTGCGGATAACGCCCTGGTTCAGGCCCTGATAGAATTGCCCGTCGAGACGCGTGTATGAGCCCACGCCAAAACCGTCGATATAGGCGGTCGATTGCAGCGTTTCGTTGCCGTAGCCTGTGATGCGATAGTCACGCATATAGTTGGCTGAAGAGGCAAGATTGACGTTTGCGCCAGCGCGCCAGTGATCATTGATATCGAAAACGGCATTGCCACGCACATAGCCCTGGATGCCGTTGTCGTTTGTTCCATCAACCGTATTGCCGAACGTGTTGACGTAGCTGCCTTCCTTGTGGGTGCTATAGGCCACGCCACCCGTAAAGTTGATCTTGCCGAAATTGAGCTGGTTTCGATACTGCCCGCTGATCTGCGGTCCTGTGCGGGTCGAGACAAGCCCCTGGACGGTCAGATCCTGCTGGTCATCAATCGCCCAGAAATAGGGAATGGTGAAGTAGGTGCCCAGATAACGGTCATGCGGGTTGATCCCCGGGATCAGGAAGCCGCTCTGACGCTTCACGCTGGGGTCCGTCATCGAAAACAGAGGCAGGTACATGATCGGCAGTCCGAACATGTCCAGATAGGCGTGGCTAAACTCGATGCGTTTGTGTTCGGCATCCTGGGTCGCATTATAGGCGCGCAGCTGCCAGAAGGGCGGGCGTGACGGATCCTTGGCGCAGATCTGGCAGGCCGTATAGACAGCCTTGGCCATATCGTTGATCTTGCCATTCGTTCGCCTCATGCCGTTGGCTGCAAGCTTGGCGTTATCCTGCATGCGCAGGAAGATGCCACGCGCAATGCCATCATGCATGCCGTTGCTCAGCTCGACATAGTCCGCGAAGCTGGTGCTGCCATCCGGCTCGACCATTGCAACGTGACCTGTGGCCGTCAGAATGCCGGTGTTGCGGTCGAACACGATCTTGTCGGCACGAAGCGCGTGCTCGCCCTGCCAGACCTGCACGTTCCCGGTCCATGTCGCCACACCGCTGCGGGTGTAGCTTTCATTATCGGCAAGATAGGTGACAGGATCGGACTGTGAAGACGGCTTGCCGACGGCAACTTTCGGCCCCGCCTGGCGCTGCATGGTTGCATCCGCCTCAGGAATGGCACCGAATGTCGCCGTGCCCGCCAGCATGGAGGCGGCAAGCCATGACCTGCGCCTGTGATGCGCAACGCGCCGTTTCGACATCAACCATCCTCCAGATGCAGAAGCAAGGCTACCGCCAAGCAGAGACCCGCGCCAGTCGGTGCCCATGCCGCCATGACAGGCGGCAACGCACCGGATTCACCAAATTGCGCCGCCACCTTCGAGATGGTGAAGAGCGCGAAGCCCGCCGCGATTCCCGAGCCCAGCATCCTGGCCACACCGCCGCGCCGGGTAGGGCGCATCGAGAAGCCGGCAGAGACGAGTGCCATTGTACCGCACAGGATCGGAAGAGCTAACAGAGTCTGGAAGTGCAGTCGATGCCGGATGGAGGAAAAACCGGACCGCTCGAGAAGATGGATGAAACCCGGCAGCGTCCAGACGGACAATGTATCGGGTGACGCAAAGCTCTGCTCTACGCGACGCAGCGAGAGATTGGTTGGCAGAAGATAATCGCCGATATGGATCGGCAAGTGGTTCGGCCTGACTGTCGCGGCATTTTCCAGCTTCCACGCACCTTCCACCAGTTCGCCACGGGGGGCCTCGATACGGATGACAAGCTGATCGCGCGCGTCGAGGCGGAAAATGCTGATGTCGTTGATCTGCAATTTGCGGTCCCGCAGAAAGACGTGACGCGCGTGCAGGATAGCAACACCCTGTCCGCCCTGCTCATCATCGAGCTGGCGCAGCCATAGCGCACCGCCATTGAGCGAAAGCGGCCCCCCGCCTGTCTTCAGATAGGCTTCGTCCAGCAGCTCCGCCTTGCGGAACATGGATGAGGAAAGCGGTGAGAGCGCCATCGTCCCGAAAGCGCCCATCAGAATGGCGCAGGCCAGCGGCGCCGCCAGAAACTGCCAGGCCGAGATGCCCGCTGCACGGGCAACAATCAGCTCGGATGAGCGCGTCAGGCGCCAGAAGCACACGATACCGCCCAGCAGGATACCAAACGGCATGATCATGATCATGAAATATGGCATATGCAGCCCGGCAATTTCGGTCACGAGGCTGGTTGGAACGTCGGGCTTGGTGGCGACACGTCGAAGCAGATCGATGAAGTCGAACAGGGAGACGAGGCCTGTCAGCGCGGCGATCATCGCAAGGGAAAACAGCGTGAAGATCCGCGAGATATAAACAGAGAGTGTGACTGAAACGCCCGCGGATGTGCCTCGGAACAGGGCCAGGGTATTACGCGCCATGAGATGTCTTCCCGCCAGACTTTCGACCCCTGGGCAGAAAAAGCCAGAAGGCGCTTCCAATTGCAGGCAGGATCGCCACGGCCCATAGCAGGGGAACGAGGCCCAGATTTCGTCCAGCCAGATTTTGCAACATGAGAGACATGGCCATCAGCCCCACCACAGAGAGAATGGCGGCTAGCGGGCGTTTGATGTTGCCGTGGCGCGAGAAGGCACCGCTCAGTACGGCAACAAGTGCGATCATGCTGAATGACAAGGTGGTGAGCGGTGAGGTCAGGCGCCTCCACCCTTCCACGGCGAACTTGCCCCAGTCTCGCTGCGAGACATAGCGCGGGTCAGGGTGAAAGAGCTCGGGAAGAGACATTTCGGAGGCGTCGCGCACTTCGGTGTCGGCCTGTTTGCTGCTGGAAAGATCGATTGAATTTCGCGTGAATGTCAGGACATTAAGCCGCCCGGTATGGTGATCGATCTCCTGTCGGGAGCCGTTGAAGAGCACCACGCGCGGCTGGTTATCGACCACCACCATTGTTCCACGTTCAGCGATGATGGTTGCGCGTGCTTCCGGCTGGCGGTCATCTTCCACAAACACCCCGTGCATTTCCCCATCACGGTCGCGGCTGCGCACATAGACGGTCATATCCTTCGAGAGTTGGGCAAACACACCGTCCTGAAGCAGGAAGGCCGCCATACGATTGCGTATCTCGAATTCATAGCGCCTGAACGCGTGATAGGAGACCGGGACAAGCCACAGATTGAGAATATACCCGATAACGGTCGTGATCAGGGCACAGGCCATGGCTGGCCGCGCCAACTGGAACGGCGAAAGCCCCGCTGCCTGCATCACGGTCAGTTCACGATCACCCGACATACGCTGATAGCCGAACAGGACGACCAGGAAGGTTGTGATTGGCAGGATGACCGCGAGGAAAGAGGGGATCATCAAGGAAGTGAGCTGAATGAACACGCGCAGCGACAGGCCACGATCCACGACAAGTGATACGAAGCGCAACGACTGCATAAGCCAGATGAGCGCAATGGCACCACTGGTAATGCCGACCAACCCAAGGAAAAGCTGACGCAGGATATAGCGTTCGCGCAGCAGCAGGAGAGAGCGTTGTTTGGAGCGTGAAGCCGAAGCAGACATGAGTATTGCCCTTAGCGTTTCGCCGGACGTGCCGAAAGCTGCATCTTGTTACGAATGTTCAGGATCAGCGCGGATTACGCAACCAGCGATCGCCGGTGTGGCGGCTATGCGCCACAAAGAAACCGGACAGCAGACCCGCCACGGCAAAGGCGAATGTCCAGCCGGAAGGACGTATCAGCAGGAGGGACAGGGCGGGAGCCGCGACAAGTCCGATCAGCGTGCTGACAATTGCCTCACGACGGGTGGGGCCGAAATGACGCTGGGCATGGCAGGTAGGGCATTCTTCATCCGTGCGCTGCATCTTGCCGCGGCAGACCGGGCAAAGAACGACCGTTTCCTGCGCCGGTGGTCGAGGCACAGGAAGATAATTGCCGGTGATGACCGATCTTTGTCGGGGCAGGGGGGAGAGACGCGCCATGAAGTGCACATGCCGCGAAGCATGGGGGCAGCGCAATATGAAAATCAGGCAAGATGGCGCGCTGAGACCAAGGCAGGACTGTTTCCAGTCACCGCGGCCTGATCAGGCCGCGGGCTTGCGCGGCGCTATCGTATTGCACTCTCTGGCAGGCATCTGATCGCCCTTGATTGTGCGAGGGTGCGGGGAAGGCCCTGAACGTGCCTGCCGCCGCGGGTCTCGGTGAGGAATATGAAATGTCAGGCACGGCCTCCCTTAGTCGCATCTCTTGGCAAGGTGTATGATCCCCGTCTAGATCATCCTGACAAGCTCCCTCCGTGGAGACCAGAGCCTCGATGGCTGCGCCTGAATGCAGGAGGTGAACTGTGCACAGTTGGCGCGCCGCACTCGCCGGGGCCTTCGTTCTTCTCGCTGCTCTGATTGGCCTCGCAGGGGGTTCAGCGATGCGGCCTGTCGGACTCGCGTCCGTGCAGCTGCCATCGGATGCCTATATCTGGCAGCGCCAATGGCGGGACGAACTGGTACGCTCCATCGCGCAGGCTGCGCCCTCTATCCAGACCTGGCACATTCTCGCTGCCGAGTTCGACCAGACCGGCCAGTGGCATGATACGGCGTTGCTTAGCCCAAAACAGGTTCTGGCATCGCATCGTGTGATCGCCGTGTTCCGACTCAGCGGCCGGATAGAGGCGCTCGATCCTGAGCAAACAGGCCACCATATCGAGCAGGTGCTCGCCCGATGGCAGACGCTCGGCCTTACGCCAGAGGGGATTGAGATCGATCATGACTGCCCCACCGCCCGGCTTGGCGATTATGCGACATGGCTCGATGCACTCCATCGCAGATTGTCGGGGCGCTACCGTCTGACGATTACAGCCTTGCCAAGCTGGATCGGCGCCCCGGCGCTCGGTTCGGTCCTGTCCCATGTTGAGGGCGTCGTCCTTCAGCTTCACGCCGTCAGCAATCCGGCGGGTGGATTGTTCAGGGCCCATGAGGCCCAGCGCGATGCTTCCCGCTTTGGCAGGATTTCACCTGTTCCGTGGCAGATTGCGCTGCCAAGCTACGGTACGAAAATCATCTGGGGTGAGGCGGGGCAGCCGGTCGCGGTCGAAAGCGAGACGGCACGCGGCATTGCCAGAGGGGCGGGGCAGGAATTGACCGTTGCTCCGGAGGAGGTTGCGCGGTTCATGGAGCGTATCGAACACGCGCCACCAGCGGGTCTGATAGGATGGATCTGGTTCCGCCTGCCGGTTGCGGGTGACCGACGCGCCTGGAGCCTTCCTGCGTGGCTGACGCTGGTCAGGCACGAGCCATTGCGCCGGGCACTCTCGCTTGGCCTGAACCCGCAAGATGCAGCTTTGTATCATATCGTGTTACGAAATGACGGCGCGATTGACGCCACGCTGCCGCTCATTATCCATGCTGACAAGGACTGCGCCGGTATGGGGGCGCAAGGGCCTTATCGTCTCGATTACGACCAGACTGGCCCGGTTCTTGTCAGAACTGGTCAGGCGCTTCTGCCGGTCGGACGGGAAATTGTTGCAGGCTGGCTGACCTGCCAGAAAAAGAAAGATCAGATCAATGTCTCAGCGCAGGATGTCTCCCGACGCTTCTGAAGGCCGTGCCCCAAGCCGCAAGCGACTGACAGCACGGCAGGGCGCGTTGTTTGGCGTGCTGGTTCTGGTGCCTGCAAGCCTTGTCGGCGTCATGGCCTGCGGTCCGTTCTTTCCCGAGCCGTTGCTGAATGACCGTGCACACACGCTTGAGAAGCTGCCTGCTTTTTCGTTCTCCTATGCAATTAGACATCTTTATCCCGGACAGGAGGTAACGCCAGAGCCGTCGCCAGGATCAGGGGCTGTGTCGCCTCCGGATGAGGATAACCCAGCCGACGCCCGGGCACGTGATCTCTACCAAAGCGGCGCGCAGGCCTATCGCGACCCCAATAGCGCCGATCACGGGATCGACGCATTCAAGGCGGTTCTTGCGCTTCCAGACACAAGCAACGCGCATGAGAAAGTCGCGGCAGCCTTCATGTTGGGCAAGGCGTATAGTGCTTCGGCTTTTGCGTCAGCCAACGATCCGGAGCATGACTTGACCGAAGCCGCCCGGGCCTTTGCCCTGACGCGGTCGCTGGTCGAGGCAGGCGTAAATGATCCTGACGCCCTGGCTCAGGCCTCATGGGGTGAAGAGGCGAAGCTCTATCTGCGCGGTGCCAATGGTCTGTGCGGCTGGCACGAAATGGAGACTCACGCCCCGTGCACGAGCAGCCTGAGGAAGGATCTGATTGGCAAGGCGCTCCTTCTTTATGTGCATCAGGTCGAGTCCGGATCCTACGCCGGTGAGGACTCCCTGCGTTACGTCCTGGCCTGGGTCTCGCAATATCCCGATCTGGTAAGAGTGCTCGCCGCTGATCCGCTGTCGCGCAAGCTGCTCAGTGCCTATGCCCTGTCTTTCGACTATGACGGTGACCTCGCCCATTCAGCCTTGAAAAATCTTGCGACTGCCGTGCATGAGCAGGGCGTTAAACCGGATGACGGAACCGATCTGTTGGCGGCCGCGGCCTATCGTCAGGGTCAGTTCGATCTCGCGCGGGATTTCGCTACACAGAATCCGTCCCCTCTGGCTGCCTGGGTGCGCGCCAAGCTGGCTGTCCGTGCCAATGACACAAAAGCCGCAACGCTTGCTTATGCCGAAGCGACCAAAGGGTTCCCGACACTGTTGCCTGCGCAAGACCCTGCCATTGCAGTGCGTATGCAGGGCGAGCAGGGTGTGCTGGCGCTATCGCGTGGCGAATATGTGCAGGCGCTTCTCTGGCTCTATAAAGCTGCGCAGCAGGCCGGACCGGGCAGCGATGTCGGGATCGATGTCGCCTATGTCGCTGAGCGCGTTCTGAGTGTCGATGAACTCAGGCAGTTTGTGGATGCCAACGTGCCCCCAACGCCGACCGAGGCATCCGGCACCAGACCATCCGGGGCGCAGAATGGCCAGGCAGAACCAGCGGGAGAGCCGCCCGTCGAGACGATGCCGGATGTACTGCGTTCGCTCCTCGTGAGACGCCTAATTCGCGAAAACCGCTTTGCAGAAGCCCTGAATTATACGGATCACAACCCGAATGCGGGGTTCGCGCTCGAGAGCGCGCAAGGCCAGCCGCTCAATCTGACCTATGATCAACTGATCAAGACCTATGCGCAGGCGCTTTCGGACGCAAAATCGCGCTGGACACGGGCAGGGCGCGCCGAGGCCTGGTTTCTGGCGGCACGGATTGTGAAGCTCTATGGTATGGAGCTGACCGGCACGGAGCTGGGGCCAGATTATCATATCTGGGGCGGGACCTATGGTTGGGGGGCCGATATCAATCCCCATCCGGTCAAAGGCCAAGCTGGCCAGAAGCCGCCTGCCTCAAGAACCTTCGTCACGGCGCAGGAAATCGCCCGGTTCGACAGCAGTGCAGTCAAGCCCGATGCGCGCTATCATTATCGCTGGCTTGCCGTCAGCTATGCGTCCCATGCGGCTGACCTCCTTCCTCCGCGCTCGCAGGCTTTCGCGGCGGTGCTCTGCCAGGCAGCTGGGTGGCAGACCGACCAGACCCAAGCGCTTTACCGGCGTTATGTGCGCGAAGGAGCAGTTGTCGATTTTGCCCCGAAATTCGGCAATAGCTGCACAGTCAGGCCCGCTTTTGAGCAGACCCGTTTTTACGGGCTGCGCAAGACGTGGCAGCGCGTTCGGGCGGCGATCGCGCGTCGGCTCTGAGGCGCGCTGAATTCGGGCAGGAAGTGTGGCGGCAGGTCTTGGGCTGATTTCAGGGGGTGTTCTCGTGCTCGCCCGTTGCGATGCGGGCCTCGACCGCCAGACGCCACGGGGCATCTGCCGGGGCTTCATCCACAGCGCGCCGATACAAAGCGAGACTATCGGGTGAGATGTGACCGTCACGGCGTGTCTGAAGCTCTGCCACCTGCACGGCCAGATCGGGGATGAAGCGTACAGCCAGAACACGACGATACAGGCCGATAGCCTCACCAGGGCGATTAATGGCCTCATCCACCTGACCCAGCAGCAGGGCCGATCGGATGAAATCCGGGTCCTGAGGGGAGAGTGTTGCCACCTGCCGGGCCAACTTGCCGAAAAGCGCCTGCAGTTCCGGCGAGACACTGCGCGCGCGGTTCTGATGCGGCTGGGGTGGAAGTGACGGATGACCGTTCACCAGGTAAAGCGCGAGCCCAGCGATGGGCAGCACGGGTAGCCAGAGCACGGATTTCCCGCGCCGCATACCTTGTGAAACCTGCGCCCGATGGCCCTCGCGATTATCAGGATCCACACGCCCTGCTGGCAGGGCGCGGGCTGTGAGTCCGTCATCAGGCAGCGCGTCGGCGGCAAGAATGCGACGCTGTATCTCCAGCCGTGCCTTACCCGCCTCAGCGGGGTCGATCAGCCCGGAGGCTATATCCCGGTCGAGTTCGCTTAACTGCTTGCGATACAGCGAAAGCGCTGACAGGCGTGGCCCGACGGGTGGGATCTGGCGCTTCGACTGGAGGAATATCAGCCAAAGCAGCGGCGAGAGGGCCAGAAGCGTGACAAGCAGGAAACCGGTCCAGCTCATGACTTGCTCTCCTCACGCAGCAGACTGGCCAGACGCGTGGCTTCGGCTTCAGTCAGGGGCGGTTCTTCCTGCTTGCGGCGCATCATCACAAGCGCCGCGCCAATACCGACGGCAATTGCCAGAGCCGGCATGATCCAGAGCAATAATGTGGCCATCGAGAATTGCGGCTTCAACCGGATGAACTCGCCATAGCGATGGGTCATCCACGCCATGATCTGGGCGTCGCTCTCGCCTTTCGCCACATGCTCGCGCACGACATGGCGCAAGTCGCGCGCCAGCCCTGCGCTGCTGTCCTCAATGGATTCGTTCTGGCACACCAGACAGCGCAATTGGGCACCTATGGCAGCCGCCCGCTTTTCCTGTGCGGGGTCGTGCAGCATCTCGGACGGATCGTCCAGCGCCAGAGCCCGGCCGGATATCAGGGGTGTGAAAGCCAGCAGCGCTGTCAGCAGAACAACACCAAGCCATGCCGGAGCGAGAGAACGAAAGGCCAATCCCGACGGGCTCATGGCGACCTGCCATCACCTGTAGATGGGGCAGACGCGTGCTTGGCGAGAGGCAGGATCGTGTGATGAAACAGGGCTTCATCAAGCGCGGCCGCGCCGTGCCAGGCAATATGCCCACCCGGCATGACAAGAAAACTTTCGGGCACACCGGTCACGCCCCAGTCGATGGCGGTCATGCCGCTTTCATCCAGGCCGGTGCGTGCATAAGGCGAGCCATCGCGCTCGATGAAACGACGGGCATCCTGCGGCTTGTCCTTGTAGGCAATGCCCCAAAGAGCAAGGTCGCGGCTGATCACCCGCAGGGCGGCCATTTCTGCGACGCAGGGGATACACCAGGAGGCGAAGAAATTCACGAGCACAGGCACAGGGCTGGCTTTGAGATCGGCGGTTGAGAAGCCGTTAGTTTGCCCGCTCAGACCGGGTAGCGAAAAATCCGGAATCGTCTCGCTCGCCTGATCGTTGCGGATGGCGTGAGGGTCGAAGGAACCGTCCTGCATCGCCGCCAGCATCTTCCAGCATCCCAGCCCCGCAAGAGTCGCCCCGGCTACGGGAAGCGCCATGAACATCTGGCGTCTTGTCAGGCGTGTCATGGGCGTATCTCCTTAGCGACCGGAAAGGTAGAGGCTGTGCGGCCTCTGCCGGGCGCACCGAGGCGATGGCGTCGATCCGACAGCGAAAGCGCCCCCCCGAGAGCCATGATCACACCGCCAAGCCATATCCAGGGGGCAAGCGGATTATTGTGAAGGCGCAGCACATAGCGGGTCTGCGCGCCTGTACCATGAGCCTCACCTAGTGCAGCATAGAGGTCACGCAGCAGGTTGGTTCTTATGGCGACATCGGTCGTCACCTGATGCTGGCTTGTGAAATCACGACGCGACGGATGCAGATGGGCAATGACACGCCCGCCACGCAAGACAGTCAGGTCGGCCACGAGCGCGCGGTAATTCGGACCGTCCTCCTGTCTGGCGCCATCGAGCCGCCAGACCAGCGCACCCTGCTGGATCGTCTCCCCCACGCCGAGTTCCACAACAGAATGGCTCGCCTGTGACATGCCAGTAAGGCCCAGCACTGTCACACCCACGCCGATATGAGCCAGAGCCCCGCCCCATACGGCGCGGGGAAGTCCCGCCATGCGCTGGCGCATGGTCCGGGGTATTGCGGTCCACCGGGTCGTGGTGATGCCAAGACGGATGGCCAGATCGGAAAGACTGGCCGCAATGACCCACAGCCCCGCCGCCCCACAGAGCGCGGGGAGGAGGCCGTCGAGCAGAATGAGCGTGGTTGCAAGCCCAACCGCAGCAAAACAGGCCGCCGGATAGAGGCGCCGCAGCGCCGGCGAGAGGCGTGCACGCTTCCAGGGCAGCAGAGGGCCGATACCCATCGCGAGCAGGAGGGGCAGTGCCAGGGGAATGGTGGTGGCATCGAAAAACGGCTTGCCGACCGAGAGGGTACGTCCTGTCAGGATCTGCATGAAGGGGGGGTACATGGTGCCGGTCACCACCACCGCGCACAGGGCGCAAAGCAGGATGTTATTGAGCACAAGCCCGCCTTCGCGTGAAAACGGGGCAAAGATGCCCCCCGAGGTGAGTGAGGGCGCGCGCCAGGCAAAAAGCACAAGCGACCCGCCTATGACGAGCGCGAGCAGACCCAGAATGAAAATGCCGCGGGCTGGGTCATTCGCGAAGGCATGAACCGAATTGAGAATACCCGAACGTACAAGAAACGTGCCTGAAAGCGAGAACGAGAAGCTCGCTATGGCCAGCAGAACGGTCCAGATACGCAAGGCATCGCGTTTTTCCACCACGATGGCCGAATGAACGAGGGCCGTTCCGGTCAGCCAGGGAATAAGCGAGGCGTTTTCTACCGGGTCCCAGAACCAGTAGCCGCCCCAGCCCAGCACATAATAGGACCACCACGAGCCCATCGCGATGCCGCATGTGAGAAAGGCCCAGGCTGCCACGGCCCAGGGGCGGACCCAGCGGCCCCAGGCCGCATCCACACGGCCCTCAATCAGCGCAGCGACAGCAAAGGCGAAGGGCACGGCAAACCCGACATAGCCAGTGTAGAGAATGGGCGGGTGGAAAGCGAGGCCGGGGTCCTGCAGAAGCGGGTTCATGCCCTGCCCGTCATCGGGCGCTGGCCAGATGCGCTCGAAAGGGTCGGAGGTGAGCAGACAGAAAAGCTGGAACCCGGTCGATACGCCACCCAGAATGGCCAGCACGCGGGCCTTGAGCACAAGCGGCAGGTTGCGGCCAAACAGGGCCACGGCGCCTCCGCACAGGGCAAGGATAAGCGCCCAGAGCAGAACCGACCCCTCGTGATTACCCCAGACGCCCGTGATCTTGTAGAGCAACGGCTTGCTCAGGGCAGAATTCGCGGCCACGTTCTGAACCGAGAAATCATCACTTACCGCGCAGGCAATCAGGCTTGCGAAGGAAAAGCCCAGTGCCAGCAGCTGGGCTACAGCCAGCGCCGGGGCTAGATCGAGCAGTGCAACCCTGGCGCGTGCGGCCCCCCAGAGCGGCAGGATGAACTGGGCCAGTGCGATCACGCAGGCTAGAGCCAGTGCATAATGGCCCTGTTCGGCCCCCAGGACAGAAATCATGCGACAGACATCATGGTGTTGTATGACCCTTGGCATCGTCACGAATCATGCTCGTCCAGCTTTCGGAACTGGGCGGTTTGCCAAAGCGCGGGTCCCATTTGCCGCTGCGTTGCAAGGCTTCGGCCACCTCTTTAGGCATATAGGTCTCGTCATGCTTGGCCAGAACTTCAGAGGCTGCAAAGGGCGCGCCGACATGATAGCTGCCAAGGGCGACCACACTTTGCCCTTCCCGGAACAGATCCGGCAGGATGCCCTCAAAGCGTACTTCGACGGCGGCCTGCCCATCCGTGACCCTGAAGAAATTGACCGGTGTCTTGCCATCCGTTTCGCGTCGGAGCGACCCCGCCACGACCATGCCGCCAAGACGGATCACCCGGTCAGGCGCGGGTAGTTTTTGCACAAGCTGTGAGGGCGCCATGAAGAAGACAATGCTGGAGGAAAACGCATTCAGTACCAGTGCCGTCGCAACAGCGAAGCAGGCGAGGCAACTCATTACGAGCCATAACCGGCGGGATTTTCGGGTCATGCGACGTCTGGGACGTGCCTGAAACAGTGCGTCGCTCATGGGGGCACCCCCTGGCTGGGGATCGACCCGGTACCGGGGCTTCCGATGCTGAGTTGTCTGGCTCCCTGCCGCTGTTCGAGCAGCGCAAGGCGGGCTCTGGCGCGGCGTAGCCGCATCACAAGTGGCAGGGTAAAGGCACCGATCATCGCAAGCGTCACGGCATAGGAGGCAACGATATAGGGCAGATGGGTCACGCAGCCGGTCCCTCCTGCATGAGCGATCGGGTCATGATCTGTCGGGCCCGGGCTTCGAGAATGGCGGCCTTGAGGCGGCCTGTCACAAGGGCGGCGAAGCCGAAGGCAAAGCCGGCCATGCAGCATGAAAGCGGCAGCAGCATGGAGGGCGGCATGGCAGGGGCATGGGTAAGCGTGATGCTGTCGGGCTGGTGCAGGGTATTCCACCAGCTGACACTGAACTTGATGATGGGCAGATCAATGACACCGGCGATGGCCAGAACAGCCGCGGCACGATAACCGCGCTGCGGGTCGTCGAAGGCCTGAATCAGCGCAATATGACCGAGATACAGGAAAAACAGCACGAGCACTGAGGTCAGCCGCGCATCCCACACCCACCACGTCCCCCACATGGGCTTGCCCCAGAGCGAACCGGTGATCAGACAAAGCGCCGTGATGGCAGCGCCTAATGGCCCGATCTCGACGGCGGCAAGGTCGGCCAGAGGATGCTTCCAGACGAGGGACAGAACCCCGCATATGGCAAGAGCGGCATAGCCACCCGAGGCCAGTATCGCCATGGGAACATGGATATACATGATCCGCACGGCATCCCCCTGCTGCCAGTCTGCTGGCGACCAGACCAGCGCCCAGACCAGACCGACACCAAGCGTCAGGCATGACAGAAGGGCCAGGAGCGGCAACAGCCATTGCGCCAGCTTCAGGAAGCGCCCCGGATTGGCGTAACGATGCAGGAACGTTCCCCGTACGGGCCGTTCCACGCTTTTGCCTCCCTTGGTATCTTGCGCATTTCCTGTCACTTCGTGCTTCTCTCCCCCTCGATCGCGGTCATGATATAGCCCGCTTCAGCCACCATCCAATGCGGGTTTTGACGGAAAGCCGTCCTGATACGGGATTCGTGGCGGGGGAGGGAGGCCATAAGGTGCAGTTTCTTCCGATAACCCAGACAGGTCAGGCCGATAAGAGAGGGACGATAATGCAGTACTGGTTGATCAAATCCGAACCCGAGGCCTTCTCATGGCAGCAGCAGGTGCGCAACGACATTGAGCCCTGGACCGGTGTGCGCAATTACCAGGCGCGCAACAATCTCGCCGCCATGCGTTGTGGCGATCTGGCATTTTTCTATCACTCGGTTTCGGACAAGGAGATCGTGGGTGTGGTCCGGGTTGTCCGTGAATCCTATCCCGATCCGAGCGCCGAAGGCGGTAAATGGGTTTGCGTGGATGTTCAGGCCTGTGGGGCCTTTGAAAATCCGGTTTCTCTTGCGACCATCAAGGCTGATCCGGCTCTGGCTGACATGGCGCTTCTGCGTCAGTCACGTCTCTCGGTAGCGCCTGTCACCGAAGATGAATGGCATCATCTCTGCCATATGGGAGGGTGGAACAAGCCAGAGGGCTGAGCCTGCGGCAGCGGGCTCAAACGCCCGGCGCACCTTCAAGGACGCCGCGCAAAAGGGCGGCAAGTCTGGCCGGGTCGTCTTCTCGCAGCGAGGCAAAGCCCATGATGAGCCCCTCCAGCTTTGTCTGCTGGCAAAGGGCTGACAGACGCCCCATGCGATACCCCGCTGCACTGAGCGCTGTCAGGCAGGCTGTCTCGAAACCCGCATGTTCAAGGATCGCGCCGATTTGCACCCCGCCATGCGGCGGCGTGACATGCAGCCCTTCCACGGTTGAAAGCGCATGATAAAGGGCCATGCCCCGCTGCTGGTAAAGACGCGCGATACGGCGCAGATGCGCCCGGTATTGCCCTGTTTCCATAAGGGCCGCGAGGGCAAGCTGGGCGTGCAGATTGGCGGCCAGACCCATCGTGCGGTGTGCCGCCCGCAAGGGTGCAACCAGGGGCTCGGGCACAGCCATCCAGCCCAGCCTTAATCCGGGCAGCAAGGCTTTCGAGGCGGAGCCAAGATAGAGCCATTCACACCCCGTGCCATGCGCGGCAAGCGCGGCAATTTCGCGACCATGCCACAGGAATTCGCTGTCATAATCGTCCTCGAGTATCAGCGCATTCTGGGCTCTGGCGCGGTCAAGAAGGGCGAGACGTCTGTCCAGCCCCATGCGACCGCCCAGAGGGAACTGGTTCGATGGCGTGATATAGACGAGACGCGCTTCGCGCGGCAGCTGGCTGACCTGCATCCCGTGATCATCAACCGGAATGGGGACGATGCGTGCGCCTGATGCCATGAAGCTCGCGCGGGCACCCAGATAGCCGGGATCCTCCACGGCAATCACATCACCGGGGTCGGTCATGACCTGCGCGATGAGCGTGAGCGATGCCTGAGTGCCTGGCGTGATGATGATCTGCCCGGGGCTGACACGCAGCCCGCGATCGCTCGCGAGACGGGTGCTGATCGCCTCACGCAGGGCGTGAGCCCCGTGATACCCGCCATAGGCGGCTTCATCGCCGTGATTATGGCGCGCAACACGACGCAGGGTCTGGGCCCACAGATCGGCGGGAAACTGTGCCTCATCCGGGACACCAGGGGATAAGCGGCCTGTATCGCGTTGGTAGCTTGCTGCCCGTGGGTCCTGGGCAAGAATCCTGCCTCTGTCCGACAGGGCGGTCGTGCCCCCCGTAACCGTCCGGGGTGAGGGCAGGTTCGTGCAATGCACAACCGGGCGTCGTCCGGCCCGCATATCGAGAATACCTTCCGCCCGAAGCAGGTCGTAGGCCGTGGCGACCGAACTGCGCGACAGGCCGAGCATGGCGGCGGCCTGTCGCGTGGAAGGCAAGGCTTCACCATGTCCCAGTTTGCCCGATTTTATGGCGCGACCCAGAGCAGCGAAAAGCTGGACCGGCAAGGGGTCAGATGCGTGTGGGTCGATGCTGAACAGGGCGGGCAGGTAAACTGGCATGATAAAAAATTCTAAAACAGGCTCTCGGATCAGTCCAGTTCCTGCGCTAACGCCTTTACGAACGGCGCCGGATCAGGGGCCACACGCCGAGCAAGGAGAAGAGAGCCATGATTCCCGATTACGCCAAGGCAAGGCAGGCACGGCGCGCGCATTATGATGAAGCGACCATCCATGCCATTCTCGATACGGGGTTGGTCGGGCATGTGGGGTTTGTGGCCGATGAGCGTCCGATGGTCATACCGATGGCCTATGCCCGTATTGGCAGCACGCTCTATCTGCATGGCGCTTCCAAGACACGGATCATGGCGCTGGATGGCCAGAAGCTCTGCCTGACCGTGACCCAACTGACGGGGATCGTCGTGGCCCGCTCAGCGTTTCATCACTCGGTCAATTACCGCAGTGCGGTTGTGCATGGCACCGCGAGGAAGGTTCTGGCGGAGGAGCATCAGCTGGCGCTCGATGCCATAACCGATCATCTCCTGCCGGGCCGTTCGGGTGAGGTGCGGGCCATGACGGCGCAGGAACGCAAGGCCACGGGCGTCATTGCTCTCGACATCGAGGCAGCCAGCGCAAAGATCAGAACAGGCGGCCCGGTTGAGGACGATGCCGATCTGCCCTCCACGCAGTGGGGCGGCGTAGTGCCGGTTGTGACCGCTCTCGGGACAGGCGTGCAGGATGGCCATACCCCTGAAGGCACGCTGCCTCCCGCGTCGCTGCGCAAGGCACAGGCAAAATTTCTGGCCTAAAAGCGCAGCGTTGTCCGTTACCGGAGTTGCGACCGCGCAAGTTGTCACTCACCCGGTCGTGCATGCCGATGGGTAAATGCATTCGAGAGACTATCAGTTAGTTGCTGTCCTATCGGAGGCAGATTGAAGCGTGTGATCAGTTGGGCGGGGCTCGGGCATATATTCTGAACCGGTGGGCGCAAGTGATTGGCGCTTGTGAAAATCCGGCAAGCCAGAAGCATGTCAGCCGTCAGATCGTGATGCAGTACCGCTGTGATGGTTCCATCGGAGAGAAGCGCCCTGTTATCGCGGTCGAGATCATGCGCGATGAAAAGGTGCGGCTCGATTGCACAGTCCCGCAAGGCTCTGGCAATGGCGTGATTGCCGCCACCGATCGAGTATATACCGGCGATATCGGGACGGTCCCGCAGGGTGTTGGCAACGAGAGCGTAGGTTTGCCAGTCCAGGCCGCGCCCCTCACCAAGCGAGACGATGGCAAGATGCGGCGCATATTGCTGCAGCCATTCGCGAAACCCGCGGGCGCGCTCTTCCTCGCCAACGAAGCGGTTGCTTGAAACCACGACGAGAATGGATCGCCCCGCATGGGTCTCGGCGGGCATCCAGCCCGAAGCCAGCCATGCGGCCATGCCTCCCGCAGCATGATTATCCATGCCGACATAGGCCTGTCTGGCGGAGTGCGGCAGGTCCGTCACCAGAGTGACGACCGGGATACGTGCCTTTGCGCAGGCCAGTATCTCTGCACGTATGGAGGGGTGATCGGGTGCCTTCAGCAGGATGCCGTTGGAACCGCGCTTCCTGATACGCGCCATGATGGCGGCAATTTCCTCACCGGTCGCTGTCTCGCCCAGATGAGCGCGTACGCGCATCAATACCGGGAGGTGCGCCGGAAGCTGGGCTTCGAGCGCCAGCCTTACAGCTGAGGAGAAGCGATCGGGCGCTTCCATGACCAGATCGATTGTCAGCCGGCTGCCATGCAGGGAAAGTTCGAGGGTCTGGCGGGAGAGTTCGTCCATGGCCTGAAGCACGCGGCGTCGCATGCTGTCACGCACGCCCTTGCGATCATGCAACACCCGATCAACGGTGGCGAGACTGACCCCGGCCTGACGGGATATGTCCTTGAGTGAATGGGCGATGGCCATGCTGCGTCTCCTCCGGATTCCATGAAGAAGCGTTGAAACTGTCCTGAGGTGTTTCTGAGGTGTTTACCGTATGGGGCGTGCGATTACACGATTGTAATCTTCTGGCGTTGCCTGCGATAGCCCGACGGAAAGCCGCCCGGTTTCAGGCAGGGATCGACAAGATGGAGATCGACAAGTGAAAGCGGACAATCTCTCTGTATTGCGGGCAAGCCGCAACTGGTACTCCCCGGATCATGCCACGCTGGAAGAGCTGCAAACGCTGACCGAGCGGCAGATCACGCTGCGCGATTATCCTCTGGCTGCCTCTATCGGTGCCGGGCAGGTTCCCCTTTACGATTGCGGTGATATCCGGCGCCTTACCCTGACCCAGGAGGGACGTGAGCTGGTGATGGCCGAATGGGCGCAGGCGCTGCGCGACGGCCCGGGCATTGTGGTGCTCAAGAAGGCCTTTGACGATATGGCCGCACTTGACCACGTGACGCATCAGTTCGACGCGCTGATCACTCTGCAAAAACGCGATGGGGTGCAGTCGGGCGATCACTTCGCCAAGGCCGGAGCCAATGATCGCGTCTGGAACGCACTGGAAAAACTCTGCCTTTTCGATCCGGAAGGGTTCGCCCGTTACTACAGCAATGAAATGGTCGCGCTCGTAAGTGAGGCCTGGCTTGGCCCGGCTTACCAGATCACGTCACAGGTTAATGTGGTTAATCCCGGCGGTGAGGCACAGACGGTCCATCGCGACTATCATCTCGGATTTCAGTCCACCGAGCAGGTCATCCGCTATCCGGTGCATGTGCACGCTGTCTCACCTTTCCTGACTCTGCAGGGGGCGGTCGCCCATTGTGACATGCCGCTCGAGAGCGGACCGACGCTCTACAAGCCATTCACCCAGCAATATGGGCCCGGTTATCTGGCAACCCAGAGTGCCGAGGTCAGGGAGTGGTTCCGGAACACCCATGTCCAGCTCCCTCTGGAAAAGGGCGATGCCGTGTTCTTCAACCCGGCGCTCTTTCATGCTGCCGGGAGGAATCATTCCCGGTCCATACGCAGGATGGCCAATCTCCTCCAGGTTTCCTCCCCCTTCGGCCGTGCAATGGAAAACATGGATCGCGCGCGCATGGCCAAGGCTCTTTACCCTGTGCTCCAACGTCTCCAGACCGAGCGGGCGCTTGGGCGCGGTGCCGTAATGCACGCTGTTGCAGCCTGTGCCGAGGGTTATGCCTTCCCGACCAATCTCGATCGTGACCCACCGATCAATGGTCTGGCGCCGCAAAGTCAGCAAGCCCTCA
Source organism: Asaia bogorensis (assembly GCF_900465345.1). GTDB lineage: Bacteria > Pseudomonadota > Alphaproteobacteria > Acetobacterales > Acetobacteraceae > Asaia > Asaia bogorensis_A. The sequence goes on along the minus strand of NZ_UEGO01000031.1, from coordinate 342,485 downwards.
TGACCCAGGCCTTGCAGGAAAACTGGGAGCCGTCGCGTTTCGAAGCGGCACTCGATGAACGTGTGCGATGCACCCAAACCTGAGCGGGGGCAAGTTAGCTCTGCACCATCTGATGACTGAACGAGGCGAACATCCATGATACCTCAGGCCCTGAACACCGGTTTACGGGTAAGGGATGAGTTCACTGCTCAGGGCCTGGGTTTTCCGGATGGTCAGTCATCCACCCGTGCACCGCCCGCCTCGGTGTTACGACGCCAGTATCCGGCTGCCCTGATCCGGCTGCGTGGGATGGCTTCCTCATTCACCAGATGGTCGCGCAGGGCACGCACCGTATCAATTTCGGCCGCAATCCAGACATTGAGCGTCTCTGGGGCAGGCAGAACGACCAGGCGCAGGAGATCGGCGAGGCTTTGGCCAGCGGGCCTGTCACAGCGGAAGAGATCGACCCAGGCACGGCTCGTCAGCGGGTAGGTCTTGTCGCTTTCCTGCGTATCGAGCACCACAACGGCGCTGTGTTCGGGCGACAACTCTTCCAGCGTACGGGCGATGGCGGGCAGGCCCGTGTCATCGGCGATCAGCAGATGCGAGGTGAGGCGCTCATGCGGGATATTCGAGGCCTTAGGGCCGCCCATCCCAAGACGCTGCCCCGGTCTGGCCTGGGCCGCCCATTGGGTGGCCGGACCTGAGTCGTGCAGCACGAAATCGATGGTGAGTTCGCCGTTTTCCTCGTCAAAGCGCCGCGGTGTATAGTCGCGGGCGATGATACGCGGATCACGCGGTGCCGTACGGTCGGCATTCATGTCAGGCAGGACAGGATCGGTCTCGCCGGGCTGGGGAAAGAACAGCTTCACATGGTCATCAGTCCCGGCGGTGACGAAATCATGCAGGTCAGGGCCCGTAAAGACGACGCGCTGCATGGTGTCGGATAGCGGGATGATTCGTGCCACCTCGATCTGCCTCAGGCGAAGCGGATGGCGGATCTTGGTGGGGGGCAGAGGGGGCAGATTGCTGGTCATGATGATTCCCTGCCCATGATTTCAGCGGCAGCGCGCATCAGGATGGCAGCGATCCGTCTGGCTTCGACAGGGCTGCAGCCACGATGCTTGTAGAGCGCTGCCTTGAGGTGATGACGCGCCTTGTGCAGCCCGTCTGCGGCCTCGGGATCGACATCATGCAGCCCGGCAAATGCTTCGCGAACCTCGCTCATGCGGCTGCCAATGCGTGTCAGGATTTCAAGAATACGATCGGCTTCTGCACGGTTTTCCGTCAGGTAAGCCTGCCCCTGATCTGTCAGGGTGTAGAGTTTGCGGGTTCCTTCCTGAGTGACCTCGGCCTGGCCGATCTCTTCCAGATAGGTCATGGCAGGGTACACCATGCCGGGGCTCGGCTTGTAGAAACCGTTTGTCCGCTCCTCGAGGCGGCGGATGATTTCGTAACCGTGCGCCGGACTCTCGGCCAGCAGGGCGAGAATGACCAGTTGCAGTTCTTCGGCACTCAGCTTGCGACCGCCCGGAATGTCACCGCCCCGGCGGCGGCCGAAACGGCCCCCGAAACCCCCGCCCATGCCACCGCCGAAGCGATGATCAGACCCGTGACCGAAACCGTCATGGCGATTGAGGGCATGACGCAAATGATGGCGAAAAAACATCTATATCCTCCGTTATATCTTTAGACTGTTCTATCTTAAGATATAACGCAAGAACTTTCGTAAGACTGATTTGCCCTGTGCTTGGAGGGAGAAAGAACGAGGCGTGTCGTTATGCGTGCGCTCGGATTGCCGGATGCAAGGGTGAGAGAGCAAGGGTACTTCCCGGTTCCGGTCCTGATCCCGGTCAATGAAGCCGGGGAGGCGCCGTAGGAGCGCTGATGGCGTCAGGACCGGAAAGAGAATCTGACTGGTTCAGCAGGCCCAGACCGTCTTGATGTTCATGAACTCATGCAGACCGAGTTCGGTCAGTTCGCGCCCATAGCCACTCGCCTTCACGCCACCGATCGGCAAAGCGGGATCCGAGGCCGTGATGCGGTTGATGAATACGCCACCCGATTCGATGCGCTGTGACAGAGCGAGACCAAGGCGCTCATCCTGTGTCCACAGGCTCGCGCCAAGGCCGTAGGCACTGTCATTGGCCAGCGTAATGGCATGATCGACATCCCGCGCCGTAATCAGGCAGGCGACTGGCCCGAAGAGCTCTTCCCTGAACGCGGTCATGCCGGGAGTGACGTCCAGCAGCACGGTCGGCTCGTACCATGCACCGGGACGGTTCACAGCCTCGCCGCCGACCACAAGCCGCGCACCTTCCGCGATGCTCTGCTGCACCTGCTTGTGCAGGCCATCGCGCAGGTCGGTGCGTGCCATCGGGCCGATAAAGGCGCCATCGCTCATGGGGTCTTCGAGACGAAGCGCTCTTACCATTTCGAGAAAACGTTCCGTGAAGGCCTCGGCGATCGGTGCTTCGAGGATGATCCGCTTCGCGGCAATGCAGACCTGCCCGCAATTTGCGAAGCGCGCTGTCACGGCGGCATCGACGGCCTTGTCCAGATCGGCATCAGCCAGCACGATGAACGGGTCAGACCCACCCAGTTCCAGAACGGTTTTTTTGCCATTTTCACCGGCCATCCCAGCGAGGAGACGCCCGACCCTGACACTGCCCGTGACTGTCACGCCCGAAATCCGCTCATCGGCGCTGACCCGTGCGGTCTGCTCACGAGCGAGATTGGCGGAGATGAACACATCGCCAAGATCGCAATCCTGCGCGATCTCATTCAGCAATGCGCCGCAGCCCAGCGTGTTTTCGGCAGGCTTCACGATAAAACCATTGCCTCCGGCCAGAATGGGCACGGCGGCGCGAATGATCTGCCAGTACGGGAAGTTCCACGGCATGACCGCCAGCACAATGCCGGTTGGCGCATAGCTCAGATGGGCCTTGCCCATCGGTACGGGCATGGGTTTGTCCCTCAGCAGGGCAGGTGCGTGTTCGCCATACCAGTCTATGACTGAGGCACATTTTTCGACTTCGGCAAGCGCTGAAGTAATGGTTTTGCCCATTTCACTGACGGCAAGGCACGCCAGTTCCTCCTTGCGCGCACGGAGTCCTGCCGCAAGACGGTGGAGCAGATCAAGCCGTGCACCCAGGGTTTTGGCGCGCCATGACAGAAACCCCTCCTGGGCGCGGACCAGCATGTCATCGACCGCCTGCTCCGACAGAAACGGGTAGCGCCCCAGCGTTTCTCCGGTGGCCGGATTGACCGTGAATACGCAATCGTCTGACGCAGGATGGGTCATGATCTTTACCTCTGGTTGTTGTGCCACATTGCCGTGCCTGCCGCATCGGACTGCGCCACGACATCGGTCTGGCCGTTGCCGGGTGAGCCGGCGTAGTTGTGATAGACCCCGTTGGTATAAGGCGGCCGCACAGGCGCATTGAATTTCACCGGCCAGCCCAGAAACGAGAAATGGGACGGGGCGTCATTGGGGATCTGGGTGCTCTGATGAGCTTCCGAATTCGGCAGACCCAGCGCCGGATGGGCGCGGACCTTGTACGAATAGTCCCGCAGCGAGTTGTCGAAATCCTCGGTCACGACATAGCCGTGCGGCGGCGGCGGGGCGCCGCCATCGGGCAGGGCCACTTTTTCAACCGGGGTGAGGGGGTGTTCCATCGCCTTGAGCTGCGAGGCCGGATCGGCCAGCGCCATGCCGGTACCGAATGGCGCCATGAAAAGTAATGCGGTGAAAATGCGGGTAAGTGGGGTGGTGAAACGTGATCCGGGCATGTCCGTGCTCCTGCCTGCCTCTGTAGGGTGCTAACAGGGGCGCGTCTGTTTCGTTTTTCTATGAACCTGTAAGATGTAAAAAAACAGGCTTTGTCACAATTATTGGTGACTGCCGCATCCGTCGGGCGTTGCCCGTCATGAAACGAATTCGGCGCAGGCTGTGCAGGCGACCCGCGAAAGCAGGAGCCCGAGGCCCGAACGCCAGTGCAGGGAGAACGTGACCCATGGCTACAGCAAACGGATCGACGATCCCCGGAATCGGTGAGATCGCCCCGATGAATCTCGATAGCGAGTCGCTCGCCCAGCTTCAGGCGGCTCTGGCCAAGGTCGAACATGGGCGCGGCGTGCTCGTGCGCCTTGCGGATCTGATGGGTGGCGCTGTGGGTCAGGCGACCCGTATCGGCATGCAGGGGCTGGGCATGGCCCCGGCGATCCAGACAAAGCTTCAGGGTCTGGCTGAAGCCTCGATTGCCCGTGCCTTCGATATTGCGGTGCTCGGCATGACGCAGGAATCGGTGACCAAGGCTCCGAAATGGCGTGACCCGGCGGCTCAGGCGGCAGTTGCGGTTTCAGGGGCGCTGGGCGGTTTCGGTGGCGTGGTCGGATTGATGCCCGATATCGGATTCACCACACTCACCATCATGCGCGAGATTGCTCGCATCGCCCGTGAGGAAGGTGAGGATCTGAGCGATGACGAAACCCGCCGCGCCTGCCTCGAAGTATTTGCCCTGAAGGGATTTCTTGCGGGCCAGAACGCTGATGAGAGCGAACTGGGCTTTTTCTCTGCCCGTGCCCTGATGCGAGGCAAGCCGATTGTCCTCCTAATTGCGGAGGTCGCGTCACATTACGGCATTGGGCTTTCGCGCAAGTTTGCCCTGCAGATGGTCCCGGTTGCCGGTGCGCTCTGCGGCGCGTCGCTCAACGCGGCTTTCCTCTCACATTACAGAGCGCTTGCCCGGGCGCATTTCACTATCCGACGCCTTGAGCGTCAGCATGGCCCGATTGTGCGCGATACCGCCCAGCATATGCGCCAGACAGGCGCTGACGCCGCATCGGCCTAACGGTTGTAAGGTGAGAGAACGCCACGTCGTGCCATGGCGCATGCCTCGCCCACGGGTCGGACTGACGAGAACGGGACTTGCGTGAGCTTAGCGCTCACGCGGGGAAGTAAAGGCCTCGAGCAGCCCGACCGGAACGATCTGCAATGAGAAGATGGCAGTCATGACGAAGCAGAGGCCGCGATAATGTGGCGCCACGAGCGCAAGCACGGCGCTGAGCGCTATGCCGATGAGATAGACAAAAGTCAGTGGCATGGTGAACCTCCCGGCAGAATGCAATGACAGATCGCCTATCATGGTGCTGCATTGTCTGGCCATGACAAATCCCGGTTTGCAGAAGAGTTGCCGGGAGCTGGTGACATGAGGCCTGCCAACTATGCGTTATGCTGCAATGAGACTGCGAAACGGGACAGAGGATGACGGATCCGATCACACCGGAGCTTCTGATCGAGGCGTATCGCAACGGCATTTTTCCTATGTCGGACGGGCGCGACGCCAGCGAGATCAGCTGGCATCGTCCGCATGAGCGTGGCGTTCTGCCGCTGGATTCCCGGTTCCACCTTTCGCGCCGTCTGGCGCGCACGGCGTTGCAGGGCGGATTTGAGGTGACGACCGATCGCTGCTTCAATGATGTCATTCGCCTTTGCGCTGAAACCCCCGGCCGTGACGAGACATGGATCAGCGGTCGTATCCAGGCCAGATATACTGTGCTGTACCAGCTCGGTTATGCCCATTCCATCGAGACATGGCGCGACGATGTGTTGGTTGGCGGGCTCTACGGGGTTCAGATCGGCGGGGCTTTTTTTGGTGAGAGCATGTTCTCGCTCTGCACGGATGCGTCCAAGATCGCGCTGGTGCATCTCGTCGCTGCACTGCGCCTTGCGGGCTTCGCCCTGCTCGATGCCCAGTTTCCCACACGGCATCTGGAAACATTCGGCTGCCTGACCGTTCCAGACCACACCTATCGCTTGCTACTGGACCATGCCCTCGGGATTGAGGCATCGTGGAACAAGGATGTTTCACTGGGCAGACTTCGAGATGAAGTCATCCGTCTGCGCGATGGTATAGAGGCTCGCTGAGGCATGAAGGAGGGAACACCATGTCGGTATTCGATGTAAGAAATGCGGCGTTACTGTCGCTGGCCCTGTCAATGACGGCCGGTGCCGCCACGGCGATGGCGCAGGAAAGCACGGGCGCCCACCCCCGGCTTTCGCCAGCGCGTGACGTGACGGTGGTCTATTCCGTCCAGCCCGAGAAAATGCCCCAGCCGGTACAGGCTATCGTGCAGTTCAAGGCTGAGGGCGACAAGCTTCGCATCGATTCGCCCGACCATGCAGGCTCGACCATTCTCGATCGTCCCGCCCAGCGCGTGACGCTGATCATGCATAAGCAGCGCGTCTATACGAGTTTTGCCCCCAAGCATGGCCTGCGCAACCCGTTCATGCTCGACATGTCCATGCAATATGCGCCGGATGGTACCGCAACGGTGGCCGGGCTTGTCTGCAACAAGTGGACCATCACGACGACCCACGGCAAAGCGGCAGCCTGCGTGACCGAGGACGGCGTTATCCTGAGCGAGGAAGGCGTGGATGCAGACGGGCTGCATGGCAAGCTTGAAGCCCAGAAGGTGACTTACGGCCCGGTTGCCGATACCCAGTTCCAGCCGCCTGCTGATTATCAGCAGATCACGGCGCAGATGCCCATTCCGCATGGCGCTGGCCCGCAGAGCTCCGCGGCGCCCAGATGAGCCAACAATCGCTTAGGGTCAGCCTGCATAATCGTACACGCGCCGCGCTGCGCAGGGCGGCGCTGGCCACCCTCTCTGTCGGTGCGCTCGGTCTGACCGGCCATTCCGGCATGGCGTACGCTGAAGACGTACAGGCAACGCCTTATGTCACACCTCGCGTCGATGTGGACGTCACCTACGAAGCCAAGGGACCCGATGGTCAGGCCTATCGCCAGCGCATGCGCTGGAACGCTGCCCATTGGCAGCAGCGTCTCGATATGGAGACGACCGGGCTCATCATGCTGACGGATTACAAGGCGCATCGTCTTTCAGTGATCGATACGCGTACGAAAACCTACACGGTCTCCGGTGCACCGGATGCGCAGTTCGCCCCGCCTGGCACCCCGGCTGCCGGTCACTGGCAACGCGGGACGCAGGATCGTGTCGCGGGGCAGGGATGCACACACTGGACCACCACGGACACAGACGGTCAGGTCGGCGATTTCTGCTACGATGACAACGGCGTCCTGTTATCCGCGAGTCATAACGGTCTGGAGGTGATCAAGGCGCTTTCCTACGCGATGACTGCCCAAGGGCCAGAAATCTTCAGGGAGCCGGAAGGCTTCCATGAGACCAAACCCATACAGGTTGATCATCAGTAGGGGGAGCGAGCTGTACCTCTTGTTGCGGGACGACCTGCCTGCGTGCCTCAGGATGCCGCTGGGTTTCAGAAATCCGGCATCCTGGGGCACCTCACCGGATCAAGAGGTATGGCGATACAAGGGTGGGTCGACCATTCGCCTTTCCACACTTCAGATACCGCGCAAAAAAGGGGCAGCCTCATCGGCAAGCCCCTTTTTTGTTACGGCCATGCCCGCCACGGGATCCATCAATGCGTCTGCGCGATTATGTTACATTCTAGCCCGGTTTTGGTCCTGTTTGGTCCCAAAATCGACACCATATGGATGGTATAAACTGGATATCGGATCGGCCACTCGTTTCAGGCCGATCTGACGAGGAGGTTTCTTCATGCGTCATATCCTGAAAATTGGCCTTGCGGCTCTGCCCCTGATCGGCCTCATGGGAGGCGCTCCACTGGCACAGGCTCATCCCGGCCCAGGCTGGGGTGGTCCCGGCTGGCACGGCGGCGGTGGCTGGCATGGTGGCGGCTGGCGCGGTGATCGCGGCTGGCATCGCGGCGGTAATGCCTTCGTTGGCGGCCTCGTTGGCGGTCTTGTCGGTGGTGCCGTAATCGGCGCGATTGCACGGCCCTATGTGGCACCGCCGCCACCCCCGGTGGTTTATGCGCCGCCCCCACCGCCGGTTGTGTATCAGCCGCCTCCGCGAGTGGTTTACCCGCCGCCGGTTGCAGTTTATCCGTCTTACCCCGCCTATCCGGCATACTGAGTTCAAAGGCTAAGCATCCATCATGGTCTCCATTGGTGACAGGGCTCCCGCTTTCTCCTTGCCTGACGCAAATGGTCAGGTTGTCGAAAGCGAGGCCCTGATTGGGCAGCCTTATCTGCTTTATTTCTACCCGAAGGCCGATACACCCGGTTGCACGACACAGGCCTGTGATCTGCGCGATCAGAAGCAGACGCTCAGTTCGCTTGGTCTTCGTGTGATCGGGGTCAGCCCCGATCCGGTTGAGAAGCTTGATCGCTTCGCCCGGAAATACGGGCTGGATTTCACGCTGGTCAGCGATGCGGACCACAAGCTTGCCGATGAGTACGGTACGTGGGTTGAGAAAACCATGTATGGCAAGACCTATTTCGGCATGGAACGCAGCTCGTTCCTGGTCGATGCCGAGGGTGTCATCCGGGCCCTCTGGCGCAAGGTCAAGCCAGCAGAGCATGTGGCGCTGGTGACTGAAGCCGCCGCTGAACTATAGCGTTTTCCGGATATCGTGCCGCACGATCCCTTCCATCGTGCGTCCTGGCGGGCGTTCCGTCTCGGGACGCTCATTGTTGTAACGCCGGTCGCCATCATTGCGGTGGCTGGGCTGGCGTGTTTGTGGCGCTTGTCGCTTGGCCCGCTGGATGTCACAGCCGTTGCCTCACGCTTTGCGCCGGTCGCAATCCAGGCCAGCAATGAGACGGGTCGTCCTGCTGGCAGGTTGAGCTGGGGGCGTCTGTTCCTGAGCTGGCAGCCCGGCCTGCGTCATGTTCATCCTGAACTTGTGCTCAAGGCGCAGGATCTGCGTATTCTGCGCAAGGACGGCAGCGCAACGCTGGCGCTGTCTCAGGTCGATCTGGCCCTGCGCATGGGGGCTTTGCTACGCGGGCACATTGAGCCCACACGTCTTGCTGCACAATCGGGACGAATTATCCTCGATCGTCATGAAGACGGATCGATCGATCTGGATTGGCCTGACGCGCGACATCGCAAAAACGCCGCTAATCCACTTTCACTCGACCATCTGGCGGCACTCGACCTGAACGCTGTTGCGGTGCAGCTTCGCCACGCGCTGTCACCCAATGGTATGGGAGCCTATGCCGATCGCGCCGATGCCACGCTGCTTCTGAACAAGATCGCGCTGCATCACGATCCACGGACATCTGATTATGCATGGACCGGGTTGGCCGAGGGCAAGATGGGCCCGGGTCATGAACCGCCGATCGGCTTCAGCGCTGCGAGTGCACCCGTGGCGGGGGGGCTTTCGTGGCGCGTGACGGTCACCCCTTTCGCTCCTGATATCCTGCGCGGTTTTGTTCCCTATGCCGGTGATTGGCATGTGCCGGTCGGATTGCAGGCCTCTCTTCTGATCAAGAGCAGCACAGGAACGCCACACCTTGCTGGCGATGCGCCGCTCCAAGGTATTCCGGTCACGCAAGGGCAGGTCGCCCTCTCTCTCGGCAAGGGTACGATTGATCAGTCAGGAGGTGACCCTCTGAACGTGGAGTCGGGTCATGTCTCCGCCCATATTGCCCTGCCTGAGGGGCGCCTGATCGTCGACAGGAGCGAGGCCGCTATCGCGCTTGTCGATGATACAGGCAGAACCGACACATTCCAGGCGCATGGCCATATCGAAGCGGACTCGCTTCGCTCTGCCCGGCAGATTTCGGGAGGTGTTTCCCTGACGGCGACGCCACTCGATGTGCCCCATCTGGGGTCCATCTGGCCACGCTTCCTGATGAAGGGCGCGCGCCGCTGGGTTACCAATAATCTGAGCGCCGGCACGACAGATTCGCTGCATCTCGATGCCGTTCTCGGCAGTGACGCGGGCTGGGATCAGCTACGCCCCCGCAAGACCGACGCGTCTCTGACCATCGAGCATGCGACCGTGAACTGGCTTCGGCCCGTGCCGCCCGCCCGTGATGTCGCCGCGCGTTTCAGCTTTGCTGCGCCGGATGTCCTTCGTATCGACTTTCTGCATGGCACCCAGCCCGCATCCGATGCGGCCCATGCCGGTCTCATCCATCTCGATGGTGGGTCGATGTTGATCAGCGATCTTTTCGCCCATGATCAGACCGGCACGATATCGCTCGATCTCTCCTGCGATCTGGGCGACTGCGCTACCCTTCTTGCCCATCCAAGGCTGCATCTGCTCTCGCGGCATCCACTGCCGTTTACGCATCCAGCAGGTGCGGTGAAAGTGCGCGAAACCATCACGCTGCCGCTTTCGTCGCATATCGAGAATGACCAGATCCATGTCAACGCACGGGCGCGGTTTGACCACGTCATCCTCGGCAATGTTGTTCTGGGGCGGGAGCTGACCGAGGCGTCGGGCAATCTGGAAGCGACTGAAAAGAAGCTCGCGCTTCAGGGGCACGGTCTGCTCGATGGTGTGCCAACCGATGCTACGCTGAACGAGAATTTCCTGAGCCGGTCAGGCGGGCTGCGCGAGAGCGTTCATGCCGTATCGGTTTTCGATGAACAGGCTCTGAACAAGGCCCATATCGCCAATAACGGCCTGTTTCAGGGCACGGCGCAGCTCGTCTCTGACTATCACGCGGCATTCGATGGTCATGCCAATCTGGATCTTGCACTTGATCTCACCCAGGCAGCCCTGACGATTCCCGTCTGGAGCAAAGCGGCCGGTATCGCGACAACAGCTTCCGCCCATATCGGCCTGCGCGATGGCAAGATGGTTGCACTCGATCGCATCAGTGCCGAGGGGCCAGACCTGCATGTCGAGGGCGACAGCCGACTGGTTGAAGGGCAGGTGCAGGTCATCAATCTGAACGGTTTCATGATTGGCCGCTCCAATGGGGACGCGGTGATCGAGCTGCCGACACAGGCCAATGCGGCGATCGGGGTGCATATCCACGCGCAGGACCTTGATATCGCGACTTTGCTGCACCGCGACGATGCAAAGCCCGGGCAGGAGCAGGGTGACAGCATGGTGACCGGCAACACATCGACCGGTCCTGCTGATCGCGCATCCAGCAGTAGTACGGCGTCACCGGGTCAGGACTGGACCGTTGATATCGCAACCGAACGCCTGTTCTACAACGCCCAGAAGTTTCTGGGGGGTGTGACCGCCCATCTGGAGCATCGACATGATCGGCTTGACCGTGCCCGGTTTACAGCGGTCAAGCCTGTTGGTGTGGCGTTTGATCTGGCCCCGCATGAGGCCGGGCGTCAGCTCATGCTCCGCATCGACAATCTCGGTCGGTTTCTGAACGAAACCGGTATGACGGATCGCCTTGAGGGCGGGCGTGCGCAGATTTCGGGTCAGGTAGGAGACGGCGATACGGGGCGCGTTCCGCCTTTCAAGGGGATGATTTCCGTCTCACCCTTCGCCTTCAGGCAGCCACCAGCGGCACTGACAGCGGCTACCCATCTTTCTGTCTTCAACTGGTCTCAGGCCAGCCATGACCGGTTTGAGGTGCAGCATCTTCATCTGCCGATCAGGGTGCGGGATGACGTCATGACCATTCATGAGGGGCATCTTGGCAACCCGGCGCTTGGGGCCACGCTGGAAGGCAAGATCGATCTCGACAAGGGCGGGCTCGATCTGCGTGGGACAGTCGTGCCTATTTTTGGCCTCAACGCGGCACCGGGGCGGCTGCCGAATGTGGGCAAGCTGTTCTCGCCGGAAAAAGGGGGCGGCTTTCTTGCCGCGACCTTTACGGTCAAGGGAACAGCGGGAAATCCGGATCTGTCGATCAATCCATTTGCCATGCTTTTACCCGGCGTCATGCGTCAGCTCGCAAAATAGGGCACCCTGTACCGGTCTGACGAAGGGTATATTTGCCCCAATGATTGGCCTTGCGTAGAAAATAGCCCGTAATCGCTCCGGCGAATCATGGATCTCAAGCGTCTGCTCGGTGCGACGTTCGTCCGCATGTGCACGTTCCTGCATAGGCTGGCGGTGGCGCCATAAGATACGTGGTAGGTCGAGAAGAGCAGGATTGCAGGAAGGAAGAGGCCAGCGCGATGCAGGATGATGGAAATGCAGATCTGTTCGGCACGCCTTCCCCTCGCAAGGAAGCTGCACGCCACGGGCGCCCTGCGGCACATTCCGCACCGATGATGCCCCCTGCATCGCAAACGGGCGCCTCGCCCATGCCGACGTCGCGACAGACGCAGCCGCTGGCGGACAGGCTGCGCCCCTCCACTCTGGCCGAGGTCGTTGGTCAGGATCATCTTCTCGGCCCAAAAGGGCTGATAAGCCAAATGCTCAGCCGTAACACGCTGCCAAGCCTCATCCTGTGGGGCGGACCCGGATGCGGCAAGACCACGATTGCGCGGCTGCTTGCTCGTGAGGCCAAGCTCAGATTCGAGCAGATATCAGCCGTTTTCTCGGGTGTGGCTGATCTCAAGAAGGCTTTCGAAACCGCCTCGCGCTTCCAGCAGGAGACAGGGCGAGGGACGTTACTCTTCGTTGACGAGATCCATCGCTTCAACCGCGCCCAGCAGGATGGCTTTTTGCCTTATGTCGAGCGTGGGACCGTCATCCTGATCGGTGCGACAACGGAAAATCCTTCTTTCGCTCTCAATGGCGCGCTTCTGTCGCGCTGTCAGGTGATGGTGCTCAACCGGCTGGACGATAACGGGCTCGAGAAGCTGCTCCAGCGTGCCGAAGCCCTGTCCGACACAGCGCTGCCACTCACCGCAGAGGCACGCGCTGCCTTGCGTGCCATGGCAGATGGCGATGGGCGCTATCTGCTTAATCTGGTCGAACAGATACAGGCCCTGCCGGCCGGGGAGCTGCTTGATACGGCGGGGCTGGCCGGTGTGGTGGCCCGTCGGGCGGTGCTTTACGACAAGGATCGCGAGGAACATTACAACCTGATCTCGGCGCTGCACAAATCGCTGCGCGGATCAGACCCCGATGCGGGACTCTACTGGTTTGCCCGGATGCTCGAAGGCGGGGAAGACCCTCGTTATATCGCCCGCCGCCTGACGCGCTTTGCCGCAGAGGATGTGGGTATGGCGGACCCCACAGCGCTTCCGCTGGCCGTGGCCGCGTGGGAAACATATGAGCGTCTGGGCAGCCCCGAGGGCGAACTGGCCCTGGCGCAACTGGTCGTGCATCTGGCTACAGCACCAAAATCGAACGCCGTCTATCGTGCCTATAACCAGGCCCGCAAACTGGCCCGCGAAACGGGCAGCCTTGGACCGCCACACCATATACGCAACGCCCCTACGAAGCTGATGCAGTCGATCGGCTACGGCAAGGGCTATGAATATGACCATGATACGGAGGAAGGATTTTCGGGTCAGAACTATTTCCCCGATGAGATGGCGCGCGTGTCACTCTATCAGCCCACCGATCGTGGTCGGGAAAGCGAAATCAGAAAAAATCTGGACAGGCAGGCCGCAATACGGGCAAGCCGTCGCCCATGAGTGTTACGACCCGTATTGTCAGTGAAGATGAGGCCGATATGCGCCTCGATCGCTGGTTCCGCCGCCATTATCCCGACCTCACCCAGGGGGCGCTGCAAAAGCTGTGCCGCACAGGGCAGGTGCGTCTCGATGGCAAGCGCGTGACTGGTGCAAGCCGTCTTGCCCCCGGCCAGAGCCTGCGCATCCCGCCTCTGCCTGCGCCGATGGCGGCGCAGGCCGACCGTCCGGCCCCGCTGGACCCGCAGTTGGCCCGCGAGATCGAGCGCATGGTGGTCTATCGTGACGATCAGGTGATCGTGCTCGACAAGCCATCCGGCCTGCCCACGCAGGGCGGACCCGGTATCACCAAGCATATCGACATGATGCTCGATGGCCTGCGTGGCGATCTGCCTGACCGGCCGCGCCTCGTGCATCGCATCGACCGCGACACGTCCGGTCTGTTGCTGGTCGCCCGTACACCAGGCGTTGCCGCCAAGCTGGCCGCAGCCTTTCGCGGGCGCGATGTGGACAAGACCTACTGGGCGATTGTCGTCGGACGCCCCATGCCCGGCTCAGGTGTGATCGATCAGCCGCTTGCAAAGCTTGGGGCCGGTAACGGCGCCCTCATGATTGCCGCCACGCGTGATGACGAAGATGCCGTGGTGGCCAAGACCGATTATGAGGTGGTCGATGCGGCGGGCAAACGCCTCTCATGGCTTGCGCTCAAGCCACTCACAGGCCGCACCCATCAGCTGCGCGTACATTGCGAAACCCTCGGTACGCCTATTCTTGGCGACCCGAAATATGGTGGCAAGGCCGCGCATATGGAGGGTTTTATCGACAGGTTGCATCTTCATGCGCGTGCACTGGAGTTTCCGCATCCTGCCGGTGGTCGCCTGCGCGTAGCGGCCCCATTGCCGCCCCATATGCGTGACACATTCAAGGATCTCGGCTTTACCGCCGGTGAGACGCCGCGCCCCGAACGGATCGGGGGCAAGACCGGCAGGAAATGACCAAGGAACTCGTCAAATGAAACGTCTGACTGCGGCGCTCATCGTCATTCTGGTGCTGGCGGCAGGCCTGGCCGTGACGGCCCATATCCTGATCGATCGTTCATCGCTGAAGGAGGATGTGATTGCCGCGGTCAAGCGACAGACCGGCCGTGATCTCGCAATGGCGCGTTTCTCGGTGGGCGTACTGCCCTGGCCGTCCTTCAGTGCCTATCAGGTCACGCTGTCTGACGAAGGGGGCGATGGCGTGACGCCGATGCTGCGCGCACGCGACATCCGCGCGTCGATCGCGCTCATTCCGTTGCTCTGGCGCGAGATCCGTCTTGAAAACCTGACGGTGATGCGCGGTGCGGCAATCCTGCATCGCGACGAGTCCGGTCAGGCGAACTGGGTGTTTCATCCTCCCTCGGGTAAAACCGGCGCTTCATCGGGACACGTGTCTCGCCCGCAAGCCCGATGGAAGTTGCAGATTGGCTCTGCGAAGCTCGATAACATCAGGATTTCCCTGGATGACCGGCAGGGGCATCATGGTGGGACGTTAAGCGTGGAACGGGCCGAGTTTGACGGTCTTTCTTCTCCTTCTCCCTATCTCGATGTCCACGGGCGCCGCGGGGACGTACCGTTCCGGGTCAACGGCCATATCGGGCCGCTTTCGCTGTTCCAGGGGAGCAATCCCCCCTGGGCCGTGAGTCTTGGCGCGACATTGGGCAATGACGGCAAGCAGCAGGACTGGCTCAATTTCGATGGCCAGATTACCGATATGCGCCACTTCCATGGTTTCTCGGGCGTATTGCGTGGTGAACTGGCCTCGCTCAAGGATGTCGAATCCTTATTCCCCCATGCCAATCTGCCCGATGTGAAAGGGCTTGGGGGCGAGATCGGGGTGTTTGATGCTGACCCGCAAACGGAAGAGGCCGGTCTTGGTCTTTCCCGTCTGGGTATCAACCATGTGCATCTGCATGCCGATTCCAGCCCGACATGGCGCGGGCTGACATTCAGCGCGGCGCATGTCGATGCCGACACGCTTTCATCGGCTCTGGCGGTGAGTGCTGTCGTCAATGGTGACGTGATCAGCGATCTGGCATCAGGCATAGCTCTGCAGGGGCGTTTTGGAACCTTGGCCCAGGCTGGCGCGGCCTGGCAATCGGGGCTTGCGACGCCGCTTCCGGTAGCGGTGGATCTTCGGGATGCCGCCAAGATCGGGACAGGTACGGGGCTCACAGCCCACCTGTCGGGCCAGATCGGTGCAGACGAGTCCGCGCTGTCTCTGGAGGGGCAGGCACGCACGCTCGATGTCATGCAGGCAATGCTGCACGACGTGGCGCTTAAAGGTGAAGTGCAGCGCGATGCGTCCGGATCCATTCAGATCAAGGGACTGACCCTGACAAGCCATGAGGCGACGGGTGTGATCGATGCTTCGGTCAAAGCCCCCCTCCCATCCGCCATAGAGGGAACAGTCCGGTTCTCGGCTCTCGATCTTGACGCTCTCAAGGATCTCTGGCTGGGACGGCGTCATGACAAGACCGGAGAGGCAGCGCAAACTGCTGCGCCATCCGGCTCGGGCGCCGCTGAGGCCTCGTCTCCCGCATCGACGGCAGCCCCATCTGTCCAAATGCCGATAGCAGGTCAAGTCGGGGCATCAGGACACAGCGCCGTGATACCTCATCCGGCAGGTATGTCGGCTGTACCCACCGACGTTGCGGACAAAGCCGGTAGCACAACTGGCTTGCAGCGCTTCATTGACCGGGGGCAGGCATCGATCGATGTTTCTGTCGCGAAACTGCGTTTCAATGGTGATGATTACAGCGATGTCTCCGGGCATATTGCGTTGAATAACGCAAAGCTGGCCATCGACTCTATCAAGGGGTCGGGCAATGGCATGACGCTTGCCGGGCGTGCCGTTTACGACCGGAGTGGGTCGCCAGCCTCTGTCAGTGTCGTTTTCTCTCCGGTACTCTTCCCGGCCACGCTGGCGCAGACCCTGCTGTCTATTCCGGACCTGTTTCACGGGCCGCTGATGCTGGTGGGTGAGCTCGATGCACGGGGTGAGACACGCGCAGCGATGCGCGACACCCTGCAGGGGCATCTGGGCCTTTCCATGGTGGGTGGCACGATCGATACCAGCAGGCTTGGGGCCTATTTGGGCGATGCAGCGCGCTCGCTGCTTTCGCATCGTGAACTGCCGGTGCGCTGCCTTGGGCTTCACGCCCGGTTCGAGGGAGGGCAGGCCCAACTCGATACGATCGGTATGGAGGCTGGTGCGCTTACCCTGTCTGGCCACGGTGTTTACGGTCTCGCTGACGAAATGCTCGACCTGCATCTGGTGCCGCGTATCGGCTTTGGCGGCACCGGGGCCTCAACTCCGGTACTGGTCAAGGGAACGCTCGAGGCACCCAAGGCAAGCCAGGAGGCAACCGTAGGGGGGCGGTTCCAGCTGACAATCGGCGGCAGCCAGCCCGATACCTGTCCCGATATCCTCTCCGCAGCGCGTGAGAATACGTCAGGTGAGGCAGCGCCCGAGCGCAAGAAGCATTCGCAGGCCTCTGAATTGCTGCATGGTTTGGGGATATTGCATTGAGCCAGACGATCAAACGTTTCTGGAAAGCCGTTGAAGTCGCAGCGTATGGGCCCGATGGGCATTACGCCGTCATGCTTGATGGGCGCCCTTTCAGACTGCCCGGCGGAAATATGCTGACCACATCCTCTGCAAGGCTGGCTGATGCTATTGCTGCCGAGTGGCGGGCCATCCCCGAAGGAGAGGCCTTTCGGACCGCAGATCTGCCCATGACGCAGATGGCTGGTACGGAAATCGAGCGTGTCCGGCCTGACCGCGAGCAGATCATTGGTGGCCTTAGCGCTTATGGTGAAAACGATCTGCTTTGTTACCGGGCTGTCGGGTCTCTTGGCCGGGAGCAGGATTCTCTGTTTGATCCGGTTCTGGCCCTGTTTGGCAGCAGGCATGGTGTTTTGCCTCAGGTCACGCGCAGTCTTCTGCCGCTCTCCATCGCTCCTGAGCTTCAAAAAGCCTACGGGGCCGCCCTTGAGCGTATGGATGATGCAGCCCTGACCTGTGCCGCAATCTGCGCACCTGCAACGGGAAGCCTGATTCTGGCGATCGGCCTGGTCGAGGGATGGGTGGACGCTGCCTCGGCACGGCTGATGGCCAGTGTCGAGGAGCGGCATCAGATGGCGCAATGGGGCGAGGATGCCGCGCTGATGCAGGAGATTGATCGCAACGCGGCAGATGTGGAAATTGCGTTACGGTATCTGGAGCTTTCTTACGGAGCTGAGACGAATCAGGCATGATTTTGCCATGATCGGCCTTTAACCCTTGCCTTCAGTGGTCATCACACTCGGTGACCATTGGTTACTCGACCAGCTCTTCGCGATTTATTAGAGGGTTGTCAGGTAATCGGAAGAATTTGTGCAAGGATCAGGTATGTCTTCTCGTATTCAGGCCGTGCTGGATGAGAACGCCGCTGCTGCAAATCTCATTCGTCGTATTCCGTTCAAGGTGCGTTCTGCCCATTTCGTGGCACGTTGCGTCCAGAATGTCTGGCTGCTCCTTGCAGCAACCCCGGTCATTGTTGTGATCTGCGCCATCAAAGGCTGAGTTTCGCTCATCCGGCCTCCGCCGGGAGGCAAGATCGCACGGCATGAACCGTCCAAGGGCGCAGCTCTTGCCACCCTTGCTGCACAGCAACGAAAAAGCCCGGCGCAATGGCCGGGCTTTCTGCTTTTACACGCTCTGTATCTCGCTCAGGGAACGAGCACTGTGGCGACAGCCGTGGCGGCAATACCCTCTTCGCGGCCCGTGAAGCCAAGGCGCTCGGAGGTGGTTGCCTTGACCGATATGCGGTCCACATCGACCTGAAGCAACGAGGCAAGGCGTTCGCGCATAGCCTGAGCGTGAGGGCCGATCTTGGGACGCTCGCAGATGAGCGTTACATCGGCATTGATCAGCATGCCGCCGCGCTGGCGAATACGCTCGCCCGCATGAATTAGGAAACGTGCGGAATCCATATCCTTCCACTCATTATCCGTAGGCGGAAAATGGCGGCCGATATCTCCCTCGGCGAGCGCACCATAGATGGCGTCGCACAGGGTGTGGATACCGACATCAGCGTCGGAATGGCCCGCCAGCCCGCGATCATGGGGGATGGTGATACCACAGAGGATCAGGGGACGGCCGGCCTCGAAGGCATGAACGTCATAGCCCAGCCCAGTGCGCGGGAGTGGGGTCGAGCCGAGCAGTCTTTCGAGACGCACGAGATCCTCCGGTAGGGTCAGTTTGATATTATCTTCAGCGCCCTGAACGAGGGCGACCGGATGACCCGCGGCTTCGAGCAGGGCGGCGTCATCGGTGACAGGCCCCTGATGTGTGCGGTGCAGGTCGAGCAGAAGCGGGAAATGGAAGCCTTGCGGGGTCTGGGCACGCCACAGGGAGTCGCGGCAAACGGTTGTGTCGACCAGGCCGTCGCGACCGCGCTTGAGCGTATCCGCCACAGCAACCGCTGGTATCGCACCCGGATGCTTTTCAAGCGCCTTGAGCACGTTCCGTACCACCTCGGCTGGCACGTAGGGGCGTGCGCCATCATGGACCAGAACAAGATCGGGTGGCTCAGGCAGGCGTGCTAGGGCCTCAAGCCCGGCGCGCACGCTGTCCTGACGCTCACGCCCACCTGCGACAGGCGGTAATGTCTCGATCCCATCGAGGGCCTGCAGCAGTAGCGGGTCATTACCGACCGGCTGGATGAGGGTCACATGGTCGCGCAGCGCTTCGGCCGCGTGGCGAATGACGGTTTTGCCACCAAGCAGGAGGTACTGCTTTGGCATGGCGGACAGGCCGGTGGCCGGCGCGGCGCTGGCATCAGCGAAGCGGCGACCGGAACCGGCGGCGAGGAGGATGGCAGCAATACGCATGATGTTCAGGGAATGGGGATTTGTCCCTGCCGCGTCAAGCCAAGAAAAAAAGGGCCCCGCAGTGACTGCGGAGCCCATGACCTGTGCGTCACACGTCACGTGTGTTTCAGCGACCGATGTCGCGCAGGCGGATACCCTTGTTGAGCTTGTGCTCGAGAGACTCCAGCGACACGCCACGTGTCTCAGGCACGAAGGCGAGGGTGACGAGAATGAACACTGCATTGAGCGCAGCATACAGCCAGAAGGTGTGCGAGGCGCCCAGTGTGCCAAGCAGCGTCAGGAACGTGGCGCCTACGACCATGTTCGCAATCCAGTTGGTGAAGGTCGAGCAGGCAATGCCGAAATCACGACCCTGGAGCGGCTGCACCTCGGCGCAAAGCACCCAGATGAGCGGGCCGGCAGAGAAAGCAAAGCCCGTGATGAAGAGCAGCAGAACCCCGACCGAGAGATAATGCATCATCGTGCTCGAATCCTGGCCGAAGGAAAGCAGGATCGCGAGCGCACCCATGCCAATGGCCATGATGACGAAGCCGGCGACGAGCATCGGGCGACGACCCCAGCGATCGACGAAACCGATGGCGATGAAAGTAGCCAGCATGTTGACCAGACCGACAATGGCGGTGCCCCACATCTGCCCGTCCTGACCGAAGCCGGCAACTTCGAAGATACGCGGGGCGTAGTACATGACGATGTTGATGCCGGTGAGCTGCTGGACGATTTGCAGACCAATGCCGAGCATGACGGAGCGACGGAAGTTCGGGTTTTCTAGGAACATCGAAAAGCCGCGCTGCTTCTGTTGCAGGCCTTCCTCGATGTCACGGATTTCGCTCTCGGCTTCGGCACGCGAGGCGCGCAGCGAGGCCAGCGTTTCGAGCGCCTCAGCGTGACGGCCACGCAGCATCAGCCAACGCGGGCTATCGGGTAGGAAAAGTGAGCCCACAAGGAACACAGCACCCGGAACGGCGACGATACCGAGCATCCAGCGCCATGACCCAGAATAAGCAAACATGGCATCAGAGATGAAGGCGAGCAAAATCCCGATGGTGATCATGAGCTGATACACCGAAATCAGGCTACCGCGATGCTGTTCATCAGCCACTTCCGAAATGTAAAGCGGCGCGACGAAGCTCGCGATACCGATGGCAAGCCCGAGAATGGCGCGCGCGATGATCAGCAGAGCGACAGAATGGGCCACGACACAGCATATGGCGCCGATCACGAACAGGGCAGCACTGAAGACAAGCGCCTTCTTGCGGCCGAGGCTATAGGAAAGACGGCCGGCAATGAGTGCCCCAAGGGCCGCGCCGAACATCATGGAAGAAACGATCCATTCCTGAGCGGTGTCACTGGCCTGGAATTCCTTGGCAATGAAGCCAAGGGCGCCGGAGATGACGCCGATATCGAGACCGAACATCAATCCTGCGACTGCCGCGAGAATTGCAGCAAGCATCATTTTTCCAACCAGCGGAAGCTTCGTTTCTACTGGGTTGGACGAGGTAACGTTACTCATATGAGAAGACCTTAGTCGAGAAAGCCTTGGGGCCGGGCCTGCAGAGGAATCGCTGTTGTCACACGAGAAATCCCAAAGTCGGTGTGATCTTTAAGGGTTTGTCACGTTAATTCAAACCAAAATCGTTGTGATCCACATATTGGGTTGTGGTGCGTTCCCGCAGGGGGATGGTTGCGGTGCGGAGTTGCACGGCGGCGGCAATCCGGGAGCAAATAGCCCTCAAATCTCAACAAGAGCGGAGGAAGTAAGTCGGTTTAATATGAAATTAACCGAAAGCAGGTAAGGCCGGTCTGTTGGATGATAATCTCATAAATGGAAATATAGACGAAATATAAATCACTCATAAATACTAAACAATACAAAATATGTCTTCCTGATATAACTCTTCCTCCAAATCATTCCATAACTGTGCAAGACGAGAGTCATAAAAGAGACCATTGTATAAATAGGCAATCAAGCTTTCGTATGTAAATGGATTGGTCTCATGTCTATTGTCATAGCAGCATCAAAAACTCTCTCGGTACTTGCTTTTGCAGGATCCATTCTCGGCTTGGGGGTTGCGGCTTCGGCGTCCCTTCCTGATAACTCCCATCATGTTCTGTCCACTTCCTCGAGCGTGGCTTATGCTGGCCCGCGTCCGCCTGCTGGCCAGAAGTGGGATCCGTGCATTGAGCCCGGTGCCTGCATTGCCAGCAACCGTCAGGACGTTGCCTATGCTGGCCCGCGTCCGCCTGCTGGTCAGAAGTGGGATCCGTGCATTGAGCCCGGTGCCTGCATTGCCAGCAACCGTCAGGACATTGCCTATGCTGGCCCGCGTCCGCCTGCTGGCCAGAAGTGGGATCCGTGCATTGAGCCCGGTGCCTGCATTGCCAGCAACCGTCAGGACGTTGCCTATGCTGGCCCGCGTCCGCCTGCTGGTCAGAAGTGGGATCCGTGCATCGAGCCCGGTGCCTGCATTGTCAGCAACCGTCAGGACGTTGCCTATGCTGGCCCGCGTCCGCCTGCTGGCCAGAAGTGGGATCCGTGCATCGAGCCCGGTGCCTGCATTGTCAGCAACCGTCAGCATACGGCCTGACCGATATCAGGGGGGCATGATCTACAGCAGATGATAGATACCCATTGCACTGGGCATGCGCTCTATTCGTAACGCCAGCTATCGCGAGTTTTTAACGACGGAGTCTGGTAGTTGTATTAGAGTATCGAAAGAGAGCGCATTTACGCGTTGAGGAACGACATCTGATCTCCGTCCTGCGCAGCCGTCAGAACAAGGAAGGTGCGACACATCCGATGTCGGCCTTCCTTTGTCATGCCCGGTGCTTTGCACTGATTACGGTGATGTTCTCGGGATGGGGCGCCTTGCAGGCCAGAGCAGGTGATGCTGATCTGACCATGCAGAGTTTCACGCAGCGCGATGGCGTGGATAATTCGTACATCTATGGGCTATCCCAGGACAGGCAGGGTTACCTCTATCTCCTCACGCAGCGCTCTCTGTACTTCTTTTCCGGTCGTCGCTTTTACCGGATCAATGTTCACCATGGACCTAATCAGTCCAGTGACGCAGATGGTGTGCGGTTCCTCTCCGATGGCCGCGTTGTGGTTCTGCAGCGGGGTTCCCTGGCAATTTCCCAGCAGGCCACGAGCGAGCGGATATCACCACTTCAGCTCGAATTTACCAGATTGAAGCTGAGTGGCGTAGGGCATGTTCGCAACATCCTCACAGATGAGGGGCGTCTTGTCATCGTCAGCGACCACGGCGTGTATCTGTGTGATCCGCCAGAGGATGAGTTGCTTGCATGTCCTGCGCGGCCGGTCGATGCGAGTTCGCGGGCTCTCGTCTATCAGATCGGAGAACGGGTTTTTCTTCGCGAGCCCGCGAGCACAGTCCTGAGGGATCTCACCGGGTTGCGCACGTTGCGCCTTCCCTGGGATGCAGAGATATTCAAGTCGCCGAACAACGAGCCTGATCTCAGATTATATGCGCTGGAGACCAACGCCCTGCTCCTGCTGAACGATAACGGCTATGTCAGGAAGCTGCCGGTTGATTGGAAACTCGATTTCTCAAGTATTACTGAGCATCCAACATTCGTGGTCGAGTCATCCGATGCGACCATGTTTTTCGACGGCACCCGCCTGCATTCCTTCAATGGAAAGTACTGGAGTGTGCCCAATCACGATCTTGCCCGGGAGCAGGATATCCATTTTGCCTATGTCGATCGTGACCGGCAGCTTTGGRCCGTTCAGGATTCGGTTGAACTGATCAAACTGATCGGGTGGGGCACATGGGAGAACCTGGAGCCTCAGAGCATACGCTCTACCTGGTCCGTCCTGCCGCACGAAGACGGACAGTTGCTCCTGACCGATCAAGGCCTTTATGACCTTCGACAAAATGAAATTGGTGCGCGGCTCAGGGACGGTAATTTCTTCTTTGGCCTCCCGGACGGTAAGGCGGGATACTGGCTGCCTGTCGATGACCGTGATCTGCTTCATTGCCTATTCCGCGCCGAACATCTGATTTGCGATCAGAAGTTACCTATCAGGCGGATACTCGGCCTCGCTGCCTCGCCACGAGGTGAGATGCTGTGGATCGCCTCCGATGAGGGGATGCTCGAAATGCCGCGGCCAGGCGCTGGTGTGCCAGGCATTGCGCTGGATGCGAAAGGCAAGCCGCTCAGCAAATCTGCCAGCGCTATTGCGTTACGTGATGATGGTACGCCGTGGGCTATCATCGGAAACGCACTCTATCGACGAACTGACTCCGGACGCTGGTTTCCTGTGATTACTCATTGGGCCAATGGACGTGATTTTTCGCCATTGACCATGGTGTTTTCTTCCCATGATGATCTCTGGATAGGTGGTCTGCGCGCTCGCGCCGGACTGCTTCATATACATCTTGACGGTGACCGGATTGGCGGCAGCAGCAAGATTGGCGCGGAATGCACTGGGTCACAGATCATTTTCAGCCTGCTATGGGACCGGCATCACCGATTGTGGGTGGGGACCGAAAACGGTCTTGCGGCTTATGACGGGCATCAGTGGATACGCCTGACGCGCGATGACGGCCTGATTTCGGCGAATATCAATCAGCAGGGTCTGACCGAGGATCCGGACGGATCGATCTGGGTAACAACCACACGCGGCGTCTCGCATCTGTTGCACCCGGAGCATTTTTTTGAGCCGACGGATCTGAGGCCTGTTTTTGTTGAGGCCAGACTTGGGGAGCACATATTACCCGAGCATGCCGTGCCCTACACGCGGGATCCGTTGATGGTTACGTTGGGGACGCTCAATACGGCACTCGCTTCGACAACCTATTTCCGCTATCGACTGGAGGGCGTTGATCAGGACTGGATCACGTCAACAACCGGCGAGATACGCTATAACTTTGTGCCACCGGGCCATTCCCGACTCATTGTCCAGGCGATCAACGACAACAGGAATATCGTCTCGCGACCGATCACCCTGCTCATCAGAATGCAACGCCCCTGGTGGATGGCATGGCCATTGATCGTGTCATACATCGCGGCAATCGTGGTTTTGCCATATATTCTCAACCGTGTTCGCTTCCGCTACCTCCTGAAGCGCCAGAGGCGGCTGGAAACGCTGGTTGATGAGCGTACGGTGGAAATGCGTGCAGCCCAGGCGGCTCTGGAGCAGCAGGCGAGGCAAGATGGACTGACACGCCTCATGAACCGTCGTACGGCAGAGGCGAGCGTTCTGCGCCTGCTGGAACGCCTCGGACAGCCCGACTTCGAGGGTGAGCATCGTTCCCTGACGCTCGCGCTTTTTGATGTCGATTACTTCAAGTCGATCAATGATACCTTTGGCCATACGATCGGTGATGAAATACTGGCGGAGATCGGGGCTCGTCTCTTGCGTGACAAGATGACCGAAGAGATTATCGGTCGTTATGGTGGCGAGGAGTTCATGATTGTCGTCCAGGGCGATCTGCCTACGTCACTTGGACGTGTCAAAGCCCTGCTTGCTGCGCTGAGCAATGAGCCTTTCGAGACCAAGGTAGGTGCGCTGGTCATCGGATGCAGTGCCGGGGTGGCGCGAAGTGTTCCTGAAATCGAAACCCCTCGCGAGATCTGGATGGAAGCGCTGGAGCGCGCTGATCAGGCGCTCTATCGTGCCAAGGTCGAGGGCCGTGGGCGCCTCGTAGTCAGTGAACAAGACCAAGACGATGAGGGCTATCCAGGCTGAAAGCCGGGATGGTGACCTCGAAGCGCTCACCGGTGGCCGGCACGATCATGTGGTACATCCCGCGCATGAAGCCACACGCTGTGGGCAGGGCCACACCCGATGTATATTCAAAAACTTCCTGCGCGATAAGAATGGGCTGCTCGCCAATCACGCCATCACCATGAATATGGTCGGTCTTGCCGCGCCCATCGGTGATTTCCCAGAACCTGGTCAGGAGCTGGATCGTCTCGTTGCCACCATTCTCGATCCGGATATGGTAGGCCCAGGCAAAATGATGGTCTTCCGGCTGTGATTGGTCCTCGAGCCAGAAAGTGCGCACAGAGACGGTCACCCCCTGGGTTGTGGCCTCGTAGCGAGGCGCAGCTTCCATGGCTTCGGCAAGGCTCGCTTCAGGGTCGGCCACGAGGCGGGGAGGGGCAGGCTTTTGCGACATGCCCGCCTTGTAGGCCGATGAAGCGCCGGAAAGCAATCAGGCTTTGAGCGCAGCAAGCCCTCGCTGAAGATCCGCAATCAGGTCGCTGGCGTCTTCAAGTCCCACGGAAAGACGGATGGCGCCATCTGTAATCCCGAGTTTGGCGCGCTCGGCCGCATCGACCTTGGAGTGCGTTGTCGTGGCGGGATGGGTGGCGAGAGACCGTGCATCGCCCAGATTGTTGGAGATCGCAATCAGCCTGAAGGCATTGAGGAAGCGGAACGCAGCCTCACGGCCGCCCTCGACCTCGAAAGCCACCAGCGAGCCGCCATTGAGCATCTGCTTTTCAACCAGGGCGCGCTGGGGGTGAGAGGCAAGGCCCGGATAGGCAACACGGGCAATACCCGGCTGGTTCTCGAGGAATTTTGCCACTTCGCTGGCATTGTGAGCCATGGCGTTGACGCGCAGCGGGAGTGTTTCGAGCCCCTTGAGCAGCACCCACGCATTGAACGGGGAGAGGGCGTTGCCTGTATTGCGGGTAAAGGGCTGGAGAACTTCCTCAATCCACTGCTTGCGGCCCAGAACAGCGCCACCAAGAACGCGGCCCTGCCCATCGATATGCTTTGTGCAGGAATACAGAACCACGTCAGCCCCGAGGGCCAGAGGCTTCTGCCCGACCGGTGAGGCAAACACGTTATCGACCATCAGCAACGCGCCTGCCTTGTGGGCGAGATCGGCAATGCGTTCGATGTCCAGCACGTCGAGCATCGGGTTCGAGGGGCTTTCGATCAGCACGGCACCGGTTGGCTGCGAAAGTGCTGCCTCCCACCCGGCCCAGTCATCACCATCGACGAGAACAGTCTCGATGCCATAGCGCGGCAGCAGATTGGTCACGATCCAGTAGCACGAGCCGAACAGGGCGCGGGACGCAACCACACGGTCGCCTTGCTTGAGATGGGATAGCAGGGCGGATGAGACCGCCCCCATGCCACTGGCTGTCACAATGCACGCCTCGGCCCCTTCCAGCAGGGCAAGGCGTGACTGGAGAGCATCGGTCGTGGGATTACCAAAGCGGGAATACTGGTAATGGGTGACGTCGCCGGTGAATGTGGCGGCTGCCTGTTCGGCGCTGTCATAGACAAAGCCTGAGGTGAGGAAAATGGCTTCGCTGGTTTCGCCATGTTCGGTACGGCTGACATCCTCGTGCAACAGACGTGTCGAGGGGCCGAAATTGTTTTGAGTCATGGGATGGAAACGCTCCAAAATGCACCGTGAACCTTAAGGTGCGATTCTGGCCGTGGAAAACCTGGAGCCAAACTGGTTCCGGGCCTCTTTAGCGCTGTTGTTTAGCCTCGCCGCAATCCGGCCGTTCAAATCGCGAGGGTTCTGCCGCTTGCGGCATCACGGCTACGACTATGCGCAAAGGCTGTGTCCGTCGTCAACCGGTAGTGGGATGATTGCATCACGCAAGCGACTGGGATAGAAGGGGCACGGTTGCGGGTGTAGTTCAATGGTAGAACGGCAGCTTCCCAAGCTGCATACGAGGGTTCGATTCCCTTCACCCGCTCCAATTCCCCTAAAAACTGGGTCCGAAGACTAGCCGCGAAGAAGTTTTTTCTTCGGGGTCTCCTCACCCTTGTCCTTGCTGTCTTTGTCCGTCTTCTGCGGTGCCGGCGCCGTGACGGGCGCACCATCCTGGTAGGCTGTTCCATTCCAGGTCCAGCGATCATTCTTGTCGATGAGCAGATCATGCATGCCGTTGTGACGGCTCGACAGGACAGATATGGCCCCGGTTACCGAGTCGAGCACAAGCCTCCAGCCGCCCTTGTGACGCAGATAGACCGAGGTGGAGCAGCCTGCCGATCCGCAGAGGCGGGCGGATTGCAGTTGCACAAAAAGCGCCATATCGCCCCGGTCTGTCGAGAGCGGTGCCGAGGCAACCAGAACGACAGGCTGATCATCATGTTTGGCGGCATCGGCCAGATCGCCCGCGCTCAGTTGACGGGCCTCCTGATCGAGATTGGTACCAGGCTGCGCCGTGAGAATGACTGGATGCGGCCCATTGCCTGATGGGGGCGACTTCTGATGCGTCCGGGCCAAGGCTGGTGCTGCCATAAGGCCCGTGATGGCAATACCCGTCAGTACCACACGAAAACGCATCGGATTGTCTTTCATTTTGCCCGCACGAATCGCAGGGACCGTTCTTTCACGCCGGTTTATTACGCATGTCTGAGCGTAACGACCAGTACATCGCGATAGGCCGGGCGGGCGGGGTCGATCGGCTCGACGGGGGTGACCCCGTGGTACACACGATGGTCATCAACCAGAGCCGTGTCGAGGGGGGATTCGAGCGTGAACGAACCGACTTCCTGACGGTGATCGTCGTGGATCGTTGTGACGCCGGAGGCGACATTTTCGCGATTGACCATCAGAACGAAAACCCAGTCTACACCATCACGATGCATCCCCTCCGGCGTGGGGCGGCCCTGGCTGCCGGCCTGGGCCTCGATGCGGAACTGATGCACTTCCGCGTGCCAGCTATCGGGTTGGGTTGAGGCCGGCGTCATACGCAATGCCAGAAGATGGGCGGCATTGAGAATGGAAAGCATGACCGGATGCGAAGCAATGGCATCCTCTATCGGGCCAAACCAGCGTTCGATCCCGCCATTGAGCAGGTTGTAATCGCGGCTCTGATAGTGGGGCTGATGACGCTTGCGGTCGATACGCCCACCCGCCAGGGCATAGGTGGCATAACGCCGTTTGCGATAGCGTCCGCCATCCGCCATGTACCGGTCGAGCCCCAGCCGGTTCCAGCTTTCGGCAAAGCGCTCCCAGTCCTCGAAGCCGAAAGACTTGAGGAAGGAGCGCATGTCGGGCCCACGCTCGAAGGCAAAGCCACGCGCCTGCAGCGTGGCGACCATATCATCAAGGCGTTGTGCCTCGGCGGGGGGGAGGGACTGTGACCGTTGCAGGGGCATGAATCGAGACTACCGTTGATCGGATGTTACTGGTCCAGACGAGGGCGGGTTGGGTTCAGATGAGCCTTGAGGAAGGCAGCCGTCCCGCGGGCCAGACCCATGACGCCAATCTGATGCTGACGGAAGATCAGATCATGAAGCCATCTCGGGGCGAGGCCACGCAGGAAGCCGCCACCGAAACTCGTCGAGGCACCAACCATGCCCCACCCGTTATAGTCTCCCAGAGACACGACCGCACCACGGTCGCGGTAAACAAATGTCGAGGGCTCGCGTCCCTGAGCGATGACCGGTATAGCGCGGCCAAGATAGATGCCCTGCTGGCGCGCAACCTGTGCTGTGGCGGGAAGCGGCGCGTCGTTGATACGCGCGCAGTCGCCCAGCGCAAAAATCGACGTATCGCTCGTGGACTGCATGTGATGGTTCACGACAAGCTGGCCGCCACGGGCAATTTCAAGCCCCTCGAACAGTTCGGTCGCAGCACTGGCGCGCACACCGGCAGCCCACACACGCAGCGAGGCCGGGATGACGCGCCCGTCTTTAAGGTGAAACCCTTCCTCATCCACTGACGTCACCATGGCCTCGGTCAGAACGGACACGCCCAGAGCTTCGAGCTGCTTGCGCGCATCGTTCGAAACGCGCTCGGGGAAGGCGGGGAGAATACGCTTGCCCGTCTCGATCAGAGAGAGGCGCAGCACGTTGCGTCTTGCATCCTTGCCATAACCGGGAGCGAGATCGATGGCGCTGCACAATTCGGCGGCGAGCTGCGTACCGGTTGCGCCACCGCCGACAATACCGACTTCAAGCTTGCGGTTGCTGGCCGCTGCATCACGGAAAGCTGCCCGGAATTTCTCATGGAACGAGCTTGCATCCGGCAGTGAATCGATGAAGGTGCAATTGGCCATAACGCCCGTAATGCCGAAATCATTCGAGCGCGAGCCAAGCGAGACCACCAGCATGTCGTAGGGTACGATCTCGTCATTCGCGAGGCGTATCTCGTGCTTCTCACGATCAACGCTGCTCAGCGAACTCTGGATGAAGCGGAAGCCGAAACGGCGGCTGGCCTCCACAAAGGTCGTACAATCCCGCGTTTCCTCACCCGTGCCCGCTGCAAATTCGTGCAGCATGGGTTTCCAGTAATGGACGGCGCCCTTGTCGATCAGCGTGGTTTCGATATTGCGATGGCGGCCGCGACCGAGGGTCATCGCTGTTTCCATCCCGGCAACACCGCCGCCGATGATGACCACGCGAAATCCATTAGCCATGAAGTTTCCTCCGCAGTGTCGTCCGGGCAGGAATTACGACACTGATATGATTGCTCTTGTTGTGAGCGCGTCTCGCTCTCAACCCATAATGTGGGAGCAATCAACGCGGTCGTCCAGACGCGAGATGCGTCGCAGCGATCAAAAAAGGACGACTACGGTACTAAATCAGAAGATGATGAGGCGCAATGCCGCACGCAGGCACTGAGAACGGACGCAGACGCTGTTGAACAGAAGTCTGTCCGCTGGATTCGGGAGAGGGAGCGCCTAAGCGCTCGGGCTTCAGCGGTCGCGAAGAAGAGGACCGCTAGAGCGAAGGCCGCCATGCTGGACCCGGTTGGCGGGCCCAGCGGTCGTGGTTCAGCTCCGGTAGGAGCCGTTGATGTCGATATAACCGTGGGTCAGATCACAGCTCCAGATCTGTGCGTGGCCATTGGCCAGCCCGAGATCGATCTGGATATCGATGTCCTGACCCTTCATGTGGGCCACCACGGGGGTTTCATCATAGCCTTCGACAACCGTTCCCTGTCGGGCAATCCAGACATTGCCGATGGCGACCGAGAGTGTGTCGCGATTGGCTGGCTCACCGCTCTTGCCAACGGCCATGACGACGCGGCCCCAGTTGGCGTCCTCACCGGCAATAGCCGTCTTGACCAGCGGGGAGTTGCCAACGGCGAGGGCGATCTTCTTGGCCGATTCGTCCGAGACGGCGCCGCTGACACGCACCGTGAACATCTTCGTTGCCCCTTCACCGTCACGAACGACCATCAGGGCCAGTTCGAGCAGCAGGGAATCGAGGGCTTCACGGAAAGCCGCCAGTGCAGGATCGGTCAGGGAGGTGATCTCGTCATGACCGGCCTGCGCCGTGGCGAAAACGAGCACCATGTCTGACGTTGATGTGTCGGAATCGACCGTAATGGCATTGAAGCTGTGTTCTGTGCCCTCGCGCAGGAGCGATTGCAGCACATCATGGGAAATTGCGGCATCGGTCACCACAAAGCCCAGCATGGTGGCCATGTCGGGTGCGATCATGCCGCTGCCTTTGGCAATGCCCTGCAGGGTGACGGTCTTGCCCCCGATTTCGACCTGCCTTGTGGCAGCCTTGGGAAAGGTGTCGGTGGTCATGATGGCGCGGGCGGCGTCTTCCCAGCCCTCGGGCGAGAGCGCCTCATAGAGCTGAGGCATCGCGTCACTGATGCGCTCGGCGTCGAGTGGCTCGCCAATGACGCCGGTCGAGGCAAGAAACACTTCTGTTGCTGGACAATGTACGACACGCGCAGCGGCGGCCGCCGAGATTTGCGTGGCGATCACGCCCGCGCGGCCGGTAAAGACATTGGCATTGCCCGAATTCACCACCAGCGCACGCGCCTTGCCCTGCGCCAGAGCCGCACGGCTCCAGTCGATGGGAGCGCCAGGGCATTTGCTGCGCGTGAACACGCCCGCCGCCGTTGTGCCAGGCACGAACTCCATCATCATGAGGTCAGTGCGATCCTTGTAGCGGATCTGCGCGGCAACAGCGCCCAGCCTGACACCAGCCACCGGCAGAAGGCGCGGCAGGGGTTGGGCGAGGGGGGAGCGGGGGAGGGCTTTTGCCATAATCTGTCTCCGAGCTTTAAACGTCGGAAAGAGGATGCACGGCTTGGGGCTCAGGTCCAGCCCCCCGCCCCGCAATGGGGCGAAAAGACCGGAATTCTGAGTAAAAAGTGAGCGTTAGATGCTCACCTGTATGTGGCGATTACTTCTTCGCCGGGGCTGCAACCGGGGCATCGCTGATGGGCTTGCCCTGGGCGTCGTAGCGCACGATCTTGACCTTCTTCTGTGCGTCATCGACGATCTTGCGCACGTTGTCACGGATCAACTGCTGACGGATTTCGTCATGCACCTGGTCCAGCGGCGGCACAGGAGCTTCGCGCGAGGCCAGAACCTGAATGACGTGCCAGCCATACTGGGTCTTGACCGGGGTCTGGCTGATCGTGCCGGGCTTCATGGCGAAAGCGGCCTTCGAGAATTCCGGCAGCATGTCGTCTTTCTTGAACCAGCCAAGATCACCGCCGCTTGCGCCCGATCCCTTGTCGGTCGAGAGCTTCTTGGCGAGATCCTCGAACTTCGCGCCCTTGTCGAGCTGCTTGATCACGTCCTTCGCGGTTGCTTCATCGGCCACAAGAATATGGCGGGCATGAATTTCCTGCTCACCCTTCTTGGAGGCGTAATTCGCCTGATAGGCCTGCTTGATGGCGTCTTCCGTCACCAGCGGCGCAACCTTTTCCTGCAGATAAGCATTCTGCAGCGCGTTATCGGCGGCATCCTGCATCTGGGCCTTCACGTCCGGCTTCTTGTCGAGGCCTTCCTTGAGTGCGTCGATCTGGATGGCCTTCTGGCTGACCAGCTGGTTCAGCAGGATGTTGACCAGCGTGTTCGGCGGCAGCTGGCGCGCCTGCGGGGGCAGGCTGGCAGCAGCGTGCTTGACGTCATCCAGATAGATCTTCTGTCCATTGACAGAGGCAATCAGAGGGTTGGCATCGGCAGGAGCAGCCGGGGCAGCGGCCGGAGCCGCATTCGCCGGGGCGGCAGGGGCAGGGGCTGCGAAAGCCGGAGCCGCCAGAGTCGTGCCGGAGATGAGAGCGGCGCAGAAAAGGGCCGGGCGGGTAAGCCGCATGGAGAAATAACCTCGAAAAACTCGTGGAACTTTGTCCAGCATGGCGCAGGCTTGGGCGCTCGGCAAGGCCGACAGGGGCGCGATATCGGGTTTTGATAGCGCTCTTCATGAAGAAAACGTGCGTTGCGGGGCTTTGAGCGACGCTGAACGCCATGCTGCTCGGTTGACCGGGGCAAGGGCGCGCCTTATCTCATTTCCCGCGTGGACAATCCCGATCCGGCTTCGGCGGATGTTTCGCGTGACCGCCTTGACCGATCGCCGCCTCTCAACCGGGCGAATTCATTCGGTGCAGGCGGGTCGGGATGATCCGCACTCCAGTTCGCGGTCCTGCTTCTAGCGGACCAGTTCGCCAGAAGGACAGTCATGTTCGCTCGTATTGCCCGCGCCATGTTCGGCACCGCCAATGATCGCTCACTGAAGGGCTATCAGAAGCGCCTGCCTGAAATCAACGCGCTTGAGCCTGCCATTCAGGCTCTCGACGATGATGCACTGCGCGCAAAGACCGAGGAATTCAAGGGCCGTATCGCCGGAGGTGAGAGCCTCGACAAGATCATGCCCGAGGCCTTCGCCGTGTGCCGCGAGGCATCGCGCCGTGTGCTCGGCATGCGTCATTTCGACGTTCAGCTCGTAGGCGGCATGGTGCTTCATTCCGGCCGTATCGCTGAAATGCGCACAGGTGAAGGCAAGACGTTGGTAGCGACGCTTGCTGTCTATCTCAGTGCGCTGGCCGGTAAGGGCGTGCACGTTGTGACGGTGAACGACTATCTGGCCAAGCGCGATGCCGAGGAGATGAGTAAGCTCTACAGCTTCCTTGGCCTGACCACGGGTGTGATCATTCCCAATTTGTCGGACGATGAGCGCCGCGCTGCCTATGGGTCGGACATCACCTACGGCACGAACAACGAATTCGGCTTCGATTATCTGCGCGACAACATGAAATACACGCTGGAAGAAATGGTCCAGCGTCCTTTCTATCATGCGATCGTCGACGAGGTGGATTCTATCCTGATCGATGAGGCGCGTACACCGCTCATCATCTCCGGCCCTGCCGATGACAGTTCCGAGCTGTATCGTGGGGTGGATGACGTGGTGGTTCAGCTCGTCAAGCATCCCGAGGCCTTCGAGCGGGACGAGAAGCTGCGTACGGTCATCCTGACCGAACAGGGCTCCGACATGGTCGAGGAAATGCTGCGTGAGGCCGGCGTCCTGCATGAGGGCGGCCTTTATGACGTGCACAACATCGCCGTCATGCACCACGTCCAGCAATCCCTGCGTGCCCACACGCTTTTCGCTCGCGATGTCGAATATATTGTCCGTAGCGGCAAGGTGGTCATCATCGACGAGTTCACGGGCCGCATGATGGATGGCCGTCGTTATTCCGACGGGTTGCATCAGGCACTTGAAGCCAAGGAACACGTTGAGATCCAGCCTGAGAACCAGACGCTGGCCTCGATCACCTTCCAGAACTATTTCCGCCTCTATCCCAAGCTTTCGGGCATGACCGGCACGGCCATGACCGAGGCTGACGAGTTTGCCGAGATCTACAAGCTCGATGTGGTCGAGATTCCCACCAATCTCCCCGTCGCGCGCAAGGATACGGATGACGAGGTCTACATCACGGCTCGCGAGAAGTTCGAGGCCGTGGCGAACCTGATTCAGGATGTTGCGAAATCAGGGCAGCCGGTGCTGGTGGGGACGACCTCCATCGAAAAGAGCGAGCATCTCTCCAACCTGCTCAGCTCCAAGAAAATCCCTCATTCTGTGCTGAACGCCCGCTTCCATGAAATGGAATCGCAGATCGTGGCACAGGCTGGTGCGCCGGGTGCCATCACCATTGCCACCAACATGGCGGGACGTGGCACGGACATCAAACTCGGCGGCAATCTGGATATGCTGATCCGCCAGAGCCTCGAGAAGATCGAGGATGAGGCAGCGCATGAAGCCGAGATCCTCCGTCTGCGTGAGGAAATCGCGGTCAATCATGGCAAGGTCAAGGAACTTGGCGGCCTGTATGTGATCGGTACCGAGCGCCATGAGAGCCGCCGTATCGACAACCAGCTGCGTGGCCGTTCAGGCCGTCAGGGTGATCCGGGGGCATCACGCTTCTTCCTGTCGCTCGAAGACGACCTGATGCGCATCTATGGCGGCGAGCGCATGGGCGCGTTCTGGACCAAGCTGGGCATGAAGGAAGGCGAGGCCATTGTTCATCCCTGGCTGAACAAGGCGCTCGAGCGTGCCCAGAAGAAGGTTGAAGCGCGCAATTTCGACATGCGCAGGAACGTCCTGAAATACGACGACGTCATGAACGATCAGCGCAAGGAGGTTTACGCCCAGCGCCGTGAATACATGGCGATGGACGATGTGTCGGGTATCCTGCAGGAACTGCGCGAGCAGAGCATCGAAGAGATGGTCCATGCCCGCGTGCCCGAGAAGGCCTTTGCCGAACAGTGGGAAAGCGAGGCGCTCGAGGCCGATCTGCTGTCGCTGCTCAACCTGACCCTGCCGATTCGCGAATGGGCGAAGGAAGACGGCATGGATGCCGATCTGATCATCCAGCGTGTGGAAGAGGCTGCCACGCAGGCGCAGGCCGCACGCTCGGCCAATATCGGCCCTGAGATCATGCGTCATATCGAAAAACAGGTGCTGCTCACCTCGTTTGACGGGGTGTGGAAAGAGCATCTTCACGCGCTTGATCAGCTGCGTCAGGGCATCGGCCTGCGCGCCTATGGTCAGCGCGACCCGCTCAACGAATACAAGCACGAAGCTTTCCAGCTCTTCACCGCCATGCTGGACGACATGCGTATCCGCGCCACCTCGACCATGTCGCGCATCGAGGTGGTCCAGCAGGCCGATCCGTTCCCTGGTTTCGATGGTCATGCCGGTTTCGAGGGGCAGCAGATCTTTGCCTCCTCCGATGAGGGGGCCTCATCTGCCGGGCTTGAGCCGCGGCAGGTAGGCATGCAGCCGGGCGGGGTGTTCCAGGCCCCGTCAGCCATGGGCATGAATGTGCCCGAGGCCGAGGGTGGCTATGCGCAGGAAACCCCGCGCAACGCGCCCTGCCCGTGCGGGTCGGGCAAGAAGTTCAAGCATTGTCATGGCCGTCTGGCCTGAAGAAGAACGAACAGTTATACGGTTTAGGAGGCTCTGATGGCCGGTCATTCGCAATTCAAGAACATCATGCATCGCAAAGGTGCGCAGGACGCCAAGCGTGCCAAGCAGTTTGCGAAGATCCTGCGTGAAATCACGGTTGCTGCGCGCTCGGGCCTGCCTGATCCGTCATCCAACCCGCGCCTGCGCGCCGCCATGATTGCGGCACGTGAAGCCAACATGCCCAAGGACAATGTCGAGCGCGCCATCAAGAAGGCCAGTGGTGCCGGTGGCGGTGAGGATTACGTGGAAGTCCGCTACGAGGGCTATGGCCCGGCGGGTGTTGCCGTGATCGTCGAGGGGCTGACGGATAACCGCAACCGTACCGCGAGCGAAGTGCGTGCTGCGTTTTCCAAGCATGGCGGGTCGATGGGCGAGAGCAACTCGGTGTCCTTCATGTTCCAGCGTCTGGGGGTCGTTACCTACCCGGTTGCCGCGGCTTCCGAGGAAGACATGCTGGATGCGGCCATTGAGGCGGGTGCCGATAATGCCGAGCTCACGGCTGATGGCCACGAGATCACCTGTGCTATGGAAAACCTCTTTGCCGTGCGTGATGCGCTCGAGGCGCGTTTTGGCGAGCCGAGCTCGGCCAAGCTCGACTGGCGCCCGGAAAACACCGTGACACTGGATGAGGAAAAGGCACGTTCCGTGCTCAAGCTCATCGACGTTCTGGAAGACAATGACGACATCCAGGCCGTCTATGCGAATTTCGACATTCCCGACGACGTTGCCCAGGCACTCGCTGCTTGATCCGTCTGCTCGGTATCGATCCCGGCCTGCGTTTCATGGGCTGGGGGCTGATTGATGTCGAAGGCAACCGGCTGCAGCATGTCGCCTCCGGCGTAATTGCCACGGATGGCGCCGAGTCTGTGCCGCTGCGCCTGTGCGAGCTTCATGGTGCCCTGCAGAAGCTGATACGCGATTACCAGCCTGCCGAGGCGGCGGTTGAGGAAACATATGTCAACCGCAACGGGGCCTCGACACTCAAGCTCGGTTATGCGCGTGGTGTCGCCTTGCTGACTCCGGCCTATGAAGGGCTGCCCGTGGCGGAGTACGGCGCCATGATGGTCAAGAAATCCGTTGTCGGCACCGGGGCCGCCACGAAGGAGCAGGTGACCATGATGGTCAAGCGCCTGCTGCCGGGTGCGGTCATTCACAAGGCCGATGCATCCGATGCGCTGGCGGTGGCGATCTGCCACGCCCATCACCGGGAGACGGCGCGGCAGGTCATGTCTGGCAGGCGGATGGCCTGATCGGGTTTGCGGCCTGACTGGTAACAAGACAACAGGGCTCGGGCCAGGGTGCCATGACGTGTGAAGTGAGGTGGGCATGATCGGGCTACTGACAGGTATCGTGGCAAGCACGGATACGGATCGCTGTATTCTCGACGTCAATGGCGTGGGCTATCTCGTTTCGGCGTCGAGCCGGACTCTGGCGAATCTGCCTGCGGCCCCTGAAAAGACACGATTGCTCATCGAGACCTTGGTGCGCGAGGACGCGATCCAGCTTTTCGGCTTCCTGACTTCGGATGAGCAGGAATGGTTCCGTCTGCTGACCACGGTTCAGGGTGTCGGGGCGAAGGTGGCGCTGGCCATCCTCTCTGTGGCGACACCGGGTGATCTGGTCCTGTCCATCAGCGCTGGCGACAAGGCGGCGCTGACCCGTGCGGCGGGCGTTGGTGCCCGTCTGGCCGAGCGCATCGTGACGGAACTCAAGAGCAAGGTGGGCAAGATGCCCGCAGGCGGCGCGACTGCTGTCGGGCGCAGCGTCACGGGCAATGCAGGCTCTGTGGAAAGTGATGCGTTGCAGGCACTGGCCGGTCTTGGTTTTCGCCGCGCCGAGGCCTGGCCCGTGCTCAGCCGCATTCTGGTCGAGCATGAGGGGGCAACGCTGGACAAGGTCATTCGTCTGGCGCTCAAGGATCTGGCGCGATGACGCAAGGCATGGGCCGGTCAAATGAGACCAGTGGCAGGGGAATGGGGGCAAGAGCATGAGTGACACGGATAGAGGCCCGCTGACCCCTGAGCGTCGCATGGAAGATACCGATCACGGTTTGCGTCCCCAGACGCTCGATGACTTCACCGGCCAGCGCGCCAGCCGCGAAAACCTGTCCGTCTTCATCCAGGCGGCCCGCAGCCGGGGCGAGGCGCTGGACCATGTCCTGCTGCACGGGCCACCGGGCCTCGGCAAGACCACGCTGGCACAGATCGTTGCGCGCGAGCTTGGCGTAGGGTTCCGTGCCACATCGGGGCCGGTGATCCAGCGCGCGGGTGATCTCGCAGCCATTCTGACCAATCTGCAGCCCAATGACGTGCTGTTCATCGACGAGATCCATCGTCTGCAACCCGCCATCGAGGAAGTGCTCTATCCAGCGATGGAGGATTTCCAGCTCGATCTGATCATCGGCGAGGGGCCGGCCGCTCGCTCGGTGCGTATTGATCTGGCGCCTTTTACCCTTGTCGCGGCCACGACGAGGGCCGGACTGCTTGCAACGCCGTTGCGCGACCGTTTCGGCATTCCTCTGCGGCTCGTGTTCTACACGCCCGAGGAACTTAGGCTGATCGTGTCCCGTGGGGCTGCCAAGCTGGGCATGAACCTGACTGAGGAGGGCGCGGAAGAGATTGCGCGGCGCTCACGCGGTACACCGCGTATTGCGGGCAGGCTCCTGCGACGTGTGCGTGACTTTGCCGTTGTGGGTGCACCGCATGACCGGGCCATAACCCGTGTCATGGCTGATGCGGCCCTTACACGGCTGGAAGTCGATTCGGTGGGGCTGGATGCCATGGACCGCCGCTATCTCATGCGCATTGCCGAGCATCATCATGGTGGTCCGGTTGGTGTCGAGACCCTGGCCGCCGCGCTGGCTGAGGCGCGTGACACCCTCGAAGATGTGATCGAGCCTTATCTGATTCAGGAGGGGCTTGTCCTGCGTACATCGCGTGGTCGCATGTTGGGCGAGCGTGGCTGGACCCATCTTGGCCTCACGGCGCCGGCCTCGGCCAATGCCGCACAATTTGATCTGCTGAGGGAGAACGATGAAAGCCCATAAGGTCGGTTACCGTATCTATTACGAAGACACGGATGCTGGGGGCATTGTCTATCATGCCCGCTATCTCGCCCTCGCAGAACGTGCGCGCACCGAGGCGCTGCGCATGGCAGGAACGCCTGTCTCGGTCTTGCAGGAAGAGACCGGACTCGTCTTTGTGGTGACAAAACTCGCTATTGAGTATCATCGGCCACTGCGTCTGGATGACTGGGCGGAGATCACGACGACGATTGATTCGGTTGGGCCTGCACGTTGCCAGTTGCGTCAGATCGTGTCGTGTGGCGACATGCACGCCGCCACGCTGACAGTCGAGCTGGCATGCATCATGCTGGACTCCGGGCGGCCTGCCCGAATTCCGCCGCGATGGCGTGCATCCCTGGAGGCATTGTCGAGCCCGACCTGAGGACAGGCGGCATGTGATAATGCGTGACGATTCGGGATAGGCGCGTATGAGGCATGCACTGTATAGGCGTGACGCAGAACGAAGCCTCAGGAGGTTTTTTTGGATCGAGCGGTAAATGCGGCTGACCTTGGGGCCGCCGCTTCTGGGTTGTCACCGTTGGACTTGTTCCTGCATGCATCCATCGTGGTGCAGCTGGTCATGGTGGGGCTGATCTTGTGCAGCGCCTTCGTCTGGGCCGTGATCATCGAGAAGATCATCCTGATTCGCCGCGTCAATCGCGAGGCGACAGAATTCGAGGATCGTTTCTGGTCCGGTGGCAGCCTGGAGGATCTTTACGATTCCGACGGCGCAAAGCCGCTCCACCCGATGGCTGCCGTCTTCGGTGCGGCCATGGGCGAATGGCGCCGCTCCGCCCGCATCACCGGGATCGATCTGGCGCGCGGTGGTGTGCGTGATCGCGTGGATCGCGCGATCAA
Organism: Asaia bogorensis; assembly: GCF_900465345.1. Classification (GTDB taxonomy): domain Bacteria; phylum Pseudomonadota; class Alphaproteobacteria; order Acetobacterales; family Acetobacteraceae; genus Asaia; species Asaia bogorensis_A. The sequence continues at coordinate 303,133 of NZ_UEGO01000031.1, read as the reverse complement.
TATTACGGTTGCCCGTGAAATGGATCGGCTGAGCCGACGCGTGGTGGCTCTCGCCACTATTGGTCCCGTTGCCCCGTTTGTCGGTCTGTTCGGCACGGTGTGGGGCATCATGCACGCCTTCGGTTCGATCGCGGCCATGCACAACACGAACCTCGCTGTTGTGGCCCCCGGTATTTCCGAAGCCCTTTTTGCAACGGCAATCGGCCTCGTTACAGCAATTCCGGCCTATGTGGCCTACAACGTGACCAGCTCTGCCCTTGATCATTTCGCCGAGCGCATGGATGCGTTCGGTACCGAATTTGCCGCGATCCTGTCGCGACAGTCGGAAGAGCGGAGCTAAGACCCATGGGCATGTCTGCAGGGGGCGGCCCCGCACGCGGCCGCAGGCGACGCCCGGCGTCGGAAATCAACGTCACACCGCTGGTGGACGTCATGCTTGTGCTGCTCATCATCTTCATGGTGACAGCCCCCATGATGACGAGCGGTGTGAACGTGGATCTCCCCAAGACCGATGCCAGCCCGCTCAATGCTGATACCAAACCCATAACGGTCTCGATCAAGGCCGATGGTGGGACCTATCTGGGAGATGACCCGGTTTCGGCCGACCAGCTCGTCGCCCAGCTTCAGCAGGCCGCACAGAACGACAAGGAGCATCGCATCTTCGTCCGCGCTGATGCTCATATCAATTACGGACAGGTGATGGACATCATGGGGAAGATTACCTCAGGTGGCTTCACGCACGTGGCGCTGCTCGCCCAGCAGCCCGCCGCGGGCCAGTAACCAGAGGAGAAGCAGCCTTGCTGCGTCCCCGTCGGTCCGATGTCCGGCGCTTCCGCTACGCGCTGGGAGCGTCGGTTGCAGCGCATGCGCTGTTCATCGGCTTCCTTCTCGTGCGCTTGCCCATGAGCAAGCCGCCCGAGCCCCCCGAMCCCCCGCCGATCGAAATGGCGTTCGAGGATTCCGGTCCTCCTGCCACGCCGCACAAGGCGGACACGCCAGCACCCAAACCGGCACCGGCGCCTGCGCCCACACCGACGGATGCACCGCCGGCACCGACGCCGCCTACGCCTCAGCCTGTGGAAGAGCCGCCGCCGCCTGCACCGCCGCCGCCGCCCATTCCGCCCCCGGCAGAAAGCAAGACTCCACCGCTGCCCGACGTGAAGACGCCGGAGAAGATGGTCGACGACTCGGCTGAGCCAATCAAGGCCTCACCGCCCAAACCGTCTCCGCCATCCGCGTCGAAACAGGTCGCGCCGCCTTCACCGCAGACGCAGCCAGTGGACAAGCTGCCTGAAACGCCGACGTTCTCGCACATCACGCAACCCAATGCGGCGAAGAAGACGCAGGCGGACTCGCATTCCCTGCTCGCCACGCTCGATGCCATGCGCGCGGACCAGAAGCAGACGCATCCGCCCAAGGTGCGCGCCAACCCGCAGCAGGGTGGTGCGCCCAACGGGGGAGGGGCGCCGAATGGCGACATCACCAATGCGCTGAGTTCTGCCCAGCAGAAGGCGATTGGTGGCTCCGTGCGTCGTTGTTATTCGGAAGATACCGAAGCGCGTAATTATGCCTCATTTAGCGCGCATCTGATCGTCACCGTTGACGACAAAGGCGTGGCAAGGATGGCGCGTTTCGCTCCAGACACTTTGGCAAAGGCAAATGCCGACCCAGCCTACCGGGCATTGGCGGAGCGTGCGCAAGCTGCTGTGTTGAGTGCGACCTGCTCGAAACTCCCTATCCCTCCAAACCTTTTGGGCAAGACACACGAACTCAAATTCGTGTTCAGACCCTGAGGTTTCCCAGTTCATGACCTTCCCAGAGCGTAAGAGACTCGAATTCATGTCACGCGATACGTCCCGTTTCGATAGGCCCCTGCTGTCCGACGACCAGGCGCAGAGCCTCTCCTCCCTGTTCTCACGACGCTCGGTTCTCGGCGCGTCCATAGCTGCTGGCGGTTTGCTGGCCACGCCGATTGGCGCCTTCGCGCAGAATGCCGCAGGGGGCGCACCGGGTGAGGCGGAAATCACGGTCGATCAGGCTCGTACAGCGCCTATTCCCATTGCTATCCCGTCTTTTGGTCCCGGGCTGGGTGAGCAGATCACCAGTGTGGTTTCGGCCGATCTCGACAGCTCCGGCCTGTTCACGATCCTGCCCGGCTCCCCTGGCACGCCGGATTTTGCGGCGCTCAAGGCGCAGGGTGCACGTGCCGCGGTCACAGGAAGTGCCGCGGGTTCGAGCAGCACGCGCGTCGAGATGCGTCTGTGGAACGTTCTGACGGGTGAGCAGATTCAGGGAACGGCCTATACGGCCTCAGCTGGCAACTGGCGCCGCATTGCCCATACGATCGCTGACGTGATCTATGAGCGCATGCTGGGTGAGAAGGGCTATTTCGATACGCGCATTGCGTATATCGCCCGTACTGGCCCGCGCCATCACCAGATCACGCGTCTTGCGGTGATGGATCAGGACGGCGCCAACAGCCATATGCTGACCTCAGGTCAGTGGCTGACGCTCACACCGCGTTTCAATCCGGTGCGCGACCAGATTGCGTTCATGTCCTATGCGAATAACCGTCCGCGCGTTTACACGTTCGATCTCGGTTCGGGCAGCCAGCGTATGCTGGGTGAATTCGAGGGCATTTCCTTTGCCCCGCGTTTCTCCCCCAATGGCAGCCAGGTCGTGCTCTCGGCAACGCGAGGTGGCGGGTCGGACATCTTTGTTGTCGATCTTGGCTCGGGCTCCAAACGTCAGATCACCAATTCCGGTGCGATTGATACGAGCCCGTGCTTCAGCCCTGACGGCAGCCAGATCGTGTTCAATTCCGACCGTGGTGGATCGCCGCAGCTCTACATCATGAGCGCTTCGGGCGGCGGCGCGCGTCGTATTTCATACGGTCATGGCACGTACGGGTCGCCGGTCTGGTCGCCCCGTGGTGATGTGATTGCCTTCACCCGTATTGCCAATGGTCGTTTCTCGCTTGGTGTGATGGGGCCGGACGGAACGGGAGAGCGCATCCTGACCGAGGGCTTTACAGTCGAAAGCCCGACCTTCTGTCCGAATGGTCGCGTGATCGCCTTCTGCCGTCAATCGGCAGCCGGGGCAGGGGGCGCCGGGTTCTCCAGTGGAATCGGCACGATCGACATTACCGGATTCCATGAGCGTCCCGTGCGCACCAGCACGGGCGCTTCTGATCCGGCCTGGTCGCCGCTTCAGGGCTGAATAAGGCCGTGAGGCTGTGTCTCTGATGCCCTTTTTTGTGGCGTCGGAGACACTAATTCTGAATTTCTAATGAAATCAACGCGACTTGGTGCGCGATGGTAGTCATGCCGCTTGACCGCGCTTCGTGGGAATGAGTATGGCCGATCTTGGTCGTCGGGATCGGTAAGGCCCAATGGTTATGGTAACCAGAAAGCAAAACGGGAACTCCGACCTTCGTAATTAGTTGTCGTCACGCTTCCTGGTCCCGGATGGGGACTATATTCAGGGTTGGCAAAAATGAATTTCAAGCTTCTCGGTGCGCTTGGCCTTGCAGTCGTTCTGGCTGCATGCTCGGACGAATCAAACAAGGGTGCATCGACCGGTGCAGGCGCAACGGCTCAGGAAACCGGCGCTGCGCCCGGTAGCGAAGCCGATCTGGTCGCCAATGTCGGCGATCGCGTCTTCTTCGACCTGAACCGCAACACGCTCTCCAGCGATGCGCAGGCAACTCTGGACAAGCAGGCAGCATGGCTCGCCCGCTACCCGCAGGTCAGCGTCGAAATCGCTGGTAACTGCGATGACCGTGGCACGGAAGAGTACAACATTGCGCTCGGCCAGCGTCGCGCGAATGCAGCCCGTGACTATCTGGTTGCCAAGGGCGTTGCTCCTTCGCGCATCACGACGATCTCCTACGGCAAGGACCGTCCGACCGCCGATGGTGACGACGAGCAGGCATGGGCTCAGAACCGTAACGCGATCACCTCGGTCAAGTAATCGGTTCGAGACTGCCGGGTTGTTCCTGGTTCTGACCTGATTTTTCATGTCGGCACTTCGATAACCTGCCAACTCTGACGATTGATTCTCCTCTGTGTCTTGCAGGGGATGAATGCGGATCTGGCGAAACCGGCTGGTGCTTTGGCATCAGCCGGTTTTGTTTTATGGAACGTCTGAATTACAAGTTCTTTTGAGCTATACGGTGAGGGATCATGCGCGGCATGATGCCAGCCATCACGATCTGACCGAAGGATGCGCCATGCGCGGTGCCCGAGTTTCCCGCTTCCTCATTCTCTCAACCGTCGCCGCTGCAACAGGGCTGGGGCTCTCACCTGCACAGGCTCAGGTCACGAGCCGCGAGGGTATCGCGCTGCAAAACCAGATCCAGCAACTCTCGCAGCAGCTTCAGCAGGTGCAGTCCAGCGCGGCATCTGTGCCGGTGAGTGGCAATGCCGCGCCCGCCGTCAGTTCGGGCAATGGCGATCTCGTCTCCCAGCTTCTGCAGCGTGTTTCGACGCTTGAGAACGAAAATCGCGAGATGCGTGGCGAGCTTGATCAGCTGACCAATCAGGTCCAGACGCAGAATGCGACGCTGACCAAGCAGATTGGCGATATGCAGTTCGCCGCGCAGAATGGAGCCGGTGGCGCTGCGGCAGGCGCTGCATCCAGTGCCGGTGCCATGACTGCGCCAGCCACTTCCAGTGCGCCACCCGCAGCGCCCGCGGATAAACCGGCGACCGCGCTGGATCTGCTCAAATTCGGTCAGGCTGCCCTGAAGAGCCGTGACTATGCCACGGCACAGAGCAACGCTGAGCAGGCGCTGAAACTGGCCAAAACGGCCAATGGGAAGCTCGAATCCCAATTCCTGCTCGCCCAGTCTCTCGCGGGGCAGAAGCAGTATCGCGATTCCGCTGTCGCCTATTACGACGCTTATAATCGCTCCCCCAAGTCCACGCGCGCGCAGGAAGCCCTGCTTGGCGTCTCCGCCTCCATGCTGGCAATGGGCGACAAGAACTCGGCCTGTCAGGCCCTGCAGAAGCTCGATTCCGAGTTTCCTTCGCCCACACCACGCGTGAAGGCTGCCGTCACGAGCTTCAAGGGCCGTGCCAACTGCCACTGAACGGGCTGATGCCTGAAGCTGAAACTGCGGACCGGCCCTCCCATCCGGGCGCAGGGCCCATCGCGGCAGGGGAGTTTGCGGCCCTCATGCAGGGCTTCGGGGCTTTTCCATCCGATGAGCCCCGCTTTCCACTCGGTGTCGCAGTTTCGGGTGGTGCAGATAGCCTCTGTCTTGCCTGGTTGCTGCGACGCTGGCGCCGTTCCATCAGGGCGTTTGTCGTCGATCATGGCTTGCGGCAAGACTCTGCAGCCGAGGCTGCGCTGACAGCGTCCAGACTTGCGGCGCTCGCTATCCCCGTGAGCGTTCTGCGCATTAAGGCGCTTGATGGCACGCGACGATTGCAGGAGACCGCAAGGGCGGCCCGTTATCAGATCCTCGCCGAGGCCTGCGCCGCTCATGGTATCCTCGACCTTGCATTGGGGCATCACGCCGGCGATCAGGCAGAGACCTTCCTTATGCGCAAGGCGCATGGAAGCACACCCTATGGCCTTGCTTCCATGGCGTTCAGTCGTGAGACGCCGCATCTGCGCTATCTTCGCCCTCTGCTGTCGATTGCGCCGGAAAGGCTTCGTGCAACGTTGCAGGCGCAGGATATAGAATGGGTGGAAGACCCCAGTAACCAGAAGCGATGCTTCGAGCGTGTTCGTATCCGGCAGGATATGGATGCCGCAACGCGGTGTGATACGCTGGTCGAGGCAGGCACATACGGAACTCTACGCAACAGGCGATCGGAAGCCGCGGCGCGTTGGCTCGCCTCGATCCGTCTTGATCCTGCCGGGTATGCCGTCATGACGGCTTTGCCCGATGACCCGGCCCTCCTGGGGCAGATCTGGCAGATGATATCTGGCGCGGCTTATCCTCCTTCTCCATCAGATCTGGCCGGATTGATCGCGTCGCCGCGTGCGATGACGCTTTCAGGAGCCATCCTGTTCAAGGCTGGGCGGTATGGCGAGGGGTGGATACTGGCACGCGAGGTGGCGGCGATCCGTGCGCAGTCAGCCTTGTGTCAGGGGCTCTGGTGGGACCGGCGATTCAAGGTGCGGGGTGCGCCGATGCAGCCTGGGCTGAGTGTCGGCGCCTTGGGACCGGAATCACGCCGCTATCGTCACCATTCATTGCCCTCTCGAGTGCTGGCCGCCCTTCCGGCCTTATGGCGAGGGGGCAGTGTCGTGGGTGTTCCGACGCTGGGTGAGGGCATTTCGCAGGACTGGCCTGATTTCGAAGTCGCGTTTGAGCCTGCCGTGAGCCTGAGTGACCGGTCAAGTTGGCCAGAATACCGGGAAACCGTGAAAACTTGATCGTCAGGGGGTGGGAACGTCCCCCTAAATGCTTATGTTATGAAAAAGATTAGCGCTGTTGTCGGTTCAGGGCAGCAGACGGGGCCACCGACGCCGACGTCTCTCCCTGGGGGCACGCCGGTCGCATGGCCTGGCACCTGTTATTTGGAAACAATAGAGACCGTGATGAACAATTTTGGCCGCAATCTGGCACTCTGGGTGATCATCATCGTTCTGGCGTTGTTGCTCTTCCTGGCGTTTCAGCCCACGGGAAGCCAGCACGCGGCGCAGCAACTCGCCTATTCCGATTTCGTGACCGATATCGATGAAGGCAAGGTGCGCTCTGTCGTTGTGCAGAACCAGAACATCACAGGCACCTTGAAGGACGGTACGTCTTTCGAGACCTATGCGCCGGTTGACCCTGGCCTCGTGCCACGGATGACAGGCAAGGGCGTGGAGGTTGTTGCCAAGCCGCTTGACGCAGATGGCAGCCCCATCCTGCGTGCCGTCACGAGCTGGCTGCCGATGATCTTCCTCCTGGGTATCGGTATCCTGTTCTTCCGGCAGATGCAGTCTGGCAGTGGCCGGGCCATGGGCTTTGGAAAGTCGCGTGCTCGCCTTCTGACCGAGAAACAGGGACGCGTCACATTTGACGATGTAGCTGGCATTGACGAGGCGAAAGCCGAGCTTGAGGAAATTGTCGAGTTTCTGAAGGACCCGCAGAAATTCACTCGCCTGGGCGGCAAGATTCCCAAAGGCGCGCTGCTCGTTGGCCCTCCGGGCACGGGTAAGACCCTGCTTGCGCGTGCTATCGCCGGTGAAGCCAACGTACCGTTCTTCACGATCTCCGGCTCGGATTTCGTCGAGATGTTTGTGGGTGTCGGTGCTTCGCGTGTGCGCGACATGTTCGAGCAGGGGAAGAAATCGGCGCCGTGCATCATCTTCATTGACGAAATCGATGCCGTTGGCCGTCACCGTGGCGCAGGTCTGGGCGGCGGCAATGACGAGCGCGAACAGACCCTTAACCAGATGCTGGTCGAGATGGACGGCTTCGAGAGCAATGAGGGCGTGATCCTCATCGCGGCCACGAACCGTCCGGACGTGCTCGACCCTGCCTTGCTCCGCCCCGGTCGTTTCGATCGCCAAGTTGTGGTGCCGAACCCGGATGTTGCAGGGCGTGAGAAGATCCTGCGCGTCCATATGCGCAAGGTACCGCTGGCTTCGGATGTTGATCCCAAGGTGATTGCCCGTGGTACGCCGGGATTCTCCGGTGCCGACCTTGCCAATCTGGTCAACGAGGCCGCTCTGCTCGCTGCCCGTCTGGGCAAGCGCACCGTGGCGATGCTCGAATTCGACAATGCCAAGGACAAGGTTCTGATGGGCGCTGAACGTCGCTCACTGGCCATGACCGAGGACGAAAAGAAGAAGACAGCGTACCATGAAGGCGGTCATGCTATCTGCGCCCTGCTGACCCCAGGTTCCGATCCTATTCACAAGGCGACAATCATTCCGCGCGGTCGCGCGCTCGGTATGGTTCAGATTCTCCCGGAGGGTGATCGTCTGAACATGAGCCGGACCCAGCTCAAGGCGCAGCTCGTACTGGCCATGGGTGGCCGTGCTGCTGAAGAGATCATCTTCGGCGCCGAGAATGTCGAAACCGGTGCCTCAGGCGACATCAAGATGGCGACGAACTATGCCCGCCGCATGGTCACTGAATGGGGCATGAGCGAGAAGCTCGGCATGGTTGCTTATGGGGATAATGGTCAGGAGGTATTCCTGGGCCACTCCGTGACGCAGAACAAGAACGTGTCCGAACAAACCGCAATGGAAATCGATCGCGAGATCCGGGTTCTGATTGATACCGCCTATCAGCAGGCTCATGCACTTTTGCTGGAGCATATCGACGCGCTTCACCGGGTTGCGAAGTCGCTTCTCGAATATGAGACACTCTCCGGTGATGAAGTCGCCCGCGTGCTGCGTGGTGAGGAAATCACCCGTATTGAGGTCGATGACGCAGCCCCTGAAAACCGCCGTTCCTCGGTGCCGACGGTTAAGGCCAGGCCCGCCGGGACCACGGAAACGCTTGATCCGTCTCCCCAGGCCGGGTGAGGGTTCCAGCAGGTTGGGAAAGGGGGCGCAAGCCCCCTTTTTTCGTATCACACGCTGTGCTTGAAGAACCTCACGTCTCGCGCAGATGCAAGTGACAGGAAGGGCAATCATGAGCAAGCAATCCAATCCAGGCCGCAAGCTGTTCGGCACTGATGGTATCCGCGGCAAGGCTAACAGCTTTCCGATGACGGTAGACGTCGCCCTACGGCTCGGTCAGGCAGCGGGTCTCTACTTCCGGCGCGGTGCCCATCGTCACAGTGTTGTACTCGGCAAGGATACGCGCCTCTCAGGTTACATGATCGAGAGCGCGCTCGTTTCCGGCTTCTTGTCAGCAGGCATGGATGTCATTCTGGTTGGACCTTTGCCGACACCGGCGATTGCGATGCTCACACGCTCCCTGCGCGCCGATCTGGGAGTGATGATTTCCGCCTCCCATAATCCGTTTGGCGATAACGGTATCAAACTGTTTGGCCCGGATGGATTCAAGCTGTCTGACGACGTCGAGGCCGAGATCGAATCTCTCATGGATCAGGATCTCACGGATCAGATGGCGTCTCCTGAGGAGGTAGGACGTGCGTCGCGCCTCAATGACGCAGCGGGACGCTATATCGAGTCGGCGAAGGCGGCCTTTCCAAAGGGATCGCGACTTGATGGCCTGCGTATCGTACTCGATTGTGCGAATGGAGCGGCCTATCGCGTCGCCCCCGCAGCGCTGTGGGAACTGGGTGCCGAGGTCATCAAGATCGGGTGCGAACCCAATGGTGTGAACATTAACGCGGCTTGTGGCTCGACCCACCCCGAAACCTTGCAGAGTGCGGTGCTCGAAAACGAAGCCCATCTCGGCATTGCACTCGATGGCGATGCAGATCGTCTTATCATCGTGGATGAAAAAGGGCAGATCGTGGATGGCGATCAGATCCTTGGCCTGATTGTGCTTTTCCTCAAGAAGAACGATCGTCTGGGCAGCGATGATGCTGTAGCAACAATCATGTCCAATCTGGGTCTTGAGAAGAAACTCGCTCAAAACGGGATCACCCTGCATCGCACCGCGGTTGGTGACCGTTATGTCGTGGAAAAAATGCGTGAGTTGAACATCAGGCTTGGCGGCGAACAGTCAGGCCATATGATCCTGTCTGACTTCGCAACCACCGGTGACGGACTGATTGCTGCGTTGCAGGTCCTCGCCGTGTTGGTGGAAGACGGACGACCGGCCAGCGAAGTTCTCCGCGTATTCGAGCCCTATCCCCAGTTGCTTCGCAATGTCCGTTATCAGGGAGGGGATCCCCTTTCAACCGAGTTGCTTGCCCACGCAAAACGCTCGGCGGAGGAGCGTCTTGGCAGTACGGGCCGTCTTGTGCTGCGCAAGAGTGGTACCGAGCCACTTATCCGTGTCATGGCTGAAGCAGAGGATCCAGGTCTCGTGGAGGAGATCGTCACCTCGATCTGTGATGCCGTGCATAAAGCGGTAGCTGTCTGATGAAAGGCCGGGTGCTGATCGTTGCTGGCAGCGATTCCGGCGGCGGTGCCGGTATACAGGCCGATATCAAGACCGTCACTGCCCTCGGGGGGTTTGCCATGACCGCCGTGACAGCAATAACGGCGCAGAATACTTGCGGAGTAAGCCGGATCGACTACGTGTCGCCTGAGATGGTGGCAGAGCAGATGACGATGGTTCTCGATGACCTCGGCGCGGATATCATCAAACTCGGTATGCTGGGAGAGGCGGCAATCATGTTGGCCGTGGCAGAGGTGCTGGCGAGATATCCGGCGATACCCTGTGTCATAGACCCGGTGATGGTTGCGACGAGCGGCGCCAGACTCATGACGGCCGAGGGTGAAACTGCGCTGTCACGACTGTATGGCCGCTGTCTCATGCTGACGCCAAATCTGCCTGAACTCGAGGTGCTGAGTGGCAGGAAACTCTCGACGGAGCGTGAGATGGCTGAAGCAGCGAGGGACCTCAGTGAAAAGTATGGTATTCGCTGGGTACTTGCAAAAGGAGGCCACCTGAGTGGGCGGAACGTGACCGACATTTTGATCGGTAGCGGCACCTCGCGCTCTTACACCGATACGCGCCTGGAAACACTGCATACGCATGGAACCGGATGCACGTTATCCAGTGCCATTGCTACGTATCTCGCGCAGGGCTACGACGTTGAGCAGGCCGTCGAGCATGCGCGTTTTTATGTCAGGCAGGCTATCCTGCAAGCCCCCGTATTCGGCAAAGGGACCGCCCGTCCCATGAATCATCTCCCGAAGTCAGGGTAAGGATTGCAAGACTTCCGGGTGATGCAGGACTTGTTCTGCCGCGGGCATCGCCGGCATGGGCTTGATCTCGTCGCGGAGAACATAGCCGCGGCCCCACACGGTACCGATCATCTGACCTGCACCGAATTGCTGTAGTTTCCTGCGCAGCTTGCAGATGAACACATCTATGATTTTCATTTCCGGTTCGTCGATACCACCGTAGAGATGATTGAGGAAGGCATCCTTTGTCAGGACATTGCCGCGCCTTAGGACTAACAGTTCAAGTATGGCGTATTCCTTGCCGGTAAGTTGCACCGGATTACCATTTACAGAGGCGCTCTTGGCATTCAGATCGAGCGAGAGGGGGCCGACCGTCATGATCGTTGTGCTGAAGCCTCTGGAACGCCGCAGTACTGCCTGCAATCGCGCCATCAATTCTTCCGTGTCGAATGGCTTCGTGATGTAGTCATCTGCTCCGGCATGGAGTGCCTTTATTTTGGCTTGGGCACGTGTCATGGCGCTGAGCACAATAATCGGGGTCTGAATTTGTGTCTTGCGTACCCGTCGGATTACCTCATAGCCCTCAAGGTCTTCGAGTGTCAGTTCCGTCAGGGCCAGATCATAGTCGTAATGGCGCAGCATATCGATTGCTTCATGCCCGCTATGTGCATGATCAACAGTAATACCGCCCTGCTTGAGTGTTTTGATGAGCGCTTGAGCCGTGGCTTGGTCGCTTTCCGCAAGAAGGAGGCGCATCTCGTCAGTCTCCAGGGTTGATGATGGCTAATTACTACCTAAGGTTGCTGTCGGCAAGAAAAATACTTTCTCGCGTCTGAAACATTTCTTCCTAATGGTAACGAGTCTTTAACGGATTAATCTTACAGTTTCTTTGAAAGACTAATTTCTGTTTTTCCTGATTTTTCGGACAAATATGGGGTTCTTTCAACCCCAAGAACATTTTTAAAACACTAACATATGCCTATTTAACGACGGTTAACGAGCTATGACTTGAGATTGTCTTTCCTCGCGTTCGGCAATCGAAAGAATGCGCGTACAGGTTGTATTCCTTAGTCAGCACGCTTCTCTCTTTTGAGAATCTGCAGATTTCTGACCGCATGATTCGCTCGTATTTGTCGCACGCGAGCGACGCTGCGAATGTTTCGGTCAGAGAATTGAAGCGATCGTAAGCGCCTACAGGCCCGCAATGAAAAGTGAGTACTGTGCAGATACGAAAAAGCAGCCGGCTCCAGAGGTGGCACGAGATGATGGATCGTGCTCAGGCGTTGACAGCGGTTCTCCGCCGAGAGACCGGGGTCAGGCGGGATCGTCGCAATGCAGAAGCTGTCATTGTGAATGCCGAGCGTAACGTGTTGGCATCCGATGATGAGGACAGTGCGGTAGAGGGATTCGTGAACTGGCTTCCTGAAGCCCGGGCGGCAATCGATCGGGCCAGGCTGGCCGAACGTGAGGTCGCGATAGATGTCGCCGTAGCGTATCAGGCTTATATACAGGCGAAGATGGCAGTCACGCGATCATTCTCCACCGAGGAAGTGCCTGCTACCTGCGAGCCTGAAGAGACGAATCAAGGCGGGGAGACACCTCTGGATAAGACCCACAGAGAGCTGTGAAGGCTGCCAGAGAGGGTCACACACGCGTTGGATCGGTCAGGTTTCTGTCAGTTTTCGGTGCCATGGCGTTGGTGAGGCGTCATGGCGTCCGGCTTATGAAAGGCCAGTGTCTGCCCAGGGGCTCGTGCCGATCACCACACAGGCAACGGGGTGTGTCGAATCGCGAAGAAACGACAGATAAGTAGGACCGTCCTCATCAAACAGATCAGTCTGTGCGCTGAGCGTGGCGCTGATCACACCGGCTTCGCGTTTTGCCAGGGTTTCGGCCGCATGGCCGAGAAGGCGTTGCACAGCCTTTTCGAGAGCCTGGAAGAGGTCGATATCTTTTTCGGCAGCTGTGCCAAAACGGGCGGCCATCGTCTTCCAGTCTTCGCATGTAATAAAGGCTGGCACGCCGTTTGGCGGGGTTGTTCGTTCGGCACGCAGGAGGCGTCCTGCCTGTGCATGGCCGAGAATATCGGCCTCCGGCAATGTCGCCGGATCGAGTGCAAATTCCTTCATGACATTGTCGCTCTGGTGCAGTGGATCAGCAGGGTAACGTGTTGAGTGCGATGCCTTGCTGCGTACTCAACACGTCTGTTCAGTTGGCCTGACCTGGCGCCTGGCTGTCGGCCTGACCGGGGGGGGCACCCATGGCCTGCATGAGCGCGGTGACCTGATCGGGATGGGCGTGGAACAGAGCAATATTTGCGGGGTTGGGTGCTGGCAGTCCAGCGGGCAGGGGCTGGCCATTGGTTGCCGCTACGGTCATGCCAAAGGCCGTCATACCCATCACAAAACTCTCGGGGGTGAAACCGTGAGTGCTCAGGATGGCAGGCAGACCCGGGATGGATTGCATATGGGCGATCGTCGCGCGCAACGACATCTGGGTGGAATTGGGCGGTCGGATATTGGCCGCCTGGAGCGCCTGCACGGTCTGGGCTGCACGCGGCATGAAGTCGGCAGGCAGGGGATAACCCAGCCCTGCCTCGATATCCTGCCTCATTTCGGGCGGGATGCTCTGCTGGCTCTGCGCAACAGAGGGCGCGTTCTGCGCCAAGGCGTTTGTTGCAAGCAGAGAAGGTGAGGCGCTAAGCACGAAGCCTAGCGCGGCGAGTTTTGTCAGGTGCATTTTCATCATACCCACGCCCCCTTGCGCATCAGCGGTGTCGCCGTGCCATCCTCAGCCAGACCATCGAGGTCGATCTTGTCCGAGCCGATCATCCAGTCGATATGGATCATGCTTGTATTGGCACCGCGGGCAGCGAGCATTTCAGCCGAGGCCCCTTCAGTGTCGAACAGGCATTTGGTGTAGGCCTGACCAAGCGCAATATGGCTCGAGGCATTTTCATCGAACAGCGTGTTACGAAACAGGATGCCGGTGTCCGAGATGGGCGAGGCATGAGGCACCAGAGCCACTTCGCCAAGACGGGCGGCACCTTCATCTGTTTCCAGAATCCGGCGCAGCGCATCTTCTCCCTTGCCAGCATGGGCCTCGATGATACGCCCCTCAGCAAAGCTCACGCGGATTTCGTCGATCAGCGTGCCTTGGTGGAAGAGCGGCTTGGTGCTTGAAACGTGTCCGCTCACCCGATGGCTGTGAGGCGTTGTAAAGACTTCTTCGGTCGGGATATTCGGGTTGCACTCAATCCCGTTTGTCGTGCGCTCGGCACCGCCCGCCCAGGCATGACCATCCGCAAGACCCACAGTCAGATCCGTGCCGGGGCCGGTGAAGTGCAGGGCATGAAAGCGGCGCTCATTCAGCATCGCCGCCTTGGCATGCAGGGTTGCATTATGCTGCTTCCAGGCAATGACAGGATCAGCCGCATCCAGTCGGGACGAGGCAAATATGGCGTTCCAGAGTCGGTCCTGCGCTTCTTGCGTCGGCAGATCGGGAAAGACCTGCGCCGCCCAACTCGCTGTTGCATAGGCAACAATCGTCCAGTTGGTGTCAAAGCGCGTGATGATCTCCATGGCCTCACGGCTGGCACGCGATGCAGCGCGGCTTGCGCGCGACACACGGGCCGGATCCTGCCCGTTGAGCAGGGTCGGGTTACTGCCGGTAATGGCCAGGCGCGCAGCACCTTCCCGGTAAGCCCGTGCTATGCCATCCGCCATCCACTGGGCGCTCTTGTCGAGGCTCTCATCGGAGGCAAAGCGATAGCGTGCCAGCGTTGCCTCATCATCGGCATATTGCGTGGTGACGAGGCTCGCGCCGGCGCGATAGGCGTGCTCGGTGATGCGGCGCACCAGCGAGACGGCCTCCAGCGGCGCGGAAATCACCAGCTCCTGGCCGGGCTGAAGATTCAGCCCGATACGAACGGCAACTTCGCCGAGTCTGTCGAGACGCTCGGTGAATGGGAGGGTGGCTTCAGACATCACGTTTCTCCTGCGGGGCGAGCCTTTGTTCGACTCCGGGGGCAACGCCCTGCTCACTTGAGGTGAGGGGCTCCTGATCGAACGAGATTACTCGCCAAATGTCTCGGCATGATGGGCGCGACGCGGCGCACGACGCTGGCGTTCGTTGCGCTGCGTCTTGTCCTGCGTCGCGGGTTTGTCATTGCGTGGCGCGGTACGGATCTCGACCTCGAGCTCGCGGATACGACGTTGCACACTTTCCTTCAGCGAAGGCGATGTATGCGGCTTCATTGTGGCGAGCGTTTCCTTGAGGTCACGCAGTTGCTTCTGCTTCTCGGCCAGATTGCGCCGGATGGGTTGATTGTCTGAGAGCTGTCCTGTGTACGAACGCATCGTGAAATCTCTTTATCTGCCCGGTCAGCCCGGGACTCGTTTTTCGGCATGGAACCAGACCGACGACTCATCGCGCCGGGCCAGCCCCGTCATGTGAAGGTCAGAAGGGTGACTGCGCTGACACTCAGCGCGCGGTCAGACCCATTGAAGCAAGCGCCTCGATCAGGCGGCTCATCTCATCATCCGTGCCGATCGTGATGCGAAGCCAGTCGCGTATGCGGGGGGCACTCAGCTGCCGGACGATGATGTGGCGCTCCCGAAGCCCGGCCAGCAGATCGCCAGCCTTGTGCGCGGGATGGTGCACCAGAACGAAATTGGCACAGGAGGGCAGAATGTCAAAGCCCAACCCGCTCATGGCCTGCACAAACCTGTCGCGGCTCGCCATAACCCTCCCGGTGGTCGAGGCCAGCCAGGCCGTATCGGCAATGGCGGCAGAGGCCCCGGCCTGGGCAAGGCGGCTGAGCGGATAGGAATTGAAGCTGTCCTTGACCCGGATCAGTCCCTCAATCAGGTCGGGGTGGCCTATGGCATAGCCAACCCGCAGCCCCGCGAGAGCACGCGACTTCGAAAGAGTTTGCACAACCAGCAGATTGTCATGCTCCCGGGTGAGGGACACAGCAGACTCGGCGCCAAAATCGACATAGGCTTCGTCGATGATGATCGTGCGGTCAGGCTGCAGCGTCGCAAGGCGTGAGATCGCCTCGAGTGACAGGGCGTGCCCGGTATTGGCGTTAGGATTGGCAATCGCGATTCCGCCGCACGGGATGGCATAATCCTCGATGTCGATCTCGAAGCGCTTGTTAAGCGGTATTTCCTGATAGGGCTGACCGAACAGGCCGCAATAGACGGGATAGAACCCATAACTCACATCGGCAAAAAGCATGGGCGCTTCCGGTGCGACCAGCGCCCGGAAGGCATGGGCCAGCACTTCGTCAGACCCGTTACCGACAAAAACGCGTTCCGGCACCGTGTCATAGACCGACGCGATGGTCTGGCGCAGATCACGGGCTGTTGGGTCCGGATAAAGCCGCAGGCTATCGTTGCAGCCTTCCTGCATAACGCTCAGCGCAGCCGGGCTCGGTCCATAGGGAAGCTCATTGGTGTTGAGCTTCAGGATATCAGTAAAATGCGGCTGCTCGCCCGGGATATAGGGGTGCAGATCCGCAACCAGCGGGTTCCAGAACCGGCTCATGAGAAATCCGCTTCGCTTGAGGTGAAAAGATGGCTCTGGCCATGCGATTCCGCGATATCGAGCACAGACAGGCCTTCTGCATCACGATGGGCGGGATTGGCGCCCTTCGAGAGCAGAAACCGCACCATATCCTGACGACCGAACATGACGGCAAACATGAGCGGCGTGCGGCCCAGATGGCTGGGTATATCGAGACTGGCGCCTGCGCTGACGAGCAGTTCGGCCACGGCAAGATGCCCCTTGAAGGCGACCCCCGACAGGGCTGTCGCACCTTTTGCATCCTGCATGTCAGGGTTGGCGCCGCGTTCGAGAAGCAGCGCCGTCGCGGGCAGGACGCCATTATAGGCCGCTACGATCAAAGCCGTGTAGCCGCGGCTGTCCTGTGCATCGACGGCCATGCCTGCATCGAGAAATTGCGTCAGCATGTCGGTGTCGTCCACGCGGGCGGCATCGATGAAAAGCGCGGTGATCTGTTCTGGCGAAAAACTGCCTGCCGGCATCATCTCGGTCATCGTGGGGTGGAGACTCTCATTCCTGAACTGGCGCGGTCACAGGGATCGCGGAGGGAAATCATAGCCGAGCCCCGGTCGATCCGAAAGAAGCCCTGTAGATTTAGATGGCTCGTGTCCTATGGTGACTCGTCCTTAGACATTGCGCCCGTTGCGCGCCTTGCGAGGAAGTCGGACAACGCAGCGAGCCTGTTTGGGTCGGCCGATGGGCAGGGGGCTAAGGGCTGCTATCCATCAGATGAACCGTTGCCAATGGTGGGCTCGCTTATGTCTTGCCGTCGCTCCATAGCTGATGGTTGTTGTCTGCTCTAGAGCCATCTGGAGGTCGTACGGAGCGTCTCAAAGGTCATCGGGTGTCGATGCGAGGCAGCCCGAGATAAAGCGCCTCGAGCCGTTGACCATCATCGTTCCAGGAGCAGAAGCAGGCGGTATCTATACCGGGCGACCGGGCGCTTCAGAGGGTAGACGAACACCTTGGTGCATGACCCTGCTGACGCAGGGTGCGCCCAAGGGGGCGCCATCACGGGAGCGAGGATCGCAACGCCTTATTATTCCTTTGCCCTGATGATGCCCCCGACCCGTAAACGCGTGAATGGACTGGCACTTTCCCGGCGCTATGCATGTTGATCGTCACAAGAAGGTGGTCTGGCTGGAATTCGCGTTTGCGGGAAATGGATGATGGGGAGTTCTCCAACCAAGTGCGCGTCGGGGCGAAACGTTGAAGGGGCTGGCGGCGCGAGAGGCAAGCCGAGGCAGTCAGTCAAAGCGCCTACTATCCGGTTACCTCAGGGCAGAACGAACTGTGTGCGAAGCATGGGGTTTCACGGTAGCCCGGCCGGCAGTGCCCTCTGCGAGGCAAGCGAGACAGATGGGCGTCAGGTTCGTGAGCCGCTCCGTCTTGATTTCACCGCTTATTGTATCACTCAATATGAAGATCGTGTGACAATCCCGGCGGACTACCGACATGCCCCGGACGGGCCGTCGGGCGGGGAAAAGCGATAAGAGGCGGGTTCACAGCAACTCCATCTACTCGAGTGCGACCCCAGTTGAGACCGTTGCGCGACAAATCCTGCAAATTTTCGTGTAGTCGAGCAGTCGTGATGGTTTTGGCTCTAGCACAATGTGGGCAATGGGCGTTTTATGCGCAACGCAATGTATTGCCTGGCCGGTAGGCTTCAGTCTGGTTTCAATGCTGTCGGGAATTTGAGGCAATATGTGCAGTCCAGCGGAACATCGCGCTGACCAGGGCGTATGGTCAGGGTGTTTGGAAACCGCCTCCCCACGGTGCGCCGTGCAAGGTGAGGGTGGTCGCTGACTCTGCATGGTCGCCGATACGAAAAGGATCCCCGATGGGGTTGTCTCGGACAGCAAACCGGTCTTGAACATTGGTGTCTGTCCGGCTGATGGTTTTCCATCGCAGAGAGTTAATTCGGAGGTCGATTTTTGATGCGTTCTTGTAGCAACCCGTCCGCGTTCGGCGCGGAAACCGGTGGAGCGGCCGGCGCCAGTGTCTCTGACATCGCGCAGCTGAGCATCAACACCATCCGCACCCTGTCGATGGATGGTGTGGAAAAGGCCGACTCAGGCCATCCGGGAACGGCCATGGCGCTGGCTCCTGTCATGTACACCCTCTGGCAGAATGACCTGAAATACGATCCTGCTGATCCGCTGTGGCCTGGCCGCGACCGTTTCGTGCTGTCCGTCGGTCATGCGTCGATGCTGCTGTATTCGACGATCTACCTGACCGGCATCCGCGATGTGGTGAAGGACAAGGTTCTCGACAGCCCGTCGCTGACCCTCGAAGATCTCAAGCAGTTCCGTCAGCTGAATTCCAAGACCCCTGGTCATCCGGAATTCCGCCACACCTCCGGCGTCGAGACCACCACCGGCCCGCTGGGTCAGGGCTGTGGCAACTCCGTCGGTATGGCAATGGCTGAGAAGTATCTCGCTGCCCATTACAACCGCCCCGGCTTCGATCTGTTCGACTACCACACCTATGTGTTCTGTGGCGACGGCGACATGATGGAAGGCGTTTCGTCCGAAGCAGCTTCGATGGCGGGTCACCTGGGTCTGGGCAACCTGATCTGGCTGTATGACTCCAACCAGATTTCGATCGAAGGTTCGACCGATCTCGCCTTCACGGAAAACGTGGCTGAGCGTTTCCGCGCCTATAAGTGGCACGTGGTGACGGTCAATGATGTCAATGACATCGCTGCTGTCAGCAAGGCTCTTGAGGAAGCCCGTTCGGTCAAGGATCGTCCGAGCCTCATCGTGATGCACACGGTGATCGGTTTCGGTGCGCCCAAGAAGGCCGGTACGGCCTCTGCCCATGGCGAGCCGCTTGGCGAAGAAGAAATCGCTGGTGCCAAGAAGGCCTATCACTGGCCCTGGACCGATGCTTTCCATGTGCCGGAAGGCGTTCTGGAGCATTTCCAGGAAGGTCTTGGCAAGCGCGGTGCCAAGGCACGTGCGGAATGGCATGCGCTGTTCGATCGCTACACCAGCGAATATCCGAAGGAAGCCGCCGAGCTGCGCGCGATCTTCGAGCGTCGTCTGCCGGAAGGCTGGGACAAGGATATTCCGGTTTGGGAAGCCGACGCGAAGGGTGTTGCCTCGCGCGCCAGCTCGGGCAAGCTGATCAACGCCGTCGCCAAGAACATCCCCTGGATGATCGGTGGTTCGGCTGACCTTTCGCCCTCGACCAAGACGAACCTGACCTTCGAGGGCGCTGGTTCGTTCCAGCCGCCGCAGTGGGGTGGTACTTATGGCGGCCGCAATGTCCATTTCGGCATTCGCGAACACGCCATGGGGTCGATCTGCAACGGTATGGCGCTGGCTGGCCTGCGCACCTACGGTTCGGGCTTCCTGATCTTCTCGGATTACATGAAGGCCCCGATCCGTCTGTCGGCTCTTATGGAGCTGCCGGTCATCTACATCTTCACCCATGACTCCATCGGTGTTGGTGAAGACGGTCCGACACATCAGCCGATCGAGCAGCTGGCCCAGCTGCGCGCCACACCCGGTATCATGACCATTCGTCCCGGCGACGCCAACGAAGTGTCTGAAGCATGGCGCACCCTGATCCCGCAGACGCACAAGCCTGCCGTGCTCGTTCTGAGCCGCCAGAACCTGCCGACGCTGGATCGCAGCAAATATGCTTCCGCCGCTGGCGTGGCAAAGGGCGCTTATGTCCTGGCAAGCTGTGAAGGCAAGCCGGATGTCATCCTGATGGCATCGGGCTCGGAAGTCTCGCTGGTGGTTGATGCCTATGAGAAGCTGACGGCAGAAGGCATCAAGGCCCGCGTCGTTTCCTTCCCGTCCTTCGACCTCTTCGAGGAGCAGGACCAGGCCTACAAGGACAGTGTGCTGCCGCCGGACGTCAAGGGACGTGTGGCCGTTGAACAGGCTGCCGCTTTCGGGTGGGATCGTTACACCGGTATCGGCGGTTCGATCATCGCGATGAACAGCTTCGGCGCCTCAGCACCGCTCAAGAGCCTTCTCACCAAGTTCGGCTTCACGCCGGAGAAGGTTTACGACGCGGCCCGCGAGCAGGCTGCCCGCAAGTAAGACGACTACCGGGGCCTGACCGCTTCCTCGGCGGTCGGGCCTTTCGGGGCCCTAGCGTGCTTTGGCCCCCTCAATTTGAGGTCAGGGTCGGAAGGCCGACCTGAGCTGAGACGGGTGTCCACAGGGAACCCGTCAGGTGGACAGACAGGAGTACGTCATGGACGTCGAACAGAAGCAGGGTGCCGCCACGAGCGGGAACCCGCTGCGTGACCTTTCCAAATTTGGCCAGTCACCCTGGCTGGACTTCATCCAGAGATCATACACTGCCGATGGCAGCCTGCAGAAGCTGGTGGACGAAGACGGCCTGCGTGGCGTCACTTCCAATCCCGCCATCTTCGAAAAGGCCATGGGGTATGGCACGGATTACGACGCCCAGATCAAGGATCTGCTGGCGAAGGAAATCCTCTCCCCCGGTGAGCTCTACGAGAAACTCGCTATCACCGACATCAAGGCAACTGCCAAGGTCATGCACCCGGTATTCGTGCAGACCAAGGGCCTCGATGGTTATGTGAGCCTTGAGGTTTCGCCTTATCTCGCTTTCGACACCAAGGCCACGGCTGACGAAGCCCGCCGTCTGTGGGATGCCGTGAGCGAAGAAAACCTGATGATCAAGATTCCGGGCACGCCTGAGGGTGTTCCGGCATTCCAGGAAGTCACTTCGGAAGGCATCAGCGTCAACGTCACGCTTCTTTTCTCGCTCGAAGCCTACAAGAACGTTCTCGAAGCCTATATCAAGGGCCTTGAGATCCGTCATGCAGCGGGCAAGGATATCAGCAAGATCGCCAGCGTAGCGTCGTTCTTCGTGTCGCGCATCGACGGCAAGATCGATGGTGCTATCGATCGCCGCGTGAAGGAAGGCGACAAGGATGCCGAGGCGCTGAAGGCTCTGCGTGGCAAGGTTGCCATCGCGAACGCCAAGGTTGCCTATCAGCATTATCTCGAAGTGACCGCTTCCGAGCGCTGGAAGAAGCTGGCCGCCGCGGGTGCGCAGCCGCAGCGTCTGCTCTGGGCTTCGACCGGCACCAAGGACAAGACCTTCTCGGACGTTCTTTATGTCGAAGAGCTGATCGGTGAGGACACGGTCAACACCATCCCGCCCGCAACCTTCGATGCCTTCCGTGATCATGGCAAGCTGCGCGCCAGCCTGACCGAAAACGTGGAAGATGCCTTCAAGGTGCTCGAGCAGCAGGCCAAGCTCGGCCTCGACCTCGATGGCGTCACCAAGACCCTTGTAACAGAAGGCTGCGCTTCGTTCTGCGACGCTTTCGACCAGCTGCTTGGGGCGGTAGCAAACAAGCAGGCCACGTTTCTCGGGTCCAAACTGATCGAGCAGAAGGCCGAACTTCCGGCCGATCTGAAAGCCGCCTCCGACGCGGTTCTCGAAGACTGGCGCAAGACCGGCAAGGGCCGCAAGCTCTGGGCCAAGGACGCCTCTGTCTGGACTGGCGGTGACGAAGCCAGCTGGCTGAAATGGCTCGATATCGTCGATGAGCGTCTGGCTCACGTCGCCGAGCTCGAAGCCTTCGCCAGCGAAGTCAAGGCCAAGGGCTTCAGCGATGTGCTGCTGCTCGGTATGGGCGGTTCGAGCCTCGGTCCGGAAGTGATTTCGGAAACCTTCGGCCAGATCGCAGGCTTCCCCAAGCTGCACGTGCTCGACAGCACGGACCCGCAGCAGGTGAAGACGTACGAGAATGCTGTCGACCTGAAGAACACGCTTTTCATCGTCTCGTCCAAGTCGGGCGGCACGCTCGAGCCGAACATCCTGAAGGCCTACTTCTTCGCCGCTGCCGAAAAGGCGCTCGGCTCGGCCCCCGGCAAGCATTTCGTTGCCGTGACCGATCCCGGCTCGCATATGGAGCAGGTGGCAAAGGGCGATGGCTTCTGGAAGATCTTCTACGGTGAGAAGCAGATTGGTGGCCGGTTCTCCGTGCTGTCCAATTTCGGTCTCGTCCCCGCAGCAGCCGCTGGTCTGAACGTTCGCGCGTTCCTCGAATCGGCTCTACGTTCCGTAAAGGGCGCTTCGGCCAGCACCCCGCCGGCGCAGAACACGGCGCTTCAGCTTGGTGCCATCCTTGGCGCGGCCGCGACGAAGTTTGGTCGTGACAAGGTGACGATCATCGCTTCGCCTGCGATTTATGACCTTGGCGCTTGGCTTGAGCAGCTTCTGGCTGAATCGACCGGCAAGAAGGGCACTGGCCTGATCCCGATTGATGACGAGACCCTCGGTGCGCCGAGCGTCTACGGCAAGGATCGCGTCTTCGCCTATCTGCGCCTGACCGATGCGCCTTGCCTGAACCAGGAAAAGGCCATTGCCGCTCTTGTTGCCGCCGGTGAGCCGGTTGTGACGATCGACCTGGCTGACAAGCTCGATATCGCCCAGGCGTTCTTCCATTGGGAATATGCTACGGCTGTTGCAGGCTCGGTGCTGGCAATCGATCCGTTCGATCAGCCGGATGTCGAGTTCAGCAAGATCGAGACCAAGAAGCTCACGACCGCCTTCAACGAGACGGGCAAGCTTCCGGCCGAGACGCCGTTTGCAACCTCGGGTGCGTTCGAGTTCTTCGCTGACGACACCAATGCCAAGGCATTGGGCGGTGGCGATGCGCTGGCAATCCTGAAGGCGCATTTCGGTCGCGTGAAGGCTGGCGACTACGTGGGTGTTCTCGCCTATGTGGAGCGTGATCTGAAGACGCGCGAGTGGATCCAGAACGTTCGCCTTAACCTGCGTGACCAGCTCAAGGTCGCAACGGCAGCCGAATTCGGCCCGCGCTTCCTGCATTCGACCGGCCAGGCCTATAAGGGCGGCCCTGATAGCGGCGTGTTCCTCCAGATCACGGCCGATGATCATGCTGATCTCGCCGTGCCGGGTGAACGCTTCACGTTCAGTGTGGTGAAGGCAGCTCAGGCACGCGGCGATTTCGACGTGCTGTCCGAGCGTGGCCGTCGCGCCCTGCGTGTGCATATCAAGGGATCGCTTGAAGCTGGCCTCGCCGAACTGGCGACGGTCATCAAGAAAGCCGTCTGAGACTGACGCAATCCGCCCCGCTCCAACGGGGCGGATTGTTTTTTGACGTGGTAGTTAGAGGGCACAGGAAAACTGTGCAGGAGTTTTAGAGATGCAAATCGGTATTGTTGGCCTTGGCCGTATGGGCGGCAACATTGCGGTGCGCCTGACCCGTCATGGTCATGACGTCGTGCTGTTCGACCGCACGCCTGAAGTTGTGACCAAGACGTTCGACCGTGCCGAGAAGGGCCGTGCGATCGCCGCGAACTCGGTGGCCGATCTGGTCAGCAAGCTTTCGGCAGAGCGCAAGATCGTCTGGGTCATGCTGCCGGCCGGTGAGATCACCGAAGCCTGCGTGCAGGAACTGCGCGGCCTGCTCGGCAAGGACGACATCGTGATCGATGGTGGCAACAGCTACTATAAGGACGATGTCCGTCGCGCTCATGAGCTGATGGAAAAGGGCATCCACTACATCGACGTCGGCACGTCGGGCGGTGTCTGGGGCCTCGATCGCGGCTATTGCATGATGTACGGCGGCACCAAGGATTCGGCCGATCATATCGATCCGATCCTGAAGGCTTTGGCACCGGGCAAGGGCGACGTCGTGCGCACCATCGGTCGCGACCGTGAAGGCCTCGATCCGCGCGCTGAGGAAGGCTATCTGCATTGCGGCCCGGCCGGCTCGGGTCACTTCGTCAAGATGGTCCATAACGGCATCGAATACGGCATGATGCAGGCTTTCGCTGAAGGCTTCGACGTCATGAAGTCGAAGAATTCGCCGGTCCTGCAGGAAGACCAGCGCTTCGACCTGAACATGGCCGATATCGCTGAAGTCTGGCGTCGCGGCAGCGTCGTGTCGTCCTGGCTGCTCGACCTGACCGCCGACGCACTCGCCAAGAACGAATCCCTCTCCGAGTTCTCGGGCGAAGTGGCCGATTCCGGTGAAGGTCGCTGGACGATCGAAGCGGCCATCGAGGAATCGGTGCCGGTTCCGGTCATGACGGCCTCGCTCTTTACGCGCTTCCGCTCGCGTTCGGGCAACAACTACGCAGAGAAGATCCTCTCTGCCATGCGCTTTGGTTTCGGCGGCCACGTCGAGAAGAAGTGACATGACGGGCCGGGACCTTCTCTGGTCCCGGCCCTTTTTTTTTCTCTAAGCTGTCTGCCTGAATGCCAGCGGGAGTTCGAATGCTCCCGCTCGCACTCCGGCTTTCCGATTATCGACTAAAAAGGTTTGGCATATGGTCGACGTTTCCGCTTCAGCACATGCGGCATTGTCCAATAACGAGACAACGCGTGGGGTTCGCCAGGCGCCTCCAGGGTCCATGGTCATTTTCGGCGGTGGTGGCGATCTGACCAAACGTCTTCTCGTCCCTGCTATCTATAATCTGGACTCCGCCGGTCTTCTCAGTGAGGATTTCTCGATCATCGTGGTCGACTGGGCCGAGATGACGACAGAAGGGCTGCTCGAGCAGCTCAAGGGCGCACTGGATGACTTCGTCAGCAAGCGTGGGACCAACGCCACGACGCTGCGTCAGGATGTGTGGAACCGCCTTTCGCAGAGCATCACCTATCTACGTGGCTCCTTTGAGGAGCTCTCGACCTTCGAGGCCCTCAAGGAACGTCTCGGTGAGCGTTCTGCCGTGTTCTACCTCGCAGTTGCTGCAAGGTTCTTCGGTCCGATCGTCGATCTTCTGGGTGAGTCGGGGCTGGCCGAGCAGACCGACACAATCTCCCGCCGCGTGATCATCGAAAAGCCGTTCGGTGCGGATCTGGAATCAGCCAAGGCGCTGAATGCCCGTCTGCTGCGCTCGCTCGACGAAAACCAGATCTATCGTATTGATCATTATCTCGGCAAGGAAACGGTCCAGAACATCCTGGCCCTGCGCTTTTCCAACGGCTTTTTCGAGCCGCTCTGGAACCGTCAGAATATCGACCATGTGCAGATCACGGCGGCGGAAACCGTTGGTGTCGAACGCCGCGGTCGCTTCTACGAAAGCACGGGTGCCATTCGTGACATGGTACCAAACCATCTGATGCAGCTTCTCTCCATGGTCGCCATGGAAGCCCCGACCTCCTTCGATGCCGAGGCCGTGCGCGATGAGAAGGCCAAGGTGCTGAGTGCCATCCAGCCCATCGACCTCTCTCAGGTCGTGCGCGGTCAGTATGTCAGCGGCTCTTTCGGCGTGGGTGATGAGGCTGAGGCGCTTCGCGGTTATCGCGAGGAGCCCGATGTCGCGATGGGTAGCCAGACAGAAACCTATGTTGCGATGAAGCTGCGTATCGATAACTGGCGCTGGGCTGGCGTGCCATTCTATCTGCGCACTGGCAAGCGTCTACGTCGTCGCAAGACCGAAATTGCCATTCACTTCAAGCAGGCACCCTTTGCGCTGTTCCGCGATACGCCGGTGGACAAGCTCACCCCCAATATCATGGTGCTGCATATCCAGCCGACTGAAGGCGTGACCATGCAGTTTTCGGCCAAGGTGCCGGGTCCTTCGGTCCGCCTCGGTGGCGTACGCATGAAGTTCGACTATTCCGACTGGTTCAGCGAGGGGCCGAGTACCGGCTATGAAACGCTCATTTATGACTGCATGATTGGCGACCAGACGCTTTATCAGCGCGCCGATACCATCGAAGAAGGCTGGCGCATTGTGGAGCCTGCCTTCACGCAGAACATCGCTGACAAGTCCCCGCTCTGCTTCTATCCGGGCGGACTGGACGGACCGCGTGAAGCCGATGAGCTGCTCGCGCGTTCTGGCCGTCGCTGGCTTGATCTGAACAACTAAGATCGTTGGAAAAACGACAGGAGACCATATGACAATCGAACTGGATGCCATTCACGATGCTCTCCCGCCCGAGGCATCCAGAATTCGGCTTGTTGTCTCCGATATCGACGGCACGCTGATCGGCCCTGACAAATCCCTGGCACCGTCGACACTCTCGGCCGCGCAGGATCTGGCTAAGGCCGGGATTGCCCTGTGTCTGGTCAGCTCCCGTTCGGCAGAAGGTATTTTGCGCTACCATCGGGAATTGTCGCTCCAGACGCCTTTCGGGGCGCTCAATGGTGGTCTGATTGTCAGCCCGGACGACGAGATTCTTTCTCACCTCGTCCTGCCCGAAAGCTGCGTGGTCTCGGCCTGTGATACCTTGTCGGTTCACAAAATCGATACTTGGCTGTTTCGTGACCATGACTGGCTGATCCGCGATCCGGGCGCCTATTATGTAGCCCATGAACGCAAATCAGTCGGTATCGAGCCCGTTGTCGTTCCCGACTTCCGGCCCTACATGGCCGGTGTCGGCAAGATCATGGCGGCCAGTAGCAATTTTGCGCTTCTGCAGCGTATGGAAATCGAGATCGGGGCCATGCTCAAGGGGCAGGCCAGTGTGCACCGGTCGTCGGATTATTACCTCGATATCACGCACAAGGATGCCAATAAGGGCTTCGCAGCCCGTGCTCTGGCAGACCGGCTCGGCATACCCATGAGTGAGGTTGCCTGCATTGGGGACATGTCCAATGATGTCCCGATGCTCAGCATTGCCGGGCTCGGCATCGCAATGGGAAATGCCAGCGAGGAAGTCAGCGCCCATGCCCATGTAACGACAGGGCGAAACGACGCAGATGGCTGGGCGCAGGCCATGCGTGAGTACGTTCTCCCTCGCGCACCGGGCGCGGCCTGAGGCGCGGGCCTGAAGGTGGGATGTCGTGCGGCATTGCGGCGCGACGGCCCTGCGAAAGGCCCCCTGAAAGCCCTAGAAGAAGGAATGAGACAGATGAGTGGACATGATGTGACCTCGGCCCGGCTCGTGGTTCTGGAAGATGGTGAGGCCGTTGCCCGCAAGATGGCGCAATGGCTTCTTGACCAGGCGCTCGCAAAGAAAGACGGCCCGTTCGTTGTCGCGCTCTCGGGTGGCTCGACCCCCAAGCGCCTGTTCAAGATCATGGCTGAGCCGGCTTATGCAGCCCAGTTTCCGTGGCGTCGTACCCAGATCTTCTTTGGTGATGACAGGCATGTGCCCTTCACCCATGAAGACAGCAATTTCCGCATGACAAGCGAAATCCTGATCGATCAGGTCGACCTGCCGCCCGAGAACGTTCATCCCATCCCGGCCGATGGCACACCGGAGCATGATGCGGCTCTTTATCAGGCCGCTTTGGTGGATGTTTATGGCAGCCATCACCTCATCCCAGGGCGTCCGCTTTTCGATGTGGTCATGCTGGGCATGGGCCCCGACGGTCACACGGCATCGCTTTTTCCGCGTCAGCCTATCCTGCAGGAGCGCGAGAAATGGGTGGCGGCCTGCACACCGGACAACGCACCGCATGACCGCGTGTCACTGACCTACACAGCCATCCATTCCAGCCGCGCTGTCGTGTTCCTGATCGAAGGAGCAGGCAAGGCCGAGATGCTCGCCCGAGTGCGGGCCGGCGATGCCTCGTTGCCGTCTTCGCATATCACGTCAGAAGGTGAGGTCGTGTTTCTTACGGACAAGGCAGCTGCCGGAGATCTGGCAAATGGCTGATCTCAGCGCACAGGATGCCGCAGCACGTGTCGCCGAGCTGAAACGAGAGGCTGCGACCCACGCCATTGCCTATATCGAAGATGGCATGGCCGTCGGTCTTGGCACAGGCAGCACCGCAAAGTTCATGATTGACGCGCTCGGAGAGCGCGTCCGTCGTGAAGGTTTGAAGATACGCGCAATTCCGACCTCCGAGGCCAGCGCGGCCCAGGCCCAGAGCCTGAACATCCCCATCACCAATTTTGCCGATGATCCGTATCTCGATGTCGCCATTGATGGCGCCGACGAGGTTCAGACCGGCTCGCTGTTCCTCATCAAGGGGCGCGGCGGTGCGTTGCTGCGTGAGAAGATCGTGGCGGTCTCGGCGCGCAAGTTCATCGTGATCGTTGATGAGAGCAAGATCGTGACGGATCTTGGCACCCATATGCCTGTGCCCGTCGAAATCATCCCCTGGGGCTGGGAGCGTGTCGAGAACCTGCTGCGTCAGACGGGTGCCAAGAGTTGCATACCGCGTCGTAATGAGGACGGGTCGCTCTACATGACCGACAACCACAACATCATCATCGATTGCGATTACGAGCGCATAGAAAATCCGCGTGGCCTGGCGGACCGCATCATCTCGATCACGGGTGTGGTTGATCATGGGCTGTTTCTGGACATCACCACCGAAGTGCTGGTGGCGGGCGTGTCCGGTTTGCAGAGGCTCAAGGCATGAGCGCCGCGCATAACCCTGCCGCCGATCGTGCGGCGCCCGGGCTTTTTGTCGTCATGGGGGTATCGGGCTGCGGCAAGACAACCGTAGCACAGGGGCTTGCCGATCATTTTGGGTGGCCGTTTCAGGAGGGGGATGACCTTCACCCGCCGGCCAATGTCGCCAAGATGCATAGCGGCATCCCACTTGATGACTCAGACCGTGCGCCGTGGCTCAAGATCTGCCACGAATGGCTCCGTGATCATGCGGCAACCGGGGGCGTTCTGACCTGCTCGGCCCTCAAGCGCAAGTACCGCGACACCCTGCGTAGCGGGTTGAATGTCACCTTCGTCTATCTCGAGACCAGCGAGCGCACGATTGCCGAGCGCCTGAAGCATCGGATAGGCCATTTCATGCCGCCATCGCTGCTGCCCAGCCAGCTTGCCACGCTTGAGCCGCCAGGCCCGGATGAGAATGTGGTGACTGTGGATAGTGCGGGTACGCCAGAGATCGTCATGGCAAAGCTGATCGCTTCATTGAAATCCAAGGCCGGCTAGGCTTTTCTTCAACATCCGGATCGATTCACGCGCGGTTTGTGGATCGATCCAAAGAGCCTGCCATCAGATTCTATTCAAGCTCGTAAACAGCTTATGCACAGGCTGATCCGCAGAGTTGTTCCTCGAATCTGGGGATAACTTCTGCCCGCTTTCACGCGTCATGGAGTGGTGGACCGGCTTGATGCGGAATTCCGCCCTATTTCCCTCCCAGCCTGACATTAGGCCACGTTGCTGGTGGCGATTTGCCCAAATCCGGGCAGAGAGATGGCAGGTGATATGAGTTCTTCCGAGCGAGCCCTACGGTTACTTTCCTTATCCGGCGTCTTTCTGACCCTCGCCCTCCTGCCTGGTTGCAAACACCGTCACATCATGCAGCGCGAAGAGGAGTCTCCTCCATCGCCCATGGCGGTCATGGCCCCCGCACCGGCAATGAACCTGCGTTTTCTCAAGCATGGTGTCAGTCAACGGGCCGGGCAGGCGTTCATGGCCTACGAGCACCGACTGGACCTTACTGTCCCCGATCATCTTGTCGGTGCCCATCTGGATGCAGCGCGCGCGGCCTGCACGGTGGCGGTATCATGCGAACTCGTTTCGTCGAATGAGAATACGGAGGAACTGGGGCAGGGCGTATCGCAACATTCGGCCCGTATTGCCGTACGATTGCCCCATGATCGTGTTGAGGTCTTTATCAAAGCCGCTTCATCGCCCCTGCCGGGCGAGGAGAGCCGTCATATCGTCACGCGTGCAGCGACGACGAGCGAGACCGACCTGCAAAATGACGTCATGGATGTGGATCGGCGTCTGGCGCAGATGACGGCCTACCGCGACAGGCTCGAAGCCCTCGAGGCCCAGAGTGCCGGCCGTACCGACGACCTGATCAAGGTCGCCAAGGAACTCTCTGAAGTACAATCCTCGCTTGAAGATGCACAGAAGGAAAAGAACGGCCTCTCCCGCCGCATTGATACCGAGAGGGTCGATGTCAGCTTCGAGGGCGCGAGGGCAACGTCCACACCTGTCCGACAGAGATGGAACGAGAGCACACAGATTTTCATGGAGACACTGGGCGACGTCTGGTTTTTCCTGATTCAGGCCGTGGTCTGGGCTCCTCTGGTCCTTGTCGGCCTCCTGCTGGTTCGTCGTGCGATACGCAAAGGCTGGTTCAGACGCGACTAGGGATCAGCGTTCGCTGGCTCAGCTTAAAGTGAGCCGGCGAACCCTTGCAGCTGCGATGCGTCAGAACCGATATCAAAGATTAAAAATTCTGTAATCGGTGAAGGGTTCGCTCTGTGCATTCATTTTCCGACCGGTCGCATCGGGCAGACAGCGTGAAAGACCATGGCAGGCCCATCGAGACGGATATCCCGGCCCGACTGGACAGGCTGCCCTGGTCGCGTTTCCACATGCTCATCGTTGTGGCCCTCGGCATTACCTGGATCCTGGATGGGCTGGAGGTGACAATCATCGGCTCGCTGGCCCCATCGCTCGAACGCGGCGATACGCTCGGTCTAAGCGCCGATGGGATTGGTTTCGCCTCATCGTCCTATGTCGCGGGTGCTGTGCTGGGGGCGTTGCTGTTTGGCTGGATGACGGACCAGCTCGGGCGAAAGCAGATCTTCTTTCTCACTCTGGCCCTTTACGTCGTGGGCGTTGGCGCGTCGGCTTTTTCCTGGAATCTGGGCAGCTTTGCCGTTGCCCGTTTCCTGACGGGCATGGGTATTGGGGGGGAGTATTCCGCCATCAATTCTGCCATCGACGAGCTCGTGCCAGCCCGGCTGCGGGGGCGGGTGGATGTCATGGTCAACGGCACCTTCTGGGCTGGCGCGGCTTTTGGCGCGCTCGGCTCGGTCTGGTTGCTGAATACCGCGCTTATCCCTGTATGGCTGGCCTGGCGCGTGGCCTTTGCCCTCGGCGCCCTGCTTGGTGTGGCTGTGCTGCTGTTACGCACCTTCGTGCCGGAAAGCCCCCGCTGGCTCATCACTCACAGACGTGTCGAGGAGGCCAATGCCATCGTCAGCCACGTTGAATCGCATTGTGCCGAACCGCAGGGAGGATGGGCGAGCAAGCTGCCCACAGTGCTTATCTATCCGGCCGGCGTTTTCAGCCCGATGGAGATGATCCGCATCATGGTGCAGCGCTATCGCGGGCGGTCGCTCTATGTGCTGGTCCTGATGATATCGCAGGCCTTTCTCTATAACGCCGTTTTCTTCACCTACGGCATGGTTCTCACCCAGTATCACGGCGTCTCCGCGCGTGAAATTGGCTGGTACATTCTTCCTCTGGCAATCGGCAATCTGATCGGGCCCCTCGTTCTGGCGCGCTGGTTCGATACCTGGGGACGGCGCCGCATGATTGGCCTGAGTTACGCCATATCGGGCGCCCTGATGGTCATCGTTGCCTGGGCCATGGGGGCTGATCTGCTGACAGCCACGACCCAGACGCTATCATGGTGCGCGATCTTCTTCTTTGCGTCAGCGGCAGCATCATCAGCCTATCTCACCGCAAGCGAACTGTTTCCGCTCGAAATGCGGGCATTTGCCATTGCCGTCTTCTACGCCGTGAGCACCCTGTTCGGGGGTGTCGCGGCACCTGTCATCTTCGGCCATTTGATTGGCACGGGTCGGCTATCGCTGCTGGTCGTCGGGTATCTCGTGGCTGCCGCTCTGATGCTGGTGGCCAGTGTCGTCGCCTGGATCTGGGGTGTCGATGCCGAAAACCGCTCGCTTGAGGAGGTGGCCCCGCCGCTCTCTGCCCTCTATGCGGCTCGCGAGCAGGAGGCGATGCGCTCTGGCGCATGAACAACTCGCTCCTGCTCCAGACGGCGTATCACGAGCGGTGCCCCCAGATCAGGGAGGAGACAGTGTCGTGCGACAGCTGCTCCCCTGGGTCTGTTCTCGGACGAACGGTTCTGCGGTCAGCTCTGATAGAGCTCCAGCGGCAGGCCATCAGGATCGGTAAAGAAGGTATAGAGCTTGCCTGTATACGGGTCAGTACGGATCGGCTCGCAGGCTACGCCATGCCCCGTCAGATGATCGACGGCGTCCTGCATGTTGCTCACGGAAAAGGCGAGATGACGCAGCCCTGCAGCCTCCGGCTGGGTCGGTCGCGAAGGTGGGGTTGGAAACGAGAAAAGCTCGATCTGGGTATCGCCAATGGCGATGTCGCATTTCCATGACTGCCGCTGCGCACGCCAGACCTCACGGATGATTTCCAGTCCCAGCACCTCAGTGTAGAAGCTGCGCGATTTCTGATAATCAGAGGCGATGATCGCGATATGATGGACGCCGTTGAACATTGTCTGACGCCTATTGCTGTCGGGCTTTGCGGCCATTGGAAAGTTCTGTCACGACGCCATGCATGGTGCGGAGTTCCTGTTCGGTCACTTCCCCACGCTGGAACAGATGGCGCAGATTGCGCACCATACCAGGGCGCTTTTGCTCATTGCGCAGGAAGCCGCACTCGTCGAGATCGCGCGTGAGATGGCCGAGGAAGTTTTCCAGCTCACCCTTGGTCGCTACATGGGTCTCGTTTGTCATCAGCGTGCGCGGCGGCGTGGTCTCGCAAGCCATCCACCACTCATAGGCCATGATCAGCACCGCCTGAGCGAGATTGAGTGACATGAAATCGGGGTTGAGCGGATAGCGTATCAGGATGTCGGCGCGCGCCATGTCCTCATTGTCGAGCCCTGCGCGTTCGGGACCGAAAAGCAGCCCTGCCTTGAGCCCCCGATCGGCTATTGCGCGCAGTTCCGACGCGGCACCACGCGCCGTCATGACGGTCTTGACGATATGACGCGGGCGTGGGCAGGTCGCCATGACGTGGTGGAGATCGGCAACGGCCTCATCCACAGTGTTAAAAACCTGAGCCTCATCCAGAATCCGGTCGGCACCGGAGGAGGCATACCAGGCGCGCTCCTGCGGCCAGCCATCACGCGGCGCAACGATACGCAGGTGGAAGAGACCGCCATTGGCCATGGCACGGGCCGTCGTTCCGATATTCTCCGCAAGTTGCGGGCGCACCAAAATCACGACCGGGCTGAAGGCCCCGATCGGTCCGATATCGGCGCCACCATCACGACCCGTCATGCGCGCCTCCATTTCGTTCCCTGTGCGGTATCTTCAAGAATAATCCCCTGCGCGGCCAGATCGGCCCTGATGGAGTCTGCCAGGGCGAAATCACGTGCTTTCTTGGCCTCGGCGCGCTGGACGATCAGGGCATCAATGGCTCCGTCATCCGATCCGGCACGGAACCAGTCATCGGCCGACTGGCCAAGCAGGCCGATCATGGCGCCAGAAGCCCTGAGCGAAGCGGCTGCCTGTGCATCGCCAGCGAGGGCAGCATCGGCCAGCGGGTGCAGGCAGGAGAGGGCGAGAGGTGTGTTCATGTCATCGCAAAGGGCGGTCATGAAATCAGCATCGACTGCGCCGGGTGTGACAGACGGGTGTTTCTCAAGGGCGCGATAGAAGCGATCGAGCGTCCGCTTTGCGTCTTCGAGTTTTTCCCAGGTGAAATCGAGCACCGAACGGTAATGGGCACCGAGCATGAGCAGGCGCAGCGCCTCGGCCGGGGCACGGGTCAGCACCTCGCGAATGGTGAAGAAATTGCCCAGAGACTTGGACATTTTCTCCCCATTGGAGAGCAGCATGGCATTATGCAGCCAGTATCGCGCAAAGCTGCTGCCCGGATTGCAGCAGAGAGACTGGGCCCGTTCGTTCTCATGATGCGGGAAAAGCAGATCGTCGCCCCCGCCATGAATGTCGAAACTCTCACCCAGATAACGATGGGACATGGCCGAACATTCGATATGCCAGCCGGGGCGGCCGCGGCCATACGGACTGTCCCATCCAGGCTGTTCCGGCGAGGAGGGCTTCCACAGGACGAAATCGCCGGGGTGACGCTTGTAGGGCGCGATCTCTACCCGTGCACCGGCCAGCAGATCGTCCGGGCTACGTCCGGACAGGGCACCATAACTCGCGCAGCGATCGACTGCGAAGAGTACATGGCCTTCTGCCTCGTAGGCGTGGCCGCTTGCGATCAGCTGGGCAATCATGGCCAGCATGTCGTCAATATGATGCGTGGCGCGGGGCTCGATGTCGGGTGGCTGGATGCCCAGCGCTGCGACATCTTCATGAAAGGCGATGGTCGTGCGGGCCGTCAGGCTCGCGATATCCTCACCATTATCCCGCGCCCTAGTGGTGATCTTGTCATCCACATCCGTAATGTTGCGGACAAAGGTCACACGCGGAAACAGCGCGCGCAGCAGTCGAACCAGAATGTCGGCGCTGAGCATGGCACGCAGATTGCCGATATGCACGGCGTCATAAACCGTGGGTCCACAGTAATAAACGCGCACATTTTCAGGGTCCAGGGGCGTGAAAACCTGTTTCCGCCGCGTCTGGCTGTCATGAAGGGACAGGGTATAGGGTGGGGTGGCCATGGAGTTGAGTAGATGCGTCAGCCCCGCGCCCCATGCAACTCTAATTTACGGCTTTTGGTGCTGGTTTTCTTTCGGCACTGCTATAATCAGGGCTGCATGACAGAAATTCGCTCTTCCGCAACGGCCCCGCGCTGGGGTGAACACCTGCGTGCGCTTATCAGAATTGCCGCGCCGTTGAGTTTTTCGCAGTTGAGCGAAATGGCCATGAATGTCACCGATACGGTGCTGCTTGGCAGTCTGGGTGCTACGGCGCTGGCGGTGGGTGGCATGACCACCAATCTCTTCTTCTGCACGTTCATCACGTTTCAGGCGGCGCTGGGTGGGGCCAGCATCCTCATCGCGCGGGCACGCGGCCGTGCCTTCGCGTCGCAGGAGCGTCTGGAGGATCTCTCGGGCATCGTGACATCAGGCGTCTTGCTCGCTCTGCTGCTCTGTCTGCCAGTGCTGGCCATTCTGCTGCCCGCGGGGTCGCTCCTTAGTTTCTTCAACGAGCCCGCCCTGATCGTTTCACAGGGCAGCCGCTTCATGCATCTGCTGCTATGGGCACTCCTGCCCAATCTGGTCATTATCGGGCTGCTGCGCATTATCCTGCCTGCTTTTGGCAGTGAGCGTCTGCTGCTCTGGACCATGCCGGGTATGGCGGTCATGAACGGCTTTCTCAATGCCGGACTGATCCATGGGCGCTTTGGTCTGCCACGTATGGGGCTGTGGGGTTCGGCCTGCGCGACCATCGTGACGGGCTGGTCGGTTGCCATCCTGCTGGTAATCCTCGCCCGGCGTCAGTCCTTACTCAGGCCGCATCTTCGGCTGACGCGGCCCGATCCACGCGCCATGATGGAAATGCTGCGTCTGGGGCTGCCCATGATGGGCGCGACGGGCGCAGAATTGCTGGCGTTCCAGATGACAGGGCTTCACGCTGGTGCGCTGGGGGCTGTCTCGTCGGCGGCACACCAGATAGCGCTCAGCGTGACCAGTACCGCATTCATGATTAGTCTGGCGCTCTCGCAGGCGGTGAATATCCGGGTCGCGTACTGGCTGGGTGCTGGCGCGCCTGCTGCGGCCCTGCGCGCCACGCTTGGGGCGGTCATGCTGGTCGTATTGTGGACATGCTTTACCGCTACGATCCTGCTCGTCTTCCCAGAATACATCGCCGGTTTCTATGTCGATCCACATGGTCAGGATGCGGCGCAGGTCATTCCACTGGCTGTGACGCTTCTTAAAATTGCGGGGATCTTCCAGATTCTCGATGGCGTGCAATGCGTCTGTTCTGGCGCCCTGCGCGGTTGCCATGACACGTTCATGCCAATGGTTCTGATGGTGGTGACCTATATCCCCGTATCCATCCTCGGAGGCGACTGGCTGGCGTTCGAGGCAGGTTACGGGGCTGCGGGGCTCTGGATCGGCCTCGCCACCGGGCTCGGTATCCTGTCGGTCCTGCTGTCGATAAGGCTGGTGGTCACGCTACGGCGCAAACTGCGAGAGGGGCACGGGACGCTACCCCCTGCCTGTGCGGAGCCCACCTGAGCAGGCCCCGCTTATTGCACAGTGATCGGCGGGATGCAGAGAAATCAGGCCTCCGGGATACGGATCGTCTGGCCGGGATAGACGCCATCATGATGAGCCAGCTCGGCTTCATTGGCCTTGTGCAGATCCTCTGCCGTGACATCCGCATCCGTTTTCTCGGCAATGGCATGCAGCGTCTCTCCGGGTGAGACCTGATGAAATACCGGAGCAGGGGTACCTTCAGGTACTGTGATATCGGCATGCACCGTGTCGATGCCGGCAATATTGCCGGCGGCGAGGATCATGGCATCACGTTCAGCCGCGCTTTCGGCCTTGCCCTTCAGGGCGATGGTGCTGTCGCGCACCGTGATATGCGAGACGGAAAGCTGCGACATGCCATATTGCTTGAAGGCGCGCTTGATGAGGCTCTCATGTGGGGCCTTTGGTGCGGGGGCACCGGCCGGGTTGATGGCCGCAACCTTCGCTTGTTCGTCAAGCTTGCGCCCGGCAGCACGATTGAACTTGAAAATGGCCATGACGGTCCTCCCTCGGATAACTTCTGATTATTATGCCATGAGACATGACGTGTATCCATGCAGACGCAGCTGCGTGTGTGTTGTTCCGTCGATCCGAAATTTGTGAGCCATGCGAGCTCTCCTGACTCGTGCAGGTGGGTGAAAGGCCAGACCTGCCAGCGCAAGTGCGGGTAAATTCGATTGACACCGCAAAGGGGGTCCTGTAGGAGCCGCCGCTATTGCCGGGAACGTGGACATGCCGGCCGTCGTCAGATCGGGTTCTGCATCCCGTGACAGCGGTTCGAGGGATGCGCCCGTCTTTCCTAATTCGGGGGAAGGCCTACCGGCGCAACATGCGGTTGTCGCGCAGCGTCAGGACAACCCGAAGTCGAAGCGAGTTCTTGCACATGAGCAAGCGCCAAGAGAGCAAGTATAAAATCAATCGCCGTCTGGGCGTAAACCTGTGGGGCCGCGCCAAGTCGCCGGTCAACAAGCGGGAATACGGTCCCGGTCAGCATGGCCAGCGCCGCAAGCAGAAGCCCTCCGACTTCTCGATCCAGCTGATGGCCAAGCAGAAGCTCAAGGGCTACTACGGCAACATCAGCGAGAAGCAGTTCCGCAAGTACTATGACGAAGCCGTCCGTCGTAAGGGCGATACGTCAGAGAACCTGATCGACCTGCTGGAGCGTCGCCTGGATGCGGTGATCTACCGCCTCAAATTTGCGATCACCCCGTTCGCTGCCCGTCAGTTCGTCAGCCACGGCCACGTGACGGTCAATGGCCGCAAGGTGAACATTCCTTCCTACCTCGTCCGTGACGGCGACGTCATTGAAGTGCGTGAGAAGTCCAAGCAGCTTGCTGTCGTTCTCGATGCCGCCCAGTCCGCTGAGCGTGACGTGCCGGAATACATCGAGGTCGATCATCGCCAGATGAAGGGCAAGTTTGTTCGCAGCCCGCGTCTGTCCGATGTGCCGTACCCCGTGCAGATGGAACCGAACCTCGTGGTCGAGTTCTACTCGCGCTAAAAGACCCGTTTCTTCCGGGTGTTTCTGGCCAATGCCGGATCGGGT
The DNA here is from genome assembly GCF_900465345.1 of Asaia bogorensis. Taxonomy (GTDB): domain Bacteria; phylum Pseudomonadota; class Alphaproteobacteria; order Acetobacterales; family Acetobacteraceae; genus Asaia; species Asaia bogorensis_A. The sequence goes on along the minus strand of NZ_UEGO01000031.1, from coordinate 265,487 downwards.
TCACCCCCGGTCCGGCATTTGTCGTTTCTGGTATTTGCCGTTTTACCGAAGGTTAGTTTTCGATGTCCGAAGCCGCGTCCGCCTCCGTTTCTGCCACGGGCCTTGCCAGCGAGATCCGGCGCCGCCGGACCTTTGCCATCATTTCGCATCCTGACGCCGGTAAGACGACCCTGACAGAGCGTATCCTGCGCGCGGGTGGTGCCATCCAGCTTGCGGGCAATGTACGCGCCAAGGGCGAGCGCCGCCGTACCAAGTCCGACTGGATGGGTATCGAGCGTGACCGCGGCATTTCGGTTGTGACCTCGGTCATGACCTTCGAATATGGCGGCTGCGTGTTCAATCTGCTCGATACGCCGGGCCATGAAGACTTCTCGGAGGACACCTACCGTACGCTGACGGCTGTCGATTGCGCCGTCATGGTGATCGACGCAGCCAAGGGTATTGAGGACCGTACGCGCAAGCTGTTCGAGATCTGCCGTTTGCGCGATATCCCCATCGTGACCTTCATCAACAAGATGGACCGCGAGGCGCAGGACTGCTTCGGGCTGCTGGATGAAATCGCCTCGACACTGGCGCTGGATACCTCGCCTGCGACATGGCCGATTGGGCGTGCCGGTCATTTTGCCGGGACCTATGACATGCGCACGCGTGAGATACGCGGTGAGGCCGCGACACTTCCGCAATCCGACGCGCGTATGGTTGCGCTTTCCGAAGAGCTCGAACTCGCCGAGGCTGCGCTGCCCTTGTTCGACCGTGAGTCTTTCGATGCCGGGCATTTGACGCCTGTGTTCTTCGGAAGCGCCATGAAGGAAATTGGCGTGACCGATCTGCTCGATGCCCTGGTGGCTTATGGACCCGAGCCGCGTGCCCAGCCCAGTGAGACGCGCGAGGTCAAGGCCGATGAAGAGCAGGTGACGGCGCTGATCTTCAAGATCCAGGCCAATATGGACCCCAACCATCGCGACCGTATGGCTTTCGCCCGTATCTGCTCGGGACGGCTTACGCGCGGCATGCGCCTGAAGCATGTCCGCACAGGCAAGCAGTTTGCGCTGCATACGCCACAGTTCTTCTTTGCGCGTGACCGTCAGCTTGCAGAGGAGGCCTTTGCGGGTGACGTTGTCGGGCTGCCCAATCACGGTACATTGCGCATTGGGGATACGCTCAGTGAGAGTGAAGAGCTTCGCTTTACGGGCGTGCCGCATTTCGCGCCCGAAATCCTGCGACGTGTGCGCCTGGATGACGCGATGAAAGCCAAGAAGCTGCGTCAGGCGCTTGTGGAACTGGCAGAGGAAGGCGTCGTGCAGCTGTTTCGCCCGCAGGATGGGCTGCCACCCATCGTAGGCGTCGTCGGCACACTTCAGCTCGATGTGTTGCAGTCGCGTTTGCAGGGCGAATATGGCGTCGCCATCGGGTTTGAATCGACGCCCTATACGATTGCCCGCTGGGTGACGGGCGAACGTACCAAGATCGAAGCCTATTCCATGGCGAACCGCTCAGCCATGGCAGATGATCTTGACGGCGATCCCGTTTTTCTTGCGAGCTCGAACTTCATGATGCGTCGCATGGTCGAGATGAATCCTGATCTGGCGTTTCACGATATCAAGCAGATTGGTCTGAGCAACTGATCAGCTGAGTGCCTTGCGGGATGCTATTTGAGTAAGACCCGGTATGACATTGTCTGGAATAAAAAAGCCCCGGGAGACCGGGGCTTTTTTTCGCTATGAGAACGCGTCGTTCACAGGGTCAGCAAAGCGATCGCCCCGAGAGCGAAAAGCCCGCCCACAAGGGCGCCGAGCATAAGGAAGACATTCTCGCCTTCATGGTGAAGCGGCGTGATGCCGGTGCGGTCTGAGCGATTGATATGATAAGTCTGAGCCATGGCCAACCTCCCCGGAGGTGCGAAGCATGAACTGCTTATCCTCCGAATACATTACTTATATGTAATACTGTGGTCGGTCAGACAAGGGGAGATCGCAAAGAAAAAGGCCCCCGACACGAATGCCGGAGGCCTTTAATCTGGAACCGATCAAGAGGCCTCCGGGGAGACCTCTTTCTCAGGCCGAAATCAGCGCAGGATGATTTCGACGCGACGGTTCTGCGGCTCACGGGTGTTCGGACCCGTCGGGACCAGCGGGTGCTGTTCGCCGTAGCCGTGGATGTCGATCGCAGCGGCAGGAACGCCGTCACGGATCAGCTCAGCCTTGACCGACTGTGCGCGACGGACCGAGAGGCCCATGTTGTACTTCTGGCCGCGTGCACCGGGGTGAGCAGCAGAGTTGTCGGTGTAGCCGTTGACTTCGATGCGCGTCGTCTGGACGTGCGTGGAAGCCTGAGCTGCCTGGGCAACGATCTCACGAGCGCGGCCCGTCAGGTTCGACTTGTCCCAATCGAAGAACACCAGGTACGTGCGGGCAGGCTGCACGACCGGGGGAGCAACGACGGCAACCGGCGGCGGCGGCGGGGGAGCCGTGTCGAAGGCATAACGCAGGCCCAGGATGAACTGGTGCTGGAAGCGGTCACCGAAGTTCACGTTGCCCTTGTGCAGGCCCGTGCCGTTACGGTTCCACGAGGTGGAGCGGTATGCACCATCCGTGAAGGTCTGGCCGATCATACGGTATTCGGTCGTGAGCGCGAGGCCCGGGACGCCCGGAATGTCGTAAGCTGCACCGACGATGCCCTGATAGGCAAAGCCACCCTGCGTGCCGCCAACGCGATTAACAGCGCCATTGGTGTAGGCGGTGGTGATCGGGTTGTAGTGCTGCCACAGGTAACCTGCACCGACACCGACGAACGGCGTGACGGGCACGTTGATGCCGAACTGGGCCAGATCGATGTCATACAGAACGTTGACAAAGCCGCCATAGGACTGGTCGGAACCGCTGGTCGAACCGGTCACCGGTGTCGTGTTGCGGTGGTTGATCTGGGAGTAGTTGTAGACGCCTTCGATTTCAGCGCGCAGGCCGTTACCGAAGCCCCAACCGAACGAACCGAAGCCCGTGAAGCCGTCCTTGTGACGGAACTTCGAGCTCGTGCCGCCATTGCCGGTCGTGCCGTCGGCCTGGGTCGTCGGAGAGAAGTGAGCGTGCTGGGTCTGAACCAGATTGTAGCCACCGCCGATATTGACATACGGGCCGGTGATGGTGCTCGCCATGGCGATCGTCGGGGCGGCTGCCATCGACGTCATGGCCAGAAGTGCCGTGCGGAGACGCATTAGTTTCGTCCTCATAAATTCATCCATTCAAGCCTGCTGTTTTCCCTCCGGAGAGGCGAAGCAACAACAAGCTCAGCGCGATGCATAAGTGCGTATAGAGCCGTCAGTTCCGGTTCAGGAAGTGAGTTCCATAGGTATTTGACGATTAGACGAAATAGCCGTGTCCAAACTGCAACACTCCATTCCGCCCGATTAACAATTTCTTATGCAGCGAGCCGTTCTAACGGGTTTGTTCATGAATCGCGGCATCAAGGGATCGTGAGGAGAATGGCTGTTCTGTAAGGAGAAAACGCCATTCTTCCGGTTTGTCGTTACGCGAAGCAACCTTCCTGGACCAAAACGTCACGCACCGTGTCCATTTCAACATCACGCGTCGTGAACGCCTGGCCGATCCCGCGAATCAGCACGAAGGAGAGGCGTCCATTAAGCACCTTCTTGTCGCGAGCCATCGAGGCAATCAGTTCGCTGGCGCTCAGTTTCTCATCGAACCAGTCGAGACCGGCAGGCATGCCAAGGCCACGCAGATGGCTGTCGATGCGTTCCAGGTCGGCACGTGGGCACAGGCCGAGGGCGACAGAGAGGGCAGCGGCCAGATGGAGCCCGATCGATACAGCCTCACCATGCAGCAGTCGCCCGTCATAGCGGAAATGAGCCTCGAGAGCGTGGCCGAAGGAGTGACCAAGGTTGAGCAGGGCCCTTCCATCCTGTGCAGCCGTTTCCTTTTCGTCGTCCATCACGATTTTCGCCTTGAACGCGCAAGCACGTTGCACGGCCTCGCCAAGGGCAGCCGGGTCGCCGTCGAGAAGGTCGGCGCCGTGGGCTTCGCACCAGGCAAACAGGGCGGGGTCGGCAATAATGCCTGCCTTGACGATCTCGGCATAACCCGCGACGCGCTCACGGCGTGACAGCGTCGCCAGTGCCGAACTGTCTGCCAGAACGATGCGCGGCTGGTAGAAGGCCCCGACCAGATTTTTGCCAGCGCGGGCATTGAGGCCCGTCTTGCCCCCTACCGAGCTGTCGACCTGAGAGAGCAGTGTTGTCGGGATCTGGACGAAAGGAACGCCACGCAGGACGCTGGACGCCACGAAGCCGGAAAGATCGCCCACGACGCCACCGCCAAGGCCAATGACCGTTGTATGGCGTTCCATCCCGTGGTCCAGAATGTCGTTGATCAGCGCGGCATAACGGGTGAGCGATTTCGACTCCTCACCCACCGGAACGACGAAAGGGGTGGCGTCGATACCGGTCTCGCCCAGTGCACCAAGCAGGCGCGGGAGGTGGAGCTTCGCCACGGTTTCATCGGTAATCACCACCGCACGCTTCTGGGGCAGGATGGGCGCCAGATAGGCCCCGGCACGGCTGATCAGGTCGGACCCGATCAGAACCTCATAATGATGCGACTCAAGCGTTACGGGTACCCGAAGCGGGTGGGCATAGGAATCGAGCGCCTCGATAATGCGCTGAGCACCATGATCGATGCTGTCATCTCCACAATCCACGACGATATCTGCCTCTGCATAAATGGGGTGGCGCTGCGCCTGAAGCGCCGCAAGCGTTGATTCGACATTACCCTTGTCGAGCAGGGGGCGACCTGTGCGGCCCGAAACGCGACGCACCAGCACGGGCAGGGGGCAGCGCAGCCAGACCGACCGGGCGTGGGCCTTCACCAGACGGCGCGTCTGCGCGTCGATAAAGGCGCCGCCCCCTGTCGCGAGCACCTTGGCAGGTCCTTGCAGCAGGCGCTGGATCACCCGTCTCTCACCATCACGAAATGCCGGCTCACCATGCCGGGCGAAGATCTCCGAAATGGTGCAGCCCGCGGCACGCTCAATCTCAAGATCGGCATCCACGAATTCCAGACCGAGTCGAGCCGCCAGACGGCGGCCGATTGTCGTTTTCCCAGCGCCCATCAGGCCGACGAGAACAATGATCGGGTCAGCAGGGTTCGGGGCAGGGAAGTCCGATCCGGTTGCGGGATCAGGCAGGTCGGGCATCGGTTCGGTTCGATCGGAAAAAAAGGTGGGGCGTGACATTCGGGCAAGGCTAACATACAGGAAAGCGGCTCGCCACCGAGCAGCCCCGGCAGGGCGCGGCCTGTGGCTGAAAATCTTGCCCACACGCCCGTCTCCCAGGAGTTTTTCATGTCCATGCTGAGCTTTCCCCGGATCGCCCTTGCACTCGTTGTCCTGATCGTTCTGGGTCTTGGCGGAGCGTTTCTGAAGCTGGGTATGAACCCGCCACTGCCCGTACAGACGATGGTGCACAAGGATCTGCCGGGAACGCAGTTCGCCGCGACAACGGCTGATTCCGCACCGGCCATGCCGGGTGCCGCCCCCGCCAAACCCATGCCCGCCATGCCAGAGCCCGTCGCAGCGCCCACGCTCCAGCACTGAGCCAATCCCCCATGTCCGGGGTTGAAGGGCTCCCTCCGGCGGCAGAGGCTTTCCTGGAGATGCTGGCGGCGGAGCGCAATGCGGCCCCGCGCACCCGTCAGGCCTACGCCTCGGACCTTGCGGATTTCATTGCCTTCCTGAAGCGCCAGAATGAGGGTGAGCCTGCGGCTCTGCTCGAGGCAGGGCAGACAAGCATCGCTGCCTATGGTGCCTGGCAGGGGCGTTCGGGGCTCTCATCAAGTACCGCAGCACGACGGCTTTCATGCCTGCGCCAGTTCTTCCGTTTCGTGCAGCGCGAAGGGTGGTCGGATCATGACCCCACGGAAAGCATCCAGATGCCGCGTCTGGAGAAGCCCTTACCCAAACTTCTGTCGGAGGCACAGGTAGAGCGTCTTCTCGATGATGGATGTCATGGCCATGACGATCCGCGGCGCGATCTGGTCAGTCGTACGGCGCTCGAACTGCTTTATACGACAGGTTTGCGTATTTCGGAGTTGCTCTCTCTGCCCGGGCGTCTGTTCAGGCGTGAGTCGGAAATGGTGCTGATAAGGGGGAAAGGAGGGCGCGAGCGGCTCATACCGATTTCCCACGCAGCCCGCGAAGCCGCTCTGGCGCTGCTTCATCACGACCGGGATATCGATAGCCCCTATCTCTTCCCCGGTCGCAACCCGGCGCGTGCCCTGACCCGTCAGGGATTCGACAAGATCCTGCTCCATGTAGCGCTCAGAGCCGGGATTGATCCTGATCTGGTGTCACCTCACGTGCTGAGACACTCCTTCGCAACCCATCTGCTGGAGCGCGGGGCGGATCTGCGCGCCTTGCAGATGCTCCTTGGTCACGCTGACATCGCGACGACCCAGATCTACACCCATGTGATGCAGGAGCGGCTGCGGCAGGTGCTTAACCAGCATCACCCGCTTTCCGATGATGCGCCATGATGAAGCGACGGATTGTTGTGGAACATGAACCCGTGCTATCGGCGGGGCATGCGTCAGTATCTCGATTTCGAAAAGCCGGTTGCCGAGCTTGAAAACAAGATTGCCGAACTTCGCCAGATGGCCAAGGACGGCGAAGGCATCAACATTGCCGACGAAATCGGCAAATTGTCCGACAAGGCGGAAAAGCAGCTTCGTGCGGCCTATACCAAGCTGACGCCGTGGCAGAAGGTCATGGTCGCGCGCCATGCGCAGCGTCCTCGCGCTCTTGATTACTTCAAGGGGCTGCTTGAGGACTATACGCCGCTTGCTGGCGATCGCCTTGGCCACGATGACCAGGCCATTGTTGGTGGTCTTGCCCGTTTTCGCGGTCAGGCTGTCATGGTGATCGGCACAGAGCGCGGTTTCGACATGGAGTCGCGCCTGCGCCATAATTTCGGCATGCCCAAGCCGGAAGGCTATCGCAAGGCCCAGCGCCTTGTTGAGATGGCTGGTCGCTTTGGCCTGCCGATCCTGACATTCATCGATACGTCAGGTGCATGGCCCGGCATCGATGCTGAAGAGCGTGGTCAGGCGCAGGCTATTGCCCGTTCGACCGATTGCTGTCTCCGTGCACCGGTTCCGCTGATTGCCATCATCATCGGTGAAGGCGGATCGGGTGGGGCTGTTGCCCTTGGCGCCGGTGACCGCGTTCTGATGCTTGAACATTCGATTTATTCGGTCATTGCCCCGGAGGGTGCCGCGTCCATCCTCTGGCGCGACCCCAAGCAGGCGGCTACGGCGGCCGAGGCGCTCAAGCTGACAGCTCAGGATCTCCTCAAGCTGCATCTGATCGATCGTATCATCCCCGAGCCCATCGGCGGGGCGCAGCGCTTCCCGGAAGAAGCGATTGCCGCTGTCGGTGATGCCATTGGCGATGTGCTGGCCGAACTCATTCCCTTCGAGGGAGAGAATCTGGTGGCGAAGCGACGCGAGAAATTCCTCGCGATGGGGCGTGATACGCTCTGAGGTGCCAGTTTCTGGACGGGGTCTGACGACCCCGACCCGGAAGGATGTAGAACCGCCCGGCCAACAGGTCTGGCGGTTTTTTTTGTGCTTCTCAGGGAGCGGGTTCACCCTCGATCGGCGTCACTCCAAGCGAATCGATCAGTTGACGGATGCGCTCACCAGCTTGCGCCACCTGATCTGAATCGTAGCCCTTGGCGACGAGAGACACACCCTTCCGCCCGTCAGCACGTTCAAACGGATAGGAGCCAAGGTCGAGTGTCGGGAAATCGTTCTGGATTGCCTCCAGCCCCTCCGCCAATGTCCCCTCACGCAAATCCGCATGCCATGCCACCGAGCATAGAGGCGCCCCGCCTTCAAGGGTTGGGAGAAGGGCGTTGAACATGGATTGCATGATGGAGGGTACGCCCGCCATGACATGCACATTGGCAATCGAAAAACCCGGAGCAATCGAGACGGTGTTCTCGATCGGGACAGCGCCGCGCGGCAGCCAGGCCATCCGTTGCCGCGCCTTGTTGAATTTCTCCTTGCCCAGATAAGATTCCAGCTTCCGGTAGCTTTCCTCGTGAATTTCGAGGGGGACTCCAACGGCCTCCGCGACGCAGGCGGCGGTTATGTCGTCATGGGTCGGGCCGATGCCGCCCGTGGTAAAGACATGGTCGAACATGGCGCGACAAGTCGCAACCGTGTCGACGATGCGCCTGGCCTTGTCCGGAATGACGCGGACTTCTTCCAGCGCAATTCCCGAGCGGGCGAGGCCGTTCGCAATGAAGCGGATATTGGCATCCTGCGTGCGGCCAGACAGGATTTCGTTGCCGATGATGAGAAGACAGGCGGTGGGTGGCATGGGGTTTCCCTCTGATCGCCGGGGAATGATAACGTCGTCAACCATACAGGGTGTCCTGACGTTAAATCCCGACACGTCGATCAACTTCGAGTTGATGAACCTGAGTATGACCTTTTCGCAGGAGACAGGAAATGAGCGATCTGAACAGCGAACCCTGCGCGTCATGCGCTTATGACATCCGCGCCGATCTGGGTGAGGGGCCGGTCTGGATTTCCAGTGAAAACGCCGTCTATTTCGTCGATATCAACGGTCGCAAGGTCCATCGGTTCACACCGGGGCTGGGCGAGGCCCATCACTGGGTCGCCCCCGGCAAGGTCGCATTCCTGCTTCCAGTGGAAGATGGCACCTTTCTGGCGGGGCTGCCTGATGGGCTCTACCGGTTCGACCCTCAGGCCAGCAGCTTCGAGAAGGAACTGGATGTAGAGGCCGACAAGCCCGGCAACCGCCTGAATGATGGCTGCGTAGACCTGCACGGGCGCGGCTGGTTTGGCACAATGGATGATTCGGAAGAAGCGCCGAGCGGTTCTCTCTATTCGGTCCATCACACGGCAGAAGGGTTCGTGCTGCGTCACCATGATACGGGATATACGGTCGCCAATGGCCCCGCAGTCTCGCCCGATGGCAAGCTCCTCTATGCCTGCGATACCCCCAATGGTGTGATCTACCGTTTCGACCTTTCAGCCGATGGGGCCTTGTCGAACAAGCGCATCTTCGTGAACCTGCCTGAGGACAAGGGCTATCCCGACGGCGTTGTGTCAGACAGTGAAGGCAATATCTGGTGCTCGACCTGGAATGGCGCTCATGTGCGTTGCTTCACCCCCGATGGGGTCGAACGAGCCTCCTTTGCTGTGCCTGCCATGAATGTCACCAAGGTCGCCTTTGGTGGTGATGATCGCAAGACGGCCTATGTCACGAGTGCGCGTCAGGGCCTTTCCGATGCGGTGCTTGCCCAGTATCCGCAATCGGGGAGTCTTTTTACATTTCGTGCCGACAAGGCAGGATTACCGCAGCATCGCATCGCCTTGGTCAAGGCGGACTGAACGCCGCCTGCGGGTCAGCCGGCCAGCAGTTCCCTGAGGAGGGGAATCAGGGGGCGGTCGGGTGCTGGCATGGGGAAGCGATCCAGTTCCTCCACCGAAACCCAGGCGAGTTCCTGCCCTTCACGCGGGACGGGCTGGCGTCGCCAGCGTGTGCAGAGATAGAGCGGCATCAGCAAATGCCGCCCCCCTATGTTTTCGGAAACGAAAGTGAAGGGGGCGATACAGCCTGACGAAATATCGACCCCCAGCTCCTCATCCAGCTCGCGAATCAACGCCTGTTCGGGCGATTCATGGGGCTCGACCTTGCCGCCCGGGAATTCCCACAATCCGGCCATCGGTTTGCCGGGCGGCCGACGGGCCAGAAGAACGCGCTGCTCCCGATCGATCAGCACGGCGGCGACAACCAGCAGAACGCGTGGCCCATTACCCTGTGTCACGGGCGTTGCCTCCTCCACTGTGCGATCCAGCCTGTAGGTAAGCACCGGATAGGGTTCCGACCCGCGTGAAATGAAGGGAATACGTGTCGTGCCTGAGCGCACGAAGGCCAGGCGGTCAAGCAGAGCGATCGAAGGCAGGTTGTCTTCCGCCACATCTGCCATGATCTTCGTGACCGGAAGTGTCTCGAACGCCCATTCGACCACGCGTCGCACGCAGGCGCTTGCAATGCCTTTCTGCCAGAAAGGACGCCCCACCCAGTAGCCAATCCTTGCCGTCTGGGTCGACCGATCCATCGACAAGCCAATGCAGCCGACGAGCCTGTCATTATCGCAAATGGCGAAATGCCAGGCTTTGCCGGCTTCCTGACGCTCGATAGTGCTCGCAATCCATTGATCGGCCAGCTCCCGCGGGTAGGGAAAAGGGAGATGGCTGAGCATGCGCACCACACTCCAGTCATTGACCAGATTGTGCACAGCGGCACCATCGGTCGGCTGAAGCGGGCGCAGACGGTAGGGCGAGACCTCGAGTGTGAGACTCATTCGGCGGCCTGAGCCCGATCCGGTTCGATCAGTGCCTCGGCATCCTGAGTCCCTGTTTCCGGCTGAATGCCCGAACGACGCAACAGGTCGCGCAGGGCGTTGATGACCGGGAAGACTTCCTGATTGCGATCACCGCCAAGCTCACGCCACGCCTTTTGCTCAAGCTCCACAATCTCGCGGTCCTCGGCGAAGATCCGGTTGGTAAACCCGACAAGGAGCGGCCAGGCGAGTTCGAGCGCTCCCTTGAGCTTGGGACGTCGAATCGAAAGCAGGCCGAATACGCGGCATGTGAGATGCTCGGCGTCCTGCGGCACATAGACGATCCAGAGATCCATCACGGGTGGTTCGTCGCCGGTACGGATGTGCAGTGTCTGATAGGGATAGACAGTGCGGATGGTCATGACGTCGCGATGCGCGAATTTGGCGCTGGCATCGCGACGCTCTCCGAAGATCAGCGCCTCGCCCCAGGGCTGTTTTCCACCCACGCGGGCAAAGCTGTAGCGCGCCTCGACCATGCGTGGCTCATCGGCACCGCCGAGATAGCGGGGCTTCATCTTGCCCATCTGCTTCGAGTGCATGAACTGATGGTTCATATCCATCAGGTTCTCATGCATGAAACTGTAATGGCAGTTCACATGCTCGCCGAAACGGCGGGTCTTGTAGGCTGGGTCGGCAACGGAGCCGAGCTGCGGGAAGGGGGTCGTTTCCGCCTTGGCCGGATCACCGGGGAAGATGAAGATCAGCCCCTCGACCTCACGGCAAGGATAGGTGCGCACGCCATTGGGGAGCTTGCCCTTGCCCAGATAGGGCACATCGATGCAGCGACCCGAGCGGCCATAGGCCCAGCCATGATAGCAGCACTGGACCGCCTCGCCCTCCACACGTCCCTTGCTGAGCGGTACCTGCCTGTGTGCGCAGCGATCCTCCAGAGCGAACACGGTGCCTTCCTGCGGACGCACAAGGGCGATCGGCTGGCCTGCGAAGCGTGTCGCGATCGTCTTGCCTTTGCGCAGTTCGTGCGACCACGCCACCGGGTACCAGTAATCGGGATCACATTTGACCCGGCGCAGATCGACCGCGTCTTTCCCGAGCCTCAGTGCATCCGAGCGGCGCTGTGCGGATCCGGCGTTTTCGGTTGTGTCGTTAATGAGGCTTTCCGTCATCGGTATCCCTGTCTTGACCGCCTCATGGCCAGGCCTGGCAAGAAGCTGGCGGCCTTGAGCGTGGCTCTGAAATTCTTGCAACCATGTGCAGGTGCGAACTCTAGCAGGCTTGCGGCAGGAGGGAACAGCACCTTCGCGTCACGAATAGTCATGCGGGAACTTAAGTTCTGAAAGTACCAAGCATACGAAACAAAGTTGCTGAAACGACTCTGTTTTTGCTGGCAATCTGCAACAAACTGTGTTTTTTTTGTCTCATTCGATCCGCTTGCGAAAGAAAATTCCATTTCGATGTTGTAACGAGTTTTCGATGCTGCCTAGACTGCTCCTGGTTCACGATCCCATGGAGAGACAGCTCGAACGATGTTTACAAAGCGAAGAATACTGGCGGCGGCGACCCTTCTCTCCTTCCCATTCGGGTTCAGCTATGCTCAGGCGGCAACGCAGCCTGCCGAGCAGACCGCGCCAAAAGTAAAAAAGACCAATGTCGTTCACCACAGAACGTCAATCGGCTCGGATCAGCCCCTTCATTCTGTTCCCAAGATCCGCACCCGCAAGGCACGCGATGCAAGCGGCGATAGCGGTGAATCTGTCATCGTGACGGGTACCCACGCCTTTAACCGCAAGGCTCGCGACAGCGCCGTGCCTGTCACCGTGGTTTCCGCCGCCACCCTGCGCCGCTCGGGCCAGCTCAACCTGGCGGACGCCATCACGCGCGTTGATCCCTCCATCACGGTTACGGCCAACGGTGCCGATGCCGGTGCGCTGACCTCGGCGATCCGTATGCGTGGCCTGAACCCGAACGAGGTTCTGGTGCTGGTCGATGGCAAGCGCCGTAACACGACGGCCAATATCTATGCCGATGCAGGCCCGCAGCAGGGCTCGACCCCGGTTGATCTGAACATGATCCCGGCGGGCGCGATCGATCATATCGAAATCCTGCGTGATGGCGCAGCCGCCCTTTACGGCTCTGATGCCATCGCTGGTGTCGTGAACATCATCACCAAAAAGACCAGTCATGGCATCAATACCGTCGCGCAGACGGGTGCCAATGCCTATAATGGTACCGGATGGCAGTATCTGATTGGTGCCGATGGTGGTCTCAAATGGGGCAATGACGGTTTCGTCCATTTGAGCGGTCAGGTCTATCACACTGATCACTGGGTCTCGAAGCTCAAGAGCACCGATGACCATCGCTGGACGACAAGCTCGACCTGGCCCGCCAACTCCAACAATATCCTCTCCAACCCGGAAGAAACACGCGAGAATCTCTCCATCGAATGGGGCAAGGGTATCACGGAGGGTATCGAGACCTATGGTCTGATCACCTATGCCCATCGCCATTCCGAGGCTTACGAGAATTACCGTGTGCCCACCGTGGCACCGAGCGCCTATCCCTATGGCTTCTCACCGCTGGAGACGATCGAGGAGAATGACTTTCAGGCCAATCTGGGCCTCAAGGGTGATAATCTGTTCGGCTTCAGCTGGGATCTGAGCACGCTGTACGGGCAGGATGACGACGATATCGGGAACAAGAACACCTTCAACCCGAATTACTACAAGGCCTATGGGTTCTCGCCCACCACGGTGCGCGCCCAGAGCTATTCTCTTGCCCAGTGGACCAGCAACTTCGATGCCCGTCGCAACTTCCGTATCGCGGATGTCGTGCCGATGACGCTGGCCTTCGGAGCCGAGCATCGCCTGGAAATGTATACGATCAAGGCGGGCGAGCCGGCTTCGTATGAGCTTGGCGGCACACAGGGCTTTGCCGGTCTGACGCCGCAGAACGCCGGCAAGTGGCAGCGCAATATCTGGGCGGGTTATCTGGATGGCGACTTCCATCCGCTGCCGCACTGGGACCTCGATTTTGCCGGCCGCTTCGAGCACTACACCGATGTCGGGAATACCGAGAACGGCAAGGTCACGACGCGCTACGACATCACCAGCAAGCTCGCAATCCGCGGCACGATCAGCAACGGCTTTCGTGCGCCGACCATGCCCGAGCAGTATTATTCGGCGCTTAACGTTTCGCCGACTGGGGCTTCGGGTCTGCTCCAGACTGTTGGAGCGGCAGGCAAGTCAATCGGTGCGCAGCGTCTCAAGCCGGAGCGGTCGACCAGTGCGGAGGGTGGCATTATCGCCGAGCCGCTCAAGGACTGGCACATGTCCGTCGACGTCTACCAGATCAATATCCGTGACCGCATTATCGGCTCGGCCACGGTCAATGGCCAGACAGCGCTCGACGCAATCTCGCTGACAGGCGTGAACATTCCGAGCGGGATTGCGGATCTGAGCAATGTGACGGCCAATTACTTTGCCAACGTGGCCAGCACGCGCACGCAGGGTCTCGATCTGCAAACCGATTATCTGTTGCGTCTGCACCGCTACGGCACGCTTAACCTGAGCGCGATGCTCAACCTCAACCGCACGCGCATCAGCCATATCAACACCAACGCTTTCGGGGAACCCGCAGCCAATGCGCAGACGGTGGGTTATCTCACCACGGGCTCACCGCGCAGCAAGCTGATCCTGAACGCCTACTGGGCGTATCATCAGTGGGACGTGAACCTGCGTCAGACCCGCTATGGCGAGACCAAATCGCTGCTGACCTATGAGGATCTGGCGCCAACGGCGATCAAGTACTCCAACACGGAATGGGCAGAGTTCAAGAACACCCCGGCTTGGCTGACGGATCTCGAAGTTGGTTATCGCTTCACCGAGCATTGGCACTTCGCTATCGGCGCGAACAATATCTTCAATCAGCGCCCGCGCCACGTGAACCCGATCAACAACTATCTGGGGCCGAAGGTCTACGACACCGACTCCTCCGGTATCCCGATCTATGGCGCCTATTACTACGGCCGTCTGAACGCGACGTTCTGATCGTTCTGCCATCCATGCAGGGACCAGCCAGTGGGCCCCTGCAAACGCTTCCCTCCGGGTAAGCCTACCGAGCCGGGCCGGTGCATGACCGGCCCAGCTTTTTTCATCCCAGCGTTGCGCTGAGATGGTCGATGAACTGGGCGGCAACGCGGCCGGAGCGGCCCCCACGTTCCATGGCCCATTCCAAGGCGCGCCGATGCAGCGCCTCGGTCGAGATGGCGAGTCTGCGGTGGGCGGCATAGCCGTCAACAATCGCGAGATAGGTTTCCTGGTTGCAGCCATGCACCCCAATCCACAGTCCGAAGCGGTCTGACAGGGAGACTTTTTCCTCGACGGCTTCCTGCGGGTTGATGGCGCTGCCGCTCTCGTTTTCCATCATGTCGCGCGGCATGAGATGGCGACGATTGGACGTGGCATAGAACAGCACGTTCTCGGGGCGGCCCATGATGCCGCCATCCAGGACCGACTTCAGCGATTTGTAATCGGCATCCTGTGTCTCGAAGGAGAGGTCATCGCAAAACAGGATGCAGCGCCGGGGCTGGGCGCGCAGGATATCGAGCAGTCGGGGGAGGGTGGAGAGATCGTCGCGCTGGATCTCGATCAGAACAAGGGCATGAGGCCGCTCGCGATTGGCCTCGGCAAAGCACGCCTTGACCAGCGAGGATTTCCCCATACCCCGCGCACCCCAGAGCATGACATTATTGCCCGTGCGACCCTGTGCGAAATGGCGCGTATTTTCCAGAACCAGCCGGGTCTGGCGATCAATCCCGCGCAGCAGAGAGAGATCGACCCGGTGGACCTGCGCCACAGGCCGTAGGCTTGCGGACGTCCCCTGCCACATGAAGGCGTCGCCTGTTTCGAGCGTGGTTGCGCTGGCCGGTGCGGGTGACAGGCGGTCCAGAGCCGATGCAATACGCTCGAGTTTTTCGAGCAGAACGGGGTCCATAGGTTTCTCCCTTGTTCCAAAGCCGTGCTTGACGTGCAGGCGCGGTCAATTATGGTCCGGCTGCAATCCGGTCCGTCCCATGACGTGTCCGGTCCCTGACTATCGACATATGGAAGAAACGCATGCTCGCCAACAGCGGGATTATCTCATTCCTCCCGATGATCCTCGTGTTCGTCGTGTTCTACTTCGTGCTCATCCGTCCCCAGCAGGCACGCCAGAAGGAACTCAAGGCACAGCTCAACGCGCTGCGTCGTGGTGACCGTATTGTGACCAGTGGCGGCATCATCGGCGTGGTTCAGCTTGCCCGTGAGGGGACCAAGGAAATCGAAATCGAGATCGCGCCCGGCGTGAAGATCCAGCTGATGCGCGAAAATGTCTCGCAGGTTCTGACCAGCACGGCCAAGCCGGCGAATGACGGTGGCAAGCCCGCCAAGTAAGGCGCAGCGCTCCGTACAGATCGAAAAAGGCCGGCCCCGCAAGGGAGCCGGCCTTTTTCACGGGATAACGTCTTGTGCTGCCCCGCAGATGATCCCCAGGAACAGTCCTCAGGGCAGCCCGGAACGATATCAGGCAGAGAGCAGCTCTGCTTCGGCAAACTCGTAATTGGCAAGCTTGTCGAGATAGTTGGTGATGTAGTCAGGGCGACGGTTGCGGAAGTCCAGATAATAGGCGTGTTCCCACACATCCAGACCCAGCAGGGCGCGACCCTGGCCCTCGGCCAGCGGGTTCGAGCCATTGGCTGTCTTGGTCACGGCGAGTTTGCCATCATTGCCAAGAACCAGCCATGCCCAGCCTGAGCCGAACTGCGAAATGGCAGCCTGCTTGAAAGCAGCCTTGAACGCATCGAGACCACCGAGATCGGACTCGATCTTCGCAGCCAGCTTGGAGGGAACCTGACCGCCATTCGGCGCAAGGTTCTTCCAGAACAGGATATGATTCCAGTGCTGGCCCGCGTTGTTGAATACGGGAGCCTGTGCGGCATCACCCTTCACGGCGAGGATGATTTCCTCAAGGCTCTTGCCCTGAAGCTCTGGCTTGGCTTCGACAAAGCCGTTGAGCGCCGTGACATAAGCCTGATGATGCTTGCCATGATGCAGCTCAAGCGTTTCCTGGCACATGCCAGAGGCGGCGAGCGCACCGGACGAGTAGGGAAGGGACGGCAGTTCGAAAGCCATGGTCGCGTCTCCTGGACTGTCATGGTGAGGGCCAGACGGGCTGTCTGGCCACAGAAGGCAGCTATGGTGCGCAACCGGTTTCGTCAACCCGTTGCGGCACCGGTTCGTGTCGCGCTGAGATCTCAGCTGTCGTGCTTGACGACGCTCTTTTCGATGGCGCCGAGCAGAGCAGAGTAGTCGTCATTGGCATGGCGCTTGCCCGAGAGGGCCAGAGCCTGGTCTGCCACGCCAATGGCAGGGCAGAAGCTGTGCGTCGATCTGGCCGCACTGATGAGCAGTCCCATATCCTTGGACATGAGGCGGGTGGGGAATTGCGGCGAGAAATCGCCCTGCTGTGCAGCACCAAGCTTGCGCTTGTGATGCGGCGAGATGACCGCCACCTGAGAGAGTGCTTCATACAGCATGTCACGGTTCAGGCCGCTATCAAGGCCATAACCCACAGCCTCGGCAATCACGTTGAGCGTTGCGCCCATAATGCCGTTGATGACGAGCTTGAGGCGCGTGCCTGCTCCGACGTCTCCGGCATGAATGGTGAGCTTGCCGATGGCGTCCAGCACGGGCGCGGCGGCGGCAAGATCCTGTTCAGATGCCCCCACCAGCATGACGAGCTCGCCCTTTTCGGCTTCGGGGGTGCTGCCCGACATGGGGGCGTCCACGAAGCGCAGATCCTTCGCAGCGGCGAGTTCCTGCAGCTTGTCAGTCGCCTCGGGGGAGATGGTGCTGCAATTGATCACGATGGCGCCGGGGCGAGTGCCGCTCAGAAAACCGTCCTCTCCATCTGCGGAGGCAAAGACGGCCTCGTCGTTGGGCACGCACAGGATCAGGATATCGGAAATTTCGGCCAGTTTCCGTGCAGAGTTGACGACAGGCGTTTCGTTGTCCTGCTGTCGGCCGGACGGCGTGTAGGCACGGACTTCATACCCGGTAGCACGCAGGTTACGACCCATCAGCGAGCCCATGGCGCCGTAGCCGACAAAGCCGATTGAACCCGAATTGCGCTGACTTGTCATGTTGTTCCTCCTGAGCGTGATTCTGCGGATAAAAGCGCTCTGAGCGCGAGGGTTGCTTGCACGGCGTTGCACTTCAGCGTGTATCTCGCGACTCATGGCGAGCCGGGACGAGCGGGCATTGCCACACCGCAGGGGATGTCTGTCATGGGCATGACATCTCCCTGTCATGGTGCATGCGGGTGCAGCGCGCTTCTTGCGAGGCGAGAGAGTTCAGTCACACAAGACGGGTCAGATCAGGACGGGGCAAGGCTGAACGACGATGCCAGCTACGCGGTTCGTGTTTAGCGCGATCGGGAACCCGCCCATCGCGCCAGACCATCCGGCGGAGCGTGGGGGCTGGTGGTCAATCATCCATATCATTATTGGTCATGATATCGGCAGGATGCCTGACCGGGGTCTGCCTGGGGCGGGGCGGGACGTCGGTCTGACGTCGCGTGAATTCTGCTGCAATGTCTCCAAGTTCGACGAACTGGTCCACCTGCCGTCTGAGATCATCGCCGATCAGCGGGGGAGAGGATCGCAGGGAGGATACAGCAGTCACGCGCACTCCCCGACGCTGGATCGCTTCAACGGCACGCCGGAGGTCGGCATCACCGCTGAAGATGACGGCATGGTCGATCTTGTCGGCGAGTTCAAGCAGGTCGACCGCGAGCTCGACATCCATATTGCCCTTGAGGCGGCGGCGGCCGGTCTGGTCGGTGAACTCGCGCGCCGTCTTTGTGACGAGCATGTAGCCGTTATAGGCCAACCAGTCTGTGAGAGGCTTCAGGGGGGAGTACTCTTCAGTCTCTGGAATTGCTGCGTAGTAATGGGCCCGGATGAGTCTGGTTCCAGATTTCAGGTACCGAAGAAGGCGGCGATAATCTACTTCGAATCCAAGGGTTTTCGCAGTGTAATATAGGCTCGATCCATCTATAAAAACGGCAGTCTTCTCGGTTTTTTCGAGCATCTTTGATCCATGAGGGACATCTGCCGAGACAGGCTCTCGCGGCAGTGAGTTGAATTCACCGTGCAAGACTAGCAAAGGTCAGGTGAACAATACAGATGCCGAAGCATTTCGTCGTTGTCAGGCTATGTCAGGTTCAGTGTCTTCGATGATGGCATGAGGCTGGATCGTGAGAGATGCTAACCTGGGCTCACGCCGTGCTGTTGAGCACGACGCTGTAGGGATGCCCATATGATTGCTCCGTGCCTCGTGGTGTGCTATTTTGCACAATTCACGTCGATCTGCGGAAATTGGTTGGGAAGAGTTTTATGGCACGCGTTACCGTTGAAGACTGCATCGAAAAGGTCCCGAACCGCTTCGAGCTCGTTCTCCTTGCTGCACAGCGCGCTCGTGGCCTGTCACGTGGCGAGGAAATGACCCTCGATCGTGACAATGACAAGAACCCTGTCGTGGCTCTGCGTGAAATCGCGGAAGACAAGGTTAATCTTGGCACGCTCAAGGACGGTATTGTGCGTTCCCTGGCGCGTGCACCCGAGCCTGAGCCTGTAGATGAAGAGGTGATGGACCTTATCCCGACCGATCAGAACATCTTCGGCCTGCAGGATGTCTCCTCCGAGGAAGAGCACGCGCATATGGCTGAAACCATGTCCACAGCCGAGCTCGAGGCGTCGTTCGAGGCGGAATTCGGAGGGCGCGGCCGCCGCTGAGTCCTCTTGCGGTGCCGGGCCGTTCTGTGGTCCGGTAGCGTATTCAACGATCTAGGTTGCGGGAGAGAGTACCGGCATGTCTGACACCCTTCTCCCCGGCGCCGAGCAGAATACGCCAGCGCCCGAAATCCTTGCAGCTGAACCAGCCGGTGTGACGCCTGTCGTGCCGTCGATCAGCGGCCTTCTTCGCCGTATTGCTGCTTATGATCCGCAAGCGGACCTCAAGCGTGTGGAAGAAGCCTACGAAGTTGCCGAAAAGGCGCATCGCGAGCAGAAGCGCGACAATGGTGAACCCTATATTATTCATCCCATCGCCGTAGCGAACATCCTCGCGGGTTTTCGTATGGACGTGCCCTCGATCATGGTCGGGCTGCTGCACGATACGGTCGAAGATACCGGGATCACACCGGCCTTCCTGAAGGATCGCTTCGGTGAGACGGTGGCCAGTCTGGTCGATGGTGTGACCAAGCTGACACGCCTGGAGTTGCAGTCCGACCGGACAAAGCAGGCTGAAAATTTCCGTAAGCTCGTTCTGGCGATGTCGCGCGATATTCGCGTGCTGATCGTGAAGCTGGCCGATCGCCTGCATAACATGCGCACCCTGCATTATGTGCAGAGGCAAGACCGCCGCCTGCGCATTGCCCGTGAAACGATGGATATCTACGCGCCGCTGGCGGAGCGCATCGGTATGGATCGCGTCAAGACCGAGTTACAGAACCTCTCATTCGAGCAGCTTGAGCCTGAAGCAGATGCGACAATCCGGGCACGTCTGAACTTCCTGCGAGGTCACGGCGCGGATATCATCGAGCAGATCAAGCATGAACTGAAGGCGCTCTGTGCAGAGGTCGGTCTGCCCCAGATCGATGTGACGGGGCGGGAGAAATCGCCCTATTCGATCTGGGCCAAGATGCAAAAGCGCAATGTCGCGTTCGAGCAGCTTTCCGACATCATGGCATTTCGCGTGATCGTTCCCAGCCGTGACGCCTGTTATGCTGCACTGGGTGCCATCCATGGCGCCTATCCGATGATTGCGGGGCGCTTCAAGGATTACATTTCCACGCCCAAGGCCAATGGCTATCAAAGCCTTCATACGGGCGTGACCCTGCGACAGCCGCGAAACCAGAAGATCGAAGTGCAGATCCGCACGGCGGACATGCACAACTTTGCTGAAAACGGTGTGGCGGCGCACTGGGCCTATAAGGAACGTGACGAGGCGCAGGCGTCCAATAGCGAGGTTGCGGCTCTGGGCCTCAACAAGCTGCGCTGGGTGCAGGACCTTCTTGAGATCCTCGAGGATTCAGAAGCACCTGACGAGTTTCTCGAGAATACGAAGCTTGAACTGTATCAGGATCAAGTTTTCTGTTTCACCCCCAAAGGGCAGCTGATCTCCCTGCCGCGTCGCGCGACGCCCGTTGACTTCGCCTATGCGGTGCACAGCCAGGTTGGTGACGCCTGCGTAGGCGCCAAGATCAATGGTCGCCTGATGCCCCTGCGCCATGAATTGCAGAATGGCGATCAGGTCGAGATCATGACGGCGCGTGGCGGGACGCCCTCGGCGTCCTGGGAGCGGTTCGTTGTTACGGGCAAGGCGCGCGCGCGCATACGCCGACATGTTGCGTTGCAACAGCGTCAGGTCAATCTCGATACCGGGCGTACGGCGCTGGCCAAGGCTTTCCGTCAGGAAGGTGTCGATGGCAGCGAGAAAGTGCTGGAATCGCTGCTGCGCGACCTGCGTCAGGCCAGCATAGAGGATCTGTATGTCGCAGTTGGCAATGGACAGCTCGGGCCGCGTGATGTGGTCAATGCGGCCTATCCGGAACTGCGCCAGACCCACCGCGCGCCTCGTATGGTGCCGGGCCTGTCCGGCCGCCTTGGTGGCGGTGTCGGTACGGCGCCCCGCTACGGTGCCAAGAGCGGTTCGATCATCACCGGTATCGGCTCCGGGATTGCGACCCATTTCGCCGGGTGCTGTCATCCGTTGCCGGGCGACCCGATCGTGGGCATCATCGCACAGGGCAAGGGCGTGACCATCCACCAGCGTGCCTGCCAGAATTTGAGCGCCTTCTCGTCCACGCCTGAGCGGTTCCTTGAAATCGACTGGGACTACGAGGCTCTGGCGCAAGGTGAGCGGGGCGCACCCCATATCGGACGTGTCAGTGTGATTGCCGCCAATGAATCAAGTGTTCTGACCACGCTGACGAATACGGCGTCCAAACATAATGGCAGTGTCGTCAATCTGCGCATCCTGAACCGTCAACTCGATTTCATGGAAATCCTGGTCGATCTCGAAGTACGCGATGTGCGGCACCTGTCTGCCATGATTGCGGCACTGCGCTCGGCGCAGGGTGTCATGCAGGTCGAGCGCGCCAGAAACTGAGTGACGGCTAGAAACTGAGTGACGAGATGATCAGGGGTATCGGTACGGATCTGTGCGACATGCGCCGCATTGCGCGGGTTCTCGAGCGCTCAGGGGAAAGATTTCTCGAACGTAGCTTCACCCCGGCGGAACGCGCTTATGCCGATACACGCAAGGGCGATAGCCGTATCGGTATCCTTGCCAAGCGATGGGCGGCCAAGGAGGCGTGCGTCAAGGCGCTGGGTACGGGTTTTCGTGACGGTATCGCCCTGACCGATATCGAGGTTGGCAATGACGGACTCGGCAAACCCTTTCTTACCCTCAAGGGAGAGGCTGCTTCCTGCCTTGCTGCAATGGCCTTGCCGGGGGAGCGGGCGGAAATCCTGCTCAGCCTGACCGATGAGGCTCCTTATGCAATGGCCTATGTGATCGTGCAGTCAGTTTCCTGTACTTCGTGATAGCCTGTCGCCAATGCCCCACCACCTGCGCTAAGACCCGGATATGACCGACCAGAATCAGGAGGCGCGTGCCTCCAGGAAAAAAGAAGATACCCCCCTTGAGATCGTGCGCTTCGTCGCGATCTGGATTGTCATATTGCTGGCGATACGGACGGTGGTTCTCGAACCGTTCAATATCCCTAGCGCCTCCATGATTCCGACCTTGCAGGTGGGCGACTACATCATCGTCACAAAATTCGATTATGGCTGGTCGCGTTTCTCCATGCCGTTTTCGCCGCATCTTTTTGACGGGCGCATCTGGGGCGCGTCGCCGCATCGTGGCGATGTCGCGGTATTCCGCTATACGCAAAACACGTCGGTCGATTATATCAAGCGCATCATCGGTCTGCCGGGTGATCACATCCAGATGCGTGCAGGCGAGCTTTATCTGAACGGCACGCTGGTGCCACGTCAGTCGCTGGGTGCTTATTCCGTGATGGATGAGAACCGTTATCCGCAGACGGGCATACGCTATCTCGAAACCCTGCCGGGAAGTGCGGGCGCCGCACCCGTCACGCATCAGATCCTGAAGCAGACGGATGAGGGCGAGCAGAACGACACGCGCGAATATGTCGTGCCCGAGGGGTACTTCTTCGCGATGGGCGATAACCGTGACAATAGCGGAGATAGCCGTTTTCAGCGCGATAATGGTGTGGATCTTGGCTATGTGCCGATGGTCAATCTGGTGGGCAAGGCACGCTTCGTGTTCTTCTCCTACGAGGCCGTTCATCCTCTCTGGCAGTTCTGGCAATGGCCTTTCGAGATCCGCTGGAGCCATCTTTTTGCGACCATGCACTGAGGCAGGCTCATGACGATGCATGACGCCATAGCGGAGACCCTGCAGGCGGCCCTTGGCCATCAGTTTGCCGATCAGGGGTTGCTGCGACAGGCGCTCACTCACCGTTCCGCCGTCTCTGCCCGTCAGGGAAGGCGCGCGCCACGTCAGGCTGCAAGGGTTGCCAGCGCAGCTTCGAACGAGCGGCTGGAATTCATTGGTGATCGCGTGCTCGGCCTGCTGATGGCTGAATGGTTGCTTGAGCAGTTCCCCGACGAGCCCGAAGGGGCGCTGGGGCCGCGCCACGCCTCACTGGTCTCGCGCAACGCTCTGGCCCCGATTGCGGAAAGCATTGGTGTGGCGGAGGCGCTGCATATCGCCGAGCATGAGGAGCAGGCCGGTATACGCAGCCTCGCCAATGTTCAGGCCGATGCGATGGAGGCCCTGTTGGGTGCGCTCTATCTTGATGGTGGATTGGAGCCAGCGCGACGTTTCGTGCGGGAGAAGTGGAAGGATCTGTTGACCTCGCAGATCACGCCGCCCAAGGACCCCAAGACGACCCTGCAGGAATTCGTTCTCGCCCGGGGATACCCCCTGCCGGATTACGAAACGCTTTCCATGGAAGGTCCCTCACATGCGCCGCGCTTTACCATCGCGGTTTCTGCTATGGGGGAGAAAGGAGAGGGCGTTGCGGGTAGCAAACGCCAGGCCGAGAGTGAGGCAGCCACTGCCTTGCTTCGGCGATTGAACCGTGGCCGTAAAGGCACGAAGGATAGAAAATGACAACACGTTGTGGTTTCGTCGCCCTGGTCGGGGCGCCGAATGCCGGTAAATCCACCCTGATCAACCGTATGACCGGGACCAAGCTCTCGATCGTCAGCCCCAAGGCCCAGACGACGCGCTTTCGCGTGCTCGGGATCCTGATGCGTCAGACTTCGCAGATTCTGCTGGTTGATACGCCGGGCATCTTCAAGCCTAAGCGCAAGCTCGACCGGGCTATGGTGGCAGCAGCGTGGACCGGGTCACAGGACGCCGATATCTCGCTTCTGTTGATCGATGCCAAGGCTGGCATACGCGAAGAGGCCCAGGCGGTCATCGATACCCTGGCGAAGCAGAAGCGCCGTGTATGGCTTGTGCTCAACAAGACCGACCTCGTGACCACGCAGCAGCTTCTGCCCCTGACCAAAGCCATCACCGATCAATTGTCGGTCGAGCATGTATTCATGCTCAGCGCCCGTTCGGGTGATGGGGTGGACGATCTGCTGGATTATCTCGCAGCCGAACTGCCGGAAGGGCCTTACCTCTATCCGGAGGACGATCTGACCGATCTGCCTGATCGTCTGCTGGCCGCCGAACTGGTACGCGAGCAGATTTTCATGCAGACCCATGAGGAAATCCCCTACCAGGCCACCGTCGAGACGGAGAGCTTCAAGGAGCGCCCTGATGGGTCGGTGCGCATCGATGCCACGATTTATGTCTCCCGTCCCGGGCACAAGGCCATTCTGATTGGTGAGGGGGGACGCAAGATTCGCAGTATCGGCGAGCGGGCGCGTTTGGATCTGGGGCGGTTGCTCGAACGGCCCTGCCATCTTTTCCTGAACGTGCGTGAGCGCGCGGGTTGGGACGAGGAAAAGGCCAGACTGCGTGCCATCGGGCTTGATGACGCCTGAGAAGTTCTTGTGAGGACAGGCCGCGCCCTATAAGAGAGGCGCGGGCTGTATTCGGCCCTGTTAAGGCTGCTGTGAAAGAGGATGCGATGACCGAAACTTCTGCAGGCTACAAGCGCGTTCTTCTCAAGGTTTCGGGCGAGGCCCTGATGGGAAAGGGCTCTTTCGGTATCGAGCCGCAGATGGTCGAGGCGATTGCCAATGATGTGGCCTCTGTCTCGCGCAGCGGCATTCAGGTCTGTCTGGTGATTGGCGGCGGAAATATCTTCCGTGGTGTTGCCGCAGCAGCCAAAGGCATGGATCGCGCACAGGGCGATTATGCCGGCATGCTGGCAACCGTCATCAATGCGTTGATGATGCAGAACGCCCTGGAGCGCGCCGGTGTTGCCACCCGCGTCATGTCCGCCATTCAGATGTCATCCATCGCCGAACCCTATATCCGTCGTCGTGCTGTTCGCCACATGGAGAAGGGACGGGTGGTGATTTTCGCCGCCGGGACGGGCAATCCGTTCTTCACCACGGATACGGCCGCCGCGCTGCGTGCCAATGAGATGGAATGTGACGTTCTGCTCAAGGGAACGCAGGTCGACGGTGTTTATTCGGCCGATCCGCGTCGCGAGCCGGATGCGGAGCGTTACGACGAATTGTCCTATATGGATGTGCTGTCGCGTGACCTGAATGTCATGGACGCAACCGCCATCTCGCTGGCCCGTGAAAACCGGCTCCCGATCATCGTATTCAATATCCATGCCCCTGGCGCGTTTGCGAGTGTCATGCGCGGTGAGGGACGCTTTACCCGTATTATCGAAACGGCCTGATCCAGGCCATTCACCGGGCGGGCTGTATCGACGCCCGTGGAACACAGCGCCCCTGAGATGACACGCCAATGCCCCGTCACCACGCCAGGGCGCTTGCCCCGTCCGGGTGCCTGAACCGTATTGAAGGAGAGACCAATGCCTGCCGAACTGAACGATCTGCTTGACGATCTGACGCGCCGCATGGATGGCGCCCTGGAAAGCCTGCGCCGTGATCTTTCGGGCCTGCGCTCGGGTCGTGCCAGCCCGAACCTGCTCGAACCGGTCCGTGTGGAAGCTTATGGCAGCGAAGTGCCCCTTTCGCAGGTGGGCTCGATTGCCGTTCCCGAAGCGCGCATGTTGACGGTTTCGGTCTGGGATCGTGGCCTGGTTGGTGCCGTCGAGCGTGCTATCCGCGATGCTGGTCTGGGGCTCAACCCGGCAGCAGACGGCCAGACAGTGCGCGTGCCAATTCCCCAGCTTACGGAAGAACGCCGTACCGAACTGGCCCGCGCCGCAGGGCGCTATGCTGAAAATGGCAAGATTGCCGTGCGTAATGTGCGTCGTGACGGGATGGATCAGATCAAGACCCACGAGAAGAAGAGCGAGATCAGCCAGGATGACATGAAGGTCTGGTCTGACGGTGTTCAGAAACTCACTGACCAGTACATCAAGAAGGTTGATGACATGCTGGCGGACAAGGAGCGCGAGATCAAGCAGGTCTGATTGAAGGCAGTGTCCTCCTCACGCGCTCATACTGCTCCGGCCACCGGGCTGGACCTTGCGACAATGCCTCGCCATGTGGCCGTCATCATGGACGGCAACGGGCGCTGGGCGCGTGCGCGGGGCAAGCCGGTCATGGCCGGGCATCGCGCAGGTGCCGAGGCCGTCAGGCGCTGTGTCAGGGCGGCCATCACTGCGGGCGTGCGTTATCTGACGCTCTATGCCTTTTCGTCGGAAAACTGGAACCGCACCAGCGAGGAGGTTTCGGACCTGACATCGCTTCTGCGTTTTTATCTTCGGCACAAGGTTGCCGAACTGCACGAGCAGAATGTCAGGCTCGATTTCATCGGTGATCTGACCCGTTTCGACGCCGGGTTGCGGGCCGAAATTGATCGTGCACGTACGCTCACGGCGAGAAACACCCGTCTGACCATGATCCTCGCCCTGTCGTATGGCGCACGTCACGATATGCTGAGCGCGGCGAAGAAAATGGCCCTTGCCGCCTCGCGTGGCGAAATTGACCTGGATGGTCTGGGCGAGGCAGCTTTCGGCGATTTTCTTCAGACTTCTCCTTTTCCCGATCCAGACCTGATTGTGCGAACCAGTGGCGAGAGGCGGCTGTCCAATTTTCTGCTCTGGGAGTCGGCTTATGCTGAACTGGCTTTTCTGGATGTGATGTGGCCGGATTTCAACGAGGATCATTTTGCAGATCTCATGAGTGATTTTTCTCGACGCGAGCGCCGCTTCGGCAAACGCCTCGCACCGGATGGCGCTCTGTGAGTCAGCAAAGTGCCGCCCAGCGCTGGTCTGATCTGCGCCTGCGCCTCATCTCAGCAGCTATTATCGTTCCCGTGGCGGTGTTCTGTATCCTGATGGGCGGACTGGCTTATCGGGCCATGATTCTGCTTGTCAGTCTCGGGCTTGTCTATGAGGCCATGGCAATGGCAGGGCTGCGATGGGGACGTGGCGCCTTGCACTGGCGTGGCTGGCTGCTTCTCGCCTGGCCGTTGGTAGCGCTGCTTGCGGCGATGAGGGGCGAGTGGCGTGTCGCCTTTGCCCTGGTGTTCGCGGCAGGTGTTTTCGGCGCTGCCCAATGGGCCTGCGTAGCCGTGGCAGCATTGGGGGGGCTCTCCCTCTTCTGGCTGAGAGAGCCTTCGCAAGGCGCTGTACTCGTCCTTTTTGTTGTGGTGGTCGTGATTGCCAGTGATAGCGGCGCCTATCTTGCAGGACGTATTTTCGGCGGGCCGAAGCTTGCGCCGCGCATTTCTCCCGGCAAGACCCGCTCTGGCGCGGTTGGTGGCCTGGTGGCGGCCGGTATGGCCGGTGCGGCAACGGCGTTTCTCTCAGGTCTTGGCTCGCCCCTGGGTGGGCTCCTGTGGGCCATGGTGCTCGGCTGTGCCTCGCAGTCCGGCGACCTTGCCGAGAGCGCTGCCAAACGTCGGGTCGGGATCAAGGACTCGGGTAAGCTTATACCCGGTCATGGCGGGCTGCTTGACCGGTTTGACGGACTTCTTGCTGCCGCGCCTCTTGCAGCGCTGCTCTCCCTGTGCGTGCCCACACATATTTTCTGGGACGCCACGCCCCATGATGTGATCGTGGCCCTGACGCATTTTTTCGTTTCATCTTCTGCTTCATCGCATTGATCTGGAGTATCCTGGGATCATGACCGCTTCACCACGCAGCATCACCGTTCTTGGCAGCACCGGCAGTATCGGCTGCTCGACGATCGATCTCCTGCTGGCAGAACCGGCACGTTTCCAGATCCGGGCCCTTGTTGGTGGGCGCAATGTTGCCTTGCTGGCAGAGCAGGCAATCGCCCTGCATGCGGAAATTGCCGTCATCAACGACGAATCCCTGCTGGAGGAACTGCGCGACCGGTTGAAAGGGAGCGGCGTCCAAGCGGCGGGTGGACGCAAGGCGGTCATCGAAGCCGCTGCCATGGAGGCCGACTGGACGATGGCCGCCATTACCGGGGCCGCAGGGCTTGAGCCAACCCTCGCAGCGACACGGAATGGCCGCGCTATCGCGCTCGCCAACAAGGAGGCGCTCGTCAGCGCCGGTGACGTCATGCTGCGTGAGGTTGCGGCAGCAGGGGCGACCCTTCTTCCTGTTGATTCCGAACATAACGCCATCTTCCAGAGCCTGACAGGCAGCCCGATCGAGAGCGTCGAGAAGATCGTGCTGACCGCGTCCGGCGGGCCGTTCCGTTGTGCCTCGATTGAAACCATGCGTGCCGCCACACCGGAACATGCGCTCAAGCATCCGACGTGGAGCATGGGGGCCAAGATCACGATCGACTCTGCCTCGATGGCCAATAAGGGACTCGAAGTGATCGAGGCCGCCCGCATCTTCGGCCTGAGCAACGAACAGATCGACGTGCTGGTTCATCCCCAATCAGCTGTTCATGGCATGGTGCAGTTCCGCGACGGCAGCCTTATTGCGCAGCTCGGTGCGCCCGATATGCGCGTGCCCATCGCCAACACCCTAGCCTGGCCCGAACGTATGCAGACCAACGCGCCGCGTCTCGATCTGGCGGCGCTTGCCCGTCTGGATTTCGAAGCGCCAGACGAGGTGCGTTTCCCCGCACTGCGTCTGGCCCGTGAGGCCCTTTGTGCCGGGGCGGCCTCCCCCACCATTTTCTCTGCGGCCAACGAAATCGCCGTCGAGGCCTTCCTCGGCCGTCGTATCGGGTTCCTCGGGATCGGGGACACGATAGCCTATGCCATGGAAAAGCTTGGGGCTCCCAAGCTCGATACCCTTGATGAGGTGCTGCACTGGGATGCAGAAGCCCGTCGCGTAGCCGAGGCCTTCGTATCGCGCGAGCGCAGCAATTCCCTGAACGGTGCGGAGACGCTCCATGCATGAATTCGCGGTGACGATTCTTGCTTTCGCCCTCATCCTGGGGGTGCTCGTTTTCGTTCACGAGATGGGGCATTACCTTGCCGCGCGCTGGCGCGGTGTGAAGGTCGATACGTTCTCGATCGGCTTCGGGCCTGCGCTTTATCGCTGGCATGACCGCACGGGCACGGAATGGCGTATCTCGGCCGTTCCACTTGGTGGTTTCGTCAAGCCACATGGGTTTGAAGACCCCGAGGATGCAACGCCTGAGCAAAAGGCGGCGTGGGTCCCAGGTCAGACGTTCCACGACAAACCAGTCGGCTCGCGCATGTTGGTGATCGTCATGGGCCCGGTATTCAACTTTGTTTTCGCGATCCTGCTTTTTACGGTGCTGTATATCTCGGTCGGCAAACCCGAGTTGAAGAACGAAGTCTCGCAGGTTGTGCCGCATAGCGCCGCGGAAAAGGCCGGATTGCAGAAGGGTGACGTGATTACCCGGCTGGGATCGCTGGATGTGTTCAATTTTGCCGACATCCAGGCGCATGCCGTGAAGATGCCGGGCGAGAGCACGACGCTCGGGATTCATCGCGGTGACCAGGACCTCAGCCTCCCCATCACCCTGGACCGCGTTCCGGGCAAGCTGGGTGCCCCGGACACGGGCAGCATCGGCATCATGGCACAGTTGGTGCCTGGCAAGCCGATGGGTTTTGCAAGCGCTGTTACGGCAGGGCTGCATGAAACCTGGCTGGTCTCGGTGCAGACATTACAGGGCGTCTGGCAGATCATTACGGGTCATCGCAGTGCGCGAGAGCTTGGTGGGACGATCCGGATTGCCCAGCTCTCAGGGCAGGTGGCCCATTACGGCTTTGCCAGCATCCTGTCTTTCATGGCGCTTTTGTCCATCAATCTGGGCCTGATCAATCTCTTTCCCATCCCACTGCTCGACGGTGGGCGGCTCGTCTTTTACGCGGCTGAGGCTGTGCGGGGGAAACCTGTCTCACGCAAGGTACAGGAAATCAGCTATCAGGCCGGGTTCGCCATCATTGCTGCGCTGTTCCTGTTTTCTACCTTCAACGACCTATCGAATCTTGGTCTGTTTCGCTAGGAAAACGCTGGAAGTGCCTGTCACTGACACAGAGTGTTACGACACTTCATGTGGCAGGACGCTTGCTCAGGGGGGCTAAACCGGATACGTCCGGATGAAGTGGGCCAGCTGCGGAGTAGTCGCTTCGTTGCGGAAATTTAAATTGTCTGAAATAAACCTTCACGTCGGGTTGATGAAGTTAAGGAACGTCCGTCTTGTCAGGTAAACGCCTCGTTCTCCTTGCTTCGGTCTGCATACTCCCTGTTTGGGCAGGGAAGGCCGAGGCTCAGAAAACCCGCCGTCCTTCGCATCACCAGGCAGCCGCATCGCGGCAGGCCAATGGGCAGATGATCGAGGCGATCGACGTGAAGGGTAACACCCGCATCGAAACCAGCACCGTGCTGTCCTATATGGTGGTGCAGCCCGGTGACCGTTTCAACCAGGACGATCTCGATCGTTCGCTCAAGACGCTGTATGCGACCGGCCTGTTCAAGGACGTGACGCTGCGTCGCACGGGCGGCACGCTGACCGTGGACCTGATTGAGAACCCTATTGTCAATCGCATCGCCTTCGAGGGCAATCATGCGGTTAAGGACGAGGATCTGCGCAAGGAAATCGCCATGCGACCGCGCGCCGTGTTCTCCTCGCAGGCGGCTGCGGCTGATCGTCAGAAGCTGCTCGATCTCTATGCCTCGAAGGCCCGTTTCGGCGCGACCGTTACGCCGCAGATCATCAAGCTGTCGCATAACCGTGTCGATGTGATCTTCAAGATCAACGAAGCGCGCCAGACCCTGATCAACAAGGTCGTGTTCGTCGGCAACAAGGCGTTCAGTGAAGCCCGTCTGGCCTCTGTGATCTCGTCCAAGGAGACAGAGTGGTATCGCTTCTTCTCCTCATCGGACGAGTATAACCCTGAGCGTGTGAAGTACGATGCCGAATTGCTGCGTCGCTTCTATCTGCATAATGGTTATGTGGATTTCCACATGATCAATGCGACGGGTGAACTCTCACCTGACCGCAAGAACTTCATCATCACCTTCACGGTGGATGAGGGGCCGCGTTACCGCATTGGCAAGATGGATGTGCGTTCCAGCCTTCGTCACGTCGAAGGAAAGGATCTCAAGCAGTACATCGATCTGTTCCCGCATCAGTGGTACGATGGCACTGCCATCCAGAACAACGTGACGGGTATGCAGGAGCGTCTGCAGGCGACAGGCCATCCGTTTGCGATGGTTCGTTCCGAAATTGCCCGCAATCCTGAAAAGCGCATTGTCGATCTGCTGTTCGATGTGAACGAAGGACCGCATGTCTATGTCGAGCGCATCGACATCAACGGCAACACGGTGACCAAGGACAAGGTCATCCGTCGTGCGCTGCCTATGGCAGAGGGCGACCCGTACACCCCGTTCGATCGCAAGTACTCAAAGGCTGCGCTTCAGGATCTCGGCTATTTCAGCACGGTTTCCGTCGATCAGACCCAGGGTTCGGCACCGGACAAGGTGAACGTTGCGGCGAACGTGGTTGAGAAGCCGACCGGCGAATTTTCGCTTGGTGGTGGTTACTCGACCGACGTTGGTATTCTCGGTAACGGCTCGGTCAAGCAGCATAACCTGCTTGGCACGGGCATGGATGCCGGCATCTCCGGAACGGTTGCGTATTATCAGAAACAGGTCGATCTCTCGCTGACCGATCCCTACTTCCTGAACCGCAATATCGTTGCTGGTATCGATATCTTCGGTATCGAGAACAACTATCAGACCTATCAGTCCTATAAAGAGGGCCGTTACGGTATGACGCTGCGCATGGGGTATTCGTATAACAACTACCTCTCGCAATCCTGGAGCTACTCGCTGATCGATCGTCGCGTCGGCAACATCTTCAGCCAGAGCGATATTGCGACCTACGGCTATCAGTATGTGCCGTCCTATTATGTGCAGGATTCGGCAGGCTGGTCGCTGCTCTCGCAGCTGAGCACCACGCTCACCTATGACCGTCGCGATAACCGCATGCGTCCGCGCAAAGGCTATGTGCTGAACCTGAGCGGAGATTTCGCCGGCGTGGGCGGCGACGTGAAGTATCTGCGCGCCAAGTTCGATGGCCAGTATTATGTGCCGCTCGATTCCGTGACCGGTAACCATGACTGGGGCCTGCAGTTCAAGGGCGGCGTCGGCTATATGGGCGACTGGTCCAAGAGCAGCAATGTCAGCATCATCGACAACTTCTATCTTGGTGGTGAAAACCTGCGCGGCTTCCTGCAGGGTGGTGCCGGTCCGCGTACGGGTCATACAAGTATCGATAACCCGCTACCGGGTCAGGAAGATCTGATCGGTGGTCGCTTCATCTACACGGCGTCTGCCCAGCTTAACTTCCCGCTGCCCATGGGTGAGGATGTCGGGATTTCCGGACGTTACTTCGTCGATGCCGGTAGCCTTGCAGGGCTGCGCGTAAAGAATCTCTACACCAACCCGACGCAGGCCAAATACACGCCTGTCACGGGTAACACGCTCACACCGCGTGTTACCACGGGTCTTGGTATTTCCTGGAAAAGCCCGTTTGGCCTCGTAAATATCGACGCCGCCGTGCCGATCCGCAAGTCGCGCAACGACCGTCTCTACCCGATCCGTTTCGGCTTCGGGCAGCAATTCTGATCTCCGCTTACCGCTCTGTGCTATCGCCCGCCAAGAAGGCGATAGCCACCCGGTCTTGAACAGAGGTTTCCATGTCCATTTTCTCGGCAGCCCGTTTCGTGGCTGCTTCGGCACTGCTCGCTTCCGTCAGCCTGCCGAGCCTGGCCCAGGCACAATCTGCCCAGAACGCCTCCGGCAATGGTGGCTGGTTTGTTCCCAAGACAGCCCAGCAGCCGGCTCCTGCCGCGCCGCATCCGGTTCGTCGCGTTCCTGTCGCGCAGCCTATGGCGCAGGATGCTGATGAACCGATGCAGCAGCCTGAAACGCCGCCCGTTCTGCCGCAGCCTCCTATTCCTGACTCACCCGATCTGCCCAAGGCGGCACCGCCGCCGGCCGCCCTGCTCGGTGTGATCAGCATTCCGACCGTCATGCGTCTCTCCAGCGCGGCTGCCGAGGCGCAGCGTGTTCTGGGCGAGCGCCGCGACAAGCTCGCCGCTGCGGCCCAGAAGGAGCAGGCTGGCTGGCGTGCCGAGCAGCAGAAGCTGCAGGAAAGCGCCCGTACGCTGACTTCAGAGCAGATCCAGCTGCGTGAGCGTCATTTGCAGGAGCGTCGCGCCAAGGCGCAGCGTGATTTTGCCAATCGCGCCCGGATCATTCAGGAAGCAGCCAATGTTTCCCTGAACCAGATCGAGCGTGAGCTGGTTCGTATCGTGCGTCAGGTTGCTGCATCCCACAGCATGAACCTCGTTCTGCATAGCGAACAGGTCGCCCTGCATGTCGATGGTCAGGACATCACGGAAGAGACAGCCAAGGTCCTGAACAAGGTTCTGCCGCATGTCTTCATTCCTGCTGAGGACGTCGATCCTGAAGTGCTGGCAAAGTCGGGCAAGATGCCAACCACTGCGGATGAAGATACGAACTCGCAAGTTGGCCCCGGTCCCGCCGCAGCACCGGCGGCTCCTGCGCCGCAAGCCGCTCCTGCCTCCATCCTCAGAAAGCACTGATCTGTCATGACGCTTTCCCTGCCAGACGCTCTCCCCGGCGATCCCCGCTTCTTCGGGCGTGAGGGACCGTTTTCGGTCCAGTCGCTTGCCGAGTGGGCCGATGCCGAGATCGTGGGGCAGGGTGAGTCAGGTCAGCGCATGTTGCGTGGTGTGGCGCCTCTTCAGGCGGCCACTGCGCAGGAAGTGAGCTTTCTGGATAACAGGCGTTATCTTCCGCTCCTGGCGGAAACCAAGGCTGGTGCCGTCATTCTTGCACCGGCCTTCAAGGACAAGCTTCCAGAGGGCGTTGTCGGGCTGGTCAGCAAGTCACCTTATCTTGCCTGGGCTCGTATCGCCGCCCGTTTCCACCCGGTGCCCCCGTCGCGTCCCGGCGTACATGCGACGGCGTTTGTCGATGAAAGCGCTGTCCTGGGCGAGGGTGTCGAGATTGGCCCGTTCGTGACGATTGGCGCCAATGTGCAGATCGGGGCAGGGAGCGTCATCGGTCCTCACGCCGATGTGGCGCAGGGTGTCGTGATTGGCGCATCCTGCCGCATCGGCGCGCATGTCTCGCTGTCTCATGCTATTCTCGATGATCGTGTCACCCTCTATCCGGGTGCGCGTATTGGACAGGATGGCTTCGGCTTTGCTGTCGGACCGGCAGGGTTCGAGACCGTCCCACAGCTCGGGCGCGTCATTCTGGGTCATGATGTCGAGATTGGCGCAAATTCGACCATTGACCGTGGTTCTATGCGCGACACGGTAATCGGGGCAGGAACGCGTATCGATAATCTTGTCCAGATCGGCCACAATGCGCAGCTTGGCCGCTGCTGTATTGTAGTGTCTCAAGCTGGCATTTCCGGTTCGACAGAACTGGGTGATTTCGTCACGATTGCCGCTCAGGCTGGTCTGATCGGGCATATCAAGATTGGTGAAAAGGCCCGTATCGGCGCACAATGTGGTGTGATGTCGGATGTTGAGGCAGGTGCGGATGTCATTGGCAGTCCCGCCATGCCTTTTCGCGAGTTCTTCCGCAATGTCGCTTTTCTGCGCAGACTGGCCAAGAAGGACGGCAAGCCCGACGCCTGAGCACGACCGGTCGGGCAGTGGTCATGACTACAGAGTTTTGCTAGAAGCAGGCGGACACGTTAAACCTGTTGTCATGTAACTGACAATTGGGCGTGGTTGGCAGGGCCGACCCGCTCAGGAACGAGAAGTGAGCAGAACATTGGACGCCTCTGCGGAAGAGAAAAACAAGGAAGTAACGGCGCAGGCCGGCACGGCTGACAACGGCGCAGCCGAGGTCGCAACGGTGGATATCGAGGCTATCGATATCATGCGTATCATGGCCGCTATCCCGCATCGCTATCCCTTCCTGATGATCGACAAGATGGTCGATATCAAGCTTGGTGAGTCGGCGACCGGCATCAAGAACGTTACGATCAACGAGCCTTTCTTCACTGGGCATTTCCCGGCGCAGCCCGTCATGCCGGGCGTGCTCATTGTCGAGGCCATGGCCCAGACAGCGGCAACGCTGGTCGTGCTCACACTGGGTGAGGCTTTCGAAGGCAAGCTCGTCTATTTTATGACAATCGAGGGTGCCAAGTTCCGCCGGCCGGTCGGCCCCGGTGACCAGCTGCACATCACTGTCGTGAAAGAGCGCGCCCGCGCCAATGTCTGGCGCTTCAAGGGCGTTGCACGCGTCGATGGTGTATCGGTTGCCGAGGCGACCTTCAGCGCCATGATCATGGGTTAAAACAGCTTCGTGGATCGTTCCGTGTCAAATTGGCCCAGCACTGTCAGCATTCATCCCAGCGCCCTGGTCGCACCCGAGGCGATACTGGGTGAGAATGTCACCATCGGGCCCTGGTGTTCCGTTGGCCCCGATGTCTCGATCGGCGAGGGGGCCCGCCTCCATGCCAATGTCATCATCGACGGGTTGACCGAGATCGGTGCGCAGGTCGAAGTCTTCCCATTCGCCACGATCGGTCTCGCGCCGCAGGACCTCAAATACAAGGGCGAGCCGACACGCTGCGTGATTGGTGCCCATACCGTCATTCGTGAAAACGTGACGATCCATCGCGGGACCGCACAAGGCACAGCGCTTACCCAGGTCGGCTCGCGCTGCCTGATCATGGCGAATGCCCATGTCGCGCATGACTGCATGATCGGTGATGGCGTGATTATCGTGAACAATGTGGTCATGGGCGGTCATGTCGAGATCGGTGATGGTGCCCGTGTCATGGGGGCTGCTGCGCTGCACCAGTTCGTGCGTATCGGTCGCGGTGCGCTGGTTGGTGGCGTGTGCGGTGTCGAAGCTGACGTCATTCCCTATGGCAGTGTGCTCGGTAACCGGGCGCGTCTCGTAGGATTGCACTGGATCTGGCTGCGCCGCCAGGGCGTCAGCGCCGAAGAAATCCAGCAGATGCGTCGCGCTTTCCGCATTCTTTATCCGCGCACTGGCCGCAATGAGCAGGTGCTCGAAGCCCGCCTTGCGGCTGTAAAGCGTGACTTTCCTGACAGCCCTCGCGTGCAGGAGATCATCGCTTTCATGGAAGTCCAGAGCCGGCGTGGTCTTGTCCGCGCAGCCAGCCCTGCGCAGATCTCCGCCGAGACGGAGGGCGTGTGACTACCACATCGGTCGGTATTCTGGCAGGGGGCGGTCCGCTCCCTTTCCAGGTGGCCGATTCAGTGCGCGCCCAAGGGGGCGAGGTTTTTATCATCGGGTTTCAGGATTTCGTTGATCCCGACCTGATCCGTGCCTGGCCACATCGTATCATCCGTCTCGCTGCGGCGGGCGAAATTCTCTCCACACTTCGTGCTGCCGGTTGCCGCGATATCGTGCTTATCGGCCCGGTAAAGCGACCGGCCCTGCGTGATCTGCGTCCCGACGCCGAAGGCGCGCGTCTGCTCGCCCGGGTCGGGCGCGCGCTCTTCTCCGGTGATGACGGATTGCTCGGCGCGCTCGTGCGGATTTTCGGTGAAGAGGGCTTTCGCGTCCGAGGCGCCCATGAATTCCTGACCCGCTCGCTGGGTCGCCCCGGCGCCATGGGGCAATACGCACCGGATGATCTTGCACTGAGCGATATCAGACGCGGTGTTGCTGTCGTGCGTGGGCTGGGTGCGCTGGATATCGGGCAGGGGTGCATCGTGCAGGATAGCCTCGTTCTGGCTGTTGAAGCTATCGAAGGGACGGATGCCATGATTGCGCGGGCAGGGGGGCTGCGCCAGCCTGGCCCCGGTGGCGTGCTGGTGAAGATGCTGAAACCCGGCCAGGAAAAACGGGCCGACATGCCAACGATCGGCCCTCGAACCATCCAGAACGCCGCCTCTGCCGGGTTGCGTGGCATCGCGTTCGAGACGGGAGGCACCCTTCTGACAGATCCGGTCGCTTGTGAGGCAACCGCCGACCGCTCAGGTCTGTTTCTCTATGGTCTGAGCCCGGCCGAACTGCTGGGCGCTGACTGATCATCCTGTCCGGTGTGCAGCGCATTCCGGACCCAACTGCCCGGGAGAGCCACAATGGCAAGCTATCTGCACACGATGATACGCGTTCAGGATCTCGATAAGAGCGTTGCTTTCTACAAAATTCTGGGGATGCGTGAGATCCGTCGTCGCGAAGTGCCCGATGGTCGCTACACGCTGGTTTATATGGGGTTCAACGACAACGCCCATGGTGAGGCGGAAGTCGAGCTTACCTATAACTGGGATCAGGAAGGTCCTTACGAGCTCGGGACGGGCTTCGGGCATTTTGCGATCGGCGTGCCTGATGCGGCCCGTACAGTCGAGACGGTCCGAAGCAATGGCGGCAAGGTCACGCGCGAAGCTGGGCCAGTCAA
The DNA here is from genome assembly GCF_900465345.1 of Asaia bogorensis. Lineage (GTDB taxonomy): Bacteria > Pseudomonadota > Alphaproteobacteria > Acetobacterales > Acetobacteraceae > Asaia > Asaia bogorensis_A. The sequence goes on along the minus strand of NZ_UEGO01000031.1, from coordinate 228,069 downwards.
GTTCGGCACAACAATCATCGCCTTCGTTGAAGATCCCGATGGCTACAAGATCGAGATCATCCAGAAGGACACGTTCTGAGGGAAAGATCGGGCGGGTGCATGACTTACCCACCTTGCGCCTCGCTCGGACATGGGGCGGGGCGTCTGGTGACCCTAGTTCGCCACGCGCGAGCGCTTGAGGCGTTCGGTCGCCTTTTCCAGCGCTTTGACGATGCTGGCGGCGTGCCGTTTGACCGTCTCGTCACCATGCGACGTCAGCAGGTCGGCAGCGAGAAGGGCAGTCGCCAGATCGTTGCGCAGATCATGACGAAGCCTTTTCAGTCTCGCTTCGGCATCGGTTGGTGGCGTTTCATCGCGCAGTGTCATGGTCAGACTCCTTGATTTGATTGACAGCGCAGTTTCAGGCCCGTAAAAGCCCGCGCACAGAGGAAGATGGCGTCAGCCTTGTGTCGTCTTCTTGTCGGGGGTGAAGCCAGGGGCCTCACCATCATTCATTGCCTTGAGGAATGACGCCATGAAGCGTACATATCAACCGTCCAAGCTCGTTCGCAAGCGTCGCCACGGCTTCCGTGCACGTATGGAAACCGTCGGTGGCCGTCGCGTCATCAACAACCGTCGCGCCAAGGGCCGCAAGAAGCTCTCGGCCTGATTCCGACTTGGCGGGTCTGCCTCAAAAACTTCGGAAAAGACCCGAATTTCTTCGGGTTGCGAGCCGCGGGCGCAAGGTCGCTACATCGGGGCTCGTGCTTCAGGTTCTGAAGACTGAAGACGAGGCGCCGGCCCGCGTCGGCTACACGGTTACCAAAAAAGTCGGGAACGCCGTTGTGCGTAACCGCACCCGCCGCCGCCTTCGGGCGGCGTTGGCGCATGTAGCGCAGGGCCATGCGTTGAGCGCTGTGGATCTGGTGCTCATCGGTCGCGATTCGACACGTGGCCGGCCCTTCGACAAGCTGATTGCCGATCTCGAATATGCCCTGAAAAAGGGGCAGGCCCTGTGATCGGCCTGGGCAGAAAGCTTCTGCTTTCGTGCCTGCTCGGCGTTCTGCATGTCTATCGCCGCTATATCAGTCCCCAACTCGGTACGAATTGTCGGTTTCACCCCTCCTGCAGTGCCTATGCCCAGGAGGCGTTGCGCCGACACGGTCTGGTGCGCGGGATATGGTTGACCGTGAAGCGGCTGCTGCGCTGTCATCCCTATTGTCGCGGCGGGTATGACCCAGTGCCCTGAACGGGGCGGCTTTGGATGGTTGCAAGGGGCTGTAAAACGCCTAATTCGCCTTCGCCCTATTGTTTTGTGACCCGATTTCGGTCACTTCAACGGCAGCGACCGTGGCATCCTGCCGCCGGGCGCTCAGAATTGTTTACTTTCATGGAAAGACCGGCACTCGGCTGATGGATATCAAGCGCATCCTGGTGGCAACCAGTCTCTCGCTCGCGATCGTGGTCGGCTTCGATTATTTCGTGCCTCAGCACGCAAAGAAAGATGCTGAAACCCAGACGGCCGGGCAGGTTCAGGGCAAACAGCCCCAAGCTGATGGCAAGGTTTCGGCCCTGCCTGTCGCCGCGCCGGGCGGCGCACCTGCCAATGGGCCTGCTGTTCCCAACGGACCGGCTGGACGCATTGCCATTGAGGGGCCGGATGCAACCGGATCCTTCAGCCTGCGCGGGGCCCGTTTCGACAATCTGGTGCTCACGCATTATTTTGAGACGCTGGACAAGAACTCGCCGCTCGTTCGCCTCCTGGAAACGGATGAAGGGCCGCAGCCGAGCTTTGTCGAACTGGGCTGGCAGGCGCCATCAGGCTCCACGATACGCCTACCGGATGCCAATACCGACTGGTCGAGCGATGACAAGACGCTCTCGCCCGACCACCCGGTTTCCGTGCAGTGGGATAACGGTCAGGGTCTGATTTTCCGAATTCAGATCAAGCTTGATCGTCGCTATCTTTTCGCGATCACCCAGAGTGTCGAGAACAAGGCAGGTGGGCCGGTTTCTCTCACGCCCTATCAGCGCGTCGAGCGTGATTACAAGCCGCTCGAGACTGGCGGTATGATCGTGCAGGAAGGCCCGCTTTCGGTCATGAATGACCGTCTGGACGAGGAATCCTACAAGACCATGCGCAAGGGCGCTGGCAAGCCCGACAACACCGCCTGGTCGGCTGATGGCGTGGGTGGCTGGGCCGGTATCACCGACAAGTACTGGCTGACGGCCATTATCCCCGACCAGAAAGCTGCGGTGACCGTACGGTATCGCTACGTGCCCAACGCCAAGGAAGGCTCATATATTGTCGATACGCTCTCGAGCCAGCCGATCCAGATCGCGCCGGGTTCGAATGTTGCGACGACAAGCATGATTTTTGCCGGTGCGAAAGAAGTCAATCTTCTCGATCAGTACACCGACGATCTGCATATTCCTTATTTCTACAAGGCCGTGGATTTCGGCTGGTTTGCGTTCCTGACGCGCCCGATGTTCCATGTGCTGCACTGGCTCTACAGTCATGTCGGTAATTTCGGCATCGCCCTGCTGATCCTGACCCTGATCATCAAGCTGATCCTCTATCCCCTGGCGACGAAATCCTTTGCCTCAATGGCGCGTATGCGCACGCTGGCCCCCCGTATCCAGGCCATTCGTGAGCACAACAAGGGCGATCAGCTGGCGCAGAACCAGCAGATCATGGCGCTCTACAAGGAAGAGGGTGTCAATCCGGCGGGTGGCTGTCTGCCGCTGCTCGTTCAGGCCCCGGTCGCGTTCTGCCTTTACAAGGTGCTGAACATCACCATCGAGATGCGCCACGCGCCCTTCTATGGCTGGATCCGCGATCTGTCAGCGCCCGACCCGACCACCATTTTCAATCTGTTTGGCCTTCTGCCGTTCAATCCGAGCTTTATGCCCGAGATGCTCCATATCGGCATCTGGCCCATCCTGTTCGGCTTCACCATCTGGCTGATGCAGCGTCAGAGCATGGTGAGCATGGACCCGGCTCAGCAGAAGATCATGCAGTTCATGCCGGTCATCTATACGATCTTCCTTGGTCGTATCTCGGCAGGCATCATCATTTACTACACATGGAACAACGTCCTCAGCTATGGTCAGCAGAAGCTGATCCAGAGCCAGATCGATCGTGCCCAGAAGAAAGGCGGAAAGGCCGTCAGCAAGTCGTGAGCCAGAAAGAAGATCCGACAGTCTTCAGTGACGAGCAGATCGAGGAAGGTCGTCTGCTTTTCGCATCGGAATGCGAATTCTTTTTCGGTGCGCAAAAGCTCGACCAGCTTCCCCCGCTTGCCGGTCCGGAAGTGGCCTTTGCCGGTCGCTCCAATGTAGGCAAGTCAAGCCTCATCAACGCCCTGACCGGACGTAACAGGCTGGCCCGCGCCTCTTCCGAGCCGGGGCGCACCAAGCAACTCAACTTCTTCAATCTTGGCGATCGTCTCGCTCTGGTGGACATGCCGGGCTATGGCTTTGCCAAGGCGGCCAAATCGGTCAAGGAAGAATGGCAGACCATGATGTTTGCCTATCTGCGCGGACGCCCGACGCTCACGCGCGTCTTTCTGCTGCTCGACTCCCGTATCGAGCTGAAGCAGGCAGATCGCGACGTGATGGAAATGCTCGACCGCGCCGCAGTGCTGTTTCAGGTCGTACTGACCAAGGCAGACTCGATGGGGTCGAACAAGCTCAAGGCCAAGATGGCCGAGGTGCAGGCCGTGCTGGCCAGACATGCCGCGGCCTATCCACATATCGCGACCACAAGCAGCGAGACCGGACTGGGCATCGAGACATTGCGTGCCGAGATCGCCCGGCTTATCGCTGGTGCGTCACCTGAGGGGATGCAGGGATGAGTAAGGATATCCCGGAGCTGACGCTTCCGGACATGAGTGATGAGGGGCAGCAGCAGGCGGCTCTTTTGGCCAGCGCATTGCCGTTTCTGCGGCGCTATGCGGGCGATACCATTGTCGTGAAATATGGCGGAAACGCCATGGGCAAGGATCATCTGTCCAGCGCTTTCGGGCGCGATATTGCCCTGCTGAAGCTCGTGGGCATCAACCCCATCGTTGTGCATGGCGGCGGCCCGCAGATCAGCGCCATGCTCAAGCGCCTGAACATTGAGTCCCGTTTTGTCGATGGCCTGCGCGTGACCGATCAGGCGGCGATCGACGTGATCGAAATGGTGCTTTCGGGCAGCGTCAACAAGCAGGTGGCCGATCTCATCAATCGCGCCGGGGCTTTGGCTGTTGGCATTTCGGGCAAGGATGGTGGCCTGTTGCAGGCGCGAAAGCTCCTGCATTACAGCCGCGACGCCCGCTCGGGCAATGATGAGGCGCAGGATCTCGGTTTTGTCGGTGAGCCCGTCAAGATCGACCCCCGCGTTCTTTTCTCCCTGCTGGGTTCGGGGCTTATTCCCGTCATCGCCCCGGTGGGCGTAGGCGAGAAGGGCGAGACCTATAATATCAATGCCGACACGGCGGCTGGTGCCATTGCTGGCAGCGTCAATGCGTCGCGCCTGCTGATGTTGACCGATGTGGCAGGTGTGCTTGACGAAAATGGCAAGCTCATTCCTGAACTCACGGCTGATGAGGCGCGTCGCCGCATCGCCGACGGGTCAATATCGGGTGGCATGATTCCCAAGGTCGAGACCTGTCTTGCGGCGGTCAAGGCAGGGGCCAGTGCAGCTGTGATCCTTGATGGTCGTGTGCCTCATGCCTGCCTGCTCGAGCTTTTCACGCATAAGGGATCAGGCACACTCATCCGCGCGGCCTGATCACGCGCTTTCATGCGCGAAATACCAGTCCAGGTCTTCTTCCTGGGCGATCGAGAGAGCCATGCGGGCTTTCTCGAAAAACATGTCGAGCGTGTCATGTGATCCGGGCTCACGCGTTACGAGCCCGATCTTGACCGACACGAGCGGATTGGCGCCGGCTGAGCACATGTATTTTCGGCGACAGATCTGCTCGGCTCGCTCGACCGAGACAAAACGGTCTCCACCATCAAGCCATAGAACGAAGCTTTCGCGATCTATCTGCCCGATCAGATCGGTTGGGCGTATGGCGCGTTGCAGGAACTTGATCGCATCGCGCACATGAGCGATCTGCGCGACCGCCTCCTCGGCCTCTACTGTTTCGCTGGGTGTATGAAGCAACCCATGGAAACTGACGAGCATGAGTGTGGCCGGGATCTGTTCACGATCGAGCCTCGCAAAACGTAGTTCGACTTTTTCCCGGAACAATGCCCAGACCGGCAGGTGTGTGAGGGGATCAAAGGGTAACGCTCGGAGCAGGAGGCGATAACGGTGATCGACTTCGATCATGGCAGCCGCTGTTTGCGCCAGTGCGTTCAGGATGCGACGGCAGGACTCCGTTGCCCGCCGCGGCATGCGGCAGCTGTAATAGACAACAAGGCCGATTTCTCCCTGGTGCCGTATCTCGGCGATCGCGCGGATACATAGATTGGTGGTGGTCCTGATGCCACCCACACGACTGCGATAATCCCCGTCACGCACTGGCCAGGAGTGGAGGATATGGATCTGCTGCTCGGTGGGCGCAGGGATGACGAGAGGGCCGGAACTCATGATCAGGCCGCGCTCGGGGCGTGTGACAAGGCAGAAGTGATCGAAAGCCTGCTTGAGCCCTTCAGGTACTGATATGGTGGACCGAAGGATTTCAAGGAGCGTGGCTTCGAGAGCGGCCTCCTTTGCAGGGACGCGCCCTCTCGGCGGAGCGCTGTCGAGAGCTTGTGACAAGCGAATACGAGCCGAGCGCATGATGTCGGAAAAAATGGCGTCCATCATGTTTGTTCCTGGAGCTCGGGAGGTGGCCTGTCAGGCCAGCGGCCAGCAGCCGATCTATACAGCGTGGCCTCACCGGTGACGCCATGTTTTTACTATAGGCATGGGTGTTTAATTACCCCTTAATGCGTCCCTCATGGAAGATTCGTTGACTTCCGGAAGCGTCCTGAGCATGGTCCGCTCAATTAGGTAACCCTGCTAAAGGATGGCTGATAATGCCTGTTTCAGATCTGCGCACCGTGATCGACTCCTTGTGGGAGCGTCGTGAGACGCTCAACGCCCATACGGAAGGCGAGGCGCGTGAGGCGATTGAACTGGCCCTGACATCCCTCGATGAGGGCAAGCTGCGCGTGGCGGAACCCAGGGACGGCGGCTGGGTTGTCCATGAGTGGCTCAAGAAAGCGGTACTGCTCTCCTTCCGCATCACGGATAGCCGCGTGGCCGAACGCGCCTGCGGGGGCGTTCCCGGTTTTGACAAGGTCCCCCTGAAGTTCGACGGCTGGGATCAGTTCCGCTTCGCCGAGGCAGGGTTCCGCGCTGTGCCGGGCGCCATCGTGCGTCGCTCTGCCTATATCGCTCCCGGCGTGGTGCTGATGCCAAGCTTCGTCAATGTTGGCGCGCGTGTGGATAGCGGCACGATGGTCGACACATGGGCGACGGTGGGCTCCTGCGCCCAGATCGGCAAGAATGTGCATATCAGCGGCGGTGCCGGTATTGGCGGTGTGCTTGAGCCGCTCCAGGCGGCACCTGTGATCATCGAGGATGATTGTTTCATCGGCGCGCGTTCCGAAGTGGCCGAAGGGGTGGTTGTCGAGCGCGGCTCCGTGCTCTCCATGGGCGTGTTCATTGGCGCTTCCACCAAGATTGTCGATCGTGCCACCGGCGAGATCTTTATGGGTCGTGTGCCCGCCTATTCCGTAGTCGTGCCGGGCACGCTGCCAGGTCGTACCCCCGATGCGCCGCATCTGGCCTGCGCCGTCATCGTCAAGCGGGTGGATGAGCGCACGCGCTCCAAGACCTCGATCAACGAATTGCTGCGCGACTGATCGTGTCGGTCGATGCCGTGACCCTGGCGGGCCAGCTGATTGCCTGCCGTTCCGTAACCCCGGCGGATGACGGGGCTATGGATGTCCTTTCCCGCACGCTTGAGGGGATGGGCTTTACCTGCGAGCGGGTCGATTGCGGCCCGGAGGGCGAGCGCACGCCCAATCTCTTTGCACGGCTTGGCGCGTCGGGGCCGCATCTCTGCTTTGCAGGGCACACTGACGTTGTTCCGCCTGGCCCAGGCTGGGTGCATGACCCGTTCGGTGCCCAGCACGCTGAAGGCATGCTCTACGGGCGTGGTATTGCCGACATGAAGGGCGGCATCGCCGCCTTTGTCGCAGCTGTCGCCTCGTTGCTCGCCGAGCGCCCTCTAAAGGGGTCTGTCAGCTTTCTGATTACAGGGGACGAGGAAGGGCCGGCACTGCACGGCACAAAAGAAGTCCTCCCCTGGATGGTGGCGCATGGGCATCGTCCGGATTTCTGTCTTCTGGGCGAGCCCACCAACCCCGCCCGGATGGGTGAGGTCATCAAGATCGGACGTCGTGGCAGCCTGAATGCCTGGATCACGGTCGAGGGTGTGCAGGGTCATGTGGCCTATCCGCATCTCGCTGATAATCCGGTGCATCGCCTGCTGCTGATACTGAGTGAACTGACCGGCCGTGTGCTCGATGAGGGCAACGAGCATTTCGCACCATCATCGCTGCAGGTCGTCAGCGTCGATGTCGGCAATCAGGCGACCAATGTCATTCCCGCCAAGGCCACAGCGCTGCTGAACATCCGGTTCAATACAGCGCACCAGGGGGATGATCTCGTGGCCTGGATCAGGGAGGTGGTTGCGTGTCATGCCCCTGCCGGTCATGTTGAAGCCAGCATCAGTGGCGAGGCATTCCTGACAAAGCCCGGAGCGCCTGTCGTGGCTCTGTCCAGGGTCATCGCACGCCATACAGGGCGTGTGCCTGCCCTCGACACGGGAGGGGGCACGTCGGATGCACGATTTATCGCGTCCTACTGTCCTGTGGCTGAATTTGGTCTTGTCGGTGCGACCATGCATAAGGCTGATGAATGCGTGTCGATTGCCGATCTGGAAATGCTCGTCATGATCTATCGTGATTTTCTCAAGGCCTTCGGATTGTGACACCCGGTTCAACTCCTCCGGCGGAAACCCCTGGTGGTGCCGCAACAAGGATCATTCGTGGCGTGGTGCGTCTGGGCCGGGGCAAGGCCGAAGGAATCGATTCCTTCAGCAACACGCCCGAAGCCTTATTATCCGCCATTGCACCAAGTGCCGCCCTTTTTCTGGTTCTGGCTCTGTCGCAGTTCGTGCAGGGATATGATGCCACTGAGGTTACCAAGGTTCTGATCCTGATCACGGCGCTGCTGCTGCGTCTCGTGGTTTCGCAAGCTTTGGCTTCGGTCTGGGGGAAGGCGGAGAGCTGGTTACGCTACGCTACGGCGTTGCTGTGGTCAGCATGGCTGCCGATGGTGTTGTCTCTGGTGGTGTTGAGCATCGCGCAGATCATCATGCCCGGTATCGTGACATCGCGTCCTGCGCTGGCTGTCATCATGATTGGTATCGAGGCTTATGAGTTCTGGCTCTCATGGTTCGTGGCCAAATCCGGCCTGGGGCTCAAGGGCGGCAAGGCGGCACTGCTTGTGGTGGTAGTGAACCTTGCTGTGGCGTCGCTCTATCTCATCGCCATTGCGCTGCCGCCGCATTACAACGCGCTCAAGGAATTGATGGGCCCGCTGCCCAAACCGCATCCCTGATCTCCCGAGCCCCCGCGCCCGCGCAGGGCAGGGCTCAGGCGAACGGGTCCAGCTCGTAGCCCACACCGATCAGGCATAGGCCGTCCGGCGGGGCTGTGGGGCCAGCGACGCGCCGGTCGCAGGCCTCTAGAACGTCACGAATACGGCTGACCGGCCACTGGCCGCTACCGACAAGCTGCAACGAACCCGCCAGATTGCGCACCTGATGATGCAAAAAGGACCGGGCTTCCACATCCAGCCGCACAAAATTCCCCTCGCGGGTGACGTCCAGCCGGTCCAGCGTGCGGATCGGGCTGCTCGCCTGACAGGACGCCGCTCTGAACGACGAGAAATCATGACGTCCCAGCAGGCTCTGGGCTGCCTCATGCATCGCCCCGGCATCGAGGGGGCGCCGTACATGCCATACGTGATTGAGGTCGATCACCGGGCGGGTTGGGCGGTTGAGAATGGTGTAGCAATAGCGACGCGAGATGGCAGAGAACCGTGCATGCCAGCCCGGGCGCGCTTGTGCCGCTTCGAGGATCGCCACGCGATGCGGCTTGAGGTGAAAGCTGACGCCATCACGTATCTGCCTCGCGTCGAGACGAGGGTCATCCGGCAGATCGAGCTGCACCACCATGGAAGAAGCATGCACCCCCGCATCGGTACGCCCCGCCGTGGCCGTCATGACGGGGGCATCCCCTACGAGGCGTGATGCAGCCTCTTCCAGCAGGGCCTGCACCGACACGCCATTGTTCTGGCGCTGCCAGCCAACGAGCCCCGTGCCGTCATATTCGATCCTGAGCGCCCAACGGCGATATCCGCTGGCAGGTTCATCACTGCCCAAGGCGCGTGCCTTTCGGCATGGGGGTGCCACGCAGATAATCGGTCGCGTTCATCATCGCCTTGCCGGGGCGCTGGAGCCGCAAAATCTGCAGGGCATCGTCACCGCATTGTACCGTCAGCGCATCATCCAGAACTGTGCCAGCCGGTACATTCGCCCCACCTGAAGCTGCAAGCGGGACAAGCTCTGCCTCACCGATCTTGAGCACAGTCCCGTCCTGTGTGGTGAAGGCACCCGGCCAGGGCGTCAGACCGCGTATCTGGCGGTCGATGATCGTCGCAGGCTGGTTCCAGTCGATGCGGCCTGTCTCGCGGGTGAGTTTCTCGGCGTAGGTCACGCCCTGTTCAGGCTGCGGAACCGGAGCAAAGGGACGGCGCAGCGTCTCGAGCAGCAGTTCCGCACCCAGAAAGCTGAGGCGATCATGCAGCGTTGAGGCGGTTTCGGAGGGGGACAGATCCACAGCGGCCTCTGCGAGCACATCCCCGGTGTCCAGCCCCGCATCCATCTGCATGATCGACACGCCCGAGCGGCGATCACCAGACAGGATGGCTGACTGGATGGGCGAGGCGCCCCGCCAGCGCGGCAGCAGGCTTGCGTGGATATTGAGGCAGCCCAGTTTCGGGGCATTGAGCATACGCTGGGGCAGGATCAGCCCATAGGCGACCACAATGGCGCAATCAGCCTGAAGTGACTCGAAAAAAGCGAGTTCATCCTCATTCTGCCGGATCCTGACAGGGGAGCGCACGGCGATGCCCTCGGCCTCGGCTGCGCTCTGAACGGGTGAGGGGCGCAGCGCTTTGCCGCGCCCGGCCGGGCGCGGGGGCTGGGTATAGACCTGCACGACCTCATGCCCGGCTGCGATCAGCGCCTTGAGAACCGGCACCGAGAAATCAGGCGTGCCCATAAACACCAGACGCATGGTTTCAGCGGCCTTTCTGTTCCTTGGCGAGGCGGCGCATGATCATGTTGCGCTTGAGCTTGGAAAGGTGGTCGACGAACAGGATACCGTCGAGATGGTCGATTTCGTGCTGAAGGCAGGTGGCCAGCAGGTCATCGGCCTCCATCTCGATCACTTCACCCTCGAGATTGCGATAGCGCATCCGCACGCTCAGGGGGCGGATGACTTCTGCATACTGGTTGGGCAGGGAGAGGCAGCCTTCCTCGCGGGCGGCGAGCTGCTCGGATTCCTCGATGATTTCGGGGTTGATGAGCACCATCGGGTTGCGCTCGCCCTCATCGGCCACATCGACGAGCGCAAAACGCAGGCCCAGACCGATCTGCGGGGCAGCAAGGCCGATACCCGGCGCCTTGTACATGGCAGAGAACATGCCCGGCAGGTGGGACTTGACGAGAGCCATGTCGTCAGCCGTGACCTCACGGGCGACCGCCCGCAGCACGGGCTGCGGCGCAACGAGGATGGGCGTGGGCGTAATGGACTCGATGTCCGGGAGGAAGGAGAGCGCTGTCATGATGGAGCGGATGTAATCGGTCAGGTGCCGGAAAACCAGTTCTAAACGGGGCATAAACCTCAAAGAACGGCAATTCCTGCAGGGGCTCTTGCTTGCACCACGCACCAAACATGACCATATCGGGAAAGTGATCCGGCGCCGCAACCAAGGGCTGGATCCTGTTACCGTCTCGCTCATGGAGGAGGCTGCATGTCAGGCCGTCTGTTTACGTCACCCATGTTTCTCGGTTTCGACCATCTGGAGCAGATGCTCGAACGGGCCTCGAAAACAGCCTCTGATGGCTATCCCCCCTATAATATTGAGCAGTTGAACCAGACCACCCTGCGTATCACGCTGGCCGTAGCCGGGTTCGTGATGGACGATCTGCACATCACGCAGGAAGATAACCAGCTGGTCATTCGTGGCCGTCAGACCGATGACAGTCAGGGGCGTGTGTTCCTGCATCGTGGTATTGCGGCGCGTCAGTTCCAGAAGGCGTTTGTTCTGGCCGAGAACATCGAGATTGGTGAGGCCTGGCTTGATAACGGCCTGCTCTACATTGACCTGTTCCGCCCCCAGCCCGAAGTGCGGGTCAAGCGTATCGAGATCAGCGCCGGGCGTCGCGAGACGGGTGTGACTCGTGCCACCCATATCGAAATGCCCAAACCCCGTCGCACCCGCGCCATACGCGATCTTGACGACGATTGAGGGCGATCAGTGCCTTATTCGGGCAACTGGCGAGATGACCAGCCCGGCACTGTCATGGTATTGGGCTGAAAAGAGAGAAAAGCGATGAGAAAAAACACGCGCGATGACGCCGGAAATGACGCACCCGCCCCGGTTGCCGATCTGCGCCGCATGTCGCATGACGATCTGAAGGCGTTCGGGATGAGCCATGTCGCCTATGTCAAACCCGTGGTTTACGAGGGCGAGGCTGCCTTTGCGATCCACGCGGCGGATGGCACCCCGATGGCGCTGGCGGAAGACCGTTCGAGCGCCTTCGAAGCCATTGTCGACCATGAAATGATTCCGGCCTGGGTACACTGACCATGACTACCACGCCTGACACCATTCAGCGCTATGCTGAGGAACACCGTCTGAGTGGCGCGGTGCGTCATGGCAATACACTCTATCTGGCAGGACAGGTTGCGGATGATGCGTCGCTCGATACCGAGGGCCAGACTGCCGATATCCTGCGTCAGATCGATGTGCTTCTGACCGAGGCGGGCACGGACAAGACAAAGCTCCTCTCGGTGCAGGTCTATCTGACGGATATTACCGAAATCGATGCGATGAATCGCGCCTGGGATGCCTGGCTGGATCACGATCACAAACCGGCACGGGCGACAGTCGAGACGCGTCTTGTCGATCCGCAATGGGCTGTCGAGATCACAGCTATCGCCGCCATCTAAGCGGCCATCCCCGTTCGTTCACCCTATGCTTGCGCCAGGCGACGCAGCATGGGGGTGCGAGCAACGCGTTACGACGCCATTCGGGCTCTCATGCGAAAATCCCGGCGCCTCTGCGCCGATCCTGCAATGCCAAGCGCCTCACGATATTTGGCCACTGTGCGTCGCTGGATGGCGATACCGCTTTGCTGAAGCATTAGGGTAATTGCCTCATCGGACAGGATCGCCTCAGCGGTCTCGGCTGAAACGACTTGCCTGATCCGGTTCTTGATCGCCTCGGCACTCGTCTGGTCCGATTCATCGCCCAGTCCGGTGGAAAAGAACCGCCGCAAAGGAACAACACCATGCGGCGTGCCGATCATGCGTGTCGCTGTGACGCGACTGACGGTGCTTTCATGAAGCCCCGTCACCTCGGCAATGCGGGCCAGAGTCAGAGGGCGCAGGGCGTCGATACCGTCATGCAGGAACAGGATCTGATGACGCGCGATTGCGGTGCAGATCAGCAGAAGCGAGCGGGCACGCTGCTCGACAGCGCGTAACAGATTTTGCGCCTCCTGCTTTTTTTCCTGAGCCCAGCCACGGGCTTCGCGATCAGCGGTCTGTAACCGGTTGTACAGGCGTTCATCAATCGTCAGCCCCGGCCATGTGGCCTCGTTGAGCGCAACAATCGGCTCTCCCTCAACGAGATGAATGAACAGATCCGGCGCGGGCTCGGGAGGCGGGGGCTCAAGGCCCGCACCGGGTCTGGGATCGCAGCTCCGTAATTCCTGCAACAGCTCGGCATAGTCCTGGCTGTCGAGGCCACAGGCTTTTTGCAGGCGCTCATGCTCGCCTCGGGCGAGCCAGTCGAGATGACCCATTAGCGTCGCAACCGCGGGATCATGACGGTTCCGCGCTTTGAACTGTGCGGCGAGGCATTCAGCCAGTGACGTGGCAAAACACCCGGCTGGCTCGAAAAGCAGCATGATACCGCGCACCTGCTCAATGCTTTCCACCGCTGCGCCGGTCATTGCAGCGAGATCGGGTATCGGGGTATCAAGGCGTCCCGATTCATCCATCGCGTCGAGCAGGGTCAGAGCAATATGACGCTCGGCGGGCTGCGCGAAGGCCTCGTTGATCTGCCAGAGAAACTGGTCAAGGCGTGTCGGAGCAGGGGCCGATGGCTCACGGTTGGTCAGTTCGTCACTGTCGTACACGCCATGACGAAGAATGGGGTCATCATCCCAGGAGGCGGCATCGCGCCAGTCACTGGCATCAGGCTCGAGATCGCCCGGCAGATCGCCATCCCGCCAGTCCGGGTGGGTCATTGTGTCGGGTTCCGTGCTGCCGGCTTCTCCCGCAGGGGGGCTGACAAGCAGGAGCGGATTGGCTTCGGCCAAAAGAGAGAGTTCGGCCAGCAATTCATGGTTCGAAAGCTGCAACAGGCCGATCGCCTGCTGCAACTCCGCGGTCATGACAAGACCGGCGGTCTGACGCGCCTGAAGCGAGAGGCGCGCCATCAGGACTCAGAGGGAGAAATTTTCTCCCAGATAGACGCGTCGTACGTCCTCATTGGCCACGATCTCCTCGGGGATGCCTTCCATCAGCACCTGACCCGAGTGCATGATATAGGCCCGGTCGATGACCTCAAGGGTTTCGCGAACGTTATGATCTGTAATCAGCACGCCGATGCCGCGGTCCTTGAGGTGGGACACCAGATCGCGGATTTCACCCACGGCAATAGGGTCGATACCGGCCAGAGGTTCATCAAGCAGAATGTAGTTCGGCTGGCTGGCGAGGGCGCGGGCAATTTCAAGACGGCGTCGTTCGCCGCCTGAGAGGGCCAGAGAGGGCGAGTGACGCAGATGCGATATACCGAACTCGGCCAGCAGCCCATCCAGCATGGTCTGACGTCGGTCATAATCGGGCTCGACCACTTCCAGCGCCGCGAGAATGTTCTGCTCGACATTGAGGCCGCGGAAAATGCTGGCTTCCTGGGGGAGATAGCCAATACCGAGCCGTGCACGACGATACATGGGCAGCTGGGTAATATCGGCGCCATCGAGGGTGATGGTCCCTGTGTCAGGCTGAACCAGACCCACAATCATATAAAAGCTCGTCGTCTTGCCTGCACCGTTTGGCCCCAGAAGGCCGACGGCCTCGCCACGCTGCACCTGGATCGAGACGTTTCGGACCACCTGGCGCTTCTTGTAGCTCTTGCCGATGCCGTGCGCGATCAGTCCTGTCTGCACGGTGGGATCATCGTGGATCTGCTGCAGGATGACGGTCTCGTTGTCGCTCATCAATGCGCGTCTCCGGGCTTGCTGCTGCCAGCTTCATTGGGGATGACCAGACCTTCGATACGCTGGCCGGGTGCGGGGTTCATAATGGCAACGCCCGTTTTCATGTTCACGATGGCCGAGGCGCCGTTATTCTGGTTCTGGCCACTCGTCACATGCACATGGCCGATAAGCCGCGCCATCTGCGTGTCGAATACATAGACGCCCCTGTCACCTGTCGCGGTTTCATTAGGGGTGCGCAGCATGACATGGCCCCAGGCATAGGCGCGATCGAGCTTCGAGCTACGAGCGGTGCCATCGCCACCCGGTGCTGGCGTAGGGGCAGGATTCGCGCCGGCGGGGGGCGTGGGATCCGGCTTGCTGAACGCGACCAGCACATCTGCCTTGATGCGCTTGCCGTCATTGGTGGTCACGGTGGCATCGCCACGACCGACCGACATACGGGTCTGGCTGTGATATTCCATCACATCGCGCGCGGTCATCACATCCTGCGGCGTGGTCAGCTTGAGCGCCTTGCCCGTCATGACGAGAACGCCCTGATCGATGTCGTAAAGCGCCTTGTCGCCCCAGGCCTGATCGGTGCTGGTATAGATATGAACGTGCCCGATGGCCTCCATGCGATAGAGCTCCATCGATCCGCCCATGGCGCCGTCATCGCCGGGCTTTTTCTCGCCGTCCTGCTGTGCTGAATCGTCCTGCGGCTTGGGGGCGTTGGGATCGGGTGCCTTCTTGCGCAGAAAACCGATCAGCTGATCCGCATCAATCGTCACGTCGCCGCGAACAGCGCGCGCCTGATCGACGAAAGTGACCGTCTGGGCATCGTGATCATAGGTCTGGGGACCAGCGGAGCTGATATTGACCTGCTCGCCATGCGACATGTCGAGCGCCTGGGCCTGAGCCTGCGGGCAAAGGAGGGCCTCAAGCGAGACGCCGGCAAGAGGAAGACCCACAAGGAGCGAACCCAGGGTCAGGGCGGGAATGAGGCGGCGCATCATGGGGCCTTCTGCGTGGAGGAGGTGCGGGCAGGGGAGGTGAGCGAGGGCATGGCATCCTGACGGTCATCATTGCGTATGACACGCTGCGGCCCCACGAATTGCAGAAGATTGGCGTGCTGGTCGATAAAATAGCCCTGGGCGTCGAGTATGCCAAATGGCCCCTCGGCATGGACCCAGTCATTCGACGCGATCACGCTGCGATGAAGGTCGATATCGGCGGTCAGACCATTCAGCAGCGTTCCGTCGTCCCTGTAAAGCACGACATGGTCGGTCAGATTGAGCGTCTGCTCATGCTGCATGTAAACGCCCTTGTCCGCCTTGATTTCGGCCCAGCCGCCGCCCGCCATATGCGTATCGGCTACCGGATCGACCAGATCGACACGATCGGGGCCGTTCTGATGGGCGACGCGTGCCGTGATCATATAAGGGCGGTTATGGGCATCAAGGCCGCGATAGATGGCCCCTTCGAGATTACCGCTTTCGACCCGCATCTGCGCCATTTCCTGCATGACGGCACGGTTGGCACTGAGCCAGCGCGCGATTTCCGGCCAGACAGCGATCGAGCCGAGAAGAACAGCGGCCGTGAGCGGAAGCGCCCATTTTGCCGTGTCGAGCAGGCGGCGGCGCGAGGCAAGGTCCGACGATGTCGGGATATTGCGCTGGCGGGACTGTCCCTGTTCACGCATGGCCTCGCGCAGGGCGGCAAGCTTTGCCGCATCACGCGCAAAATCCTCACGTTGAGGCGGCTTGCGAGCCTCATTGTCGGTTGTTTGCGTCATGCAATGCCTGTGCGGAGCAAATCGTGAAGGTGGATGATCCCCACTGGCCGCTTTGTCTCGTCCAGTACAAAGAGACTGTTGATGGGCTTGCGCCCGGAGGTCATCAGATGAATGACCTCCTGCGCGAGAACATCGCCGTGGGTCGTGATCGGCGCGCAATTCATGATTTCGCCTGCTGTGGTCCTGTCCAGATTGCGCATGAGGGCGGGGCGCAGATCACCGTCGCTGATGAGGCCTATGAGAACGCCGTCAGCATCAACGATGCCAATACACCCGAATGCCTTTCGTGTCATTTCGATGATGACGCCGGAAAGTGGCATGTCAGCCGTACCAAGTGGCATGGAGGCACCCTCATGCATCAGTCTGCGTATGGGCCTCAGCAACGCACCCAGAGAACCGCCAGGATGGAAGGCGCTGAAATCATTGGCCGTAAATCCGCGGCGTTCGAGCAGGGCAACGGCGAGGGCATCCCCCAGGGCGAGCTGCATGACCGTGCTTGTCGTTGGTGCCAACCCCATCGGGCAGGCCTCCTTGCTGCGTGGAAGGCACAGCACGATGCTGCTGGACCGGGCAAGCGTTGAGCCGGGTGACGATGTCATGCCGATGATGGTGATGGCATGGCGGGCGGCATGTTCGAGAAGGGCGGCCAGTTCGGCTGTTTCACCGGATTGCGACAGAAGCAGCATGACATCGCGCGCCTCGATCATCCCGAGGTCGCCATGGGCTGCCTCAGCAGGATGAACGAAGATGGCCGAAGTGCCGGTTGAAGCGAGGGTTGCCTGGATTTTTCTGCCTATATGGCCCGATTTGCCGATGCCGGAAACCACGACGCGCCCTTTCGTGGTGGCGATACAGGCAACGGCCTCGCTGAAATGGTTCCCCATCGCCTCTGGCAAGGCGAGCGCGGATTGCAGCGCGGCCAGTCCGGCGGCCTCGGCGGCAAGGGTGGCCTGGGCACTCTCGATTGCCGCGTTGCGGGCGTGCTCGGAATCGGTAATCAAAGCGGAGCTGGAACGTGAAAGCTCGGTCATGCGTCCTCTTCCCGCTTTGCTGGCCTCAGGTCAATTACCCTGCCATGCCAAGCAAGGCGTTTCTATGACACGCCATGCGGATTTCGCATTGGCAGGAGCAGAGCAGAAGGGGAAGTGTCTGAGGCCTCAGGCGCGATGAGAGAAGATATCGGGCTCTTCATAGCCCAGTATATCGAGCTGCCCACGGGCTGGCAGGAAGTCGTAGCAGGCCTGGGCAAGCTCGCGACGGCCTTCACGGACGAGCAGGGCCTCAAGCTTGGCCCATAGCGCATGCAGATGAAGCACGTCCGAAGCCGCGTAAGCCAGTTGCTCGGGGGTGAGAACCTCGGAGCCCCAGTCGGATGTCTGCTGCTGCTTGGCCAGATCGACGCCCAGCAACTCGCGGCACAGATGCGCCAGACCATGACGATCGGTAAAGGTGCGCACCAGACGCGCCGCGATCTTGGTGCAGATGACGGGCGCCACCTTGATGCCGAGCGCGTGCTGAAGCAGTGCCACGTCGAAGCGGGCGAAATGCATGAGCTTTGTCACGCTTTCATCAGCCATGAGCGCCTTGAGATTCGGGCAGTCCTCATAGCGACCGCCCAGCGA
This sequence comes from Asaia bogorensis, assembly GCF_900465345.1. Classification (GTDB taxonomy): domain Bacteria; phylum Pseudomonadota; class Alphaproteobacteria; order Acetobacterales; family Acetobacteraceae; genus Asaia; species Asaia bogorensis_A. The sequence goes on along the minus strand of NZ_UEGO01000031.1, from coordinate 210,124 downwards.
TTTCGGACGGATCTGCACCAGATGGGCCTCGCCATCACCGGCGGAAAGCTGCACGAGGCACAGACGGTCGCGATGCGGGTTGAGGCCCATGGCTTCGGTATCGACGGCGACGACCGGACCCAGATCGAAATCGTCGGGGAGATCACCATCGTAAAGATGGATCGAAGCGCTTGGTGCGGCCATGTCTGGAAAACCCTGGGGCTAGAAAAAACGGAAGCCGACGATTTCTCGTCGGCTTTTCCGTTTTTCGTATGGTGCCCAGAAGAAGACTCGAACTTCCACGTCCTTGCGGACACAGGTACCTGAAACCTGCGCGTCTACCAATTCCGCCATCTGGGCTCAGAGGCTGTCCGGGGCGCCGTTTTTTTTTCGGCATCCCGTTCGGTGAGGTGGCGTTTACCGGTGGATGTGGGGGGCGTCAACACCCCCCGTTGAAAAAAGAGGATTTTTTATGGAAAACTCGGTCATCACCTTATTCGGCGGCAATGGCTTCATCGGGCGCTCACTCGTGCGCCAGCTCGTCGCGAAGGGGCATCATGTCCGCGTGGCCTCACGTGCACCGCACAAGGCAGGCTCTCTTGTCGCCGAATCACCGCCGGGAACGGTCTTGCCTGTTTATGCCTCGGTGACGGATCGTGCGTCGGTGCGTGCAGCCCTGCAGGGTGCCGGGGCGGCCATCAATCTGGTCTCGATTCTCACAGAGAAGGGCGGGGCGAGTTTCCAGCGCATGAACGCCGAGGCACCGGAACGCGTGGCTGAAGAGGCGCGTGCTGCTGGCGCGAAGCGATTCGTTCAGGTTTCGGCCATCGGTGCTGCGCCTGATTCGCCTTCACGTTACGGGCGTAGCAAGGCAGAGGGCGAGCGCAGGGTCAAAGCCGCCTTCCCCGAGGCGACAATCCTGCGCCCAAGTGTTGTGTTCGGTCCGCAGGACAGCTTTCTGCGTATGTTTGGCCTCATGGCAAAAGTCCTGCCTGTCCTGCCTGTCTACTTTCCCGAGACCCGCCTTCAGCCCGTCTATGTCGAGGATGTCGCGAAGGCTGCCGCGCTCGCCCTGACGGAAAGTGGTCTGGGTGGAAGGCTGTTCGAGCTCGGCGGCCCCGATCGTCTCACGATGGCCGAGATCATGGCCTTCGTAGCGGAGTCCGTGGGGCGCACACCCCGGCTCCTGACGGTGCCGGAGCGTGTCGCGCAGGTACAGGCCAGTGTGATGGAGGTTCTGCCGGGTAAGCTGCTGACGCGGGATCAGCTCGCGATGCTTTCGCAGGACAATATCGTGTCATCCGGGGCTGAGACCCTCGAAACCCTCGGAGTCGTTCCCCGGAGTGTGTATGATGTGGCACCGGAATATCTGAGCCAAATCAGCGTGTTGAGAATGGTTCGCAAATAAAAGGTCCGTTCCGGACCTAATAATGCGATATTTCTGTGTGTTCGCGCCATAAATCGTCAATATGACCGGCGATAGGTAAGCATTGGTTACTTATACGGTTCGTGAGCTTGTCTTACCTGTCCGTCATGTTTTTCGAGCGGGGCGACATGCGTCCGCTCGCCCTTGGGGAGAACGTGTCGTGGCCGAACGTATGCTGCAATTTGTGTCATTGCCGCAGGAGATGCCTGAGAAGCGTGACGCTGCCGAACGCCGTGAGGATTTCGGCGAAATCTACCGCGCTTTCGCAGTCGATCATGCCGAGCGTCAGGCCAGCCGTTGCTCGCAATGCGGCGTACCTTTCTGTTCGGTCCATTGCCCCTTGGGCAACAACATTCCCGACTGGCTGAAGCTGACGGCCGAGAACCGTCTGGAAGAAGCCTATCGTCTTTCTTCGGCGACAAACACCTTTCCTGAGATCTGCGGGCGCATCTGCCCGCAGGATCGTCTGTGCGAGGGCAATTGCGTCATCCAGAAGGATTTCGAGGCGGTCACGATCGGTGCCGTCGAGAAGTTCATCACTGAAACGGCTTTCGAACAGGGCTGGGTCAAACCGCGCCTGCCGTCTCGCGAGCGTTCACAGAGCATCGGCGTGGTCGGCGCCGGTCCGGCCGGGCTCGCTGCGGCAGAATGGCTGCGCGCCCTTGGCTATCAGGTTCATGTCTATGACCGTCATGATCGCGTCGGCGGGCTGATGGTCTATGGCATCCCGAGCTTCAAGCTGGAAAAGCACGTGCTGGCCCGTCGCCATGAGTTGCTCGAGGCACAGGGCATTGTCTTCCATCTCTCCACCCCCATTGGGGAAGGTGAGGGCGGCCTTTCCTTCGAGGCGCTTCGTGAGAAACACGATGCGGTCTTTCTGGGGACGGGCGTCTATCGCTCACGTGAGGTAGCCGTGCCGGGCAGCGGACTGGGCGGTGTGGTTCAGGCGCTCGATTTCCTTACGGCGTCCAACCGCCGTGGTTATCATGAGACGCCAGGCGATGATGCTGTGCTGCACGCCAGGGGCAAGCATGTGGTGGTGATCGGTGGTGGTGATACGGCCATGGATTGCGTGCGCACCTCCATCCGTCAGGGTGCTGAAAAAGTGACCTGCCTTTATCGCCGTGACCGCGCCAATATGCCCGGCTCGGTGCAGGAAGTGAAAAACGCCGAGGAAGAAGGCGTGAACTTCGCCTGGCTTGCGGCTCCCGAGGCATTCCTCGGCGATGGTACCGTCAGCGGCGTGCGCGCCCACAAGATGCGGCTGAGCCTGCCCGATGCTTCAGGCCGCCAGTCGGTCGAAGCCGTGCCGGAAAGCAGTTTCGTGATCGAGGCCGATCTGGTGATCAAGGCGCTTGGGTTCGACCCAGAGGATCTGCCGGGTGACTGGAATGCGCCGGAGCTGGCCGTGACCAAATGGGGCACGCTCAAGGTCACACCGGGACGTTTCGAGACCAGCGTGCCGGGCGTTTTCGCAGGCGGCGATATCGTGCGCGGAGCCTCGCTTGTGGTCTGGGCCATTCGCGACGGACGCGAGGCAGCAGCCGAAATGCACCAATTCCTCTCTGGCACAGAGAGCATGACATCAGACCATGCCGCACAGGCAGTGGCGGCGGAGTAAGGGCCATGACCGAGAAGAGCTTCATCCAGTCCTATCAGGACAATGTCCGCGCCCTCGAAGGCCTTTATGACCCGACCATGGAGCGTGATGCCTGCGGCGTCGGGCTCGTGGCGGCACTGGACGGCAAGCGCCGTCGTGACGTGGTTCTGGCCGGTATCGCGGCGCTCAAGGCGCTCTGGCATCGCGGTGCGGTCGACGCCGATGGCAAGACCGGCGACGGTGCGGGCATCCATGTCGAGATCCCGCAGGATTTCTTCGCCGAGGCGATTCACAGCGCCGGTGATGACCATATCGAGGGTCGTATTGCCGTTGGCATGATCTTCCTGCCCAAGACCGATCTGGCCGCGCAGGAAGCAGGACGAGCGATCATCGAAAGCGAGATCCTCGATTTCGGTTATGGCATCTATGGCTGGCGTCAGGTGCCGATCGACACGGCCTGTATCGGTGAGAAGGCCAATGCGACGCGTCCCGAGATCGAGCAGATCATGGTGCGTAACCGCCTGAACCGTTCGGAAGCTGATTTCGAGCGCGATCTTTACGTCATCCGTCGTCGTATCGAGAAGGCCGCGGCAGCTGCGCAGGTCGATCTCTATGTATGTTCGCTGTCATGTCGTTCGCTCATCTACAAGGGCATGTTCCTTGCCGAGAACCTGACGGATTTCTATCCCGATCTGCTGGACGAGCGTTTCGTCTCGCGCTTTGCGATCTACCACCAGCGGTACTCGACCAATACCTTCCCGACCTGGAAGCTGGCCCAGCCTTTCCGCCGTCTGGCGCATAATGGTGAAATCAACACGCTTTCCGGTAACGTGAACTGGATGCGCAGCCACGAGACGCGCCTCGCGAATGCCGAACTTGACCCCTATATGAGCGATCTCAAGCCGGTCGTTCAGGCGGCGGGCTCAGATACCGCCATGTTCGACAACGTGTTCGAGCTGCTCACCCATGCCGGGCGCGATGCCCCCATGGCCAAGACGCTGATGGTGCCTGCCAGTGCCGGTGGCAATGCCGCTATGACTGACAAGCATCGGGCGCTGTTCTCCTACTGCAATGCCGTGATGGAACCATGGGACGGCCCTGCCGCTATCTGTGCGACCGATGGGCGCTGGGTTGTTGCCGGTCTTGACCGCGCGGGTCTGCGCCCGCTGCGCTACACCATCACGCAGGACGATCTGCTGATCGTGGGTTCCGAAGCCGGTATGGTGCGCGTGCAGGACGCCAATACGCGCATGAAGGGGCGCCTCGGGCCGGGCGAGACGCTGGGTCTCGACCTGCAGGAAGCCAAGCTCTACGCGCCGCAGGAACTGCTTGATCTTCTGGCCGAGCGTCAGGACTTCACCGCCTGGACGAAGCATATTCGCAATATCAGCTCCGTTGTGCGGGGCGATGTCGCCGAGCCGGTCCTGTTCAGCGCCGATCAGCTGCGCCGACGCCAGCTGGCCATGAGCCTGACGCATGAGGAAATGGAGACCATTCTCCATCCCATGGTCGAGACATCGGCAGAAGCCATTGGCTCGATGGGTGACGACACACCGCTTCAGGTTCTGTCGAGCACCTATCGCGGCTTGGCCCATTACTTCCGTCAGGGCTTCAGTCAGGTCACGAACCCGCCTATCGATTCCCTGCGCGAAATGAACGTGATGAGCCTCGTCACGCGCCTTGGCAATCTGGGCAACATTCTCGACCAGTCGCCCGAGCAGTGCGACCTGTTGCAATTGCCAAGCCCTGTGCTCACCACGGGTGAGTTCGAGGCGCTGCGCAATTTCTGTGGCAAGGATGGTGCGACGGTCGATTGCACCTTCCGCGCCGCCGATGGCGAGGCCGGGCTGCGCGACGCCATCGCGCGCATCCGTCACGAGGCCGAGGATTATGTGCGCGGTGGCTGCACCCATCTCTTCCTCTCCGATGAGGGGCAGAACGAGGAGCGCGTCGCGATCCCGATGATCCTCGCGACCGCTGCCGTACATATCCACCTCGTGCGTCAGTCGCTGCGCACCTTCACCTCGCTCAATGTCCGTTCCTCCGATGTAATGGACGTGCATGGCATGGCGGTGACGGTGGGTGTTGGGGCAACCACGGTGAACCCCTATCTGGCTCAGGAATGTATCGCCGACCGCTTGCAGCGCGGCCTGTTTGGCGATCTTACCCTGCGCGAGGCAGTGGAGCGTTATCGCAAGGCGCTCGACAAGGGTCTACTCAAGATCATGTCGAAATCCGGCATTTCCATCGTTTCGGCCTATCGCGGTGGTTATAATTTCGAGGCCATTGGCCTGTCGCGCGCGCTCGTGGCCGAGTTCTTCCCCGGCATGCCGTCGCGCATCTCGGGCATCGGTCTGCCCGGTCTGGCCCGCAATGCGCTCAAGGCGCATGAAACGGCCTATGCGGGCGGTGTGGACGCCCTGCCGATTGGCGGTCTGTACAAGCTGCGTCGCAAGGGCGAGGTTCACGCCTTCAGCGGCCAGCTCATTCACATGCTCCAGACGGCCGTCTCGACCGACAGCTTCTCACTGTTCAAGCGTTACGCCGATGCCGTGCGTCGCCAGCCGCCGACCGCTCTGCGCGATCTGCTCGATTTCCGCCGCGTGCGCGAGCCGATCCCGGTGGAAGATGTCGAGAGCATCACCTCCATCCGCCGTCGTCTCGTGGCACCGGGCATCTCGCTCGGCGCACTGAGCCCGGAAGCGCATGAGACGCTCGCAATCGCCATGAACCGTATCGGCGCGAAGTCGGATTCAGGCGAGGGTGGTGAGGACGCGTCGCGCTTCACGCCGCGTGAGAATGGCGACAATGCCAGCTCGAAAATCAAGCAGGTGGCCTCGGGGCGCTTTGGTGTCACGGCGGAATATCTGAATAATTGCAGCGAGATCGAGATCAAGGTCGCTCAGGGTGCCAAGCCGGGCGAGGGCGGGCAGCTGCCCGGTTTCAAGGTGACGGAACTCATCGGCAAGCTGCGCCATGCCACACCTGGCGTGACGCTCATTTCGCCGCCGCCGCATCATGACATCTATTCCATCGAGGATCTGGCTCAGCTCATCTACGACCTGAAGCAGATCAACCCGGAGGCGACTGTCACGGTCAAGCTTGTGGCCCGTACCGGCATTGGCACGATTGCTGCTGGCGTGGCCAAGGCGAAGGCGGATGCGATCATGATCTCGGGCCATTGCGGTGGCACGGGGGCGAGCCCACAATCCTCCATCAAATATGCGGGCCTGCCCTGGGAAATGGGGCTGACCGAAGCCAATCAGGTGCTGACACTCAACCGTCTGCGCCATCGCGTGACCCTGCGTACCGATGGCGGTCTCAAGACCGGGCGTGATGTGGTGATGGCCGCCATGCTGGGTGCCGAGGAATTCGGCATCGGGACAGCGGCGCTCGTTGCCATGGGCTGCATCATGGTGCGCCAGTGCCATTCCAATACCTGCCCGGTGGGCGTGTGCGTTCAGGATGAGGCGCTGCGCGCCAAGTTCGAGGGCACACCCGAGAAGGTGATCAATCTGTTCTCCTTCATTGCCGAGGACGTACGCAACATCCTGGCCGAGCTTGGCTTCAAGAGCGTCGAGGAAATCATCGGCCGCACCGATCTGCTGCGTCAGGTCTCGCGCGGTGCGGATTATCTGGACGATCTGGATCTGAACTCACTGCTGGTTCAGGCCGATCCGGGGCCGGATGCACGTTATTGTACCCGTGAGGGCCGCAACGAGGTGCCGGAGACGCTCGACGCTCAGGTCATCGCCGATGCCACACCACTGTTCGATCATCGCGAGAAGCTGCATCTGCACTACACGGTGCAGAACACGCATCGCGCCATCGGCACGCGTGTTTCGTCGCTGATCACCCGCAAATTCGGCATGAAGACCCTGCCTGAGGGGCATCTGACCCTGCGCCTGCGTGGCTCGGCAGGTCAGTCGCTGGGTGCTTTCGCAGTGCAGGGTCTCAAGCTCGATGTCGTGGGTGATGCGAACGACTACGTTGGCAAGGGCCTGTCGGGTGGCACCATTGTCGTTCGTCCGTCCCCCACTGCACCGTGGCGGTCGGAAGACAACGCAATCATTGGCAATACCGTGCTTTACGGTGCCACTGCCGGGTCGCTTTTCGCAGCCGGGCAGGCAGGCGAGCGCTTCGCTGTGCGTAACTCGGGTGCGACAGCTGTGGTCGAGGGCTGTGGTTCTAATGGCTGTGAGTACATGACTGGCGGGACAGTCGTGATCCTCGGCCATATCGGCGATAATTTCGGTGCCGGCTTTACGGGCGGCATGGCCTTCGTTCTCGACAAGGAAGAGATGTTCGAGCGCCGCGTGAACCCGGATACGCTTCTCTGGGCGCGTATCGAGCCCGGCAGCGTATGGGAAGAGAACCTCCGTTCGCTCGTGCAGCGTCATGCCGATGAGACCGGCAGCGCCTATGCAGCCGAGCTTCTGCATCGTTGGGATCGAGTACTGTCGCAGTTCTGGCAAGTCGTTCCGCGCGATTATGCCCGCATCATCGGCTACGAACTGCCGGGCAAGCAGGAGGCGCTTTCCGCCTGAGCGGACAGGGCATTACGGGATCGCTTGAGGCGACGCCCATAATGCCCATTCATAGCCAAACAGGCATATATTGCCTCTGAATATCTATTTTATTACCGAAAAGTCATTCGGTAGGGTCTAGCCCTCTCCCTCGGTCAGTAGATCGCAGGGTCTCTTCTTTGAGGGTTATTCATGCCGTCTCAAGTCTCGACTTCAAAGGGCGCGGCGTCATCGGTTGCCGCTCTGGCCCTGTTATCAAGCGTCTTTTTCATGTGGGGCTTTGCGACTGTCCTCAACGACATTCTCGTTCCCCACCTGAAGGCTGCTTTCTCGCTCGACTACACCGCCTCCCTTCTGGTGCAGTTCTGCTTCTATCTCGGCTATCTGGTCATATCCCTGCCTGCCTCGCGTCTTGTTTCGGTCCTTGGCTACAAGAACGCGGTCATTCTCGGGCTTGTCGGCATGGCAGCGTCCTGCCTGCTCTTCATCCCGGCCAGCGCGTTTTTCTCCTACGGGTTTTTTCTAGTCGCGCTGTTCCTGCTGGCTGCGGCCATCACGCTACTTCAGGTTGCAGCCAATCCGTATGTGGTGGTGATTGGTGATGAGGCCTCGGCTTCGAGCCGCCTGACAATGGTTCAGGCGTTCAATTCGCTCGGCACGACGCTTGCGCCGCTGTTTGGCGGCATCCTGATCTTCGGGCGCAGCCATGAGAACTCGACAGGCGGCCAGCTTGCCGAGACGGCGGGGCAACACATCCAGGATGCCCAGATGGTGCAATTGCCTTACGGGCTGATCGCCCTCGTGTTGCTGGCCATGGCGCTGGTTGTCTGGCGTTTCCCACTACCGTCCATCGATGCGGGCAGCCGCAAGGTGGCAACCTCCGGGACGCAGCACAGTGTGTGGCGTCATCGCAATCTGTTCTGGGGCGTGCCCGCCATATTCCTCTACATGATCTGCGAGATTGGCATTGGCAGCACACTGGTGAATTTCATCTCACAAAAACAGATTGGCGATATGAGCCATGCCCAGGCAGCGCATTACGTGGCCTTTTTCTGGGGTGGGGCCATGGTGGGGCGTTTTGTCGGTGCGGCCCTCATGCGGCGTGTTAGCCCGCATCTGATGCTAGGTCTCGCCAGCCTTGCCGGGGCCATGCTCGTTCTGGTGGTGGTCTCGTCGAGTGGTGGGCTTGCCATGTGGGCCTTGCTCCTGACCGGGCTGTGCCATTCCATCATGTTCCCCACGATCTTTTCGCTTGGTGTTGCGGAACTCGGCCCACAAACAGAGCAGGGGGCAGGGTGGCTTATCATGGCGATCGCCGGTGGGGCAGCGGCGATATTCCAGGGCGTGCTGGCAGACCATATCGGTCTATCCCTGTCTTATCTCCTGCCCTTCGCCTGTTACCTCTATCTTCTTTTCTATGCCAGCTGGGGTTCCGTGCCGCGCCGCCATGCGTCGGTAACCCGGGAGACGATATCATGATCAGGATTGCGGTTATCGGCGTCGGGCAGATTGCGCGTCAGCAGCATCTCCCCGCCCTTGCTGCGAGTGCGGCCTATCATCTGGCGGCGGCGGTATCACCCGTGCCGGTCACGATGGAGGTGCCGGTATTTGCATCCATAGAGGCCTTGATCGAAAGTCATCTCGACATCGATGCCGTCGCTATCTGCACGCCGCCTTCCATGCGTTATGATCTCGCCATGCAGGCGCTTGAGGCGGGGTGGCATGTGCTGCTCGAAAAGCCTCCGACCCTGACGCGCAGCCAGGCGCAGGCGCTGCTGGCCGAAGCGCGTCAGCGTGGACTCACTCTGTTTGCAGCATGGCATTCGGTTCATGCGGCGGCGGTGCCGAATGTTGCAGCTTTGCTGAAAGAGAATGACCCGGTCAGGGTGGAGATCAGCTGGAAGGAAAATGCCGATAAATGGCATCCCGGCGCGGACTGGCTCTGGCGTCCGGGCGCGCTGGGGGTTTTCGACGCAGGGATCAATGCCCTGTCCATTCTCTGTGCCGTCAGCCCCGAGGCGCTCGTTTTCGAGCAGGCCTCGCTCGATTTCTTTGCGCAGCAGCAGGCACCGGCGCGGGCCCGTCTCGCCCTTGTCGGTGCGCGGACCCGTTGCCCCGTATCGGCCAGTTTCGACTGGCGGCATGAGCGGGAAAACGAGATCTGGGAAATTATCTGGACGATGCCGGATGGGGTGCAGCTTCTTATGTCGGAAGGGGGCGCGAGGCTTTCTCTGGGAGGGAAGATGATGCCTCTCGCCGAGAGCCGCGAATATGACGGGGTGTATGACAGCTTTGCGGCGCTGATTACGGCGCAGGACTGCGCTCTCGATCTGAGACCGCTGGATATTGTGACAGAGTCATTAGCCTATGGGACACGCCATCACCGGCCAGATGATTTTCAATAAATATGTAATACAATTTGTCAGATAGGCCGATCGTCTGTGTTCGCTAGCCTGTGGCGCCTGACGATCGCCAGATTTCAAATAATGCAGGCACTGGTTACTTGCCTTTCTTTCCTGTCGGGTTCATCAAAAACGCCGAAGGTCAGACAAAGAGGCGTGGTCCATGACGCGGAAATTTCCCGGTATCCCTGCAAGGGTCGCAGTGCTTTGCGCGCCGCTTCTCGGTTCGGTGCTCATCAGCGTTCTGGCCACGGGGGCCGCGTTTGCCGCGCCCATGCAGTTTCAGCGCAGTCTGCTCAATACCGGGGGTAAAAGCCCGGAGTTCTGTCTGCGCTTTGCTGCGCCGCTCGATAGCCGGGCAGGCCCACATTATGCCGATCATGTGCAGATCACGCCCAGCCTGAGGCCTGAAATCTCGCTGCGCAACCGCGATCTGTGCCTTGGTGGTCTGGCCTGGGCCACCCGATATAACGTTACGCTCACCAGCGGCATGCATGATGCGCGCGGCAATGTGCTGGCTGATCCGGTGGTGGTCAGCATGGCGACAGGTGACCGGACACCAAGCCTCAGTCTTGCAGGTGAGGGCTTTATCCTGCCCCGTCACAGCGTGGCCGGCCTTGATGTGCGAACCGTCAATATCGAGCGTGTGCGTGTGAGCGTATGGCGTTTGTCGCCTACAGCGACGCAGAGCATGACCAGCGATGAGAGTTATCCTCGCGTCGATACGGGCGTCACCTCGCTCGAAGGCTATGAGTTCAACAATCTGCGCGAAAAACGTTTGAGCCAGATCTGGACCGGGACGATGGATACGCCGGGCACGCGCAATGCCACGACCGTCACTGCCTTTCCAATTGCGCGTGTGATTGCGGGCAAGAAGCCCGGGCTTTACCTCGTCACGGCTGAAACCGCGCGCACACCCAAGAGCGATAGCCGTATCGCTGCGCCTCACACCCCGCCGCGTACCAGTGACAGCTATGATGAGACTGAGAGCCTCCCTATCGCCGCTCATTGGGTGAATGTGAGTGACATGGCGCTCACCACCATGCGTGGTGCGGACGGCCTGCATGTCTTCGCCAGAGCGCTATCGACGGCTCTGCCCATGAAGGGTGTCTCGATACGGCTCGTGTCCCAAGGGGGGGATGACCTTGGTCAGGCGGTCAGCGATGCAACGGGCGGGGTTGCATTTCCGGTTGGGCTGATAAAGGGCAAGGGGGCGGATCAGCCGGTCTCGCTCATCGCCATGAGCCCGTCCGGAGATTACGCGACGTCCTCCCTCACACAGGCGTGGTTCGATTTTTCCGACCGCGGGGCTGAAGGGCATAAGGCACCGGGGCCGCAACAGGCGGTGATCGCGACTGATCGCGGAATCTACCGTCCCGGCGAGACCATCAATACGACCCTGATCCTGCGCGATGCGCAGGGTCGTGCGCTGCCGGATCTGCCGCTCGACCTCGTCCTGCGTCGACCCGATGGCGTGAAGGCGCAGACCCTTCACCTGAAACCACAAGCCTCTGGTGGCCTTGTCACCAGCCTCGCCCTCTCGGCCGCAGCCGCAGCAGGAAACTGGACGCTTGAGGCCTATGTCGATCCCACGTCACCGCCCGTGGGACGCGCCTCGGTTCTGGTGCAGGATTTCGTCCCCCAGACCATCGCGGTCGATGCCACCCCGGCCAGCCCTTTCATTACCGAGGGGCAGAAGCTCGGCATCGCGGTTGAAGGGCGCTATCTCTACGGCGCCCCGGCTGCGCATCTGAGGGGGGAGGGCGTCCTGCGTGTCATGCGTGATGAGACCCCCGTCGCAGAGGCGAAAGGCTTCGTGTTCGGGTTGCAGACCCAGAATTTCAGCCCTGACCAGCAGAGCCTTGCAGTACCCGACACGGATGCTTCAGGCCACGCCGCGCTGAGCGTCCTGCCCGAAATCCCGAATGGGCTCACACTGCCGCTCAAGGCAGAAATCCGCCTCAGCCTGTTCGATCCTGCCGGGCGCAGTGTCAGCAAGATCCTGACGCTGCCTATCCGTCGCGACAGGCCGCTGATCGGCGTGCGTGTCACCCCACCTGCAAGCGGGGGGGAACTGGAGACCCGCTCAGTCCCCGTTGATGTGATCGCGCTCAATCCCGACAACAAGCCATTGGCCAATCACGTCCTCAAATGGACAATCGTGCGTGAAAACGAGACCTATGACTGGATCAGGAACAGCCAAGGTTGGCACTTCATTCGTCATGTCATTGATGAGCCGCTCCAGAATGGCACGCTGACAACAGATACCTCGGGGCGGGCGCATTTCGCGACCGAACTGGATGGCGGACGCTATCGCGTCATCCTGAGTGACCCGCAAAGCAACGCAGCAAGTTCATCCCGCTTCGTGACAGGCTGGTGGTCGGATTCCACCGAAAAACCCAATGCGCCTGATCGCCTGAGCCTGACCGTGCGCGACAAGATCCTGCCGGTGGGTGGTGAAACCATTGTGCATGTGCAGGCGCCCTTTGCAGGCGAAGCACAGATTGTGATCGCGACAGACAAGGTCGAGAGCACGAAAACGGTCACCCTGCCCAAAGGCGGACTGGATATCCCGGTGAAAGCGGAAGCGGGCTGGCCCGGTGGCGCCTATGTGCTCGTTACAGCCTATCGACCGCTCGATACGCCTGCGCGTCCGCATGAGCCGTCACGGGCGGTGGGGCTTGGCTATATCGGTCTGGACCAGTCGGCGCATCACCTCAAAATTGCACTCGATGCACCGGCTGTGCTGAGGCCGCAGGGTCACGCAGTGCTTCCCCTGACCATCACGGGGGGTAAGAAGGTTCATCTGGTGGTCTCGGCGGTGGACCAGGGTATTCTCGCCTTGACGCAGTGGAAGCTGCCAGATGCGTTCGATCTGGTTTATGGGCGCCGCGCCTTCGCGCTCGATATACGCGACAGCTACGCGCATCTCATGACTCCGGTCGGACAGGGCGGCGAGATTCGCGAAGGTGGTGATGAGGGCGGCGATGGCGGGGGCGGGCTTTCTGTCACGTCCACCCGTATCGTCTCGCTGTTCTCGGGCGTAATTACCACGGATGATTCGGGTCATGCGGTCATACCGCTGGATATTCCCGATTTCGAGGGCACGTTGCATCTGATGGTCACGGCCTGGTCGGACGACGCCCTGGGCACTGCGGAATCCGACGTGCTCGTTCGTGACCCGGTCTTTGCCGATCTTACCCTGCCGCGTTTCCTGGCGCCGGGTGACGTGACCGACAGTCTGGTCTCGATCGTCAATACCGAAGGCGAGGCTGGACGTTATACGGCAACCCTGAGCGCCACAGGGCCGATCCGCATTACGGGGGCCGGGCATTTCGAAGCCAATCTCGCCAAGGGCGGACGCCAGTCGTTTCGTGCCGGTTTGCAGGCCGGTGACTCGGGCATCGCCCATATGACGATCAGGGTGCAGGACAAGGCCGGTCGGCCGGTGCTGACACGAGGCTGGGATCTTCAGGTCAGGCCGGGCCATCTGCCCTTCACCCGCTCGGTGGTCAAGCCGCAGGCACCCGGTGAAAGCTACGAGGCTTCGGCCGATCTGCTGGCACCGTTCGAGCCCGGCAGCTCGCACGTGACGCTGGGCTATTCCGGGGTGCACGGGATTGACACGATCGGCCTGCTTCAGACGCTCGAGGCCGGATATGGGACTGACAGCGTATCGCTTGCAGCCTCGGCACGCGGGCTTCTGGCCTTCAAGGGGCATGATGAACTGGCACGGCTGACCGTACCCGAAGGGGCGGATAAACGGATCAACAGTGCCATTGCCATGCTCGTTGATCGCGAGGATGCCGGTGGGCGTTTTGGCTCATGGCGACTGAATGACGGCCGCTTGTTCCCCTGGGAGCAGCTTTATGTGGTCGATTTTCTCGTCCATGCCAAAGAGGCTGGATACGGGGTGCCTGCGCCTGCGCTCGATCGTGCGCTGGACTGGCTGGAGACCTCCCAGGCCCAGAGCCCCGGGGATGCGAGCCGGGATGAACGCAATAGCGAAGGCGCGGTCACGCCTGAGACACGCGCTTATGCGCTCTATGTCCTCGCCCGGGCGGGAAGGCTGGATATCGGGGCCCTGCGTGCGCTGGGTGACCGTACGACGGCACGGACAAGCAATGGCGTATCGCGCATCTATTGGGGTGATACGGCAGCCAACGCGGCTTTCGCCGATGCGCTGGCGCTTGGACATCTCGCCGGTGGGCTCTCGCTGGGGAATGAGCGTGGCATGAGCAACACGCTGTTCGGGATGGCGGTCGATGCCCTTGGCCCGGTCCGCTCGGGTCGTCCGGCGGCTTCCGATCCGTTCTACTGGATCTATCTGCGTGATCTCGGCGGTCTCGTGCCGCTGGCGGCAGAGAGTGGCAACAAGGGGCTTGCGCAGAAACTGACCGATCGCTTCGGCCAGCTCGACGTCTCGCTCTCGTCACTGCCTGCCGAGACCACAACAGCAATGCTCGAGGCGGCCCGCGCCATGGAACGCCCCGACCCGGCGCGCGGGATTGCCGTCAACGGCAAGGAGATGCCCCGCCCCATCGCCATGCCTGTTGCCCTCGCGCCCGAACCATCGGCACTGCAGGGTTATCGCCTGACCAATACCGGCACGACCCCACTCTGGCTGACCGAAACCGTGACGGGCACCCCGCGAGAGGCGCCGGACCCAGTCAACGCGGGAATGACGCTTCGTGTGTCCATGCTGACCATGAGCGGCGACCCGTACGATCCTGGCCAGGGGCACCAGAATGACCGGTTCATCGTGCTGGTGCAGGGTGAGGCGCAGGACCGGAACGCGCATCACTGTCTTCTGACCGATCTGCTTCCGGCAGGCTGGGAAATCGAGAGCCTTGTGCAGGCACACGGGCATGGCATGGGTCGTGACCGGGACGGTGATGAGGGAACCGACGATGACGACGGGCGCGAGGCTTCTCAATCGGGTGGCTCCATGTTTGCCTCGTTGGGTGAACTCACCGTGCCGCATCATGTCGCGATCAGGGATGATCGTCTGACGGTCGCTTTCGATATCGCTGGCGGATCCTATCGCCCGAGCGATGCCAATCTGCTGGCTTCGAATGCCTTTCGTCTGGCCTATATCGTGCGCGCCGTGGCGCCGGGGCAGTTTCTGCGCCCTGAAACAATGGTGAAGGACCGTTTCAGCCCGTCAGTAATGGCGCGCAGTGCTTCGAGCCGGATTGTCATTGCCCCACGATGAACGAAGGGCGCGAGATACCGGCGGTTAGTCCGGCGCCTCGTCCGACGCGCCGTCTGTCCCGGTCAGGCCGGATGGTCTGCGCCCTTCTGGGTTGTGTCACCCTGACGGTGGCGCTGCTCTGGGGGGCAGACAGACTTTTTCCGCCCGATATGTCGCGTGCCCGCGCCTTCGCCCTGCTGATGCAGGACAGGCGTGGCGAGGTAATGGACGGACGAGTGAGCCGCGATGGCGCATGGCGTTTCGCCACACCGGCCGCATCGGTCGATCCGCATTATCGCGCCATGCTGCTCGCGATCGAGGACAGGCGTTTCTGGCTGCACCCGGGAATTGATCCCCTGTCGCTGTTGCGGGCGGGTTATCAGCTCACCACCCGCGGCCATATCGTCTCGGGCGGCTCGACCCTGGCCATGCAGACGGCCCGGCTGCTCAGCCCGCATCGCCACAGCTGGCGCGGCAAGATTCAGGATATGGCGCGGGCGCTTCAGCTTGAATGGCGCTACGGGCATCGGGGTGTTCTGGATCTCTATCTGACACTCGCGCCGGAAAGCCGGAACATCGAGGGCATACGCGCGGCGTCGCTCCTCTGGTTCGGGCATGAGCCCCTGCATCTGAGCGATGAGGAGGCGGCCCTTCTGATCGTGATGGCCCGTCATCCGGAAGCCCTGCGCCCCGACCGTCATCCGCAGGCGGCGCACAGGGCCGTTGCAGCCCTGCTTGTGGACCATCCATCCCTGCGCACCGCAGGGGAGGCAACGCCCTTCGCCGTGATACCCGCCGGAATTGCTCATGAGGCGCAGGGTGCGTTGACCTGGCAGTGGCGGCAGGGGACGCGCAACGTCTATCAGGCGTCGCTCGACCGGCGTATCCAGAGCAATCTCGCGCGTATCCTGCGCCAGACACCCCCGCCGGAAGGGGGCACATGGGCTGTTCTGGTGGCGCAGCGCGACGGGGGTATCGCGGCATGGCAAGGCAATGCCGGCAATGCCTGCTCGGGCTGCGCTGCGGATATGATCACCTCATGGCGCTCACCGGGGTCGACACTCAAGCCCGCAATCTATGCGCTCGCCTTTCAGCTGGGCTATCTGGCGCCCGATACGCTCATACAGGATCGCGCCACGCGCTTTGGCGGCTACGCGCCACGCAATTACGACCGCGTCTTTCATGGTACGACCACCATACGCAATGCCCTGCAACGGTCGTATAATCTGCCAGCCGTGAGGGCGCTCGACATGATCGGCGCGTCCTATTTTGCCGGAACGCTCGATGCCGCCGGCATAAGGCTGAAACTTCCTCCGGCGACACCGCCGAGTCTGGCCCTCGCACTGGGGGGTGTTGGCATCACGCCGCTCGATCTGGCGCGGCTCTACGCCATCTTTGCCAATCACGGCATGTCACGTCCGGTCGGACTGGACTGGCCCGTCGCGCCTTCTGAGGGGATGAGAATGATCGGCGGTCATGCTGCCCATCAGATTATGTCCATCCTGCGCGGCACGCCGTTGCCTAAAGGACGCATCGACACGCAGGACCAGCGCGTGGCCTTCAAGACAGGCACCTCATACGGGCAGCGCGATGCTTGGGCTGTCGGGGTGAGGGGGGATTGGATTGTCGTGGTCTGGGGCGGACGGCCCGACGGTACCGCCGTACCCGGAATTACCGGGCTCGGGACCAGCGCACCGTTGCTCATGAATGTTTTCGACATCCTGCCTCCTGACGGGGGTGAAGACCCGGACGCCATGGCCCCCGCTGCCTCGCTGTCGCCCGCTCTGGTGAGGGCGCGTGACAATGCAGGGCCGCGTATCGTGCAGCCGGGCAACGGAGGCGTGGTGGAGTGCTTCGCCGAGGATGGTCAGGTCACCCCGTTGGGGTTGGTGGCCAGCGGGGGAACGGAACCCTATCGCTGGCTCATCAATGGCGTACCACTCGACACACCGGTCGGGATCACGCCGTCATGGAAGCCGGACAGCCCCGGCTTCGTTCATATTGCCCTTGTAGATGCCACCGGTGCGGGCAGTGCGGTGGATATCAGGGTCCGTTGAACGCCAAGCAGAAGCACTGGCGCCCTTTTTTAAGACTGCGCGCTTTTCGATTGTCATGGACTATCCGCGTTCAAGACCTGTCGCCATGAGCGGGCAGGGGGCGCACATCCTTGGGCGGAGTCCAGCCGCCGCCTGCTGCCTGATAAAGCGTGGCGATTTCGGCCAGTCTCGATGCCCTGATCTGAACAGTCTGAAGCTCGGCTGACAAGGCTGCGGTTTCGGCATTGGCGACATCGAAATAATTGACATAGCCGGTCGCGAGTTCCTTGCGGGCATCCTCAAGGGTGTGGCGTCGTGCCTCAAGGCTGCGTTGCAGACTCTCTTCCTGTGCCGCCAGTCGGGTTACGCCAGTAAGGGCATCCTGCACCTCGCGAAATGCCTGAACCGCCACCTTGCGGTAGCTCCATGCGGCCTGGTTGCGCTGCGATACTGCCATGCTTTCGCGGGCGCGCAGAGCGCCGCCCTCGAAAATAGGCGCCAGCATGCTACCGCCCAGAGACCAGATCGTGCCCGAGATGGGGGTTGTGCCCCCCGCCGTCCCGATGCCGGGATTGATGCTGATATCGGGCAAAAAGGCGGCACGGGCGGAGCGCAGGGAGTGATCGGCTGCGATGATCTGGTCTGCTGCCGCAATAAGATCAGGCCGGTTGGCGAGCAGACGCGCCGGAACGGGGGTTACCGCTGAAGGGAGCGTGAGTGCGGCGAGCGGTTTGCCTTGCGTCAGACGCGCCATCTCGTCACTGGGCATTTCGCCCAAAAGCACGGCAAGGGCGTTCTCCTGCTGTGAAATCTGCAGGCGGGTCGACTCGATCTGGGATTGGGCGTCGCTGACCAGAGCGCTCGCCTGATCGAAGGTGCTGGTTTTCTCATAGCCGGTGGCAAGCTGGTGGCGCACGCGGACCAGTTCATTCTGCCGAACGATCAATGTGCGTTGCAGCACTTCCAGCGCCGTGCGCGAGGCCTGAAGTGACACATAGGCACGTACCGTATCGCCGATCAGTGCCAGACGGACGGCTTCCCTGTTCGCAGCGCTGGCAAGGGTCTGGATCCGGGCCGCACGGGTCTGCTCGCGCAGCTTGCCGAACAGATCGAAATCGAATGTCAGGCCACCGCCAAGAATATACTGGCTGAAATTCGATCCGAAGAGGCGGCTATTGCCGATACCAAGAGCCTGACCATCGATATGGGGAAGCTGGGCACTGAGGGCGAGGCGCATTTGTGCACGCGCCTGCATGACATTTTCAGCCGCTAGAGCGAGATCTGGGTTGTTGTCCAGCGCATGGGCGACAAGAGCCACCAGAACAGGGTCGCCGAACTGTCCCCACCATTGCGGGTCGAGCTTCGTGTGCACCGCTGCCTGGTCACCCTTCCGCCATTGTGCCGGTGCCACCACGGCAGAGCCTTTCGGCAGGTTGAAATCCCCCTCCTGACACCCCGTCGCACTGAGCGATAAAAGGCACAGCCCGGTCAGGATTTTGGCGGGATAGTATCGCCGCGAGCCATAACCAGTTTTCATGGCGTCTGGGTTCCCGCTGTGCCGTTGTCAGCCGTGGGCCGGGCGCTATCCGAAGACGACTGAGGCGGCGTGGCGACGTAGGATTCGACCGACATGCCCGGAGCAAGGCGATCGGCGTTGGGCTGGTTCGGGTCAACGGCAATATAGATGCCGATACGCTGGGGAATTTTCACGAAATTGCCCGTCGCATTATCCGGTTTGACGACTGCAAATTCTGAGCCCGTCGCCGGGGCGATACGGAAAACCCGTCCTGTGAATTTCTGCCCGTTCAGGCCGTCCACGGTGAAAGAGGCTGCCTGACCGATGCGGATATTGCCAGTCTGGGCTTCCTTGTACTCGGCAACCACCCAGCGCTCATGGGGGACCAGAGAGAAGAGCGCGGTGCCTGCCCCCACATAGGCGCCAATATGCGTGCCGCCCGTGCGGCCAATTACCCCATCACTGGCTGCGCGTATATGGGTGCGACCGAGGTCGATGCGCGCCGAGTCAAGGGTTGCGGCAGCCTGACGAACCTGCGCGCTGAGAACTGCTTCCTGCACATCCGCCGCCTTCACATCGGCCTGTGCGGCACGGATATCGGCCTGGGCCTGACGCAGTGCCGCCTGGTCGGAACGCAGGGCATCGAGGCCGGAATCATATTCCACACGCGACACGCTCTGATCGCCCACGAGGGCCGCTTGTCGCCGATGATCCGCCGTGCTGCGGGTCAGGTGGGCCTGTGCCGTCATCAGGGCCGCCTGACGCTGGTCGAGCCGGGCACGGGCCGAGGCCTGGTTCTGTCTGTTATTGTCCAGCGCGGCCTGCCTGCTTGCAAGATCGGCTTCGGACTGTGCCACGCGGGCGCGATAGGTGCTTTCGTCAATCTGCACCAGAAGCTGTCCCTTATGCACCGGGGCGAAGTCGGTCACGAAAACCCCCTCGATATAACCCGGCACTTCAGGCGCCACGATGGTGACATGGCCCTGCACATAGGCATCATCCGTGCTCACACCATTGGTCCTGAAAGGGGCAAGGTCGAAGGTTGCCAGCACACAGGTGATGGCAATGCAGGCCAGCAGTGCCACCAGGCTCAGTACCTTGATATTCCGACGCGGCGGATGCCAGATCGTCGCCGGTTTGTCGGTCGCAGGGGCCGGCTTGCCGGGAGGAGGGGCGTGCTGATCAGGGGGAGAGGCATTCGTGTCGGTCATGAAGTGCGCTTGCTTGCCAGATGCATGAGATGCCGCCCGATGAGGAAGAGACCGATCAGAATGGCGGCGCCAAGCGCCAGGGTGGCAACGAAACCGAACAGGTTCAGATACCCCATGATGGCGGATTGATCGGAAAGGGTGCTGGAAACGCCACTAAGGCCACGACCCGTCGTGGCGAGGGAGAGGCTGGCTGTGTCAGCAAGACGTGAGCTGAATCCGGTCAGGGCGTAGCGTTCGTAATAATACTGGATGCTGCCGAGCAGGGCCGCCCCGGTGACGCTGCCGATGCTTTGCGTGATGGCAAAGACATAGATGGTCGAGATGAAATGGCTCGTATCCGATTTGAGCACCAGAATGACACCATAGAGCAGCGCCGGGCCGACGAAGAGCGTGGTTCCAAATCCAAGTAGCATCTGGGAGAGGTACATGTTCATGGGGCGTGTCAGGCCATTGCTGCCTGAATCGAGCCAGGCAGCAAACGCAATTGCGAGCAGGGCCACGATGCATTGATAAGGTATGGCCCGGGCCGAAAGGGTGAGCCCCATGACAGTCAGGCCTGCCACCATGCCGAGGATCACCAGCAGATAAAGTGTATGATACTGGTCATTGAGCAGCCCAGCATGCCCCAGCAATCCGATTGCGCCAGTATTCTGTTCGGATAACAGAAGCCGTTCCATGATCGCGACAAGCGCAAAACGCAGGATCGTGCCGGTGCTTAGCCAGTCAATCTGCAGGAGGGGGCGTGTACGGCAGAGCTCTACCCCAAGTGCCGTCGCGCTGAACCCGATCGTGCCGACAAGCAGCCACCCGATCCAGGGCGTATCGGTCCACCACATGGTCCGACCGAAGGTCAGGAATGATGCCAGACAGACGGACATGCCGCACATGAGCAGCGCCGATACGCCATCCATTTTCTCGAAGACACGACCCATATTGGTCTTTGGCAAGGGAAGAAGCAGCACAAGAGCAAGTTGCAGGGCCGCGCATGCCGTAGCGAGGCAGGCAAATCCATGGTTGCCCGCCCGGGTCAATGTTTCGACAGGTATCAATGCCGCCAGTGGATTGGCAATCTGCAACGAGGCGATGGCAATGGCAATGGCCATGACGCGATGCGATTTCGGCAGCGCCTGTATGAGGTAGTAGACGCCGCCCGCCACACTGGTCGAAACCATCAACCCGTTGCTGGCACGGTTGATGATCAGTGTCGCGAAACATGGGGCGGCGATCAGCAGCAGTCCGGTCGCCACATTCACCCCGAGCAGGGTGATGAGAAAGAACATGACGCCGAATTGCTGGCGTCCCTTGATGACGACCAGATTGGCGAAGGCCGCTGCCCCCACAAAGGCCGCAATCAGCCATTCCGCTTCGGCTGTGGTCAGCCCCGCCTCACCGGCGGCACTCCCGAGATTGCCCGAGATAAGCGCATTCTGGGTTGAGGCGATGATGGGCATGAAAACACCCATGCAGGCATAGAGAACCCGCCGCCACATAGGATGATGAGCGATATAGGGAGCACCCAGAAGAGGGGGGCGCTCCAGTCCGGCGGTCGATTGGGTATTGCTCAGAAGATCAAGCCCTCTCGATCCTGCGGCCTCACGCAGTAAGATTGCAGGGGACGCACGCCTTCGTACAGAAAACCCTCATCAATTTTCAATCGGATAGAGGAATAAAATGCTGAATAACGCATGACAGTGCGAGTATATGGCAGACTGTCCATGATCGAGTGCGTGACAATGGTGTGATGGGCGTTAATTAAACGCAACCGGCATAGTCATTGGAAAATAAACGACCAGTTCAGAGTGCCTCTCGTTTCCCGACGAACGCGTTCTGGCGCGAGGCTTCATAGCGTAACGGTGTGGCACCCGCCGCCTGATGGGCTAGGGCGCCGTGGCGCTCGATGAAGGCTTGCTGCTCAAGTCTCTCACAGTAATCGAGATAGCGGATCATGGCCCGTTCAGCCCTTTCGGTTGCACCATGCACTTTCTTGTAGTGTCGCCATAGCGCCAGAGCATTGACCGACCAGGCATCATAGACATGTTCGGTCAACCGAAGGCGAATGGCGCGGGGCAGGGCATCGAACGCCTCCCATGAATCGCCTTCCAGCCTGCGCCAGATCATTTTGCGGCAGGTGCCGTCATTATCTGAAGACGCCTTGCGTCTGGACGATCTTCTTCCAGCAGCCCCGGGGGTGAGTCGGCTTTGCACGTTCGCAGAACGGATAGCGGCAGGCGAGGCGGAATCGTGATGGCTCATGCTGTTATGTTATAACGTACCGATATCTGCGTCTATCGTCGTTCTGCAGTTCGGGCTAGCCTGATCGCAACCCCCTCAAGAGCGGGCTGAAAAACGGGAAGGATGCAGGATGAGCGTATCGGATCAGGATGGCATGTTCGACCAGGTCGGTTCAGGCTTCATGCCGTTTCATGATGCCGAGGCAGCGCTTGACCGGATCGAAGCGCTTTACGACGAGGGGGCATCCCGGCTGCGCAAGGCCTTCGAGGCGCGTGAGCCTGCGGAGTCCTATTATCCCTATCTCGCTTTTTCTCTCGCGCGCGGATCGATCCCCCATGATGTGAAGCCGCGTTTTGGCGTCCTGCTTGAGCCCGGCTTCTATGGCACCACCCTGACGCGCCCTGCGCTCTTTCGCAGCTATTGGCGTGCCCAGATCGAGAACTTACTCGAATGTTACCGACAGCCTGTGCATGTCGGGCTTTCGCGTCGCCCCATGCCGCTGCCCTATGTCATGGAAGAGGCTGTGACTGGCCTCACTGAGAGTGATTTAAAGATCCTGCAGGATAATTACGCCTTACCGGATCTGCATGCGACAGATGATCGCATTGCCAATTGCGAAATCATACCGGACCCCGACGCGCCAAGGGCTCTGGCGCTTTTCACCGCAGAGCGGACGGATTATTCGCTTGCGCGCCTGCATCACTATACCGGCACGGCGCCCCGTCATTTCCAGCGCTTCATTCTACTGACGAATTATCAGCGCTATGTCGATGGCTTTCGCGATTATGCCCGTGCACAGGTCGATGCGGGCGGCGAATACAGCGCTTTCGTCGAGCCGGGCGATGCGATCTACAGCAAGACCGGTATGTCGGGGCAGCCTTCAGCCTCCTTGCCGCAAATGCCCGCCTATCATCTCTGCCGCCCGGATGGTGATGGCATTACGCTCATCAATATCGGTGTTGGCCCTTCCAACGCCAAGACAATCACCGATCATCTGGCCGTTCTGCGCCCTCATTGCTGGCTGATGGTAGGCCATTGCGCCGGGCTGCGCCGCACCCAGCTGCTGGGCGATTACGTGCTGGCGCATGGCTATGTGCGCGACGACCATGTGCTCGACGACGACCTGCCGACATGGGTGCCCGTCCCCCCGATTGCAGAGGTGCAGGTGGCGCTTCAGGAGGCGATGGCGCGTGTGACAGGGCTGGACGAGCGCGAGATCAAGACCAGGCTTCGCACAGGTACGGTCATGACGACCGATAACCGCAACTGGGAGCTCCGTTTGCGGGCGCTCTTCACCCAGATCAATATGAGCCGATCCATCGCTGTGGATATGGAATCCGCCACCATTGCGGCCAACGGCTTCCGGTTTCGCGTTCCCTATGGGACGCTGCTTTGTGTGTCCGACAAGCCATTGCATGGCGAGCTGAAGCTGCGCGGAATGGCGAATGCGTTCTATCGCGAGCGGGTCAGCCAGCACCTCATGGTGGGGATCGAGACCATGCGCCTGCTGCGTGAGCGGGGGGTGGATAGTCTCCATTCGCGCAAGCTGCGCGGCTTTGACGAACCGGCTTTCCGCTAGGGCGTCATTTACCGGACGCGACGTTCACTCTTGCACGGCAGGGGCAATACCCCTCTTTCTGTCCCCTCTGGTCGTCACCAGATGGGATGAGACAGACAAAGATAACAAGGACCCGACGACATGGCCCAAGCCGACAGCCCTACCTTGCCCCGCTGGGATCTCTCGGATCTGTATGCCGGCCTCGATGACCCTTCCATTGAGCACGATCTCGCCTGGTGCGATGAACAGGCAAAGGCTTTCGCCGAACGCTTGAAAGGCAGGCTGGCTGAAGCGAGTGCCAGCGATCTGGCCTCTGCCATCGTAGCGTATGAGCAGATCGACCAGCGCATGGGCCGCTTGGGTGCCTTCGCGCAACTTGGCTTTGCGGCGCGAACGACCGACCCGGCCACAGGGCGCTTCTCACAGGGCATGACAGAGCGTCTGACGGCGATCTCATCGCATCTGCTGTTCTTCACGCTTGAGCTCAACCGGTTGGATGATACCCATCTGGAAAAGCTGCTGGAGGATGCCGAGCTCGCCCGCTGGGCTCCCTTCCTGCGTGACCTGCGTGTATGGCGGCCCTATCAGCTTTCTGATGAGGTGGAACAGGTACTGGTCGAGAAGTCGGTGACGGGCAGGGCTTCGTGGAACCGGCTTTTTGACGAGACCATGGCCTCCCTGACGGTCACGCTTGATGGTGAGGAGCGCCCATTGGGTGACGCGCTCAACCAGTTATCGAGCCCCGATCGGGAGAAGCGTCGTATCGCAGCCGGTGAGGTGAGCCGCGCTCTGGGGGCCAATCAGCGCCTCCTGGTGCTGATCACCAACACACTTGCCAAGGACAAGTCCATCGAGGATGGCCTCAGGGGCTTCCCGCGTCCCTCATCGAGCCGCAACCGGGCAAATATGGTTGAGGATGAGGTGGTCGATGCGCTCGTTTCGGCGGTCGACGCTGATTACGCCCGACTGGCACATCGCTATTACAGTCTCAAGGCAGGATGGCTTGGCCTCGACAAGCTGCAGCACTGGGACCGCAACGCCCCGCTCCCCGGTGACGAAGACAGGCTGATCCCGTGGGAAGATGCCAAGACCATCGTGCGCGATGCCTATGAGCGTTTTGACCCGCGCCTTGGTGCGCTCGTGGGGCGCTTCATGGAGAATGACTGGATCGACGTGCCGCCAGTGCCGGGCAAGTCATCCGGTGCCTTTGCCCATCCGGTCACACCGGACACCCATCCTTACGTGCTGCTCAATTATCATGGTCGCACGCGCGACGTTATGACACTGGCGCATGAGTTGGGACATGGCGCGCATCAGCTTCTCGCAGCGAAGCAGGGTTATCTGCAATCTTCGACCCCGCTCACCCTTGCCGAAACAGCCTCGGTGTTCGGCGAGATGCTGACATTCCGTGCCCTGCTGGACGAGGAACTCGACCCCGCGCGCAGGCGCCGCATGCTGGCCGGCAAGGTCGAGGACATGCTCAATACGGTCGTGCGCCAGATTGCCTTCTACCAGTTCGAGGTAAAGGTGCATGATGAGCGTCGTAACGGCGAGCTGTCTCCCGAGCGTCTGGGCGAAATCTGGCGCGAGGTGCAGACGCGCAGTCTTGGACCGATTTTCGAGTTCACTCCCGATTATGACGCCTACTGGTCTTACGTTCCGCATTTCGTGCACTCACCGTTTTATGTTTACGCCTATGCGTTCGGGGATTGCCTGGTGAATGCGCTCTATGGCGTTTATCAGAGCGAACAGGACAAGCAGGGTGGAACAGCCGCGTTTCAGGATCGTTATGTGGCGATGCTGGAAGCCGGGGGCACAAAGCGCCATGCCGAATTGCTGGCGCCTTTCGGTCTGGATGCGACCGATCCCGGTTTCTGGCGCAAGGGTCTGGATGTGATCTCCGGCTTCATTGACGAGCTTGAGGCTCAGGAAAAACAGGACAAGAGCGCTTAACCGATGAGCACACCCAAGGATCTGGATCAGACTGGCCTGTTTGGCGAAATCAAGCGCATGGCGCGTGCCTCGGGCACGGTTGGGGGTATCGCGACGCGCGTGATTGGCAACAAGCTTGGCTTCAAATCCAATCAGGCCATTCATGCCAATGACCTGCGTGCGGCTCTTGGGGGGCTCAAGGGGCCGCTCATGAAGGGCGCGCAGATACTCTCTACCATCCCCGGTGCCCTGCCTGAGGAATATGCTAATCAGTTGGCAGAACTGCAGGCCAATGCCCCGCCGATGGCCTGGAGCTTTGTGCGCCGCCGTATGGTGACTGAACTCGGTGTGAACTGGGAGCGGCAGTTTCGCTCCTTCTCCCATCAGGCCATGGCGGCGGCCAGTCTGGGGCAGGTGCATCGTGCGGTAACGGCAGAGGGGCAGGATGTCGCCTGCAAGCTGCAATATCCCGATATGAACGCTGCCGTGGAATCTGACCTGCGTCAGTTCAGGGTGGTGGTCGGGCTCGTGCAGCAATTCCTGCCAGCCATCAAACAGGATGAAGTCGTGCGCGAGCTGGAAGAGCGCCTGCGTGAGGAGCTCGATTACGAGCGCGAAGCCTCGCATATGCGGCTCTATCGCGACATGCTGCAGCATATTCCTGAGGTCACGGTACCACTGCCTGTCGAGGCGCTTTCCACCCGTCGCCTGCTGACGATGGAGTGGGTCTCGGGCAGGGGTATCCAGAAGATCCTGGATACGAACCCGACCCAGGAAGAGCGTAATGCCATTGCGACTGCGCTGTTCAAGGCATGGTACACACCGGTCTATCGCTACGGGATTATCCATGGTGACCCGCATATGGGCAATTTCACCATTCGCCCCGATTGGGGGCTCAACCTGCTCGATTTCGGTGCGATACGGATTTTCCCGCCTCACTTCATCAAGGGCATCATCGACCTCTTCAATGCGCTGCGTGACAACGATGAGGACATGGCCTTTGCAGCTTATGAGGCCTGGGGCTTCAAGGGGCTATCGCGCGAGACAGCCTCGGTGCTGAACGAGTGGGCGCGTTTCATCTATGGCCCGCTGATGGATGACCGCGAACGTTTCATTCAGGAAAATGACGACCCGAATTTCGGGCGTGATATTGCCGAACGTGTTTATGAAGGGCTCAAGCGCACGGGCGGCGTGCGTCCGTCACGTGAATTCGTGCTGGTCGATCGCTCTGCCATCGGTCTGGGGAGCGTTTTCCTTCGTCTGCGCGCCAAGCTGAACTGGCACAAGCTTTTCCAGGAACTGATTGCGGATTTTGATGAAGTGGCCCTTGCCGAACGTCAGCAGGTAGCCCTTGCAGCCGCACGTGTTCCGCCCCCATTGGCAGGCTTGTAAGATAGCTCCCTATCCTGACCTTTCATCGTAGTGTCTCTGCGTTGGAGGGGCAGGAAAAAGGCTCAGATAGGCAATTGTCCCGATATAGAGTCTGACGGCTGCCTACCCCGAGGAAAAGGCCAGTCGTCATGCATTTGACGGCTCGCTTCTGGCTGCACCGCAAAATGTGTTTTCAGGTGCTCGGCCTGACCCTCGCAGTAACAATATGAGCGAGCCGGCGGATAATACGGATCTTGCAAGTGCAAAATTCGGATACGGATAATTGGCTCGTATGATCCGGGGTACGTCTATCCTCCATAGCGGACACTCATTCTGATTTATGAGCAGTCTGAGACCACGCCTCGCGCGGCTTTCCGCCAGTCTATTCGTCGGTCCGATAATGACATCAAGTAGAAATAAGAATTTTTACTGATGCGTGATGAGTAAATAGAAAACTGATTATAGAAATATCTACAACCCATAAAATGCTCAGTATTATTTACATACTTTGATAATGATAGATTTCTTAACCAACCTTCGATCGCCCTGTACCATTCACAATTTCGTAACTCGTCCATCACTGCAAAGTTTGTCATGTTTTTCAAATAAAAAATTTAACGAGGGTGCGGTATGAGTATCCCCGATTAACGATGTGACGGCTGCATTTGCGTTGCTCACAGCGTATAAAATAGGATGAAAGAAGCGCAAATATGGTTAAGCCTCTGACGCCATATGAATTGACCGAAGGCCGATATGGGCCAATGCTTGCAAACAAGTGCGACTACTATATCGGCCAGGCGCTATTACGTTATGGAGAGTACGGAGAGGCCGAACTGCAACTCATGCGTCTCTTCATGAGAGAGGGAGGGACGGTAGTCGAAATCGGTGGCAATAATGGGAGTCAAACCGTAGGACTGGCGAAGTCTGCACGAGAAACTGGTGCCGATGTTGTTGTATTCGAACCACAGCCCTTTCTGTTTCAGAATCTATGTGCCAATCTCGCGCTGAATGCTCTGGATAATGTCGTTGCATGGCCCTTCGCATGCGGTGCGGAGAGAGGAACCGTGGGGTTTGATCGCCCTGATTACAAGCGATTAGGTAATTTTGGCGGCGTCTCGATGACCCGTGACAGCAAGGCGGGTCAAGTCAAGGTTCCCTGTATCAGGGCTGACAGCATGCTCGAAGACAAGCATGTGACGATCATGAAGATTGATGTGGAAGGTTTCGAACTCGAGGCGCTCAAGGGGGCTTCCGAAACTATTTCTCGCTGCCGCCCCGTGCTCTATGTCGAGAATGACAGACCAGCCCAATCTCCTGCCCTGGTCGAACATCTCTGGACGGAAGGCTATCGTCTCTGGTGGCACCTTGTCCCGCTTTTCAACCCAGGGAATTTTCGCCAAGATTCTGCCAACATCTACGGTAGGACAGTGTCATGCAACATGCTGTGTCTGCCATGCGAGTTTGAGGTTCAGGTGCAGGGGATGACAGAACTGGTGGATGCATCATTCCACCCTTTCGCATCCAAGACAGCTGATGACGAGCATTCTGAAGTCCCCGCAGCGACTGCCGGCCACTGAGCATCGGCAATCCCGCTACCCGCGTGTCTTCACCGCCATGAGCAGTGGGGACGCCGGTCGCATGGTGATTTCCATCCTGCCGGGTGGGGTTTCGCGCAATATCGGGGTGAGGGTGACATGACGGAGCATGAGCGCCATCACGACAAGGGCCTCGGTTTCGGCAAAGCCTGACCCGATGCAGATTCGTGGCCCCGCGCCGAAGGGCAGATAGGCAAAGCGGTCGATCTGTTTTTCCTTGCCATCCTCCTGCGTCATGAACCGCGATGGGTCGAAAATCTCGGGTGCCGACCATAAGCTCCTGTGCCGGTGCAGGGCGCAGATAGGCACAATCAGCCGAGTGCCGCGATGAAGCTGCACCCCCTCCAGTTCGAAGGGCTCGCTCACTTCACGGACGATCATCGGTGCCGGTGGCGTCAGACGCATGGATTCACGCAGTACGGCACGTGTGAGGGTGAGCTGCTGGACCTGCTCCATAGCAAGCGCATCGCCCCCAGTGCTCTTCACATCATCAGTTCCCAGCACGGCATCGATTTCCGCCTGCACGCTGCGTGCGATCTCGGGGTGACGACCGAGACGGTCGAATGTCCAGGCAAGCGCCAGCGCTGTGGTCTCATGACCGGCTGTAAGGAACGTCAGCAGATTATCGATGATCTCCTCATCGCTCATCATCCGGCCCGTCTCGGGGTCACGCGCCGCAAGGAGCCGCGCAAGCAGATCATCGGGCAGGGGTGACGCTCCATCGCTTTGCGGGGCGCTTTCCCGCGTCGAATATCCGGACGGCGTATCGCGTGTCATCGCCGCGCGGCGGCGTGAGATCTGGGCCATCGCCTCACGACGCAAGGCACAGGCGGCGGCAAGGCCGCGTGCCTTGCCCGGATGGGGCATCCATTCGGGGGTGCCAAGCAGGTCGCCCAGGAGGCTCCATCGCGTCTGATGAAGAAATACCGCCAGACCGTCGGCCATGGCGTCGGCATCGACGGCTTCGGGGTCAGACAGCATCGTCTCAATAATGATGCGTCCCGTAAGCCGCATCATGATCTGCTCGATGGCCACCACGCCGCCCTGTCTGGCCAGATCAAGCACACAGCCAAGAGTGGCCCGCGTCATGGCAGGCAGGAAGGCAGCTGTGGCGTTGGCTCTGAAAACCGGGGCAAGAGCCTGACGCTGCCAGCGCCAATGGCTGCCCTCGGCCGTCAGCAGGCCCTGCCCAAGCCCGGGCCCGATGGCACGGCGTAGCCCTTCGCCCTTGTCGAGTGCATGGCTGCGGGTCACGAGCGCTTCTCGTATGAGGTCTGGCGCGCAGACATAAACGATATGCTGTCGCATCAGGCGACGCTCGACGATACGCTCGTGATAGACCGCCTCGGGCAGGGCCTCCACCGGGTTTTTCATCGTGGCGTGCAGCGCCTTGATCTGGCTCGGCAGGGATCGGACGGGGTTGAGCAGGGATGACATTGCGGATGGACTCCGTTATCTAAGGCTAACACCTTAAACCATATAAGGTGATCACCTTAGAAAGCGAGCGTAGATATGGCGCGAGGTCCCTCCACACGATCACGAATCCTTGAGGAGGCGCGCGTCGTTGCCAATGAAGTCGGGTTCGATCGCCTCACCACGCGTGAGCTTGCAGAGCGCTGCGGCATCAATGAGGGAAACCTCTATTATTACTTCAAGACAAAGGCCCAGATCGTGCAGGCTCTGTTTGCCCTGTTTGAGACTGATGCGCGGGAGATCTTCTCATCCAGGCCATTCATCCATCGACAATTCAATCGCGCCGAACTCATTGCTGCCATCGAACAGGCCATCAGCCTTTTGCGCGAATGGTGCGCGCTCAGCTGGCATTATCGGGCGCTGATGCGCGACGGTAACGCGGTATTCCGCCTTGCACCCGAGATTCAGGACGCCGCTATGAGCCTGAATCGCGATCTCTCGGCACGGGTCACTGGTCTTGTCCTGGAACTCAGGCGGCTTCGGGCATTATCGATTGAGGATGACGCCATACCGCCGCTCGTCGCCAATATCTTCATCGTATCGAGCTACTGGCTTGGCTACGTCATCCACCAGACAGGCATTAGCGATCCAGATGACAGCCATCTCTCATGGGGTTTCAGCCAGATCATGGCGCTCGTCTTTCCCTATCGCACCTGGCTTGCGCGCCTGATCATGACAAGGCACCCGGATATGATCGCTTTCAACGGGTGAAACAGCGATGGAGGCCAGGATTAGACTGCCTCGAGGAGGGCTGGCGGGCGGTCTGCCAGCATGTGGCCTGTCTTGGGGGGCAACCCCGCCACGCTCTTTCGCGTCTTGACGGTTAGATACCGTCACGCATGTGAGGAGAGCAGGCCGCATGGATCAGGGGAATGACGCACCGCTTATCCTGACGCTGGAATTCGACCCGGCTACGCAGGATTGGGCGCAGAACATGCGCAGCACGCATTTTCCAGCAGCCCGCAATATCGTCCCTGCTCATGTGACCCTGTTTCACGCCCTGCCATCATCGTGTCGCGGCCTCATCGGCGCGAATCTGGCGACGTTGGGTGAGGCACCAGAGATCACGATCGGTGCACCCTACCTTCTGGGGCGCGGTGTGGCCTATGCAATGAAATCGCCGGATCTTGCCCGGCTGCGTGAGGATCTCGTCTCTGAGGTCGGGAGAGAGCGCCTGACCCGCCAGGATGCCGCATCATGGCGGCCCCATCTGACAGTTCAGAACAAGGTGTCCCCGGAACAGGCCCGTGCGCTTCTTGCAGACCTACAGACGGCCCCCCATCCGGTTAGGTGCCACGCGGTGGCTCTTCGTCTCTGGCGCTATGAAGGCGGCCCCTGGACGTTGCTCGAGCGGTTCGCGTTCATCACCGCCTGAGCGGGGGACAGAAAAGACGCTTCGATCCTATCGCGGCGCGCCTGCCGCCCTGCGAGGGGGCAATTCCGAAGGGCGACAGACCGTTATCGCTTCGGGGTGGCTGGGGTACCGGGTCTGGTGCGGCACCCTGCATAAAAACCGGATGATCCCTCACGAGGCGTTTGGCTATCGGGAAGACGGGATCACGCCATCTGCCGGGTGCTTGATGTCGCGCCCGGCAGACGGACACGGATCAGACGTGAAGGCCGGGGGCTTCCTGACCCGTGGCAGCGACATATTCATGATAGCCACCATCATAGCGGTGCAGCCCTTCCGGCGTGACTTCAAGCACGCGATTGGAGAGTGCTCCCAGAAAATGCCGGTCATGCGAGACGAACAGCATGGTGCCCTCGTAATTGGACAACGCCCGGATCAGCATTTCCTTGGTGTCGATATCCAGATGGTTGGTGGGCTCGTCCAGCACGAGAAAGTTCGGCGGATCGAACAGCATCAGGGCCATGACGAGACGGGCTTTTTCACCGCCTGAAAGGACGCTGACATATTTTTCGACATCATCCCCTGAAAAGCCGAATCCGCCTGCCAGAGCACGCAGCGAGCCCTGGGCAGCAAGCGGGAAAGCGTGCTCCAGTGTCTCGAAAATGGTGCGGCTGCCATCGAGCAGATCCATGGCATGCTGGGCAAAATAGCCCATTTTCACACTGGCCCCAATGCTCACACTGCCTGAATCAGGCTCGCTGGCTCCTGCAATCAGTTTGAGGAGCGTGGATTTGCCAGCACCGTTAACGCCGAGAATACAACAGCGCTCCTGACGGCGTATCAACAGGTCGAGATCCTGATAGATCACGCGTGAGCCATAGGCCTTGCCAACCTGCTTGAGCGTGGCAACAGCATCGCCAGAGCGCGGTGCAGGGGCAAAGTCGAAAGACAGTGTCTGGCGGCGGCGCGGCGGTTCCACGCGATCGATCTTGTCGAGCTTCTTGACCCGGCTCTGCACCTGTGCGGCATGGGAGGCGCGTGCCTTGAAGCGTTCGATGAAGGCGATTTCCTTCGCCAGCATCGCCTGCTGACGGTCGAACTGCGCCTGCTGCTGCTTTTCATTCAGCGCACGCTGCTGCTCGTAAAATTCGTAATCACCCGTGTAGGAGGTCAGCGTCCCGCCGTCGATTTCGAGGATCTTGTTGACGACACGGTTCATGAAGGCGCGGTCATGCGACGTCATGAGAAGCGCACCCTCGTAGTTTTTCAGGAATTGTTCGAGCCAGATCAGGCTTTCCAGATCAAGATGGTTGCTTGGCTCATCAAGCAGCATCACGTCAGGCTGCATGAGCAGAATGCGGGCCAGCGCCACGCGCATTTTCCACCCACCCGACAGAAGCCCCACATCGCCGGACATCATTTCCTGCGAGAAACCGAGGCCGTGCAGCACCTCGCGGGCGCGACTGTCCAGCCCGTAACCGCCAAGTTCCTCGAAGCGCGCCTGCACATCGCCAAAGCGTTCGAGAATGGCGTCCATCTCGTCCATTCTGTCGGGATCGCACATGGCGGCCTCGAGCTCTGCCAGCTCCGAAGCAATCTTTGCGACTTCGCCTGCGCCGTCCATCACCTCGGCCACGACCGAGCGGCCATCCATTTCGCCTACGTCCTGGCTGAAGAACCCGATGGTGATGCCGCGGTCCTGGAACACCTGACCTTCATCGGGAGATTCCTGCTTTGTGATCAGCCTGAACAGCGTGGTCTTGCCGGCGCCATTGGGCCCGACCAGACCGATTTTCTCGCCCTTCTGGAGGGCAGCGCTCGTCTCGATGAAAATGACGCGCTGGCCGTTCTGCTTGCTGATCGAATCAAGACGGATCATGGAACCTCTGGGTCACGGGGGAAGGTGGCGTTGATACGGGCTCGACCCGTAATGTGCAATTACGATCACGCTGCGGATATTTGACGCAGGCGTCAGATCGCGCTTCCCTTGCTGTAACGTGCCCCTGCAACCTGGCACCATCATGGGAAACAAGAATGAAAAAAGGCAATCGCCTCCCTGAGCGGCTTTATGGGCTGGCCATGTGGGCCGTTTCAGCTGCGTTTGCGGTGTTTATGATCGGGCTTGGCGGTCTGGTTATCGATGATCTGCCGCGCCGCGCAGGGGATGTCGCCTATAAACCCATCTATCCTGACACACTGACGCAGCATGCGCGTTCGATCAGCACCGAGGAGGTTGCGCTGCGCGCGCAGCGCGAAAGCGGTGAGATCGCGCTGGAGGCGGCACATAGTGCAACCAGCAGCGCGAAGGAGGCCTTCCAGGCCTGGCTTGAGACTCGCAAGGCGACGACCGACCCGCGGCAGGACACTGAACTGACCCGTCGTACCGAGGCGCTCGAGCAATTGCAGCAGCGCGAGCATCAGGCAACGCAGAAGATCGAGGCGATCGATCAGCGTGTGCATGAACTCAGCCAGCAGAAAACCTCGATCGAGCAGGAACGCGATACGATCGCGCAGGCTTACCGGCCTGTCTATGCCCGCGCTGTCTTCATGGCGCAGATGCGCGTATTTCTCATGCGTCTTGCATTTACCTTGCCGCTTCTGGTGCTCGCCATCTGGCTGGTCATGCGCAAGCGGCAAAGCGCTTACTGGCCACTCTATCGCGGCTTCGTTCTGGCCTCGCTTTATGCGTTCTTCGTCGAGCTCGTCCCCTATCTGCCGAGCTATGGCGGGTATGTGCGCTACGGCGTGGGCGCAGTCCTGACGGTTGTTATCTGCGTCGTGCTGATCAGGAACATGCAGGCTTATCTGGCGAGGCGCCGTATTGCTGAAGCAGAGTCGGAGAAGGAGCGCCGTCAACGCGTTGATCGCGAACAGGCCTATGCCCGTATCGAGAAGAAGATCTGCCCCGATTGCGATCGGCCTATCCTGCAGGTTGAGGGCATGGACACGAATTTCTGCGTCCATTGCGGTTTGACGCTCTATCAGCACTGCCTGCGCTGCGACACGCGCAACATGGCATTCAACCGCTTCTGCCTGAGTTGTGGCGCGGAGGATCTGGGACAGTTGCCTGAAAAAGCCTGTTCAGATGTCGGCCCGGCTGAGAGGGCTCCAATTCTTGGCGCAGGGCCTCAGACGGCAATCTGAGTTATGCTTGAGGCGTGGACGCGCATCGTACCGGCCGGGAATGATGCGTGAAAATGCCTCATCAGGGAGTAGGGAAATGCAGGACGCTCTGCGCATTGCGCGAATTTCAACCGAAGATTGTCTGCCTTTGCGCCGCGAGGTGCTTTGGCCAGCCCTGACCGAAGATGAGTGTCGCGTGCCACAGGATCCCGAAGCCACGCATCTGGGGGCGTTTGTCGGCGAGACGCTGGTGGGCTGTCTCTCACTTTGCCCCATCGGGCCGGGTCTGTACCAGCTGCGCAAATTCGCCGTGACGGGGCGCTGTCAGGGAAAGGGGATCGGGACGCAACTGATGCGCGAGGCGATCGACACCTGTCGGATGCTTGGCGTCACGCGTCTTGAACTCGATGCCCGCAGCACGGCACGCGGCTTTTACGAGAAATTCGCCATGCAGCCGATGGGGGATCTGTTTTTCAAGGGCCCGATCGAGCATCAACGCATGGCGCTGACGCTCTGACCGTCGCTGCGGGGCCGAGATGATGGCCCCGCTTTGCAGCATATTCCGTGTTTCAGGCTTTCAGGGTTTCCCTTGCCTCTGAGGCTGGGATCATGAACTCACGTCTGATCAGCTCAATGACCCATGCCCACAACATATGGCCAATTGTCTCGGACAGGATTTCCGCTCGCGGGAGATCCCACAGGGCGGGTGCCCAGTGCCCCAAAGGCAGTACCATGCCATGGAACACCACCGTGACGACCAGCCCGAATGCAACGCCCTGCCAGAGCGCAATGCGCGGCTCATAGCGCCAGATGACGCAATAGAGCAGCGCGAAAACGATAGAGAAGAGGTGATGCACGAGCAGCACACCGCCCTGCACCAGATGGTCCGAGTAGTGATAGACCAGACCACGAACGTCGATGCCGAAATCGCGCAGCATTTCGGCTGGTGGGCTGGGGCGGTCCGGCGTGCGGGGCGGCAGGGGAACTTCGGTCCCCCATTTGACGAAGCTGGACAGGTTGCCACCAATAAATCCTGCCCATAGAGCCTTGTTGAGGGAGGCCTTTGCGGTCTTGTTCCCAGTCAATTTGAATGTCCATCGATCTGTTGAGGTAGAGCTTCCCCACCCGCCTCGCAGGCAGGAAGCTTCATACGATAGATGGTTGTGGCACCAGAAACAGGACGGGAATTGCTGAAGACCAGTTCATCAAGACGTGAGTCGGAAATATAGAGCCAGTCTTTCGCAATTGCGAAGCCATCGGCCCAGTCCAGAACCGCCGGGTTGCGATAGCTGAAGTCGATTTTGGGTGTCGTCGCGCCTTTTGGGAAACTCAGGGCATAAAGACCGTGGTTCTCGATATCCCCCACCCATAGTCGCTGGCAGGAATCCATCTCGATACCGCCGCTCATGACCGATTGGCCAAGATACTCCACCCGTTTGTCCAGTTCCGCATCGGTGAGCTTGGCGTTGCGCAGATCCAAGGTCGCGATGCGCCAGTAATGATGGTCGGTGAGCGGGCGATAATAGAGCCATTGGCGGTCGGGTGAGAGCGCGATGCCATCATCCTGTGTGACGGGAAGCGTATTGTCTTTCTTGCGCGCAAGCTCCCCATAGATGTGAAGATGCTGTTTGGGATCGGCAATCCCCGAACGCGTATTGGCCAGAACCAGACGATAGGCCCCGGTATCGAGATCCATCACTACCAGCCCGCCACGTCCCCATTCATTGGTGATATAGGCAGTGCGCGTGCGCGTATCCACGCGCACATCATTGAGTGAGTCGGCCGGAGTAATGTCGGGGCCGAAATGATAGATCTGATAGAGTTGCCCGGTTTCGGCGTCGAATTCCGCCAGTTTGGGCGGCAGGGTTTTCTGGTCCACTGAAGGGAGCGATGAATCCAGCACCCAGAGATGATTGCGGTCATCCACCCACAGGGCCGGTACAGAAACCCATACTTCCTTGTCCACCGGATGCGGGTCAAAGCGGTTCCAGCCCGCATCGGGAAACGGCCGGAGGGCGCCCGTCGCAGGGTCGACCCGCACGACACTCGCACTGTAGCGCTTCATGGTTGCCGGGGCAGAGGCATAGACGATGCCGGAATGCGAGACCCCGACCCCGATCATGTTGAAATCCTTCGGGAAGCGCTTGACGACCTCCAGCGCCGTCGTGCCGTCTTTCGGAGCGATGCGCTGTGTGACAGCATCCGGCTTGGTTGTATCGGGCGCTGGTGCAGCCAGTGCGCGAGGCGCGGCAGAGAGGGCAAGCAGAGTGACTGCGCTCCCCCCGATGAGGCATCGATAAGGCGTTTTCATGAAAGGCCGGCTCCCTGTGTGGCGACATCGAGTGTGAAAATCGTGTTTTCAGCGCACATGAACAAACGGTCGCGCTGGGTTCCGCCAAAGCACAGATTGGAAACACTGCGCGGCAGGCGCAGGCGGCCGATCATCTTGCCTGCCGGGTTATAGACAAACACACCGCACAACCCGAGCGGGCCATTGGCCGCGACCCAGAGATTGCCCAGCCGGTCTGCCTTGATACCGTCCGGCATGAGCTTGTGACCACCAAGGGTCATATCGGCAAAGACGCGCTGGTTCGTAAGGGCCGGGACGCCATTCGTGCCGGGTTGAGTGCCCCCCGGTTTCTGCACGTCAAATGCGTAGATGTTGCGATACCCGCCACCTTTGGGGCTGAGGGCGCCTTTCTCGCTGGAGACGATATAAAGCGTCTTCTGATCGGGAGAGAAGCATAGCCCGTTCGGCCCCGCGAGAGCGTCGCCATCGAGAAGCGCAGTCAGATGACGCGTCTCGGGGTCGAGATGAAAGACATGGGTTGCCTGTGCATGCTCACCCCCTATCTGCTCGGTCGCTTCCAGATCCAGATTCCAAGTAAGATTGCCTTTTGTCGGCGTGGTCCCGTCAGGAGCATCCGGGTGCCCTTCCCATAATCTGTCGCCATAAGGCGGGTCGGTGAACCAGATCCCGCCCTCATGATCGACCACGATATCATTGGGTGAGTTGAGGCGTTTGCCGTTAAAGCTCTCCGCGAGCATCGTGCAGCGCCCGTCATGCTCCCAGCGGATCACCCGGCGCAACCCGTGCTCGCAGGTGATAAGCCGTCCCTCACGATCGAACGTATTGCCGTTGGAGTGGTAGCTTTCCTTGCGGAATACCGTCATGTAGCGTTCTTCTGGCAGGTAGCGGTACTGTGTGCTTCCCATGACATCGCTGGTGATAAGAAACCTGCCCTCGTTCGACCATGCAGGCCCTTCCAGCCAGAGCACCTTGCCTTTCCACGCCTGAACAAGCGGCGCGTTATCGAGAATCACCGCCGAGAAGGACGGGTCGTAGGATATGATGTCGGGGTCGGGGGTAAAGGCGACGGGAGATTCGGGCCCCCAGAGGCGCGGCGGTGTGCTGACGACACTCGGCGGAGAAAGCGCCGTATCAGCCGCAACGTCATGGGCCGAGGCTTTCCGCCGCATCAGGGGGGCCACGAGCGCTGCGCCCAGCGCGGCGCTTCCGATCCGGATGAGCCCACGCCGTGTTGGGGAAGGAGCCGAACCTGCCGGGCCTGGATCGTCGGCGCCGGAAAGCGCCTTTTCACGGGCGACGACTTTCGGGGCGGGGAGTGTGGCAGGTAGCATGAGGTGTTCCTTTCGCAGGCTCGATTTCACGGTCGCCGCGCAAAGCGACGGCAACGGGACGGGATTAGTCATTGAAGGCCGGGGGCAGGGTCAGGTTCCGGTTGGATCGACAAGGGTACCAGGTGAAAATGTGATGTCTATGTTATAAATCACGCTAAATTAGTGATCAGGCTCTGGCCAGTCGCAATGAAGAATTGCCCGATTACTTTTCGTGATCGATACGAGACCAGTGCTGTGCCTGAATTCCTGGCCTTTTTTCTTGTCAAGTCAGACATCATCATGGGGCCGCTCTGTTCTGGCTGATACAGCACTTCCGCTCGGTACCATTTGTCGCAGTCATTCAGCCGCAGCTATGAAGGGCTTGTGATTTGCTCCTGATCACTATTGCGCGTGTCCGATGATGCGTACGTGTTACGAACTGGCTGACAGATGGCGGATCTGTCATGGAGGGCGGGCTTACGGTCCGGTGTCAGCACCTCATGCTCAGCCGGGCTCGCTCATTGCAGGATGACCGGAATGGACAGTTTTCTCGCGCACCCTCTGGGGGCCATCATTGTATTCACGATTATCGTCGGCGTTGCCTCGACCCTGATCCTCGATCTCTACGCGCTCGTGCTCGACAAGGCTCTGGGTCTCCCCCAGACCAATTGGGGCGCGGTCGGCCACTGGCTACAGGGTATGAAGCAGGGGCGCTTTGTGTTCGAACCGACGGCAAGCGGGGTCTACACGCCCGGTGAACACGGGCTTGGCTGGCTGTTCCATTACGTGGTGGGCTGTGCCTATGCCGCTATGCTGCCGGTTTTCTGGGGTGTGGCGTTCATCGCGGCACCCACATGGCTGCCGATCATTCTTATCGGCGTGGTCCTGACCACCATTGCGGGCCTGACACTTATGGTACCGGGTATGGGAGGCGGTTTTCTCGGTCTCAAGACGCCCAACCCGGTGAAGCTTTACGGTCTCGTGCTGCTGGCCCATGCAGTCTTTGCCATCGGGCAATATGCGGCAGCGATAGGGTTTGCGTCCTGCTTTTGAGGGACATGTTTCCCCGACCACGAGTGGGGGCTGAGTGAAGCCGGGATGCAGGGGCTTTGCCCCGCATCCCGGTTCGGATCATACGCCTGCTGGCCGGTTCAGGCTGCCTGATCGCGACGCGCGGATGTGACGCTCGTCGTCTCACGGGGAGGGGTCAGGGTGCGACGCACCGCATCTTCCCAGCCGCGCAGCAATGTCAGGCGCAGGGCGCCGTCGATATCAGGCGTGAAAAGCCGCTCCTGCTCCCAGATGGTGCCGATTTCCTCCAGAGACTGCCAGACACCTGTGGCGAGGCCTGCCAGGAAAGCGGCGCCAAGAGCCGTTGTCTCCAGATCCACCGGGCGCTGCACGTCGGTATCGAGGATGTTCGCCAGAAACTGCGAGAACCAGTCATTGGCTGACATACCGCCATCAATACGTAATGTCTGGGCCTGCATGGCGCCGTCCTCACGCATGGCGTGTGCCAGATCGAAAGTCTGATAGGCGACCGATTCAAGCGCTGCACGGGCGATATGCGCCTCGGTCGAGCCAAGCGTGAGGCCACAGATCAGACCGCGTGCTTCCGGATCCCAATGGGGGGCACCCAGCCCGACAAAACCGGGCACCATGTATACCCCGTGGCTATCTGGCACACGCGTTGCCATGTCATCGGTCTGTGAGGCATGGGTGATGAGGTGCAACCCGTCACGCAGCCATTTGATGGCAGCCCCGGCCACAAAGATTGAGCCTTCCAGCGCATAGGTGGTCTTGCCACCGATACGATAGCCAATTGTGGTCAGAAGCCGATGATGCGAGGTGACGGGCTTGTCACCCGTGTTGAGCAACATGAAGCAGCCTGTTCCATAGGTTGCCTTGGCCATGCCGGGTTTGAAGCAGGCCTGACCCACAAGCGCTGCGTGCTGATCGCCCGCCATGCCGCCGATGGAAATGGACTGGCCGAACAGGGCCGGATCGGTCATGCCCAGCTCACCGCTATTGTCGCAAAGAGCGGGCAGCAGGGCCTGAGGGACGTTGAACAGGGCCAGAAGCTCCTGGTCCCACTCCTGTGTGTGGATGTTGAACAGGGCCGTGCGGCTGGCATTGGTGACATCGGTGGCATGCACCTTGCCACCGGTCAGGCGCCACAGGAGGAAGCAGTCAATTGTGCCCATAGCGAGTTCGCCGGCCTCGGCCCGCGCCCGCAAGCCGGGGATATTGTCGAGCAGCCAGGTGATCTTGCTGGCAGAGAAATAGGGATCGAGGAGCAGGCCGGTCTTGGCGCGCACCATGTCCTCCGCACCATCGCGTTTGAGCTCGGCGCAGAAGGCGGCTGTGCGCCGGTCCTGCCAGACGATGGCGCGATGCACCGGCTTGCCTGTACTGCGCTCCCAGAGCACGACGGTCTCGCGCTGGCTGGTAATGCCCAGACCGGCAATCCTGTCGATACCCCCGGATTGCTCGATGGCCTCGCGTGCCGTGTCGAGCGCATCGCGCCAGATATCCTCGACATCATGTTCGACCCAGCCGGGGTTGGGATAATGCTGGGTGAATTCACGCCGTGACAGAGCAAGAGAGCGCGCCTTGCTGTCAAAGACGATGCTGCGTGTGGAGGTCGTGCCCTGATCGATGGCGAGGATATGGGTCTTGCGGGTCATGGTGATGGTCCTTGAACTACGCGTGGCATGTCGGTGCCGGTGCAGGCTGTCTTATGAAATCGGGGAGGGGTGGCCGATCGGATTGTTCCGGTCGGCCGGTGCCTCGTAAGGCTGGATCTAATGGAGCGTCGTGGCCTCGTTGACCCGCGAGGCAAACACGGGTGCCGGGGCAATGACGGGGGTGGCGGTGACAGGATCGGGCAATGTCTGGGCTGCGCCTGTCGTCGCGCCGGGGTTGTAGTTCGGCATGAACGGGCGGAGCGTGAACTGATAGATACCAGCACCCACCACGCCGCCAACCAGCGGGCCTGCAATGGGAACCCACCAGTAATGCTGGGGTGCCGGGAATGCCGAAGCCCCCCAGCCGGCAAAGAAGGCAAAGGTACGTGGGCCGAAATCACGTGCGGGGTTGATGGCCCAGGCATCGAGGAAGCCGGAGGAGGCACCGATGGCTGCAACGAGAAGACCGATGATGAGGGCACCCGAATTCGCCTGGGGGGCCTGGGTGTTATACTGGCAAGTGACGGCGAAAATGCCAAATACCAGCACGGCGGTTAGGACGATCTGCACCACAAAGGAATGCATGGCCGTCACGGCAAGGCCGGGATGGGTAAAGAACACCCCTGCGGCCCCGCCATCACCCGCACGGGTGAAGTGATGGGTCATGTTGTAGTGGTCGATGACAGGATGGAAATTGAGATAGACGACTGCAGCCCCGGCAATGCCGCCCAGCACCTGCGCAGTGCAGTAAGGCAGGACCTTTTTCCATGAAAAGCCACGATACAGGGCAAGAGCAAGGGTCACGGCGGGGTTGGCATGGGTGCCGCTTACAGCCCCGGTGGCATAGATGGCGATAGTGACGCCAAGCCCCCACACGATGGCCACGCCCCAATAGGCGTTCTGATACGGATTGGGATCGTAAAGCACGATCATCGCCGCGACGCTGTCGCCGAAGATGATGATGATCAGCACGGCGATGAATTCGGAAATCAGTTCGCCGAGATAGCGTTTTCTTTCTGACATGAGAAAATTTCCGTCAGCCAGAGTGGGAGGGAGAGTCGGGAGGGAGATCAGGCCATTTCGTGGGCGGGGCCGGTCTCGAAAGGCGGGGAATTCCGGCGCGATCGCCGGGCGATGTAATCCTCGAGAGCGCGTGTCTCGCGAGGGGAGAAACGAAGGCCGAGCTTCGAGCGACGCCAGAGAATATCCTCAGCGTTGCGCGCCCATTCATGGTCGATCAGATAATTGGCCTCGGCCTCATACAGATCGGCTCCAAGGCAGGCACCCAGCGAGGGAAGGGCACTGGCATCGGGTGTATGCCCGGCGGGAAGGGCATTTGCTTGTGTGCCCGTGCCGGGCTGGGTGGTATGCGCTTCTGCGCCTGCTACCATCAGCGTTTCGACCAGGGTGCCGTAATTGCGCACGAGCCGCGTT
This sequence comes from Asaia bogorensis, assembly GCF_900465345.1. Lineage (GTDB taxonomy): Bacteria > Pseudomonadota > Alphaproteobacteria > Acetobacterales > Acetobacteraceae > Asaia > Asaia bogorensis_A. Next base: position 167,857 of record NZ_UEGO01000031.1, on the reverse strand, counting down.
GCGGTGTCCTGAGTCATCCCCGGCACATGCTTCATGAGCAGACGGACGCGGTTATTAAAATCTGCCCGCTTGAAATTACCGCCGGGCAGGGCGCTATCGGCCGTCCATGACGTAACCGGCAATCCGGGCAGATGGGGCGCAAGCTTTTCAAGCGCGTGTTCGGCGAGCTTGCGATAGGTGGTGATCTTGCCGCCGAAAACGGACAGTACGGGAGCTGCGCTGTGATCGACATCGAGCACATAGTCGCGCGTCACGGCGGAGGCGCTGCCTGAATGGTCGTCATAGAGCGGGCGTACGCCAGCATAACTCCATACAACGTCATCTGGTGTGATGGCGCGTTTGAAATAGCGATTCACGCTCTCGCAGAGATAGGTGATTTCCTCCTGTGAAATGGCCACGGCACCGGCGTCCTGTTCCCAGGGAATGTCGGTCGTGCCGATAAGGGTGAAATCCTTCTCATACGGGATGGCAAAGACGATGCGCCGGTCGGGATTTTGCAGGATATAGGCCTGCTCGGTCTCGAACATGCGGGGCACGACAATGTGGCTGCCCTTGATGAGCCGCACATCATTCCTGCTTGGTACCGACAATCTGTCCTTGAGCAGTTCTGCCACCCAGGGGCCTGCGGCATTGACAAGGGCACGGACGCTGACCTGCCTTGTCTGACCGGTCGCCTCGTCACGAAGGGTGGCAATCCAACGATCCGGGTGACGCTCGGCCCCGACCAGCTTTGTACGGGTGCAGATTGTTGCGCCGCGTCGGGCGGCATCCATGGCATTGAGCACGACGAGCCGGCTGTCCTGCACCCAGCCATCGGAATATTCGAACCCCTTGCGGAATTCGTTGCGTAACACACGCCCTGCCGGGTCCTGCTGCAGCCTGAGCACGCGGGTTTTGGGCAGGGTCATGACGCGGCAGAGATTGTCGTAAAGGAAGAGCCCCGTGCGCAGCAACCATGCCGGACGCAGCATGGCTGAATGAGGCAGGATGAAACGCATGGGCCAGATGATGTGCGGCGCAATGCGAAGCAGGTTTTCACGTTCGTTGAGCGCCTCGCGCACCAGCCGAAACTCGTAATATTCGAGATAGCGCAGCCCGCCGTGAATCAGCTTCGTGCTGGCTGAGGATGTATGGCTTGCCAGATCATCCTTCTCGACCAGCAGCACGTTCAGGCCGCGTCCTGCGGCATCGCGCGCAATTCCTGCGCCATTGATGCCACCGCCCACGATCAGCAGGTCGTGCTCAATCGTGTCGGAACCCTCGTTCGGGTGGTTGGGGGTGGAACCGCTCATGGGGTGAGACCTTTCGAGGGGAACAAACTCGAAAGTCTAGCTAGATCAAAAACGAAAGAAAGCGAACATAAAACGTTAAATATAACGCGTTCGTGTTATTTGTGTGCAAAATGTGGGTCAGGCTATGTGAAGTCTAACATTCGCCGCTTCGAGCGCGGCAACGAATGGGGAGGAAGGCATACGATCCGTCACGAAGTCATCAATGCTGGAGAGATCGCCCACCCGCCCCACCGGGCTGCGTGTGAACTTGGTGTGGTCGGCCAGCAGAATCACACGTCTCGCATGGCGCATGATGGCGCGGGCGCACTGTATCTCATCGAGATCGAAATCAAGCAGCGTGCCGTCTTCCTCAATGCCGCTGATACCGATAACACCGAAATCGGCCCGGAAGCCCGACAGGGATTCCGTCGCGCCTGCGCCGACGATGCCGCCATCCTGGGGGCGCACCAGTCCACCTGCCAGCACGGTGCGGAAATCGCGCCGGGGAGACAGGGCAACTGCAACATGCAGATTATTGGTGATGACGTGCAGGTCTTTGTGGCTGGTCAGGGCCCGGGCAAACGCCTCTGTCGTGGTGCCGATATTGATGAAGAGCGAACTGCCATCGGGGATGAGCCGTGACGCGCATTGCCCGATCGCCTCCTTGGCGCGCGAGTGAAGGCTCTGGCGCTCGCCGTAGGCGATGTTTTCGGTGGAAGAGGCGGGGCTTGCCCCGCCATGATAGCGCGCCACATGCCCGGCCTCCGACAGGGCATTGAGATCGCGCCGGATGGTCTGAACCGTGACACCAAGACGCTGTGCCAGATCCTCATTGGACATGAAGCCATGGGCTTGGACCAGCGTCACGATCTGCCTGTGACGGGGCGAATTGAGGATATCCTGCATCATGAACCCCTGTCTGCCATGACGCGTTCTGTCATGCGATACCGATGCCGACAATCTCGCTTTTGAACCCGCGATCTGGCGCGCTCTTGTGACAGCCCTTTTGAAAGCCCATTTTCCTGCCATGGCGACAGCAACACGATCCACTATGGAAGCGATCCCCGAGCACCGGCTTATGGGATTCAGGCCTGAACGACAGCCCGCAAAGGAAAAGCTGCGGCGTCTGGTCGTCAAATCCGAATACGAGCCCGCGGGCGACCAGCCCACCGCCATTGCGGAACTGACACAGGGCGTGAATGACGGGGAGGTGGATCAGGTTCTTCTGGGTGTCACGGGCTCGGGCAAGACCTTCACCATGGCCAAGGTCATCGAGGCGACACAGAAGCCAACCCTGATTCTGGCGCCGAACAAGACACTGGCGGCGCAGCTCTACGGCGAAATGAAGCAGTTCTTTCCCGATAACGCGGTCGAATATTTCGTATCCTATTACGATTATTACCAGCCGGAAGCCTATGTACCGCGTTCTGACACCTATATCGAAAAAGACAGTCAGATCAACGAGCAGATCGACCGTATGCGCCATGCTGCCACGCAGGCCTTGCTGGAGCGCAACGACGTCATCATCGTGGCCTCGGTATCGTGCATCTACGGTATCGGCTCGGTCGAGACCTATTCGCGCATGGTGGTCAAGCTTGAGGCGGGCGGCAGCATTGATCGTGACCGACTGATCAAGGCGCTGGTCGAATTGCAATATCGCCGCAACGACGCGGCGTTCGAGCGCGGCACATTCCGCGTGCGCGGCGAGCAGATCGATATCTTTCCGGTGCAGAACGAGGATCGCGCCTGGCGTGTCTCGCTTTTCGGCGATGAAATCGAGGCCATCACGGAGTTCGACCCGCTGACAGGTAACAAGACCGCCGATCTGACAGAGATAAGCGTCTATGCCAATTCGCATTATGTGACGCCACGTCCGACGCTCAATCAAGCCATGATCGGTATCAAGGCGGAGCTGCGCCAGCGCCTCGATGAGCTCAATGCGGCGGGCAAGCTGCTGGAGGCTGAGCGCCTGCAACAACGCACGATTTTCGATCTCGAGATGATCGAGACCACAGGGGCCTGCAAGGGCATTGAAAACTATTCCCGTTACCTCTCTGGTCGTGGCCCCGGCGATCCGCCACCGACCCTGTTCGAGTATCTGCCAGAGGATGCGCTGCTGATTGTCGATGAAAGCCACGTGACCGTGCCCCAGATCGGGGGCATGGCGCGGGGTGACCATGCGCGCAAATCCGTGCTTTCCGAATATGGTTTCCGTCTGCCTTCCTGTCTCGACAACCGGCCCCTCAAATTCGAGGAGTGGCAGGCTCTGCGCCCGCAAAGCGTGTTCGTTTCCGCAACACCCGGCCCCTGGGAGATGGAACGGACCGCCGGCGTGTTTGCCGAGCAGATCATTCGTCCGACCGGGCTGATCGACCCTGTCACGATCGTGCGCCCAGTCGAAGGGCAGGTGGATGATCTGCTGGCTGAAGCCCGCGACACCATCACGGCGGGAGGGCGTGTTCTGGTGACCACGCTCACCAAGCGCATGGCCGAGGATTTGACAGAGTATCTCGGCGAGGCCGGGATCAAGGTGCGCTATCTCCATTCTGATGTGGATACGCTCGAGCGTATCGAGATCATTCGTGATCTGCGTCTCGGGGCCTTCGACGTGCTGGTTGGCATCAACCTGCTGCGTGAGGGGCTCGATATTCCTGAATGTGCGCTCGTTGCGATCCTTGATGCAGACAAGGAGGGCTTTCTGCGTAGCCGCACATCGCTGATCCAGACGATTGGCCGTGCGGCGCGTAACGTGGATGGCCGCGTGCTGCTTTATGCCGACAAGATGACGGGCTCGCTCGAATTCGCGATTGAGGAAACGGCGCGTCGTCGTGCCCGTCAGGTAGCATGGAACGAGGAGCACGGGATCACACCGCAAACCGTGCGTTCGCGTATCGGCGATGCGCTGTCGTCCGTGTTCGAGCAGGATTACGTGACGGTTGGTCCTGATGAGGCCGGGGACACGCAGGAATTCGTGGGCAAGTCGCTTGCTGCTTCTATCCAGGATCTGGAAAAGCGCATGCGCGCTGCGGCGGCGGACCTCGATTTTGAACAGGCCGCGCGCTTGCGAGACGAAATCAAGCGGCTCGAGGCGATCGATCTCGGGCTTGAGCCTCCCCCCTTGCCGAGTTCGACCGCAGGGCGTAGCGGGTTCAGAAGCAAGGACAAGACGCCGCGACCGCTCGGCCCGGGTGGCGGTGGTTATGACCCCAACAAGAAGCGGGGCGGTGGCAGGAGAAAAGCAGGATGATCGAGCTGAAACTGGGCGAGGCCCATCTCGGATTACTCCCCGCTCTTGGTGGCAGTCTTGCCTTCTGGCGGCTACGCGGGCGCGATCTGCTGGTGCCGACCGCGGATCCGAACCTTGTCGCCCAGAAAAACACGCCAGTTGCGGGCTATCCCTTGCTGCCCTTCTCCAATCGCATCGCGAATGGTGCATTCAGTTTCGAGGGCATCCCGTACCAGCTGGCGCATAACTTTGTCAGTGAGCCCCATGCCATCCACGGCAATGGCTGGGAACGCAGCTGGGAAGTCGCCCAGCACGATGCTGAGCGGGCCATTCTCTATCTCGACCATGATCCCGCCAGGGGGGACGATGCGGCGCAATGGCCCTTTGCCTACCGCGCCGTTCTCTCTTTCGTGCTGCATCGAGAAGGGCTGGATGTCGAAATCCTTCTCGCCAATCGCGATACGCGTGCACAGCCTGTGGGCATGGGATTTCATCCGTTCTTCGCCAGAAGTGACGACATGACGCTGCAATTCGGGGCGCGGGGTATGTGGCAGAATGGGCCGGACATGCTTCCCACCAATTTGCAGCCCTATGGGGGCACGGAGTTTTTCGACAAGGCGAAGCTCGTCGGGGCGACACGCCTCGATAACTGCTTTGCCGGGTGGGATGGCAAGGCAACGCTCGGTTACCCCTCGGCTGGCTATGATCTGACGATTGAGGCTGATGCAGCGTTCTCGCATCTGGTGGTCTTCACCGCGCCGGAAAAACCTTTCGTGGCGGTCGAGGCCGTGACGAACATGAACAACGCGATCAACCATCCCGAGATACTGGAAAACGGGCTGCATGTTCTCGCGCCCGGTGAGAGGATATCGGGTGTCATACGCTATCGCATTACCGAGCAGCGCGGCTGAATTTTCGTGTCCGACGCTTCCCGTATTGCCCTCAGCCAGTATCTCACCCCTCAGGGGGCCGCGCGTATGCGTGAGGAATTACGGGAGCTCATGCAGGTTGAGCGGCCACGCATTGTGGAGATTGTCTCCTGGGCAGCGGGCAATGGTGATCGCTCCGAAAACGGCGATTATCTGTACGGCAAGCGTCGGCTGCGTGAGATTGACCGCCGCGCCCGGTTTCTGAGCAAGCGACTCGAGCATGCCCTGATTGTCGATCCTGCCAGCCAGACAACGCGCGACCGCGTATTTTTCGGGGCGAGCGTTGCCTATGCCGATGAGGACGATGTCAGGCATGATGTGACCATTGTTGGCTGCGATGAGGCAGATCTGACCCGGCGGGAAATCTCGCTCGTGTCGCCTGTCGCGCGTGCCCTGATGCGCGGTCGTGTAGGTGATGAAGTGAGCCTGCTGACCCCTAACGGGACGGTCACGCTGGAGATTCTGGAAATTGCCTATCCGCATTGAGGCGGAGCCGTAAGGTCCCGCGAGGCTTTCTGTTTGCGCATGCTTGGCAGGGCGCACGCTCATGATATGGGTGTGGCGAGATGCAAACGGCCCCGCAGGGCAAAAGCCAGGGTTCGCACCTGGTTTGTGACGATGACATTCTGGTTTGCAGATACCGAAAGGACGAAGACGATGGCCCTACGCATAGCCGTACAGATGGACCCGCTTGAGCACGTCAATATCAATGGGGACTCCACCTTCGCCCTGATGCTCGAAGCCCAGAGACGTGGGCATGAACTCTTTGTGTATCCTGTGGACTCGCTGTGTCTCGGCGAAGGCGGGGCCGAGAAGACGCTGCATCATGGTCGGGTTTCTGCGCGGGCGCGTCCGGTCACGGTGCAGCGCGTGCAGGGGGGGCATGCGACCTTCGGCGCAGAGCAGCGTCTGGATCTGGGTGAGACAGATGTGGTGCTGATGCGTCAGGATCCGCCCTTCGATATGGGTTATATCACTGCCACCCATATGCTCGAGCATGTCCACGGTGTTGGTCCCGGCAAGACACTGGTCGTGAATGACCCGCAAGCCGTGCGAAACGCTCCCGAGAAGCTGCTGGTCACGCATTATCCCGATCTCATGCCCCCGACTCTGGTCACATGGGACACTGAGGCGCTGGCCGAATTCCGGGCCCGTTATGGCGATGTGATTCTCAAACCGCTCTATGGTAATGGCGGGGCGGGCATTTTCCGTATCCGTGAAGGTGATGAGAATTTTGCGTCACTGCTGGAGCTGCATTTCAGCCGCTCGCGTGAACCGCTCATGATCCAGCGTTATGAGCCGATGGTGCGCAAGGGCGACAAACGCATCATTCTGGTCGATGGCGAACCGATCGGTGCGATCAACCGCGTTCCTGCTACAGGCGAGGCCCGCTCGAACATGCATGTGGGTGGTCGGGCGGAAGCCGTTGCCCTGACAGCGCGCGATCAGGAAATCTGTGCGCGTATCGGATCATATCTGCGTGAGAATGGGCTCATCTTCGTCGGGATCGACGTGATCGGCGATTGGCTGACCGAGATCAACGTGACCTCCCCGACGGGCCTGCAGGAACTCGACCGTTTCAACGACCTGAACAGTGCTGGCCTGGTCTGGGATGCCATCGAAAAGCGCCTCGGCTGAGGCGCCTTTCCTTTCCCGTAGCTGGTCTTTTTTCCGTACAGGTCAGTCGCGCGTTGCCTGTACGCTGCCGGCTGGGGATACCGTCCGATCGGATTTGATGTCCTGTCCGTTGTCCTGATCAGACGCTGGCGTGGCGGGCGCAGGAGTTTCTTTCCCCTTTGCTGCCGCCTCTTCCTCATCGTCCTTGGGTGGATCGTAGCAGAAGGGAAGGGGGACATCCGGAATCTTCCCGTCCGGAGGGAGAGGCGGAGGCGTCTTGTCGAATCTGGTATGGTACCATCGCTCGATATTCTCCCTGAATTTGAGAAGATAGATTGATGACCAGAATCCGAATGCCAGTAGAATCAGGCAGAGGTTAAGACGTGACATGGCTTGAACTCTTCTTTTCGGGCGCTCGCAGATAGCCAGGGCTCAGGATGTTTCCCGTTGTTATTGCCTATCTTCTAGGCGCGCGGCGTGACGAAATGCAAACCGCCCCTCGCCAGTTCTGGCGATATACGCTAAGGGTGAAGACTCTGTTCGATGCCTGCCACACTGGCTGCGGTCGGGCGACAATTTTGTATCGCCCAGGTCTCGCGCGCGGGTCCCGGGACAGGTATCAGGACAAAACCAATGATTTTGTGCGACCAGACGAACGAAGCCTGATGACACGACCGGACCCCTTGATCGACCCAACCGTCTCCTTTGACGACACGCATCCTCGCCCGCGCTCTGCGCTGGATGCGGACGCAGTACGCGCCGCTTATCGCCGCTGGGCGAGGGTGTATGATTCCGTCTTTGGTGGCATATCGGCATTTGGCCGTCGCCGTGCCGTGGCGGCTGTCAATGCGTTGCCTGGTCAGCGTGTTCTTGAGGTCGGTGTCGGGACGGGGCTCGCCCTGCCGCATTACAGCCGCGACAAGCATATCACCGGAATTGATCTTTCCGAGGCCATGCTCGAACGCGCCCGTCAGCGTGTCATCAACCAGCAGCTCGGCAACGTCGATGACTTGCTTGAAATGGATGCAGAGGCAACGACCTTCGAGGCGGGAAGCTTCGACATTGCTGTGGCCATGTTCGTAGCATCGGTCGTGCCAAGCCCTCGTCGTCTTCTGGGCGAACTCAAGCGGGTGGTAAAGCCTGGCGGACATATCCTGTTCGTCAATCATTTCCTCGCGACGGGCGGTGTCAGGCTGGCGGTTGAGCGCGGTATGGCCCGTGCATCACGCTCGCTCGGCTGGCATCCGGATTTTGCCATGGAATCCCTGTTGCCTCCGGAAGATCTGGGCCGTGCAACCATCACACCGGTTCCGCCTGCCGGGTTGTTTACACTCGTGACATTGCCGCTCGAGAAGGATAGTAAGGAAGAGACGGCCCTGGTTGCCTGACACGTTTGTGCCCGACAAAACATACCAGACTGGCCTTGATCTCAGGGTCCCATAGCGATGCTGATGGCATGAGGACCCCCAGGACGGAATAAGGAACGGGTCTTGCTACAGTTGCCGATTTCGAGACGCCGCGAGGGTCTGGCGTTGCGTGCCGATGGGGCCGCTTTCCTGGCCCTTGCCCTTTTTTGCGGTCTCGCAGGTGGTTTCCTCGGATTTGTCTCCCAAGGTACAGGCCCCGCCCATGCGCTGGGGCATGGATTGCTGCTTGATCTTTTTGTCCTGATCCCGGCCTTTCTCGGCGGTATGGGGCGATTGATCCTGCCGGGTGAACTGACATCCCTTCCGTCCCTGATGGTCCGTTTTGACCGCATGGCTCTAGTCGCCTTGTTCCTCGGGGCGTTCTGCGCGCTTGGCGGTGCATCACGACCTGGCCTGTTTGCCGTCTCGATGGGGCTTTGGTCGATTGGTGTCGTATTGCTGGCGCTGTCGACCATCGTCAAATGTCTCGAATGTCGCGTCGTACGCTTTCGTGATCTGTCGCCCTTTACCTGGTCACAACTTCTGGCGTCACTTGGCCTGGTCGTCCTCGTCCCTGTCGTGCTGGCCGGCCTGAGCCATGACCTTGTGGCGGGCGGGGATACACAGATTGTCGCTGGCGTATGGCTGGGTCGTATCCAGATTCCCGTGCTGGCTCTTGTCATGCAACTGGCCCTCGGGGCGATTGCAAACCTCGTTTCTTTCCATTCAACCCGTGCCAAGATCGTTCTGCCACTGCTTATGGCGGTACCGACGCTGGGTGTATCGGTGGTCTGGGCGCATGGAGTTATAGTGCCGGGGCTTTCCGGGGCATGGCTTCTGGGGGCAGGGGTTGCCCTCCCTTGTTTCGGAATCATGGGGCTGATCTGCGCTTCTTTGTGGCGTCGCAGCTTCACCATGACCTACGCGCTCTCCTGGAGCTTTCCGGCGCTGCTTCTGCTCTCGGCAGGTTGGGCGCTCTATCTTTTCCCCGCGCGTCCGGAGGCCTTTCATTCCGCCATGCTGTTTGGCGCGGTTTTCGCGTTGTTTGGCTGCTATTATCGCTGGCAGGCCCAGCTGGGCGATTTGGCCGCACCACTCTGGCTCGGTCGTCTGCATCTTGTTTCGATGGGTATAGCGGTGCTGGCCATGATCCCGTTTCTGCCCATGCTGCGTCATATCGGCGAGGCCGGCATGATGGTCTCACTTTGCTGCGTCGCCTGTCTGGGCGTCAGACTGATCATGCCATTGCGTGAGCCTGCGAAAGTCGATCTTTCATGAGTGCCTCACAATCATTGCCGCATGTCGAGCCGGCGTTTGATCGCCTTCAAGGGGCGACGCTCAAGGACTGGCTTGCACTGCTGAAGCCGCGTGTCATCTCGCTGGTCGTGTTTACGGGTGTGGCGGGCATGGCCGTGGCACCGACTTGGCCTTCGGTTCCGCTCGGTCTGATCGATATGCTTTGCATATGCGTCGGGGCAGGGGCGGCCGGTGCCATCAATATGTGGTACGACCGCGATATTGACGCGATCATGAAGCGAACGTCCGTGAGGCCCATTCCTGACTCCCGTATGGATGCCGATGGCGCCCTTATCTATGGCGTCGTCCTGTCGCTGGCTTCGGTGGCTCTGCTCTGGCTTGCGAGCAATGCCCTTGCTGCGGGTATTCTCGCGTTTTCGATTTTCTTCTATGCCGTCATCTACACCATGTGGCTAAAGCGGAGCACACCGCAGAATATTGTGATTGGCGGAGCAGCCGGCGCCTTTCCGCCCATGATCGGCTGGGCCGCCGCAACAGGCTCCATGAGCGTATTGCCGGTGGTGATGTTTGCCATCGTGTTCCTGTGGACGCCACCCCATTTCTGGTCGCTCTCGCTCTATGCATGCAAGGATTACACCAAGGCGGGTATCCCGATGCTGCCCGTGGTGAAGGGGGCTCGTCATACGCGCTGGAATGTCTTCGTTTACACGCTGATCCTGCTGGCTGTGTCTCTGGTGCCGTCCTTTCTGCATCTTTGCGGATTGATCTACACGGTGAGCGCCGCGGTTCTCGGGCTGGGCTTTGTGGGATTTGCCTTGCGTGTTCTGCTCGACAAACAAGACGAGACCGGGGTGAGCCTGACGGCTGACAAGCCTGCCCGCTATGCCTTCCGGTACTCGCTGGCGTATCTGTTTTTCCTGTTTTCAGCCCTGCTGATTGATCGGGTGTTGTTTCCATGATGAAAAACGAACTCGCCGAGCGCCGTCAGGGGCGGATCATGGGCCTGCTGGGTGGTCTGTCACTGGTCATGATCTCTCTTTTCGCCCTGACCTATCTGCGGCTCTGAGAACCACGGGAGCTTTCCCGACTGCGGCCCGATCCCGCGTCAGAGAGGCATGAGAGATCCGCTACCCGGGCTTTAAGCCTGTAGCGCTGCTTTGAGGTAACGATGATGATAGGGCCGCAGAAACGCCGCTGATTTCTGTGGGTCTCCCGCTTGCCGGGTATGTTTACAGGGCCGGGGCCGGCGTCGTTTTGATTGGCCGGCGTTACCCCTCCGATCTGGACAATGCGCGGCTTTTCAGAAGCGTCTGAGACAGCGCGGGCAGCGCTGCGATGCAGAAGCTGACGCAAATCATTACGCACAGGCAGACGGGCAAGGTGAGGGCCGGTGTAGCTGTGAATCTGTGATGGTGAGGGCAGCCTTACGTCCCGTTAACGATCAGCTGATACGACCAACGACGATCTGGCATCTGAAAAGAACGGCTCCCCTATGGGAAGATGTGCACAATGGCCACCGGGTCGAGGTGCCCCACACGGATAAGTGGGGATCATATAGCCGGTACGGATCATTAATGATGCCCCGACAATCCGCCCAATGGGGGTCCCCCGCCTCCAAGGGCTGGTTCAGGCCCGTCAATGTCGGGACGGAAGCACTCGACCGTTCAGAGCGCGTGCCATCCGAGGAAGACACCTTCGGTGACTTCCCCATACATAAAAGCCGGAGCCCGCAGGGGCTCCGGCTTTGGTTCTCAAAGCGGTGGGAGGCGGCTAGAAGCCCCCCATCCTCCCGGGTCAGCAATCACCCGACTTGGCCCGGCAAAAACTCAGTCCTAACCGTTGTGTCAGCCAACCTGCTGAATGGCGGAAAGCACCCAGTTGCCGCGTCCATCGGCGCGCACGAAGGTCCAGAGCTCTGTCACCACCTGACGCTCTGTTTTGCTGCCATCAATGACGTTGCCGAGCTGATCGGTTGTGACGTCATACAGCGAATACTGCATGGCAACGGTGGCATAGGTCAGGTTGCCCTCACGCCATGCTTCCGAAAGATCACCGCGCATGAACTGCACGTCCGATACGATATTGCGTGCACCACGGCTCGCGTAATCGGCCAGCTGCTCATTGAAATATGACACCATCTCTGGTGTGGCCATGCTGGAGAGCGCCCGCATGTTCTGGGCACTCCAGGCAGCCTGGATATCGAGCAGGAGGCGCTGGAAGTTCTGGTAATCGTTGTTGTTGAGCGTCACGGCCGGCGCCCCGGCACCGCCGGAAAAGCCGGGGCTCTGAGGGGTGCTGACACCTCCCTGGCGACGATTGCCGAGCCAGCGCAGCACCATCACGATAATGAAACCGAACAGCGCAATCTGGAACAGCAGGCCGAGGAAGGAGAGTCCCCCGCCGATACCACCAAGAAAACCGTGCCCTGACAGCATGCCGAACAGGCCGGCACCCAGCAGGCCACCCACAAAGCCGGTCATGAAGGGGCGGCGCTGTGCAAAGCCGTAAGGCTGGCCCATTGGGCGCTGCATCGGGTTGCTATAGCCCGGGGATGGGGATGAAGGGGCATAGCTTCGCTCCATGGGCCGGGCCTGATAAGGCGCGGTCTGGGTCATGGGCGGGGGAGAATAGGTGCGGCTTCCCCGGCTTCCCATGGAGCGACCGCCACCGGGGCGCGCATCGGCCGGGGCGGCCAGAAGCGGGGCAAGGGCAAGAAGCAGAAGAGAGGCGCGGAACAGGCGGCGTGACATGAGAACTCCTTACTGGCTTCCGGCAACGCTCATGGCGTCGATCCTTAGTGTCGGGGCATCGACACCGTGGCGGAAGACGAGATCGTCGGCGGCACGCAGGTCCGCGAACATCTCGATGAGATTACCTGCAATGGTCAACTCGGCGACAGGTTCCGCAAGCTGACCGTGACGAATCATGAAACCCGACGCGCCACGGCTGTAATCGCCGGTCAGGCCGTTGATGGAAGAACCCATCATCTCGGTCACATAGATGCCCTCGACAATGTCCTCCATCAGCGCACGTCGTGATCCCGTGCCGCCCGTCAGATAGAAATTGCCAACCGCCGGAGAGGGGGGACCACCTACGCCACGCGAGGCGCGGCCGTTATTGACCAGACCAAGCTGGCGCGACGAGCGACCATCCAGAATCCAGTCTGTAAGCATACCGTTTTCAACGAAGGCGAGGGGGCTGGGCAACAGGCCCTCGGCATCGAAAGGCTTTGAGCGCAGGCCGCGCGGACGCGTCGGGTCATCGATGACGCTGAGAGCTTCAGGCAGGATACGCTTGCCTTTGTGGCCGGACAGAAACGACGTGCCGCGTGCGATGGCAGAGCCATTGATGGCACCCGCCAGGTGGCCGAGCAGGCTGGACGAGACACGTGGATCGAACACCACCGGGAAGGATCCGGTGCGCGGCTTGACCGGGTTCATGCGTGCGAGAGCCCGTTCGGCCGCCTCGCGTCCGAGCAGCGCCGGGCTATCCAGATCGGTCAGATGGCGCGTGCTATGTCCGGCATAGTCACGCTGCATGCTCGGCCCGTCACCTGCGAGCACGCTGATGCCGTTGCTATGGCTGGTCTGGGCATAAGCGCCGCTGAACCCGCTGCTTTCAGCAAGGGTGATCTCGACGCGGCTATAGCCCGCCGAGGCGCCATTGCTGTTGGTGATCCCCTTGATACCAAGGGCGGTCTCCTCGGCCTCGCGCGCCCGGGCCAGCAATGCATCCAGGCTCGGGGCGTCGGTCGGATCGACCATATCGAGCGCCGCGATATCGTACACGCCCTGCCGGTCGGGATCGACTGCGCCGGCCCAGGCATCCTCAGGCACGACATGCGCCATGGCAACGGCCTGCTGGGCAAGCGCCTCGAAACGGCTCGGGTCGAGTGCTGTGGCCGAAATACTGGCCGCTCGTTTGCCCACGAACACCCGCAAGCCAAGCGCGAGAGTTTCGGAGTGCTCCAGCCCTTCCGGTACGCCCTGACGGCACATGGCCGAAACCGAACGCGAGGCCACCATGAGCGCATGGGCCCGATCGGCTCCGGCGCGCTTTGCGGCTTCGATCAGGTCTGAAAGACGCTCCTGGTCCTTGCTCATGCAACAAGCCTCTGGCTGATGGCCTCAAATGACGGAATGGCCCCCACCGGGCCAATGGTTGCGAGCGTGGGGCGGGCACGAAACAGTGTCTCGGCGGCGCGGATCATGGCCCCTTCGTCCACAGAATCGATTTTTGCCACGGTCTCGCTCGTGTCGATAATCCGCCCGAAGAGCTGCATCTGGCGGGCAATCTGCTCACAGCGGCTGCCCGTGCTCTCCAGCGACATCAGAAGCGAGGATTTGACCTGTGCACGGGCACGGGCAATTTCCTCCGGGCTGATGCCATCGGCGATACGGCGCAACTCGTCCAGCAGGACCGGCACAAGCTCCGCTGCCTCCTGCTCGCCCGTCCCGGCATAGATGCCAAACAACCCGCTATCGAGGAAGGGCAGGGCGAAGGAATAGACCGAGTAGACAAGGCCGCGCTTTTCGCGGATTTCCTGGAACAGACGCGAGGACATACCCCCGCCGAGGACGGTCGAGAGCAGCATGGTCGCATGATAGGCCGGGTCATTATAGCTGACCGAGGGAAAGCCCAGCACGATATGCGCCTGGTCGAGCTCGCGCTTCTCGCGATGCTCGCCACCGAGATAGGTGCATCCCTCACGTGAGGGCGGCTGATGGTCGGGCAGATCGCGAAAATGCTCCTGCACCATCTCCAGCACGGCATCATGCTGCAAATTGCCAGCCGCGGCGATGACCATGTTACGCGTGGTATAATGCGTTTGCATGTAGCGCATCATGGTCTCGCGCTTCATCGAGGCAATAAGTCCCTCGGTGCCCAGGGTCGGACGCCCCATAGGCTGATCGCGGAAAGCCGTTTCCTGAAAATGGTCGAAAATGATGTCGTCAGGCGTATCGTTGGCCTGACCGATTTCCTGCAGGATCACGCCACGCTCGCGCTCGACTTCCTGATCGAGAAACGTGCTGTGAGTAAGGATATCACCAATGATGTCGATACCGAGCGGGAGGTCTTCCTTCAGAAGCTTGACGTAATAGGCCGTCTGCTCGCGGGCCGTATAGGCGTTGATATGCCCCCCCACATTCTCGATCTCTTCGGCAATACGTGCGGCGCTACGGCGCTGCGTGCCCTTGAAGGCCATATGCTCCAGAAAATGCGAAACACCGTTTTCCTCTGCGCTTTCGTTGCGCGTGCCGGTGGCAACATAGGCCCCGAAGGAAACGGTTTCGACGCGCTCCATTCTTTCGGTTACGACAGTGAGGCCATTGGGAAGGGTGGTGACGGTAATCGGATCGGTCATCGAGTGGTGATGGTCCTGAAATCGAAGGAAAACGGGGTCTGTGAAATGAGATGGCGTCGCGGGGGACAAAATCCTAGCCCCCCGCGTTGGATGATCGTGCCATGGCGTGTCTGACGCCAGCCCGGATGTCAGGCCGCGTGAACGTGACCGGCCAGATGACGCCTTACGGCATCCTCAACGAGGTTGAGCTCATTGGGCTGCGTTTCGTAACGCTCTTCACGGGCAAACAGATCGGCCAGGTGCGGCGGTAGCGCCGGGTCGATACCCGTGGCCTTGCGCACAGCATCGGGGAATTTGGCTGGATGGGCCGTGGCGGCCACGATCATCGGAATTCCCGGCTCCTGCTCCTGACGGCCAGCAGCCAGTCCGATCGCGCTGTGCGGGTCGGCCAGATAGAGCGAGTTGTCCCACAGCGCCTTCATCTCGCCCAGCGTTGCCTCATCATCGAGCATGAGAGCGCCAAAGCGTTCACGCGCACGGTTCCATACGGCAGGATCGACGCTCATGCGGCCTGTCTGGCGGAAATTCTGCATGGTTTCCCGGCAGGCAACCGGATCGCGATCGAGCAGCTCGAACAGCAGGCGCTCGAAATTGGATGAAATCTGGATATCCATGGAGGGCGACAGGCTTGGCTCAACGGCGCGCATGCTCATGTCGTTGCTGGTCAGGAAGCGGGTAAGGATGTCGTTGCGGTTCGAGCCGATGCACAGACGGCGGATTGGCAGCCCCATCTGGCTGGCCGCCCAGGCTGCGAGCACATTGCCGAAATTGCCCGTTGGGACGGCAAAGGAGACCTCGCGATCAGGCGCACCCATCATGAGGGCAGCGCGCACGTAATACGGGATCTGTGCGGCAATACGTGCCCAGTTGATCGAGTTGACCGCGGAAAGGCCGATCTCATCGCGAAAGCCGGTATCGGCAAACATGGCCTTCACCAGATCCTGACAATCATCGAATGTCCCCTCGACGGCGATGTTCAGGATGTTGTCATCGTGAACAGTCGTCATCTGGCGGCGCTGCACATCCGATGTGCGGCCCATCGGATGCAGGATCGCAACCGAGAGATGCGGGCTGCCACGGAAAGCCTCGATGGCCGCAGAGCCGGTATCGCCCGACGTGGCGCCCACGATCGTCACGCGCTGGTTGCGCTCGGTCAGGACATGCTCGAAAAGCTGGCCAAGCAGCTGCATGGCCATGTCCTTGAAGGCGAGGGTGGGGCCGTGAAACAGCTCCATCGAGAACAGCCCGTTCTCGACCTCTACCAGCGGCGCGATGGCGGCATGCGAAAAACCGGCATAGGCCTTCGCGCAGAGCTTCTGCAATGTCGGCAAATCTATGCTGCCCTCGGCAAAGACCGAGAGGATCTTCGCGGCCAGATCAGGATAGGAGAGGCTGCGCATGGCGCGCCACTCATCTGCCGTGAAGCGGGGCCAGGTTTCCGGCATGTACAGCCCACCATCCTCTGCCAGACCGGCGAGCAGGATGTCTGAAAAGGAGCGCGGGCGCGCATCGCCGCGGGTGGAACGGTACTGCATGATGGCCTTCATGATTGCTTGGCTGTAAAACCGGGGGCGAGAAAAAGACTAAAAAGAACAGAAGAAAAAGAAATGGCCCGTATTTCAGGGCAGGGCAATGCGCAACAGCCTGGATCCGACCGGAATGTAAAGCTCCCCCGCGCCCGTAGTGCTGTGCCCGGAATCGCCCTGCGCCCATTGCGGCATACCGGCCCCGACCAGTTCAGGCGATGACAGAAGGATATGCGGATGCCGTGCGGTGTCGAAACTCAGAACGCGTCCTTCGCTGATATCGGTCAGATAAAGCGTGGCCTTGTTATCAATCGTGATCCCGCTGACGGTGGGCGTGCCACGCCATTGCGTCACCCCTTCCATGAGTTCAGACGGGGTCACGGAAGGATCGTTCAGCAGATCGGCGGAGAGGCGGTAGATCGGCCCGGTAGGGGCCAGCTCATACAGCCACTGACCGTTGGTTTCGAGCGCCAGATAGGCGAGGTCGCGTGTAAGCGGATGCCCGTCCTTGCCCGGTACCGAGTGGCCATCGATGGTCAGGGGCACATGCCCGCGTGCCGTGGGGTAGCCTGCGAAAAACCGCGTGGCCGCATGACGTCTGAAGTCAAGCACGGTCAGGGCAATGCCACCCTCATCAGCCAGATAGGCCATGTCGCCATGAACGGCGAATGCCGTGAAGCGTGATTGGGGCGTGTACCCTTCGGCGGGGATCTCCTGCGTCTGGAGGGCCCGCCCTGATGTCGGGTCAAAACGGATCAGGCGCGGCGGGGTCTTGTCTGCGCCCCCGTCGAGCAACCACAGCGTACCGTCAGTGCCGTAAGCGAGGGCAACGGGCGAGAGAGACGTGTTGACGTGAGGCTCTGTGCCGCCATCCGGCCAGACAAGCGTCAGGGGCGAGGCAACGGGCTTCGAAGTCTGATCTGCGCTCAGACTCATCAGGCAGTTATTTCCGGACCCGGCGCCTTGTTCCGTAGCGTCGCATAGCAGGACGATCTGGTTGTTCTTGAGGGGGAGGGCCTGTTTCCAGCGGCGTGCCTCGGGCAGATCGATTGTCGCAACCACGCGCGCGCCTTCGGTATCGGCAACCCAGGGGCGCTCATGAGACGCTCTCGCCGGTGCCGCATGGGCAAGCAAGGCTAGGCCAACAACGGCCGAAATCGCTCGGAAACGGAATCTGAGCGCGTGGCGTGGTGGCAGGAAGCGGCTGGGCAGAGAGCGTGAGAAGGCAACCATGTCTCCTTTTAGGGCCAATCGGCCCCCTTGCAAAACCATCTGTTTCAAGAGCAGCATTTTGCCGCCATCGGATTGGCGCTTATGCCAAAGGGCCAGAAGATATGTTGCGGATTGGGGGGCACCCTATCACGCCTGGGAGGAACGGTTCGTGCTTGCCCTGTTTGTCAGATCAGCCCTGTCGGGTGTGTTGATTGCTTGCGCTTCGATTGTGGCGCGCCGCTTTCCCGGTTTCGGCGCGCTGATCGCCTCATTGCCGCTGGTATCCGTGCTGGGCATGATCTGGCTGTGGCGTGACCGGCCCGATGCGGCCAACATGGCCGATCATGCTGAGGCGACGTTCTGGTACGTCCTGCCCTCCTTGCCGATGTTCCTCCTTATCCCAGCGCTGCTTCGGCACGGGGTGGGGTTCTGGCCCGCCCTCGGTGCTGGCTGCCTGCTGACGATCGTACTCTACCTTGCAGTGACATGGATCGGGCCACGCTTCGGGCTTGTCCTGTAATTGCGCGTTGACCCGCGCGCTTCGCGCGGTTGTAACAGGCGCTCAGACGTTTCATGATCAGCATCATGTCAGATACGCGCTCAAGGGTTCACGCCTCACGGATTGATACGGCTCTTGCCCTTCTCGCAGGCGGGGAAACTGTGCAGGCGGAGGCCATCTTTCGGGAAATACTCGCGGTCGATGTCGAGTGTGCGGGGGCGTGGCATGGGCTGGCCTGCGTGGCGCGTGCCCTGGGGCAGCCCCGCGTGGCGATTGCTTCAGCCGCGCAGGCCATTCAGCTGGAAAAGAATGACCGCGAGAAATCGCGCTTTCACATCACGCTTGCTGCGGCGCTGGATGAGGCCGGACATCTGCGAGAAGCGGTCTCGGCTTGTCGCGTGGCTCTCCTGCTGGAGCCGCGCGATTTCAGGGGCAAGGCGTTTCTCGCCGAGCTGCTGTATCGCAGTGGGCAGGGTGACGAGGCTGAACGCGAGTTCCGCGAGGCGCTCGCCCTTTCTGCCGACCCGGCCCCCTTGCTCGCTCGCCGCGGTGCCTTCCTGATGGCGCAGCGCGACTTCGTGACGGCATGCGAAACGTTCAAGGCGCTGATCGCCCGGTTGTCTGTCGGTGCTGACTGCGACAGCAGGACAGCCCATGCCAGAGACGCTGACAAGACTTTGCGGCAGGCACAGGCGGCAGCCTATGCCAACCTTGGCGCAGCGTGTTTCGAGGCAGGTGCCATGAGCGAGGCTCTGACCGCCCTGCAAACAGCTTTATCGCTCGATGTGCCAAGCGCGCAGACACTCAATAACCTGGGCCTCGTCTATCATGCGCTCGGTGCTTTCGCTCAGTCAGACAGCCTGTTTACTCAAGCGCTCTCCCTTGCCCCTGACGATGCAGGCATCAAGGGAAACCAGGCGACACTTCTTGCAGAAATCGGTCGTGAGCAGGAAGCAGAGCAGATATTCCAGGCTGTGCCCGATCCGACAGCGACGGACGCAACGCTGAATGATGCGGGAGACGCGCTGGCCTTTCATCGTGCACGGTTCAATCTGGGCGTACTTCAGCTGGCCCGTGGCGATTACGCGCAGGGCTGGGCAAATTTCGAGCACAGGCTCGCTCTCACACCGCTACCGTCAGATCTGCCGCGCTGGTCGGGTGAGGAAACAGCTCAACGCGTTTGCATCCAGGGCGAGCAGGGATTGGGGGACGCGTTGCAGTTCCTGCGCTTCGTGCCCCGGGCAGCTGAGCGGGCGCCGCTCCTTCTGTCCTTACCGGGACCGCTTCAGGGGCTTCTTCGCGCCATGCCATCCGTTGCGCCACTCCTTCGTTCGGGTCGTGTCGTTCTTGAAGGCGAGGCAACGCTCTTTTGCCCGATGCTGAGCCTCCCTTACGTACTGGGTGTGGAGCACATCGACGCAAAGCCGATCCTTGATCTCGGGGTTGCGCCCGAGCCAGGCCGCGTGGGTATTTTTCATGCGGGGAGTCCGACCTATCGCTTCAATGCGCGGCGTTCCCTACCTGTTTCGATGCTCGCGCCGCTGGTCGCTGTGCCCGGTTATGAGTTTGTCAGCTTTCAGGCTGAAAGAGAGCGTGCGGCGGACCCGTCATTTGGCATGGCGCAGGGCGTTGGTCCTACGTTGCTCGACACAGCAAGGGAAATGGCCCGATGCGAGCTGATCATCGGCGTGGATAGCCTGCTGGCTCATGTGGCGGGATCGGCGGGCATGGAGCTCTGGCTTCTCGACCGCGTCGGGGGAGACTGGCGCTGGCAGGGGCCTGAATGGTACGCGAGGACACGGGTGTTCCGCCCTGTCGATCACGCACCGCCTGCGGAGGCGTGGCCTGTGGTGGTGACACGCGTCGCTCAGGCCCTGCGTGACAGGGGATGCGAGAAACAGGCGCTCTGAACATCGGCGCGCCTAACCGGTATCCCCGAGGCGCGCTATCGCTCAGGCAGCGACGGGCTTGAGCGGTCGGGTGGTATCATCCTGATTCATGGTTGCCAGCAAGGCAGTACGGATTTCCGCCATACGGGTTTCGGAGGTGACCTTTGTCCCCACCAGATCGCGCACATAGAAAACGTCGACCGCCCGCATGCCATAGGTCGTGATATGTGCTGAGGAAATCTGCAGTGACTGCTCACTGATGGTGCGGGTGATATCGTATAGCAGTCCGGGGCGGTCGCGCCCGTTGATTTCGATGATCGTGTGACGCTCCGACGCGCGGTTGTCGATCACGACGCGGGCCGGGACATGGATGGCTCTCATGCGGCGTGTCGCGCGTTGATCGGCAAGGCGGTCGAGTTCAGCACCGATGGCGAGGCGGCTCGAAAGAGCCTGCTCGATCAGACTGTTCAGGCGCGCCAGTTGCAGCGGCGTGTCAAAGGCGCGTCCATTGCTGTCCTGAACCCAGAACGTATCGAGCGCCATACCGTCGCTGAGCGTATGGATGCGCGCATCGACGATCGAAGCCCCGGCAACGGCGAGCCCTCCGGCGATCTGCGAGAAGAGCCCGGAATGGTCGGCGCTGAAAATGGTGATTTCGGTGACGTCGCGCTGAGGGATAGGGGTCGCTTCGATTGTCAGCGGTGCCGAATGGATTTCGGAATCCAGAACCAGTCGTGCGTGGCGGATATGGGTATCAGCGTCAAAGCCCAGCCAGTAACCGGCATAGCCCAGGGTCAGGAAGTGCTCGGCCTGATCGGCGGCGACACCCTGCTGAAGCAGGCCGTCACGCACCAGTTCCTTCGCATGACTCACACGCTCGTCGCGCTCTGTGGCTGCCAGGCCTCCTTCGAGAACCTCGGCAACGCGGCTGTAGAGCTCGCGCAGCAGGGTCGCCTTCCAGGCATTCCAGACATTCGGGCTTACGGCACGCATATCGGCAATGGTGAGCAACAGCAGCAGGCGGAGGCGTTCTGGAGACTGGATGATGTCCGCGAGGTCGAGAATGGTGCGCGGGTCGTCAATATCGCGACGGAAAGCAGTCTGGCTCAGAAGCAGGTGATGCAGGATGAGCCATGAGACCGTCTCGGTCTCTTCGGCATCCAGTCCGAGCTGCGGACAGACATGCTGTGCCACCTCCGCACCCAGGACCGAGTGATCGCCACCGCGCCCCTTGGCAACGTCGTGCAAAAGCGTGGCGACATACATGGCGCGACGCGACTGCATGTCGCGAGCCAGATCGTAAACGAGCGGAATTTCATCCGCCATGGCCCCGGCCTCGATCCAGCCAAGCATACGCACGGCCTCGATATTATGCTCATCGACCGTATAGATATGATAGGTATCGAACTGCATCTGCCCGACGATACGCGACCAGTCAGGCAGCAACGCGCCAAGAAATCCAGTATCGTTGAGAATGGTGAGCCAGTCTGCGCCGCTGGGGCGGGCATGTTCCCGGTTCATCTCTGTCGGGCGCATGAGAAGCGACAGAAACACCCGCATGGTCATCGGGTCGTCACGCAGCGAGGCGATCCGGCGCTCATTACGTATGAGTTGCTGGATGGCGGTCGGATGCAGTTCCAGATTGTCCTGGAATGCCGCATCGAGCATCCGGACCATCAGGCGCGGATCGTTCTCGAAGCACTGCGCATCCGCGGGCGCAATCTGGTCATTGATCAGTCGGAAATGGCTGGCATCTGCAGGCGTCAGGGTCGTTCCCTGATAGGGGGCCTCGCGAACAGGGCCTTGCAGGCGTTCCATGATGCTGGGTTCGAGGATACGGGTCAGGCGCATGACCTCACGCGTGGTGAGGAAGTAGTGGCGCATGAAGCGCTCGACGCCCTGTTGCCGTCCATGACCGGCATAGCCCATACGGCCGCCAATGACAGGCTGGACGTCAAAGGCCAGACGCTCGTCAGCCCTTCCGGCGATGTAATGAAGATGCAGCCTGATGGTCCAGAGGAAATTCCAGGCGCGACGGGCGCGGTTGGCTTCCTGCTCGGTCAGGAGCCCCAGTGTCGTGAAAACGGGTTCGTGCGGGCGGTGAGGATGGGCGGGGTTGATGTCGCTGCTGTCCTGAAAGACCCGCGTCATCCAGTTCAGGGTCTGGAGGTCACGCAGGCCGCCGCGTCCCTCCTTGATGTTCGGCTCAACCATATAGGGGTTGTCGCCAAAACGTTTGTGACGTTTCTCGCGCTCGTCGATCTTGTCATGGATGAAAGACAGGGCGTTTGCTTCGCTTCGGCTGAAACGCGCACCGAGTTCGACGGACAGGCGCTCTGCCCCGGTGATCCGTCGCGCATCCAGAAGGGTGGTGCGTATGGTCAGATCTTCAGCAGCCGCTTGCAGGCAGCCTTCAATGGACCGCGTGGCATGACCCACACGAACGCCCAGATCCCACAGGAAATACAGCATGTATTCGATCTGCGCTGTCGTTTCAGGCGCGGGGATCTCGTCGGTAAGGAAAAGCAGATCGATGTCACTATAGGGGGCAAGAAGGCCACTGCCATAGCCACCCGTAGCGCAGAGGCTGAGGCCGTCTGCCGGGGCCTTGGCCGCCGCGCGGGAGAGGTCGAAAAGGCTCGCGATGGCTCCATCCATCAGCTGCGCCAGAGTTGACGCGGCAGCAATGCCCTTGAGCTGGCGCCCCTCGAAAAGCCTGCGGATCTCGCCGTGATGACGACCGATATGACGGCGGAAGAGGCTGACGGCATCCTCGCGTGAAACAGAGCCATCCGGCTGACGCACACGGTCGAGGGCCGTGGTCAGGGCTGACTGCATGTCGGTTTCAAGGAGGGAGAAGGGTTCGCGCATTAAGATCCGTCGGTCAGGGGCGTTAAGGAATACCTGAATTTGCTATCTTCAGGTCAAATCGTTCTTTGTTTCAAGCGCAAGTTTACGAAGCGCGTAGAGGGCCTCCAAAGCGTCGCGCGGCGAGAGGGTATCGGGGTCGATCGTCTCCAACGCTTCACGCAGGTGATCTTTCGCCACAGGGGGAGGCGGGGCGGCCTCAAATAGTGGGAGTTGCGGCCCACTGCGCCCCTGATCGCGCTCAAGGGCTGCCAGCAGGCGCGTGGCACGCTGCACGACCGGTAGCGGAACGCCTGCCAGCTGGGCCACGTGCACCCCCCAGCTCTTGCGTGCCGAGCCTTTGCGCACCTCATGCTGGAAAATCACCTCGCCCTGCCATTCGCGCACCGCCATGGTGAACGGTGTGAGCCGGGGCATCGAATCGGACAGGCTGCACAGCTCATGAAAATGCGTGGCGAAGATAGTGCGTGAGCCAAGCTGCGAGTGAAGCGCCTCAAGCGTGGCCCAGGCGATGGCAAGCCCGTCCAGCGTGGAGGTGCCGCGGCCGATCTCGTCCACCACGACAAGGGAGCGCGGCCCGGCCTGACGCAGGATGGCGGCTGTCTCAGTCATTTCAACCATGAAGGTCGAGCGTCCGCGCGCGAGATCATCAGCAGCGCCCACACGCGAGAACAGGCGATCGACGATGCCGATACGGGCTTTCTCAGCAGGAACGGGCAGACCGGCCTGGGCGAGGATAACGGCGAGGGCCGTTTGGCGCAGGAAGGTCGATTTGCCGGCCATGTTGGGCCCGGTCAACAGCATCACGCGTTGGTCGGGCGGTAGGTGGCAGTCATTGGGGATGAAGCGCGTGGCACGGTCCAGGGCCGCCTCAACTACAGGGTGACGGCAGGCCTTGAGCGCAAAGCTCTGATCCTGCGTCATCTCGGGACTGCACCAGGTGCCACCCTGCGCCAGTCGCGCAGAGCCAGTCAGCACATCGGCCAGCGCAAAAAGCTCCGCCAGTTCCGGCAGGGCAGGATGCGAGACAGTCTCGGCAACCAGCGCGGCGAACAGACGACGCTCCAGCGCACCGGCGCGGTCGGCGGCCTCCAGAATAGCCCGGTCGAGGTCGAGCAGTTCCTCTGTGGTGAACCGCACCAGATTGGCCGTGCCCTGCCTGAAGGAAAGCTCGGGGCAATCCTTAAGCCTCGCCCCATGCAGCGCCGAGGTCTCGATGATGTAACCCAGTTGCGCGTGATGTTTTATCTTGAGCGTGGCAACGCCGAATCTCTCGGCATAGCTCTGCTGAAGCGCTGCAAGGGTACGTTTGCTGTCGTCACGCAGGCCACGATAACGATCGAGATCGGCATCATAGCCGGTGGCGATAACCCCGCCATCCTCGATACGGGCGGGCAGGGAGTCTGACAGGGCTTTTTCAAGCGTCTCCAGCAGGGCATCGGCGCGGCCGTACAGCCCGGCGAAAAGCGCCCGGATGAGCGAAGGCGTTGCATCGTCGCAAACCGGTTCGAGCAACGCCACGAGCGCGTCAGCCGCTTGCAGCAAATCACGTGTGGCAGCCAGATCACGCGGCAGGCCGCGCCCCGCCGAAAGGCGGCCCAAGGCGCGGGCAAGATCAGGACTGCGCCGCAGGATGGGCGTTATCGCCTCCATCAGCCCTGGCTGGGCACCAATCCAGCGCCAGCCTTCCTGGCGGCTCTGGATGAGCGTCAGATCGGTAGAGGGGGCTGCAATCCACTGGGCGAGCAGGCGTTGCCCGGCTGCGCTGACACAGCGATCCACCGCCGAAAAAAGCGTATGGGTGGTTGTGCCGTCTCTGGCCTGCACGAGATCGAGGCTGGCGCGTGTTGCAGGATCGAGACCCAGCGTCTCGGAATCATCCCGTCTTAGGGGGCGGGCGATACGGGGCATCGCACCGGCCTGGCTGCGACGCACATAATCAAGCACCAGGGCGCCTGCACGGATCTCCTCGTCGGTGAAGTCGCCCAGAATGCTGATTTGAGGGACTTCAAAAATCTGCGCCATGCGCGTCCGTGCTGAGTCGATGCCGGGCGGAACCATGTTGGGGGCGACGCGCAGCGCGAAGGGTTCCGGGACAAGTGCCGGGTCAGCAAGGATTTCCGACGGGTCGAGGCGGGCGAGCAACTCCTCGATCTGGGTGCGCGGCAGCGCCGTGGTTTCAAACGATCCGGTCGAGATATCGATCCAGGCCGCGCCGCACGCATCGCTGGCGCGCGGTTTGCGAGCGGGGGCGGAAAGGGCGAAGAGAAGGTTGGGGCGATCGGCCTCAAGCAATTCGTCTTCGGTCAGCGTCCCTGCCGTGACAAGACGCACGATAGCCCGCGACAGGGGGCCTTTCTGGGGAGGATCACCCGCCTTGCGCGCAGCTTCGGTCTGCTCCGCCACAGCCACACGAAAGCCGCGACGAATCAGGCGGGCGAGATAGGCCGGGGCGGCCGCAACCGGAACGCCGCACATGGGGATCGGCTCTTCGTTATGCTTGCCCCGTGTGGTCAGGCTGATATCGAGTGCCATCGATGCCGTTTCGGCATCGGCGAAAAAAAGCTCGTAGAAATCGCCCATACGGAAAAACAGCAGCGCATCGGGTTCCTGCGCCTTGAGGGAAAACCACTGCGCCATGGCAGGCGTCGCCCCCTCGGCAGAGGGGATTGCACCCGTAATCGCGGGGGTCGTCATGCTGGATGTCGGGTCTGTATGTCGCGCCACATGACATAAACCCTAACGTTACTGCGCGGTCCTGTGAACTCTCTGTCGAGGCACAAGGCGCGATCGCCTTGGAGCCATGATTATTTTGCAACGCTTGTCTGTGCGGTCAGGAAGCCAGCGACATATAGCCGTGCAAATCACTCAGGTGCGGAGAGATGTAATGCGCGGGGCGCCGTCACGCCCCGACCTGATTTCGAACGCCTAGTATGATCTCAACGGGCGCGGCCGCGGCGCAGGACACGGCGAAGCAGGCGGTCAGGCTGTGCAACGCCGAAGGCCCAGAGGGCGGCGAGGTAAACCACACCAGCCAGCCCCATGAGGATGCCGAGCATCATCGCCCGCATGAGGCCATGCCACATGACCAGACCCGGCGCGATGAGGCGTGCCAGCGTGACCGTGACAAGCGCCATGAGAAAAGAGGCGGCGATGACACGCAGCAGGCGGCCAACCAGAGCCGCATCCGGACGGAATACGGATCGCCTGTGCAGGATGACGGCAAGGAAGCCGAGATTGACCAGAGCCGCAATCGTACTCGCCAGCGGTGGTCCGACATGGGTGAGCGGGCGATAGAGCGCAAGATTAAGCGCAAGATTGAGCGCAAGGGTGAGAAATCCGATACGCACTGGCGTGCGGGTATCACCATGAGCGAAGAAGCCTGGCGAGAGCACCTTGATTAGAATAAAGGCGGGCAGGCCAAGCGCGTAGGCCCGTAGCGATTGCGCTGATGAAAGCGCGTCTTCGGTCGTGAATTTTCCATAGCCGAAAAGCGTCGCCATGATTTCCGGCGCAAGGGCCAGCAGGCCAAAACAGGCTGGAAAAGTCAGGATAGACGCATAATCAATGGCCTGATTGAGCGTTTTCTGTCCGCCTGCCGTGTCATGCTCGGCTGCATGACGGGTCAGGACAGGCAGAAGTGTCGTTCCTGCGGCGGCCCCCAGTACACCTAATGGCAGCTGGTTGACGCGATCGGCGAAGTAAAGCCACGAGATCGACCCCGCCGGGAGCAGGGTGGAAATGAGCGTATCGACGGTCAGGTTGAGCTGAGTGGCGCCAGAGCCAACCAGCCCCGGCCAGAGCCGACGCAGCATGTCGCGCATCTCGCCGGTCAGGCGGGGGGGCGGCAGGGTCAATCGCACACCGGCGCGTCTAACCGACCAGAGCAGAAGGCCAAGCTGGACGAATCCTGAAACCGTGATTCCGATGGCGGTCCAGGTGGCGGTGTCATGAAACACCAGCGCGCCAAGCAGGATGGTGGCGATGCCCACGATATTGAAGGAAACATAGGCCCCGGCTGCCATGGAGAAACGATGCAGCCCGTTGAGCACGCCCGCCACCAGAGCAGCTGTGCAGATCAGGATCAGATAGGGGAAGGTGATGCGTGTGAGAGTAACCGCCATTTCGAAGCGGCCCCCGGCATGATTGAAACCCGGTGCGATGATTTCGATGATCCAGGGCATGAACACTTCACCCAGGATCGTGAGGCCGAGCAGCCATGCGCTGAGGCAGCTCAAGGCCTGCGAGGCAAAGCGCGAGGCATCTTCCTGCCCATGCGCTGTCAGACGCTCGGTAAAGAGCGGTACGAAGGCTGCGTTGAAAGCCCCCTCGCCAAAAAGCCGCCTGAACATGTTCGGCAGCCTGAAGGCAATCTGATAGGCGTCCTGCACCGGGCCAGCACCCAGAAACGCTGCAAGAAGCTGGTCACGCACCAGACCAAGGATACGGGACAGCATGGTCCAACCACCGACGGTGATCAGGTTTCGGAGCATTCCGGGCTTCCAGTCAGAGAACAAGCTAAAATTGAACGCGCCTCTTTAGACGCAACGGCGCTGGAGCGCCATCGGGTCGGGGAGGATTGGCTACGGGGTCATCAGCATGACGGCGCCCAGCCATCGGGGCAGAGAGTGGCTTTCCTGTGGCGGTGGATGAGCGCGGCGAAAAATGGGTGTCGTTACGTCATCACCACACGCAGGCACGGCCAGACTAGCCTGCAAAGCCAGACATATCCTGAGCTTGTTCCCCTATGCCGACAGGCCGCTCTCTTTCACACGTTATCTGACGGTTCGATTGTGCAGAAAAGGCATGGCTGACCCTGCGAGCTTTTTCTTGTGGGCAGCTATCTCCCGGGGCTAGAGAACGCCCCTCGGGCAGCGCGTTGGCAGGATTTCTTTCTGCGAGCCTCAAAAAGTGGCCCGGCATCAAGAGAAGATGGATCCGGACAGCCGGATGTCGAACAAGGCGAGCGAGAGATGAGCCCTATAGTGCTTTCACTGACCAGTTTTGTCCTCGCGGCTGGGGTATTCACCCTCGTCCCCGGGCTCGATACGGCATTCGTTCTGCGCAGCACGACCATTTCAGGAACTCGCACAGGATTCTGTGCCGCGCTTGGCATTACGCTCGGGCTTTTCGTGTGGGGGGCAAGCGCCGCTTTCGGGCTGACGGCATTACTTGCAGCCTCAAAACTCGGTTTTACTATCGTGAAATGGGCGGGCGCCATCTATCTGTTCAGTGTCGGGATACGCCTGCTGCTCCAGCCCCGTGGCAAGGCCACACAGGGTGACGCGTTGCGTGGTGTCACCCTGTCTGGCTGGCAGAGCTTTCGTCAGGGGCTGACGACCAATCTGCTCAACCCGAAAGTTGGCATCTTCTTCATTACCTTCCTGCCGCAATTCATCCCGCATGGGGTCAATTTCGTCGCATTTTCGCTGCTGCTTGCAGGAATTCAGGTGCTGCTGACGCTGAGCTGGTTCACATTGCTCATTCTCATGACCGTCAGGCTGGGGGCGTTTTTGTCCCGCCCCGCCACTGTAAGAATTCTCGACCGCGCCACGGGCGGTATCTTCATGGCCTTTGGCCTGCGTCTTGCCCTCGAACGCCAGGGCTGAGACTTTTCCTCATCGCGTCTGGGGATAAATTTCTGACGTGATTGCGTGGCAGAGGCCCCGACCCGCGAACGGGCCGGGCAGGGGCATTACCGATCCATCACCGCACGCATGACGCTGGCCTTGAAGCGATCTGAGTCGGGGGCGGTGAGCGGCGTGTACCAGTTGAGCAGCTCACCCTCACGCGAAACGATGTATTTGTAGAAATTCCAGCGCGGGCGCGACAGGATCCCGCCCTGACTGGCCAGCCAACGAAAAAGCGGCGTGGCCTCTTTGCCCTTGACGGTTGATTTGGTCGCCATAGGGAAGCTGACGCCGTAATTGCGCGAGCAGGTGGTCTGGATTTCGGAAGCTGTTCCCGGTTCCTGCTGGCCAAAATCGTTGCTTGGCACGCCCAGCACCACAAGGCCGGATTTGCCGTAATGGCTCCAGAGATATTGCAGCCCTTCATATTGCGGGGTGAAGCCACATTTTGAGGCCGTATTGGCAATCACGACCGCCTTGCCTTTGAAATCGGCCATCGAGATCGGCTCGCCGCACAGGGCGGGTATCTGCAAATCATAAAAACTGGTCGTCATGTCAGTCCGTCATGCCTCGTTATGAGCCTGACCACCACTGTGGCTTTCCGCTGGACAGCGTGCAAGCATCCCGACACAGTAAAACCTTTCGCGAGTAGAACGGTTCCCGCAGGTCATGTCTCGACGCTGGCCTTCTATCGTGTTGTAACTCCTCGCATCTCTCCCCCGCTTGGGCGCAGTTTCATGCCCTGAGGGGGCAGGGAATGAATGATCTGAAGGGCCGTTGATGTTCCTGCGCGGTTTGGTTGGTATGGCAGTGCTCATCGCGCTGGGCGTGCTGCTTTCGAGTAACCGGAGAGCCATAAATTTCCGTCAGGTGGGTATTGCTCTGGCGCTGCAATGCGGCATCGGTGCCCTGGCGCTTTTCGTACCTTGGGGGCGCAGGCTTTTCGGGGCTCTGGCCGATGGCGTCGGGGCAGTGCTGGCCTATGGGCAGGTTGGAACGCATTTTCTGTTCGGCGGTCTTGCTGGGCCCAAAATGGATACTCTGTTCGGGCAGGACAGTTTCGTGTTCGCCTTTCAGGTGTTGCCGGCCATTGTTTATGTCTCGGCGCTGATTGCCCTTTTCTATCACTGGGGCGTCATGCAGGCGCTGGCCCGTGTCATCGGGCAGGGCCTTTGCCGTGTACTCGGCACAACGGCCATCGAATCCTTTTCTGCCGTCATGACCGTGTTTCTGGGGCAGAGTGAAATGCCGGTGGTGCTGCGGCCTTATGTCAACAAGCTCCGTCGCGCCGAACTGTTCACGATCATGAGTTCGGGCACCGCCTCGGTCTCCGGTTCCGTGCTGGCTGGTTATGCGGGGCTTGGTGTGCCCATGCATTACCTGCTGGCGGCGTCTTTCATGGCGATACCGGGCGGACTGCTATTCGCCAAAATTCTCTGGCCCACCCCGGAAGATGCCGCGCTGGCAAAGGAACCCATGCCACGCGCCGTGCTCGAGACATCCGGTGTTTTCGATGCGCTGGCCGAGGGCGCGATGAGCGGTGCCCGCGTGGCCTTTGCCGTGGGTGCCGTTCTTGTTGCGTTTGTCGGCATCACCGCACTGGTCGATGGCGTTCTTCATGGTTTGGGCGGGTGGCTCCATCTGCCCGGCATGAGCCTCTCCACGCTTCTGGGCGGGTTGATGGCACCGCTCGCCTGGCTGATCGGTATCCCCTGGGCTGATTCCCTGACCGTTGGCGGGCTTCTTGGGCAGAAAATCGCCTTCAACGAGTTCGTCGCCTATGTCGGGCTATCGCCGCTTATCCACGCGCATGCACTTTCTGCTCATAGCCTCGCGATCGTCTCGGTCGCGCTATGCGGTTTTTCCAATTTCTCGAGCGTGGGGATCCTTATCGGTGGCTTTGGCAGCGTGGCTTCCGAAAGACGCGCTGAAATCGCGACGATCGCCTCACGCTGTGTAATTGCCGGGACGCTCTCCAACCTCATGAGTGCTACGATCACGGGGCTTTTTATTGCCGCCTGAGCCAGCCTCCCCCAAAAGCCTCGCACAGACCCGGTTATCGCGGGGGCGTCATGGGCGTCCTTGCCGGTCAGCAGCGGGATTTTCCGATCCCGTAAATCTGACACGCCGCGGATGGCAGGGCGCAGGAAGGCAGAGGAAAAGGGACAGCTCAGGCATGGTGGATGACACACCCGGCAAGCAGGACCTTCACTCCCTTTACCCCGATCCCCATGACCGCCCTCTCATGGGGAAGCCCGAACCGGGCAAGAACCTCCATACGCGGCTCTATATCTGCGAGTTCTGGGCGACCTGCCTGCTCATGATTGGTGGAATCTGCTCCAACGTTGCCATAGGCTCACCGCATAGCCCGGTCGCCAGAGCGCTGGCTGACTGGCCCAATCTGCTCAGTGCCCTCGAAGGGCTCGTTTTTGGTCTGAGCTCCACGCTGGCGGCCCTTTCGCCTTTTGGGCGTGTCAGCGGTGCTCATCTGAGCCCGTCGATCAGCCTGGCATTCTGTCTGGGCCAGCGTCTGGCCCTGACCGATATGGTGTTTTACATGCTCGCTCAGATTTCGGGTGCGGTCATGGGAACGGGGCTGGTTGCGGCGAGTGGCCTGATCTGGCCAGTCTGGGGGCTCTGGTGCCAGTCGTCACGCTTTGCAGCGACCGTGCCGTCTCCCTTTGTGCCGCCATGGTGGGCCTTTGTAGGCGAGATCAATACAACGGCGATACTTGTTGCTGTCGTCCTGCTCTGCGGTGCGCGGCCCGCCTTGAGGCGGTTTGCTGCGTGGGCGGCAGGTCCGGTGTTTTTCGTGCTCAATCCCTTCGAGGCCTGGCTTTCGGGCGATAGTACGAATCTCGCCCGGAGCGTCGGACCGGCGCTGATATCGGGATCATGGGAGCATTTCTGGGTTTATCTGCTCGGTCCCTTCGCTGGAGCCAGTATCATGATCGTCCTGATACGGGCTGAAGCATTTGGCAGGGTTCATCTGCACGAAGCGCGTCTGGCCTATTTCGGTCATGGAGGGCGCGCGCCGTTTTTCCTGTCGAGATGGTTCAGGCATAAGGGCCGCACTTCCGGCGAGGCGAGATAGTTACTTCGAAGCAATGAATGGTTGCATTGCGTCACCGCTCCACGCGTCTTAACGTTATCTTACCGAAACAGACGGAGGCGTTATCATGTTAGATAAGAGCGCGTTGTTGCACCGCCTGCATGATCATGATCCACTCACTCTAGTTCTTGTGGGGCTTGTCTGCTTCGTCTGGGTGTTTCTGCCGACGCTTGTTGCAGGGCTGCGCCGTCATCCGTCTTTCCGGATGATCGCGCTGATCAATCTGGTGTTTTTCTGGGAGTTCTGGATCTGGATGCCGCTCATGGCATGGGCCTTTATGGATCGGCCCGGCGATGCGATGGTGGCCCGTTTCGAGCGCCTGCGCGGTACGTTAAAGAATATTCTGCCCGGACGAGGCAGATAGCCATCGACCCATACGGGCCATGAGATGGCGCCGGCTGCGCCACCTCTGCTGTGATATCGACGGATCAGTCCTGACGGGGGTGACGGATGATCATGGCCTGCGTGGTGGGCAGTTCAATGACATGCTCCGGCTTGTCTGCCAGAAATTCGGCAAAAGCCTGCGCCACGCCGTCGATGATGGAATAGTCATGCGTGAGAATGATGCCGCCGGGGATCATGCGCGGGTAGAAATAGGTCAGCCCTGCCAGTGTCGCTTCGTAGAGGTCAACATCGAGATGGACAAAGCTGTAGCGTTCATCGCCAAGCGAGGCAGCGGAGTCCGGAAAGAAGCCGGGGTGAAAGGCGACGTTCTCATACCCTGCGAGCTTGCGTCTGACGGAGTCGAGCGTGCCGCAGAACTCACCCTTGGCAAAGACCTTGCCCTCTTTAGCGCAGGGTGCAGGCAGACCCTCGAAGGTGTCGAACAGGTGAAGCCTGCGGTGATTTTTGACCATGCAGAGCAGCTCGGCCGAGGCACCACGATAGACACCGAATTCGGCCATATCGCCTTCATAGACGGCCTGCGCCTGAGCTAGCTCATGAAGCACGAAGGCCTCGTCACTGCTGAGGAGTGAATCCGTGCCTGCACGCGCCTTGTCGAGACGACGCAGTGTCACCGGATGCTTGTGCCCACCGAGCAGCTTCATCTGCATCATGCTGTGCACACCGAATGTCAGAAACCGGACGAACCGGTTCCGGCTGACGAGGCGACGCATGGCTTCATTGCGCATCCACATGATGCTGTCCCTTATTGTTGGTTCTATTCGACGGTGATGGGCCGCTCGAGAAGGTGGCGACGTGCCTGAGCGAGGTCGATTTCCCCTGCCAGAAAGGCCGAGACGGTTTCGGTAATGGGCATGGCAATGCCGAGCGCCTTTGCCCTTGCAGCCAGGGCGGGCGCCGTGGCAACGCCTTCAGCAACCGTGCTGCGTGTGCCAAGGATTTCGGCCAAGCTTGTGCCGCGCCCCAACTCGAGACCAAGGCTGTAATTGCGTGAACCTGCCCCCGTACAGGTGAGAATCAGGTCACCCAGACCGCTGAGGCCCGCTATCGTCGCAGGACGCCCTCCCATCGCCGCGGCGAGGCGACCGATCTCGACAATGGCGCGTGTGATCAGCGCCGCACGTGCATTCTCACCAAGCCCTGCGCCAATGGCGATCCCGGCGCCGATGGCGACGACATTCTTTGCAGCGCCGGCAATCTGCACCCCAATCGGATCATCGCTGGCATAGAGACGGAAATGCGGCGAGGAGAGCAGGCCGACATAGTGATGGGCTTCATCAAGCGACGCCGCTGCGATGGTGGCTGCTGCCGGTGCACCCATCGCAACTTCGATCGCGAAATTCGGGCCTGACAGAACGGCGTGAGGCCGATCGGGCTGGGTCTCGCGCAGAATGTCGAGCGGGAGATCTCCCGTGCCCAGTTCGAGCCCCTTGCAGCAGGCAATGAGCGGTGAGGTACCCTTGAGGCGCGGCGCAATTGACCTGAGCGTCTGCATGGGCACCACCAGCAGTGTCAGATCGGCGTGATCGGGGAGGTCGGATGTCACGCCAACCGCATCGGGCAGGACGGCAGCAGGCAGGCGGGGCAGTGTTCGCGTGCCGGGTGCCACAGAGGAGCGCGACCAGAGTGTCACGCGCGCGCCGGCACGGGCGCTGGCGCAGGCCAGGGCGATGCCCCAGGCCCCGGCACCGATAACGGCGATATGAGGGGAGGCGGCTGTCATTCTTCCACGATCCGGGTCACTTCCGCGTAGCCTTCACCGTCCGGTGAAAGGACGGGCGCAATGGAGTTGAGAAACACTCTGGCCTGATCCTCGAAACGATAGGGTGGGGCGATGATAGTCAGTCCACAGCCATTGAGCCGGGCAGGATCGGTGGGCTGTCGCAGATAGAGGCTGCAATCGACGATATCACGCATACCCATATCGCGCAGCGTATCATGAAAACGGCGCACCGGGGCGCGATGCTTGATGGGATACCAGGCGGCGACAATGCCCATGGGGAAAGCACGCCTTGCATTGCGCATGGCGGTAGCAAGAGTATCGAACTCGTCCGTTTTCTCAAAAGGCGGGTCCATCAGGACGAGGCCGCGCTTGAGGTCACGCGGCGGCAGAAAGGCCTTGAGCGCGCCATAACCATCGCGCTCATGCACCGCAACCTGCGGTTGATCGCGGAAGTTGCGCTTGAGTATGCGGGCGTCGTCAGGGTGGAGTTCGCAACAGATGAGCCGGTCCTGAGGGCGCAGCACCGAGGCGACCAATGCGGGTGAGCCGGGATAGCGGTTTGCCGGACCATCGGGCGCATTGAAGCTGCGCACGATCGAGAGGTAATCAGTCAGTTCCTCGGGCACGGTTTCCGGCAGGGCCGGGGCGTCATGGAAAGCGCCGATGCCCTCGCGCCATTCTCCGGTTTTCTGCGCTTCGGTTGCGTCAAGATCATAGAGCCCGCAGCCCGAATGGGTGTCGAGCACGCAAAAACCCGCTGGCTTGCGCAGCAGATGGCGAAGGATAACGAGCAGGAGCCCGTGTTTCATCATGTCAGCGAAGTTGCCTGCGTGATAGGCGTGGCGGTAGTTCAACGGGCGTCTTTCCTGAATTGCGTGTCGTGTGCTGAAGCGCTTGATGGGCCGAGCAGACCCAGCAGCGCCTCTTGCTCCGGTCGTGCGGCAATAGCGATATCGGCGAATGACGATGGCCTCAGCGCGTCGCCAATCTGCTCCGACAGGGCAAGCGCCCGCACCGTTGCGAGAAGCGCGCTGTCTGGCCCTAACGCCGAGAGAAAGGCACGGGCCGTTGCAGCTGAGTAAAAAAGGACAGCGGCGATACGCTGCTGGGTGAGCAACGTCCGGGTGGCGTCATCCAGCGTGCCGGTGGGAGCGGTATGGTAGACTACCCGTCTCGTGACGCGCCAGCCCTGGTTACGCAGGTCACGCGCCAGCATGCCCCCAAGGCCGCGTCCTGTCGCGAGAAGAAGAGAGGGGTCTGACCGGGGGCGACCGAGATGCTGCAACAGGGAGCGGGCATCGCCATCGGCATGATCGACATGACTGAAGCCGCAGGCACGCGCGCGCTCGGCAGTGCGTGCGCCGACGGCCGTCAGCGGCGTTTGCAGTGGAAGCACATCACGCAGGGAGTCGAGGCTTTGCCCGCTGGTAACGATGACACGGCCGACAGGGGATAGTGGACGCAAGGGCACAGGCATGATGCGCAGCATGGGGGCCAGATGAGGCTCCCAGCCCCGCGCCTCCAACGCACGGCGCGTATCGCTCAATCCCGGTTCCGGGCGTGTGACAAGAACCGTCCGGCGCGGCGTCTCAGCCATGATCCTCAAAGATATCGACAGGGGAATCGGCACGGAGCGACAGGCCGAGTTCGCGCCCCAGACGCAGGGCCTCGGTCGGCTCGCCGCAGATCTCGCGTTGCAGGAAGAAGGACCCATCCTCGCGGGCCACCAGACCTGTCAGGACAAGCTCGCGATCTCCGAAATGACCGCGCCCGCCCGGCTGGGCCTTGGGGCGCAGCCTTGCATAGCCACCTATCGGCGTGCGGCACGAACCATCGAGCACATCGAGCAGCGCGCGTTCTGCTGTCGCAACAGCGCGTGCCTCCGGGTCTTCTATGGCCGCCAGCAGGTCGAGCAGTTCACGGTCTTCCGCACGGACTGTCACGCCAACGATACCCTGACCGGCCGCCGGAATCATGAAATCGGTGTCGAGAATGATATCGGCCCGGTCTTCCATGCCCAGACGGCGTAGCCCGGCCAGAGCAAGGAGGGTCGCGTCGCAAGCGCCGCCCGCAAGCTTGTCGAGGCGTGTCTGCACATTGCCGCGTATCAGCCCAAACCGCAGATCGGGACGCCGATGCAGCAGCTGGGCCTGACGACGCACAGAGGCGCAGCCGATCCTGGCGCCAAAGGGCAGGGCATCGAGCGGGGAGTGGCCCGCTGCGACCAGCGCCTTTGCCTTGTCGCGCAGCGCCGGGCTCAGGATCAGCACATCGCGTGCGTCTTCACGCTTGAGCGTGCAGGCCAGTGTCAGCCCGGCAGGCAGAACCGTTTCGAGATCCTTGAGGCTATGAACGGCGAAGTCGATCTGCCGCGCCAGCAGGGATTCGTGGATTTCCTTGGCAAACAGCCCTTTGCCGCCAATTTCCGACAGCAGGCGGGACTGGACCTGATCGCCTGTCGTATTGATCGGATGTTCCTGAAACGCGCCCATGTCACGCAGCAGCGGACAAAAACGGGTGAGTCGCGTCAGGAAAGCTCTTGTCTGCACAAGCGCCAGCGGCGAGCCGCGCGTGCCCACACGGAGCGGCAGGGAGTGCCTTGAGGTCGGCGGATGGGGCGAGGCCTGTCGGCGCATGGCTTCAGCAGCAACCTGCTGCAATTGCAGGCTCTGGGTCATGAGCGCTTCGGGCATCGTCATCTGTTTCATGGCTGATCTTGCTACTCCACCGCGTGATCCATGAAAAGAGACGGCTCGCTTATGACGTTCCATCGCGTTATCAGGGGGCATGGCATGTTTTTCACTCCAGGCCCCGGTTCTGGCCATCGAATCAAGCTGTGACGAGACAGCCTGCGCAATTCTCTCTCCCGAAGGGCAGGTGCTAGCCGAAACCGTGCATACGCAGGCGGGCCATGCGGCGTTGGGTGGGGTTGTGCCCGAGATTGCAGCACGTGCGCACCTGTCCCTGTTGCCTGATATCGTCCGGCAAACACTTGAGAAATCGGGCCTTGCGTTGCACGAGATGGGGGCTTTTGCGGCCTGCACCGGGCCGGGTCTGATCGGTGGGCTTGTTGTAGGCAGCAACTATGCGAAAGGGCTGGCACTGGCGATGGACCGGCCTTTCATCGCAGTGAATCATATCGAGGCACATGCCCTGACAGCGCGACTGCCGGGGCTGGTCGCGACCGATATTAAATTTCCGTATCTTTTGCTTCTGGTGTCGGGTGGGCACTGCCAATGCGTCGCCCTGCATGGTGTGGGGCACTACGTAAAGCTTGGCGGGACGATTGATGACGCGGCAGGTGAAGCCTTTGACAAGGTGGCCAAGCTTCTGGGGCTGGGCTGGCCGGGTGGTCCGGCCCTCGAAAAGCTTGCGGCTGAGGGCAATGCAGGAAGCATCAGTCTGCCGCGTCCATTGATGGGCAGGCCAGGATGCGATTTCTCCTTCTCAGGACTGAAGACGGCAGTTGCCCGACAGATCGAGCCCTATGGCATGGCGGCCCTGCCACGGCAGGTTGCAGCGGATATCGCAGCCAGTTTTCAGCAATGCGTTTGCGATGTGATGGCAGACAGGGCGCGCCACGCCCTTCAGGCGTTGCCAGAGGCCAGGTCCCTTGTCGTGGCCGGCGGGGTTGCTGCCAATACGACGATCCGGGCCGCGCTGGAGCAGGTTGCGCAGGAGGCGCATATTCCGTTCGTGGCACCACCGCTGCGTCTGTGCACGGATAATGCCGTCATGGTGGGCTGGGCGGCTATCGAGACGATCCGCGCCCACGAACAGGCAGGTGTGATGCTTGAGGACGGCATTATAGCCGCACCACGCCCCCGCTGGCCACTGGGCGACATTCTGCCTGCCGGGAAACGATCCGGGACATAAGCCCTACTTCGATAGTATTGAGGCACTACGCCAACGCTGGGACGTGTGATGACCGAGAACTGATTGGCCTGTATGTGCCATCCGTGTTTGGCTGGTTTCAGTTACAGCAGGGAAGGTGCATGCGATGAGCAAAGAAGACGATGCCTGGTTCAACATTGATGAACAGGCGAATGCGCTTGAGCGTCAGGCCGGTATCGCCGAGCCAGCCCAGACGGTTCGAAGCTTTCTATGGTCGATCGTTTTACCCACCATTGGCATGGGGATTTTTCTGATCGGTGCGCTCTGGGCCATCATTTCCTGGTTTCACCTGCTCGGTTGAGGCTATGCCGGGTGTAATGGTTGTGACGCAGGGGCCTGCGAGAGCGCAGATCGAGCAGAGCTCAGCGTTTAGAGAACCATTCGATCCGGTCTGACCCTTCCGGTTTCGCTGCGGGAGGGACGGAGGTGCCCGCGCAAGGCCTTCATGGGCGCGTCGGGTGACAGCTCTTTTTCGTGGCATTCCCCCTCTTGCATCCCGTTATGAAACCGGGCAAAGAAGCGGCTCTTGCCGCAGGGGTCATACCCTGATGAGCGCAGGAGAGGTGGCCGAGTGGTTGAAGGCAGCGGTCTTGAAAACCGCCGTGCGTGTAAGCGTACCGTGGGTTCGAATCCCACCCTCTCCGCCATTTTTCCTAAAAATTCCCGGTGATGATCGCGGTCTGTCCAGCAGCAGATCGTCGCGCACTATAGCGCGTCTATGGGGTGTTACCGCGCCATCGACAAAGAAAGAGGTGGCAATCTCTGACAGGCTTGACGTCAAGCAGCTTAAGCGCCGACGGCGATACCCATGATGTCAGGTATGTTTTTCGGCGCGTCAGCCGTTGCAGGCGCGTGAGGCGCGTGCGTACCGGGAGGGGTGGGCCCTCCCGGTGCTCATGATCAGGCGTTGCCTGCGGTCTCAGGGAACTGCTGGGCGCGCTTGGCCTGCCACAGTGCCACGAAATCGATTGGCTGCAGAACGATCGGCGGGAAGCCGCCATCGCGCGTCACGTCGCTGATGATGCTGCGGACATAGGGGAAAATCAGACGCGGCACTTCAACCAGCAGGATCGGTTCGATCAGCTCGGCGGGGGCGTCGGTCAGCGTGACGATGGCAGCATAGGTCAGCTCGGCGATGAACACCGTGCGGCCCGCTGCACCGCCTTCGGTTTCCGGCGATTCGGTCGCTTCGGCGCGGATGGCGAGTGCAACCTCGAAAACCGGCTGGGCTTCTTCGAGGCGATTGGCCTGCACGTCGATATTGACCGAGATCTGGGGTGCAGAGCGCAGCGTTGCGAAAATCGCTGCACCGGCCGGGACCTCGAAGGAAAGGTCCTTCGTGTATTGCAGATTGACCGACAGGGGCAGGGCGGGCGGGTTGCCCTGGTCGTTGGCCGGGTTCTGGACGGTATCGGACATAAAGCCTCGCATTGCTCGCATGGGCGGTTGTGAACATGCAGCCCATGAGAGCTGCATTGCGTACCTCTAGGCGGTAGCATGATCGATGACTCACGCCAACAGCCTAAGGTTCCGGCGCAAATGTGACCATATTTCGGGTTGGGAGGCATTGGCAGGGAGTTGTGCCACCGCACGACCCGCTCTACCTAGTCAGGATGCCCTTCGAGAAAAAAATAGCGGGAAGCTGAAGTCCTGATGTCCGTCCTTTCGCATATCCCCTACGACATCGTCATTTTTGCCTTGCTGACAGCCCTTCTGGTCTGGCGGCTGCGTGCTGTGCTCGGTCGTCGCGTCGATGTTGGCGGATCATCCGTGACAGCCGCGCCTGTGCCTGCCCGCCCGCAGCCTGCGGCGGCCGCACCGGCGCCCGTGGAAGAACCCAGCGCAAAGTTCGATATTCCCCAGCCCGCAACGCGGGTCGGACAGGTTCTGGCCGAGATTGCGGCAGCACAGCCCGGGTTCAAACCGGAAATCTTCCTGCAAAATGCGCAGAAGGCTTTCCGCGATGTCGTGACGGCCTTCGCGACGGGTGATCGCGAAAAACTGCGTCTTTATCTGACGCCTGAAGCTTTTGCCGGGTTTGATGCAGCCATCACGGCCCGAGAGGAGGCGCAGCAGCAGCAGCGCACCGAGATTGTCGGGATCAACTCGCTTGCCATTGTCGATGCCGTACTGACGCGCTTTGAAGGCGGCGATAAGGCGCGTATCGACGTGCAGATCGTTTCACGCCAGATCAGTATTCTCAACGATGTCGGTGGGCAGCCGCTGATCGGGACGGAATCTGTTACCGAGTTTTCCGATCTGTGGGAATTCGAGAGTGAAACAGGCCCAAACCAGCCAGTCGCATCCTGGCATCTGGCGGCCGCGCGCGCAGCCTGATATCTGCTGAGCCTCTCCGTTGTCGGAACGCGTATCATGCTTCCGGCTGGCCCATGAATGTGCACTCTGCAGACCCGCATCGCCCGGTTGATGGTCTCATCGGGCTGGGGGTCCCGCAGGGCGTATAACGAAATCGGTTTGCCATGAAGACAATTACCCGCCTCTCATTCGGGCTCAGCCTTGCCCTCCTGGCCTCCTGCGCCACGCCGGAGCGGGAGGAGACCCGCCTCGATCTGACCCCGGTCACCTATGCCATGCTCGATGGCTGGTCAGCAGAAACGCCTGAGTCGCTCCTGCCGGAGTTGCGCACCGAGTGCCAGCGCATCACCAGGCTGCCACCGGAAACTCACCTTGGCGGTGCGCAGGGCACGATCCCCAATGGCAGCCTTGCCGGGGACTGGAGCGGCGCCTGCACTGCGCTTCAATCGGTCGGGAGTGAGCCAGGCGAAGCGCGGCGCTATTTCGAGACATGGTTCGCACCCTATCTGGTCGCAAGCGATGGTCTGATCACCGGTTATTACGAGCCGCAGATCTATGCTTCAGCCCAGAAGGGCG
This sequence comes from Asaia bogorensis, assembly GCF_900465345.1. Classification (GTDB taxonomy): domain Bacteria; phylum Pseudomonadota; class Alphaproteobacteria; order Acetobacterales; family Acetobacteraceae; genus Asaia; species Asaia bogorensis_A. The sequence goes on along the minus strand of NZ_UEGO01000031.1, from coordinate 127,136 downwards.
GTGAATTCCAGACACCGCTCTACGGGCAGCCTGCCGACCTCGTTCGTACCAAGGACACGGCGGGTGACTGGGTGACAGGACGATGGGAGAACGACAAGTTCGTTCCCTATTACAGCCGCGCCGAAATCGACCGCGGTGCGCTTGAGGGGCGTAGTCTGGAAATTGCCTGGCTGCGCTCGCCCGAGGACCTGTTTTTTCTGCAGATCCAGGGGGCAGGTCGTCTGGTCATGACCGATGGCTCCGTGCGTCGCGTCGGCTTTGCAGCCAAGAATGGCGAGCCTTACGTGCCAATCGGGCGTGTGCTGGTGAGCCAGGGTGAGATGGCGGCGCAGGATGTGTCGCTGGCGACGCTGCGGGCCTGGCTTGCTGCGCATCCCGATCGCGCCCAGAGTATCATGGAGCAAAACCCCAACTACGTGTTCTTCCGGCGTATCGATACGGTGCCGCTCGATCGTGGTGCCCCCGGCTCGATGGGGATACCCCTTACACCCGGTCGTTCCGTTGCGGTTGATCGCAATGTGCTACCGCTGGGCGTGCCGCTCTGGATCGACACGCATCTGCCGCAGGCAAACGGGGCAGAGGGGCACTGGACGCATCTTGTTTTCGCGCAGGATGTCGGCAGCGACATCAAGGGTGTCGGGCGAGCGGATTTGTTTACCGGCTGGGGCACCGAGGCCGAGGCGCTGGCTGGAAAACTGCGCAGTCATGGCCGGATGGTCGTGCTGCTGCCGCATCCTCCCGCCTGATGAAGCATGACAAGGTCAGGGCGCGTCGGGAGGCGATTGGCCCCCACGCCCTGATACGTGGCGATGCGCTCAATGTCATGCGCCGTATGCCAGAGGCATCGGTCGATATTGTCGTGACCTCGCCACCCTATAATATCGGTCTTGCCTACCGCACCTATAATGATCGTCTGGACGAGCAGGATTATATCGGCTGGATGCAGATCATCTGCGCCCAGATTGCCCGCGTGCTTAAACCGGGCGGCTCGTTCTTTCTGAATATTGCCGGCTCATCGGCGCAGCCCTGGCTCCCATTCGAGCTGATCACGCAGCTACGCGATATTTTCGTGCTGCAGAACCATATCGTCTGGATCAAGTCTGTCTCGATTGAGGAAAAGACCTATGGTCATTTCAAGCCGGTCAATTCCACACGCTTTATCAACCATAATCACGAGCATGTCTTTCACCTGACGCATCAGGGGGATGTGCCGCTTCAGCGACTTGCTGCCGGTGTTCCTTTCACTGACAAGTCGAACATCAACCGCCGGCGTCATGCGGTCGATCGTCGCTGTCGGGGGAACACCTGGTTCATCCCGTATGAGACCGTGCGTCATCGCAAGGAGAAATTCCTCCACCCTGCAACCTTCCCTGTGGCGCTGCCGACGGCGTGCATGACCCTGCATGGCTATGACGAGCGCACGGTTCTGCTGGATCCTTTCATGGGGACAGGAACAAGTCTGGTGGCCGCGCATGAGCTCGGGGCCAGCGGGATCGGGATTGATATCGACACCCGCTATGTTTCTGTTGCACGGCGTCGACTGCGCGAGGCTCTTGGTGAGACGGATGACGAAGCTACCTGATGGGAGATCCTGCAACCATCCCCCATCCCCTGATGTGCGGCAGGACGACCGTGATTGACTGCTGTAGTCTCTGAAGCCGAAGCTGCTGTATCAGGCATGTAGCGCGTGCGCAAAAATGACATATCGTTAAAATAGATTAATATTATCGGTGATACCTATCAAGGTCATCGGTAACAATACTTTGACAGGCGCAACCTGTTTGGACATGGTGCCCCAATCTGCAAGAATTGGGAGATTGTCGGTTGTCGGATGCCGCCGGGAAGAAAAAACTCATAAGAAGAACCATTGCCGGACTGGCGGTCGCGGGGATTGCGGCCTACGGCGCCACAATCGCTTATCTGACCCATTTCGATCATCAGGGTGCGCCGCGTCTGCCAACGAGCAGCGCGACATGGCACGACCCCAAGGCATTGGCCGCGTTTCAGGCATTTCAGGAAACACGCTGCGATTACTGCCATACGCGCAACGCAGACCTCCCGTTCTATTTCAGGCTGCCTTTTGCCAATCGGATCATGGAGCGCGATCTGGTAGCGGGGCAGAGGCATTTCCGTTTCGAGCCTATCCTTGCGGCGTTCCAGGCAGGCAAGCCGCCCTCGGTCGAACAATTGTCTCGTATCGAGGAGGTGATCAGCCAGAACCGCATGCCGCCGGCGGCCTATCTGCTCATGCACCCCCATGCGTATATGACTGAAAAGGCCCGTGGCGATGTGCTGGCGTGGGTGGCGGATCAGCGTCGTCGCTATTACGCAACCCCCGGGGTCGCGCCGCAATTTGCGGGAGAGGTCATTCAGCCTATTCCCGAGAGCTTGCCGGTGGACTGGACGAAGGCTGAACTGGGTCGGCAGCTTTTCTTTGATCGTCGTCTTTCGGGTGATGGCAAGCTGAATTGCGCTAGCTGCCACGGGCTCGATAAGGGAGGCGTGGATAATCTCGTCACGGCAACGGGAATCAACGGCCAGAAAGGCCCGATCAACGTACCCAGCGTGTATAATGCCGTGTTCAACGTGGCCCAGTTCTGGAATGGACGTGCAGTGGATCTTGCGGCTCAGGCCGCGGGACCTGTAACCAACCCGGTGGAAATGGGGTCGCATGATTGGCCCGCCGTGGCCGCCATCATCGCCGCTGTGCCGGAATATCACACAGCGTTCGAGGCGCTCTATGGCCCCAACGCGATCAATCAAGGCACGGTCACCAATGCCATTGCCGAGTATGAAAAAACCCTGATCACCCCTGACAGCCCGTTCGACCTTTATCTCAAGGGGGATAACAATGCGATTACGGCGCAGGAAAAGCGCGGCTATGAGCGCTTCAAGGCGATTGGTTGCTCGGGCTGCCACAGCGGCGTGGCCGTGGGCGGCGATGCCTATGAGGTTATGGGGCTGGAGGGGCCGTATTTCACGGATCGCAAGGCAGAGCTGACCGATGTGGACTCAGGGCGTGAGGGTTTCACCCATGCGCTCGATGACCATCAGAAATTCAAGGTGCCCAACCTGCGTAACGTTGCGCTGACGGCCCCTTATTTTCATGATGGCAGTGCCGCAACTCTGGCGGATGCCGTGCGTCAGATGGCCCGTTACCAGACGCCCTACGCAGCGTTGTCGAAGCAGGATGTTGACGATATCGTTGCTTTCCTCAAAACCCTGACTGGCAAGTATCAGGGCGTGCCACTGCAACAGGTCGTTGCGGAGCCACCCTTGAAGGCGCCGGAAACACAGCAGGATGCGCCATAAGGGCGCAATGCCCTGAGATCTGAACGCGTGTCCGTGCGCGTCACGAAGGAACAGCCGTGTCGCGACGTGATCTGAGTTCTGAAGATGAGACGTTGTGGCAGGCTTTCACGCGCACGATCATGCCCCTTCGTGCTGCCGGGCGTGCCGGCCGGCGCTCTGGTGCCGCGTCGGGAGGTAAAAACATGCGTCCCATCGCGTCGGGGCGCAGTGCTCAGCGTGATGCCGCCGGAGCTGTAGATCCTGCGACCAGCAAGGCTTCGCCAGCGCCGCGCTATGTGGTGCGTGAGGTTATGCGTGTGGCAATTCCTGCTGCAAAGCCCGCCATTATTCACGATCGCCTCGAAATCAATGGCCGGCAGCCGGGTCTGGATACGACGTCATGGAACGCTCTGGCGACCGGCAAGATGAAGCCGCAGAAGCGCCTCGACCTGCATGGGCATTTTGCTCAGGACGCCTTTTACAAGCTTCATCATTTTCTGCATGCGGCGAGCAAGCAGGGTATACGCTGTGTGGAGGTGATTACCGGGCTTGGCAGCGGGCAGGAAGGTGGTGTGATCCGACAGGAGTTGCCCCACTGGCTGGAGCGGGGCGATCTGCGGCCCCTCATCCTCGCGGTCGTCCATACCCATAAACGCAATAAGGGCGCTGTGCGTATTTTGCTCAGGGCGCGTCATCGTCTTTGAGGCGACGTAGTCCGGGCCGGTTATGCGCGGCTGTATCTTTTCCCGCGAAATAATCTGACGCGTCGTCAGGTAGGACGCGTTTCCTGACCCTGACGCCAACGCGGCTGGTTGTTATTGATCCAACGCCGCAGTGCCAGAAGCGAGGTGAGTTCCGGCATGCACTGGTTCAGCAGGGGCGCGGCGTCAGCCCCGGCCACCACCGTAAGATGCTGCGTGTCATTCCAGCTTCGTAAGGCGCTGTCCGAGATCGCTTCCTGCGACGCGTGCCGCCAGCGGGCAATGGACAGAGGCGGTGTGAGCATGGGTAACGCCAGGACGAGTGCCGAAGCGGCTGCGCTGGAGACAGCGCGCCACGCTTCGAACAGGGCACCTGCCGGGGCGTGACCCCGGGCCATGAGATATGTCGCTTCGAAGCCCGGTACGTTGGCTATCGACGGGCCAGAACAGAAAATCGGCTTGATCCCCTCCGGCGCTGTCGCAATATCGGCGCCCAGATCATCCCCGGGGCCGGGCGTAAGCTGTACGGCATCGACCTGTCCGGATTTAAGGGCCTCCATCGCTTCAGCCTTGCTGGCATAGCCAGCGACAGGCAGGGGATGAAGCCCGAGAAGAGAGAGCCCCAGAAGGCTGGACAGTTCCACACCGGTGGGATGGGATACGGCGAGCCTAACAGGCCGGTCATGAAACAGCCCGCTCAGGCGTGAGCGTATGGTGCGATGCAGTTCGGCGCGTGCCAGTGTTACAACCGGGCGGCGTGCCATGATCAGGGCAGCCCAGCGTGAGAAATCGAAATGTACACGGGCATCGCCCGAAAGGGAGGCGATCAGGGCGGCTCCCGGTGCGAGGATTGCGGTGCCACCATCGGCTTCGGGACTGACATTATCGAACAGATTGGCGGCCGTCACGCCATCGCGGCCCATGTCATAATGAACCGCAATGGGCGGTGGGGTGTTGAGGCCGGCAGCCAGAGCATTGGCTACCAGTGGAGCAACCTGTCCTGGCAAAGAGTCGGGACCGCCACCAACGATAAGCCGTGGTGAATCGATGAGCGAGGGTGTCGATATCCCACGCTCACCATCCTCCCAAGCCCGTGCCGGGAGGATTGCAGCAAGATTGGATGCGACAATGGCCGAGAGGAATGTGCGGCGGGTTGGACTTCCACCTGTCGCGAGAGACGTCATCCTGTAGCGCACTTCTTCCCTTTCACCGCCCGACTGGCCAGCTTTCGCCGGTAAGCCAGATGATTGCGGCTAAATCGTGTCGCCCCGCTCCGGGAGCGCACCCCCGGAGCAAGCCCTGTCAGGGCCATTTGACCTCGGGTGGCATGCTCATGAGGATCGCTTCCGTGTTGCCCCCAGTCTTGAGGCCAAACACGGTGCCGCGATCATGTATCAGATTGAACTCGACATAGCGACCACGTCGTATCAGCTGGGCCTCGCGATCTGCCTCGGTCCATGGGTGCATCATGCGCGCACGAACGGCACGTGGATACGCCTCGTAAAAAGCCAGACCGACATCCTTCGTGAAAGCGAAATCCTTCTCGGCGTCACCGCTGTCGAAGTGATCGTAGAAGATGCCGCCAAGCCCGCGCGGTTCACCGCGATGATGCAGGAAGAAATACTCGTCGCACCAGGCCTTGAACTTCTCGTAATAGGTCGGGTCGTGGGGCTGACAGGCCTTGCGAAACGTCTCGTGAAACGCAGCAGCATCTTCCTGCGCCTCAGCGCTGTCAGGGAACATGGGCGTAATATCGCCGCCGCCGCCAAACCAGCCATTGCTGGTGATGATCATGCGGGTGTTGAAATGCGCTGCACTCACATGCGGATTGCATGGATGGGCCACGAGCGAGATGCCTGTCGCAAAAAAACGGGGATCGACATCAGCACCCGGCATGTTCTTGCGGAACTCGGGTGAGAACTCGCCCCAGACTGTCGAGACATTGACGCCGACTTTCTCGAAGACGCGCCCGCGCATGACGGACATGACACCACTGCCCTGCAGGGCACTGTCGGGGTCCTCGCTACGGTTCCACGCGGTGCGAACGAAACGACCGGCCTCGGTTTTATCACGCAGGACGGGCGAGTTGCTGGCGACTGCCTCGTCCTCGATAGCCTCGTAGGAGGCGCAGATTTTATCGCGCAGGGTCTCGAACCAGTGCCGCGCCTTTTCCTTGAAAGAGTCATGAGGCACGTCGTCCCGGATGAGGGTGCCAAATGTCTTGGGGTCCAAGGTCTCGCTCATGGCAAGCTCCACATTCTGTTCCAGCCGGTCTTGTGCCGGCCTGAGAGCCTAGAGCCATATCAGAATCGTCAGAACAGGGCCATGCGGGGCAGAATGAAAACACTGACAGGTTGCGAAGCCAGCCATTCTGGTGTTCCTGAACGCGAGATTTACCGACATAGAGCAAAGGCAGTTCGGCATGACTGAAAACGTGACCATCGAACCCGTGATCGGCCTTATTGGCGGGTCCGGGCTGTATGACATTGACGGTCTGGAAGAAAAGGAATGGCGTCGGGTCGAAACCCCCTGGGGTGAGCCCTCCGACGAATTGCTGTTCGGCCGACTGGATGGCGTGCGCTGCGTGTTCCTGCCGCGCCATGGCCGTGGTCATCCCATTCCGCCGTCAGAACTCAATTTCCGCGCTAATATCGATGCGCTCAAGCGCGTCGGTGTGACCGATATTGTCTCCCTTTCCGCTGTTGGCTCGCTCCGTGAGGATCTGCCTCCGGGACAGTTCGTTCTGGTTGACCAGTTCATCGACCGCTCATTTGCGCGTGAAAAGACCTTTTTCGGTCGTGGCTGCGTGGCCCATGTCGGCATGGCCGATCCGGTTTCGGCCCGTATGGGCGACGTGATTGCCGGGCAGGCCGATAAGATTGGCGTGCCGATGGTGCGTGGCGGAACCTATCTCGTGATGGAAGGGCCGCAATTCTCAACCCGCGCAGAAAGCGAGCTCTACCGTCAGTGGGGTTGCTCGGTCATTGGTATGACCAACATGCCAGAGGCCAAACTCGCCCGTGAAGCCGAGATGTGCTATGCTAGCATTGCCATGGTGACTGATTACGATTGCTGGCACGACGACCATGACTCCGTGACGGTCGACGCGGTTGTGGCAGTCATGACCCAGAACGCCGCCAAGGCGAAGGCGCTGGTCAAGGCCATCATCCCTGAACTCGGCAAGAAGCGCGGCCTGTGCCCTTCAGGTGCGGAGCGGGCGCTGGATCATGCGATCATCACAGCTCCGGTATCACGTGACCCTGCCATGCTGGCAAAGCTCGACGCCGTTGCGGGCCGCGTTCTGCGCTGAAAACGGGCTTGTCTTGATAGGCTGGAATGAAAAAGGCTGACCCGAGAGGGTCAGCCTTTTTCTGTTGAAGCAAAGTACTTTTTGCGTTCCACCTTGGGAAGCATACGCCCGCTCCCATGAGTGCAAGAGTGATCAGGCCTGATCCTGTTTCTCCGGGAAATGCTCACGGTCGCCCTGATCGGTCTGACGCTCAGGGAATTCACCGAGGTTCTGCTGGATTTCAGCATTTTCGACCTGAACATCCGCAAACTGCGGATCAGGCAGATCCTTCACGGGGATTTCACCTGCATGGGGGTGTTCCTCCATGCCGATAATCTCAGAGGCGTTCTCCTGATAGGCTTCAGGCCCACATCCGGGCTTGCCATCGGCTTCCCAGAGTTCCTTTGCCTTGGCGGCAATGCGGGCATCGCGCTCGGGGCTGTCGACGAGCGGATTGGTACTGTCTGCGGGCATGTGCGGTGTCCTGTGTAGGGGGTGGGATATCAGAGATGGGACTCGAAGAAAGCCATGCTGCGTTCATGGGCGAGATCCCGGGCCGGCTTGTTGAAGCTCGGACGATCATTGCAGCCAAAGCCGTGACCAGCGTCGTCATAAACGAAGATCTCGACCTCGGGCCTGTTTTCGCGAATGGTGTTGATGTCGGTATGAGGAATATGGTCGTCCTCACCGCCAAAATGCAGTTGCACCGGGCAGTGGGGCTTTTCGTGGCTGAGTGCTGCGATACCGCCGCCATACCAGGCGCAGGCAGCCGCGAAATTGCGCGTACGGGTCGCCGCCTCCCATGCTACGAGACCGCCCCAGCAGAAGCCCAGTATGCCGACCTTCGAGTGACCGTGATGATTCAGGGCATGGCAAGCTGCGGTGATATCGGCCTGCAATACATCGGGACTGATTTTCTCGCGCAAGGCGAGGCCCTCGGTCATGCCATCGGAATCATAGGGGAGAACCACATCGCGCTCTGCACGATCAAACAGGGCGGGGGCGATCACATGATAGCCATGACGTTCTGCGAGTTCATCGCACACGGCACGGATGTGATCGGTAAGGCCGAAGATTTCCTGAACTACCACGAGAGCGCGACGTGCCTTGGCGTCGCCTGCCTCATAGGCAGAAAAATGATGCGTATCCGAGGCGGTCAGGGATATCAGGCGTCCCATGGAGCGGCCCTCCTTCTTGCTTGTTCATCTTAATCAGGAGCAACGATAACATGGCAGAGATCGTCAACCTGCGTCGGGTACGCAAACGTCTGGCGCGTGAGAAGGATGCTCGCCAGGCCGATGAAAACCGGCATCTTTTCGGGCAGAGCAAGGGCGAGCGCGCCAGAACAACGCAGGAAAAAAACCGTCTGAAGCGCGAGGTCGATGGCGCCCGGCTCGAAGGTGCGCCGCATTTGCCTGATGAGGGCAAATGATCGAACGTCCCCCGGCCGGGAAATGAGCAAGCGCCGGCTTACTGATTTTTTGATGAAATTCGGATGGCAGATATGGCGGGGGTCTTGACGCTGGGCGGGGGCTCTCTTACCTGTTTGGCACTCTCGCTACGGGAGTGCTAACGCGCTGCGGCTTAGCGGGCGCGCAAACCGGCGGCGTTGCTTTTGAGCAAGGGCGCCGCCTTAGAGATAGAGTGGAGCGATCCATTATGACAAATTTTCGGCCTTTGCATGACCGTGTCGTCGTTCGCCGCCTTGAGGGCGAGCAGAAGACGGCCGGTGGCATCATCATTCCGGACACCGCCAAGGAAAAGCCCATGGAAGGCGAAATCGTCTCCGTTGGTCCGGGTGCCCGCAATGAGCAGGGTCAGCTGGTAGCACTTGACGTCAAGGCTGGCGATCGCGTGCTGTTCGGCAAGTGGTCCGGCACCGAGGTGAAGATCAACGGCGAAGAGCTGCTGATCATGAAGGAAAGCGACATCATGGGTGTGATCGGCTGATTTCCAGCCTCCCCATTTTCGCACACTGAACCTCTACTGGAGAAAAGATTATGGCTGCCAAAGACGTAAGATTCGGCGCTGATGCCCGCCAGCGTATGCTGCGTGGCGTAGATATCCTGGCTGACGCTGTGAAGGTCACGCTGGGCCCGAAGGGTCGCAACGTTGTTCTGGACAAGAGCTTCGGCGCACCGCGCATCACCAAGGACGGCGTTTCCGTCGCCAAGGAAATCGAACTGGCTGACAAGTTCGAGAACATGGGCGCCCAGATGGTGCGCGAAGTGGCCTCGAAGACCAACGACATCGCTGGTGACGGTACGACCACCGCGACCGTTCTGGCGCAGGCCATCATCCGTGAGGGTGCCAAGGCTGTTGCCGCTGGCATGAACCCGATGGATCTGAAGCGCGGCATCGACAAGGCTGTTGCGGCCGTTGTTGAAGAGCTGAAGGCGAACACCCGCAAGATCACGACCCCGGCCGAAACGGCTCAGGTCGGCACGATCTCGGCCAATGGCGAGCATGAAATCGGCGAGATGATCTCGCAGGCCATGCAGAAGGTTGGCTCGGAAGGCGTGATCACGGTTGAGGAAGCAAAGGGCCTCCACACCGAACTCGACGTCGTCGAGGGCATGCAGTTCGACCGCGGCTATATCTCGCCGTACTTCGTGACGAACGCCGAAAAGATGATGGCGGATCTGGATAACCCCTACATCCTGATCCATGAAAAGAAGCTGTCTTCGCTTCAGCCCATGCTGCCGCTGCTTGAGAGCGTTGTGCAGTCCGGCCGTCCGCTCATGATCATCGCAGAAGACGTCGATGGCGAGGCTCTGGCCACGCTGGTCGTCAACAAGCTGCGCGGTGGCCTCAAGATTGCTGCTGTCAAGGCGCCTGGCTTCGGTGACCGTCGCAAGGCCATGCTGGAAGACATCGCCATCCTGACGGGCGGCCAGGTCATCAGCGAAGACATCGGCATCAAGCTCGAAACCGTCACGCTCGACATGCTCGGTCGCGCCAAGAAGGTGCATATCGAGAAGGAAAACACCACGATCGTTGAAGGCGCCGGTAACACGGACGACATCAAGGGCCGTTGTGCACAGATCCGCGCGCAGATCGAGGAAACCACCTCGGACTACGACCGTGAGAAGCTGCAGGAACGTCTGGCCAAGCTGGCTGGTGGCGTTGCCGTCATCCGCGTCGGTGGTAGCACCGAAGTCGAAGTGAAGGAGCGCAAGGATCGCGTTGATGACGCGCTGCACGCAACCCGCGCTGCCGTTGAAGAAGGCATCGTTCCGGGTGGTGGTACGGCTCTTGCCCGCGCTTCCGTTGCCCTGAAGGACCTGTCCTTCCAGAACGACGACCAGCGCGTTGGTGCGGACATCATCCGCAAGGCCCTGCAGGCTCCGCTGCGTCAGATCGCGTTCAATGCTGGTGAAGATGGCGCTGTCATCGCTGGCAAGGTGCTCGAGATCAACGAGTACACGCACGGCTTCGACGCTCAGAACGCCGAGTACAAGGATCTGGTGGCCGCTGGCATCATCGATCCGACCAAGGTTGTCCGTACGGCTCTGCAGGATGCAGCTTCGGTTGCTGGCCTGCTGATCACCACGGAAGCCATGGTTGCCGAAAAGCCCGAGAAGAAGGCCGCTCCGGCCGGTGGCCCGGGTGGCATGGGTGGCATGGGCGATATGGATTTCTGATCCAGCGCCTTTCCATCGAGGTTACGAAAGAGCCGCCCTGTCGCAAGACAGGGCGGCTTTTTTATGGGCGGCGTACTGGTGAGATCACTGCCCGTAGGCTTCGTCACCTTAGGGGGACAGGTGAACGGGTCGGGATCGCAGCTTTGGACATGACCCGTCCGATTTATAGCGTTGGTCCCCTCGATGGCCGCATAAGCAGAAAATGCGCCAGATCAGGCAGGGAGTGATCTCCGGTCGATGGCCTATCCGATCTGTATTCCAGCTGGGAGGGCAGGCTGGATGTGCGCCGGAGTGATGAGGGGCCTTTTCCGAAAGAAAGACCCGCCATCAACGAGGGGCTGTCGCCTTATTTCTGAACGGCATCCATGGTGCCGATGAAGGGCAGGGGAGCGCCTGCGCTCAGATAGGTCGGCATGGTGCCTGACCAGCGATCAAGCGCCTTCTGCTGCAACAGCGCCGGCGTCAGGGATTGAGAGACCAGGCTATTGGCTTTTGCCTGCGCCTGCGAGGTCACCAGTAGTGCCTGCGCCTGCCCCTGAGCGGTGGCAATGGCTGCGTCGGCCTGTGCCTTGGCCTGTACGACTTGCGCCTGCGCCGAAATCTGCGTCTGTTGCAACGTGTACTGGGCCTGAAGCGCCTGTTGCTGGGCGACCTGCTTGGCCTCGATCGCCTGTGCATAGGCTGTCGAGAACGCGAAATTCGCTGTGTTCACTGAATGAATGGTCAGGTGGTAAGGCTGAAGCGACCGGATGATCAGATCCTTGATCTGCCCGTCGACCAGATCCCGCTTCGTGATGAGTTCCTCGGCGTTATAATTGGCCGTAATGGCCTTCACGTCATTCGAGACCGTGGGTTCGATGATACGGCGCGCGAGCATGTCCAGCGTGCGGAAATCACGATAAAAACCCGGGGCATCAGCCTGTGCGATGTGGAACGTGACCGAGACAGACGTGCGTACGTCCTGAAGGTCGTGCGTGGCAGCCTGCTCATGCGAGGTGATAGTTTGCGGCTGGGTCGAGACTGAAATGATCTTCTGATAGACAGGTATGGCGATATGCAGCCCCGGTTCGAGTGCATTGGGCTGGACCGAACCGAAATTGGTGAGAATCCCGCAATAGCCTGAGGCAATCTGGTAGAACGGATTGAGCACAGCAATGATCGCGACAGCACCCAGCGCGACTACGCCAAGCTTGATTATCCCTGAGGGCACCTGAACGGGCAGTCTGGATGGCGGCTGCGGAAATGACATGTTGCTCGGGTTCCCTGTCCAGTATTTGTCCCGTCATTGCAGGAGCAATGTTACTCTTGCAGTCGCGCCAAGTAGCATCAAGTAACACTATCGTAACGAAAGGGCAGGGCAGCAAGACACCTCCTCTGCCTGTCACGGGTCGATGTATCACCTCTGCCAGTCAGCTACGTGGATGTGACCCCGGTGTGCTTTGTGTGCAGGTCTTTTCTTGAAAGCCGCGCCAGCCTCATTTTGTCAGCCCTGCTGCTGAGTGGGTCAGTCGAGCGCGGAGATAACACGCCCGTCATAGGCTTCCTGTGTTCGCCGCACTACCATGATGCCGGTATTCTGGCTGGGGCAGCAGGCGTCACCGGCAGGGCAATGAGATGTCGGAACTTATGCTGTGATCCGGGCGCCGAATGAACGCTCGATTTCGATCAGGCGTTGCTTGCGCCATAATCCGCCGCCATAGCCTGTCAGGGTGCCATCTGCGCCGATCACCCGATGGCAGGGGATCATGAGCGCGATGCAATTGGCGCCATTTGCGCGTGCCACGGCCCGGACTGCACCTGGGTGACCGATGGTGCGGGCTAGGGCGCTATAGCTGCGTGTTTCGCCAGGTGGGATGTCCTGAAGGGCGCGATGAACGCGGCGTGTGAACTCCGATCCCTGGGGGGCGAGGGGTGTCTCGAAGCGGGCTGATACACCGGCGAAATAGGCGTCGAGTTCCACGTGGGCCTGCTCTGTCACCTGGGTCCTGCCGAGACCGAGCGGTGATTTGAGCGCGGATTGCAGGGCTTTGAGCTCACGAGGGAGTGCCTTGCGATCAATGAATTCGAGAAGGTGCAGGTGACGCGTCGAGCATACCGCCAGCATGTCGCCCAGCGGCGTTGCAATCCAGCTGGCCTGCAACAGACCGCCCTGTTGCAGCGTGCCGGGCGCACAACCGATCAGTCTGGAAAAGGCGTCGCGAAAGGCACTGGCGGATTCAAATCCTGAATCGAGCTGGGCGGCGATGACTGACTCTCCCTGTAAGAGGGTCAGGAAGCCGTCGCGCAGGCGACGCTGCCGGGCCATATCCAGAAAGGTCATGTCAAAATGCCGCTTGAAGCTGCGCCTGACAGTTGAAGGGTCTAGCCCGAGAGCCACGAGATCCTGCTCGTTCCAGCGTCGGCCCGGATTGGCATCGAGCCTGTCGAGCAGCCCGGCAATGAGGGGGTCATGAGCGGCGCCGCCCTGGAGCGGATGACATCGCTTGCAGGGGCGGAACCCGGCCTCGATGCAGCTGCGCACGCTGTCGCGAAAGGTGCAGTTGGGGGCGAGGGGTTTGCGTGCCGGGCATGTCAGACGGCAGAATATTCCCGTCGTTCCAACACATACGAAAACCCGTCCGTCATATCGGGCATCGCGCGCAAGAAGCGCCTGATAGAGCGTGTCATGGGAGGGAAGATCAAACAGCATGAGATGACCCTAACCCCTCCGCTCAGAACGTGAGACCGGAAAACGGGCGTTTCATTTTTCTGCCTGTTTGCGATCGTTTCTGTCGAACGCAGAAAAGATGTCGATCAGCCAGTCCATGAAAACGCGTACGCGCGGTGGGAGCTGCCTGCTGCTGGGGTAGAGAAGCGTCAGGGGCGTCGGGGCCGGAGGAAATGCAGAAAGTACCTCGACCAGCGCGCCGCGCGCCAGTTCAGCCTCGAAGCGATAACGCGGCGCCTGGGCCAGACCAAGCCCGAGGCACGCTGCTGTCGCCGAGGATTCCGCACCGGAAACGAGAAGCCGAGCCGGCAGGATACGTTCGACAAGCTGGTCGCCAAGGCTGAATTCCAGCGGTAGGACCTGCTTCGTGCGGGACGAGGCAAAGCCGATCATGCAATGCCCGTCCAGATCGTCCGGGTCACGGGGCGTGCCATGACGGGCGAGATAATCCGGGCTGGCCACCGTGATTTCCGGAAGCAGGCACAGCGGGCGGGCAATCATGTCGCTATCGGGCAAGGGGCCGCCGCGTACCACGCAATCCACCCCTTCACGCAAGAGATCGACGAGTCTTTCGCCCTCGCCCAGATGCACGGTATGCCCCGGATGACGGGACAGGAAATCGGGCAGGGCGGGCAGGATAATGGTGCGTGCAAGATGCCCGACCGTATCGAGACGGATCACGCCGGTCAGCGCTGAGCCGATGGACCGGTCGGCCTCCTCCAGTGACGCAACGATCGAGCGACAATGGGCGTAGTAGAGCTTGCCTTCCTCGGTGGGCTGGACGTGACGGGTGGAGCGATGCAACAGCCTTGCACCAAGACGCAGTTCCAGCGCCTGAATGGCCGCTGTCGCAGCTGGACGCGAGATCCCACAGGATGATGCAGCCGCGCTGAAGCTGCCGCGCTCGATGATACGCAGGAAGAGCTCGATACTCGCCAGTCTGTCCATTTGATCATTCCGTTTTGCGGAATAATGATGACAGGTCTTCGTATCTTATCGCAAGCCGTCACACATGGTCAGTTGCTCTCATTACCAGTGAGAGGAAACATCAGTATGACACAGCATCAGCCTATCGCCCTGATTACCGGCGGCAGCCGCGGGCTCGGTCGGGCGACAGTGGAGGCGCTCGCAAAGCGCGGCGTCGGCGCAATCCTGACCTATCAGGGCAATCGCGAGGCGGCAGAGACGGTCATGGCCGCAGCCCAGCAATACGGAGTCAAAGCCGCCATTCTGCAGCTGGATGTGGCCGATTGCAGCAGCTTCGCGCAATTTCGCGACAGCGTTGCCGATATCCTCAAGGGATGGGGGCTGACCCATTTCGATTATCTCATCAACAATGCGGGCAGTGCCCATAATGGCGGTCTCGCCGACACGACCGAAGACGAATTCGATCGTATGTATCGCGAGCATCTCAAGGGGCCATTCTTTCTCACCCAGGCGCTCCTCCCCCTTCTGAGTGATGGCGGCCGCATACTCAACATCAGCAGCGGTTTGACCCGTTTCACCTTCCCCGGGCGGATCGTCTACGCCTCGATGAAGGGCGCTGTGGAGATCATGACGCGGTATATGGCCAAGGAGCTTGGTGTACGGGGAATTGCCGCCAATGTGGTGGCCCCCGGCGCGATACAGACCGATTTTTCAGGGGGCATGGTGCGCGACAACCCGGAGATCGGTCGTCATATCGCCCAGGCAACCGCGCTGGGACGTGTCGGTGTGCCTGAGGATATCGGCCCGATGATTGCTTCGCTGCTCTCCGAGGAAAACCGCTGGGTGAATGCGCAGCGCATCGAGGTATCAGGCGGCCAGTCTCTATGAGGAGGCATGGCGCGGCCTTCTTCGGGTTCATGCTCCGGAGGAGGCGCGTC
This sequence comes from Asaia bogorensis, assembly GCF_900465345.1. Taxonomy (GTDB): domain Bacteria; phylum Pseudomonadota; class Alphaproteobacteria; order Acetobacterales; family Acetobacteraceae; genus Asaia; species Asaia bogorensis_A. Next base: position 111,639 of record NZ_UEGO01000031.1, on the reverse strand, counting down.
AGTCGCTCGCAGCACGCTTGCCGTCTTCTGCCCGCACCATAGCCATGCCGCGCGACGTTGCCGAATGATTCCGAATATTTCACAAGTGTAATACGAATAACTAAAAGTAAGATATGAGTTCAATTTACAACAACGGTAAGTAACTCTGTGATAAAAATACAATGATTGGTGTCTGCACGATTTGATCTGCAATAAGCCTCTGGACGTAATTTCGTTTGTGAAATCTTTTCGCTTCCAGAACGCCTTTTGGAGGTCGAAATCACTATGAAGATCATCAGAAACAAGCGGCGATTGCTTCTTGTCTCCACAGTTGGTGCAGGTCTGGTTCTCGGGCAGGCGCAACTGGCCCATGCTGCCCAGTCCGCAGCGGTACCCTCACACAAGGCCCACAAGCGCACGGCCAGAAAGACAACCCCCGTTGCAGCCCGCAACCAGGCCACCACCGCTCCTGCCGCCTCCGCCGCACCGCTCGTTCGTCCTGCGGCGCAGGGCGCGGATGTCCGGTCGATCTCGGCCAGCAACGACACTTTCGCGCCAGTCTCCGGTCGCGGGGCACGGGGTGGCAGCGAGAATATTGTCGTAACAGGCTCGGCGCTCAGCACGTCGAACAACGCCAATGCCAACCCGGTTCAGATCGTAACGGCCAAGCAGATCATGCAGACCGGCGCGAGCACGGTTGGTGACTATCTGCAGCGCCTGCCTTCTGTCGGTTCGTCCGGAACATACAACTCACAGACCAATGGCACCGGCGGCTCCTCCTGCGTCGATCTGCGTAATCTCGGGCAAAACCGTACGCTGGTGCTCATTGACGGCAAGCGCACGACGCTCAACGGCAATAACAGCTGCGTCGATCTCAACACGATCAACGTCTTCCAGGTCGCGAGCATCGAAATCCTGAAAGACGGTGGTTCGGAGTTGTATGGCGCTGACGCCGTGGCTGGTGTCATCAACATCAAGATGCGCCACGACCTCAACGACGCGAATATCACCGTCAAAGGCGGCATTTCCGATCTTGGTGATGGTCAGACAGGCCAGATCTCGGGTTACAAGGGCTGGAATTTCGACCACGGCAAGGGCAACGTTACCCTGTTCGGTTCCTACATGACGTCGAGCGGCATCATGCAGCGCAATCGTGCCTGGTCGCGCAATGTGCAGACCAACGATCCGGTCGATGCCTCCGATCTGTTGTTCGGCTCGTCCATTCCGACCACGGGCAAGTATTTCACGGATTCTGGCACCTATATCCCGAATGCCAGCGGCTCTGGATATCATTCGGCCACGTCAGCCGACCGCTATAATTACGGTTCGCAGCAGTCGCTGACCAACTCGCTGCAGAACTCCACGCTGTCTTTCGACGCGCATTATGACGTGAACAGCCATTTCACGCCCTATGCCAATTTCCAGTACAGCCACCGTACCTCCAGCACCACCCTGGCGCCGGAGCCGATGACGGGCAGCATCTACCCGTCCAACCTGCCGTCCAGCCTCGTGATCCCGGCTGATGCGCCATACAACACGTTTGGCGAGGACGTGCTGATGTACAAGCGTTACGGCGAATGGGGTAACCGTCGTACCGAGACAGCGACCGACACCTACACCGCCATTGCAGGCGCCAAGGGTGAGATCACCCATGGCTGGATGTACGATCTGTCCTACACCTATGGCTGGAACCAGGTAACCTCGCAGATGTCGGGCGTGGGCAATTATGCCAAGCTCCTGCAGGAATATGGTTTGCAGCAGATTGATCCGAGCGATTCAAGCTCGGCACTGGTCTATAACCCGTCGGTCTGCCAGGCCTCTGCCGGCTGTGTGCTGTCCGATCCGTTCAAGCCGCTTTCCTCAGCGGCTGCGGCTTATTCCAACTACACCAGTCATGATCATTACTATTACCAGCTGCGCGACCTGAACCTGCGCATGCACAACAACCATGTCACGACCATGCCCTGGAAGGGCGGCGGCGATCTGGGCTTTGCGCTGGGCATGGAACATCGTGGCGAGCAGCTTGCCTATCATCCGGATGCTGTTGTGGCGTCGGGTGATACGCTCACCAACTCGGCCTCCTATACCGGCGGCGGCTTCAACGTCACGGAAGGTTATCTCGAAGGCAAGGCGACACTTCTGCGCGACGTCTTTCTCGCCAAGGATCTGACCATTGACGCTCAGGGGCGCTATTCGTCCTACAGCACCTTTGGTGGCACCAAGAACTGGAAGGCCTCGATCAACTGGGCGCCGATCCGCGATATCCGTTTCCGCGCAACGATTGGCAGCTCCTATCGTCAGCCGAATGTTTATGAGCTCTATTCAGGTGGCAGCCTCGGCTACGCCTCGGCAACCGACCCCTGCGCCCAGGCCAGCTCCTATGGCTCGCTCTCGGCCAATGTCGTCGCCAATTGCGCCAAGCAGGGCATCAACACCTCGACCTTCGTTGCAGCCAATTCGGGTCAGGTGCCGACGCTTTATGGTGGTAATGCATCGCTGAAGCCGGAAACCGGACGTACCTACACGATCGGTACGGTGATCACACCGCGCTGGGTGCCGGGTCTTTCCGCTTCGGTGGAATACTGGCACTACACGATCAAGAACATGATCTCCTATCTGAGCTCACAGTATATTCTTGACCAGTGCTACACGGGCGCCAGTTCCAGCTATTGCAACAACATCACACGTGTTTCCGGCACAAGCCAGCTGAACTCGGTGACGGATTACTATGCCAATATCGGCGGCCTGCGTACGAGCGGCATTGATTTCGACCTTGATTATCGTATTCGTGTCACGCGCAACGATGTGGTAACGCTGGGCAATAACTTCCAGCAACTCATCAGCTATCTGCAGCAGAACGAGCCGGGTGGTCAGTGGTATAATTATGCCGGTCGTCTGATGTATCAGTCGGGCACGGGCCAGCCGCGCGTGCGCGACTACGCCACGCTCAACTGGCAGCATGGCAACTGGGGTGTCACCTATATGATGAAATATACGGGTGGCATGGTCTGGAACAACGGATCGCAGGATCTCAGTACTGCGCTCGGTTATGGCCGCTACAAGACGCCCGGCATCTTCTCTCATGATCTGACGGTCAATTACCGCCTCAATCGCTGGAACTTCACGGCTGGTGTGAACAACCTGTTCGACAAGCAGCCGCCCTTCGTGGCCGATGCCTCGACGAACAGCGCGGCGGGGCTTTATGGCGATCTCTATATGGGTCGCTATGTCTTCCTGCAGGCCGGGGTCAATTTCTGACCATTGTTCGGGGAGGAGGTTTCTCCTCCCCGTTTCCCGTTAGGAGGAGATTTTTCTATCAATCACGCTGAACACTGTTTTGAATGGCTGTAATTCTTTTTCTTCGTAGGTGTTTACTTTAAACTCATCTAGCATTTTTCGTTTGAGGCTTGATTTTGCGCTATTGCGTGATTTTGTATCCCCCTGTAGCTGAGTAACAAGATCGACGTTTTCGCTATAAACTTTGCGTTTGAGAGTGTTAGGGAGCAACCCCTCTATTGCGCCGGTGCCCGGGCCAGCGACGCCAATGCTCAGGTAATCTTCATTTTGCACTAGTCCTATGCGGTCTAGCGCTGGGATCACGTCATCCCTCGCGTCCAGGTCAAAGGTTATAAATACCCGACCGAATTTGTTGAGCATAAACTGTAATATGGGGGTGTTTTTCAGAGCGTCTTTTCCACCATAAGGCAAAATTTCGACATCTGCCGGAATCTTGCAGATTTTCGGATAGTTGGCGCGGAAAAACTCGAAATATTCTTTATCTATCTCACCTTCGACTAAAATAACTTTTGGCTTCACCGACGAGAATAATGGTAGCCAATTGGAAAATTCGTGTGGAATAATTCCAAGAATTTCAGCAAAGGGCATCATCCAGCCATCCCCCTCTGTATCTCGAACAAATGTCTCACGTGGGACGCCCCGCGCAAGTTTGCGTTCCAAAAGAATATTCGCTGATGGGCAGGTTTGATTGAGCATGTAAGGGCTATGTGTGGTAGCTATGATTTGTATATCCAGTTCTTGGGATAAACTATTCAATACTTGGCCAAACTCAGACTGCGCAGACGGGTGCAAAAAGCTTTCCGGTTCCTCGACGAGAAAAATGGGAGACGAGCGATCTTCGTCTCTGGTCGAGGATCGTATACGAGCAGCCTCAAGCACAGACATCAGTACTCTAGTTCTGTTTTGAGTGCCCGCCCCCCAGTCATTAAGAGGAATTTCAACATCGCGATCGGTCAATTTAACTTCTAATGGAAAGCGTGAGTTACGTTCACGATCTATTGTAGTTAATTCTACCTTGAAGCGATCTTTGAGCTTGCCAAGCAAGCCCTCCAAATCCTCTTTATGTTGCCGAGCGGCACGTCTCACCTTTGCTTGTAAGCCCTTCTGAGCTTCCGCAATCTTCTGCTGATCGTCGGGTGAGAAGTGGGCTTCAATAATTTCTGTGAACGAGCCCCCGCCTGCATAGAATATATTACGCTCAGGATTTGTGGAATTGTGTACCACCATATTAGACGCAGATCTGATCTTCTTCAAGACTTCGCTAGCTTTTTGTCCTTCGATCTCTTTCTCGTTTACGATGCATGATATCTGACTACCTCCCCCTTTATTGTATTTTTGAGACATAGATATTCTAATTTTTTTTATATCTTCGTCTATCGAGGAGAAGGTCTTCACAACAAAAAAGACTTCGGAGTCTTGATGGTGGTCAATCTCGATCGTTAGGGAGATACTCATATCTTCAGCTTCGGCTGCGACCCATTGAGTGCAATCGCGGGTAAACGATATCTCAGAATTAAATGGCGAGAAGCTAGAATTCGCGTCATCAGTCAGAAAATGCTGAATTATCCTCAGTATCGCGGTTTTGCCCGCATTATTCTTTCCTGATATAGCGACGTAATTGTGTGGGATATCTAGAGAAAATTTACTAAAAGTCCTAAAATTATTTGCGCCTATGTTTATGATTATCATAATAATCTCCTATTTTGCTTATCGTCAAATTTCGGTGCCTCACCTTAAATCAGTCTATCTATCGCAACAAATAGGACTCGTTTCCGGTCACGATGGGCGTCCGGGCTTCGCGGTAGTTGCTGCCGCTGCGTGCACGATGATCCTCAATGACCGAATAGACCAGCCCCTCGCTTTCAGCATCGAATACTCTGTGTGGGTAAGCGGTTCTGATTGGATAGATTGCCTTGGTATAAGCGTGAGGGCCGGTGATGTTGAACGTCGTAACCATGCCTACCCCATGTGCTTCGGGGCGGTAGGTCAGGATCTTGGTCATGACGAGCTGGATCACGCGCCTCAGATACGGGTGGCCGGGTCGGGCGATGAGAAACCATTGCTGGTATTCCCCGCCCTGCACATAGGCGATCGAGGCGCCAATCCCCCACCCCTTGTGCAGACCGGAGCCTGACATGTTCCATTGCGAGATCAGATATGCGTCGTCCGAGCGTATTATCTCATCCAGCGGTCGCGAGGTGGTCGATTTGAGGTCGATATAAACCCCACCCAGCTTGTAAATCAGCAGATAACGGAAGAAATCGGCCTTGGCGGCGCCGTATTCCCCGCCAATCATCAGATAGATTTTCAGCACGTCCCAGCCATAATGCTCGGATATGAAATCGAAACGTGCAGCCTCGTCCCACAGCCTGAGTGACCACCCCGGGTTCATCCGGGCTGTGCGCTCGATATTGGCTGTGATGGCGGGGTCCAGCGTTGCCAGATCATTGCAGATGTAATGCAGCAATCGCGGCACGGGCTCGGGTGATATCTGCGCAGGCGCGATGACCGGGAAGCGGCGCAGGCTGAGGCAAACAAGCTCGCTCCAGCTGGCGCGTTCCATGATCAGGTCGCGCGAGCCGTCAGGGGCGTGCGACCTGATGGCGCCAGAGGCATCGCGCAACTGATACACAGCGGGCGCTGTCTGAAGCAGGTTCCACCCGACAGGCGCATTGAGCAACAGGCGGCGTTGGGGATCGATGCCAAGCATGGTTTGCCCAGCGTCCTCCAGAACCGTGCCTCGAATGGGACTGTCTGTATCCGGCGTGGGGCTATCCATTGCCCCGGTTGCTCCCATTCCGGGCGTTCCTGTCCCGGTGGCTTTCATCTCGGGAGCCCCTGTCCCGTTGGGAACGAGGACATCCCCGAACATGGTTACGAGGGCTGTGTCAGACATCGTGTGGATCACTCTCCGTTACGGCGTGGGGCTCATGAGGGAGAAATTCCCCTATTTGCCGCACCGCCTGTGCAAGGCTCACTCGTTCGACAGCGACGCCTTCAGGAAAGGCGGAGAGAAGGCGTGAGGGCATGCGTCGATCGAGAATGACGAATACCCCGCGGTCATCGCCCTTGCGTATCAGCCGCCCAAAAGCCTGACGCAGTTTCATGCGTGTGAGACGGTCGTCGTAATCACGCGGGTCGTCGGGGGAGAGCGCCTTGCGCCGCTCGCGATGCAGGATATCGGGGCGCGGCCACGGTGTACGCTCGAAAACGACCAGACGCAGCGCCTGACCCGGCACATCCACGCCGTCGCGCATCGCATCTGTGCCGAGCAGGCAGGAATGAAGCTCGGTGCGAAAGATATCGACCAGGGTGGCGTTATCCATCGTATCGACATGCTGCGCGTAAAGCGGCAGGCCTGCTTCCTCCAGAGGTGCCGCAATCCGCTGATGCACGGCGCGCAGACGGGAGATGGCGGTAAACAGCCCCAGTGCGCCTCCCTCCGCTGCCATGAAAAGCAGCCTGTAGGCGCTTGCCAGCGCATCGAGATCGTTCGGTGGAACATCCGTGACGATCAGCGCGCGTGTCTGGCTGGCGTAATCGAATGGGCTGAGCAGCGAGGCCCGCATGGGCGGCTTGATGAAATGCGGCGTGCCCAGCCGCGTCTCAGCCGCCTGCCAGCCCTGTTCGACCAGACGGGGGTCAGGGCCGCTCTCACCCTGCGGGGGCGTTTGGTCACGCAAGGTGGCCGAGGTGATCAGGATACCATGCGCCGGCCCCTGCATGACCGAGGCAAAGGGAATGGTCGGGTCGCGCCAGTGACGGTGCAGGCCGATATCGCGTTCGCCCGGGCGGCCGGGGACATATTCGAGCCTGATGAGATCGATGAACGCGCTTCCCGATTCAGGCGTGTCGCCCAGCACGGTGTCGAGCATGGCAATCCAGCCCTCTACACGCGAAATGGCCCGCCGGCGGATGGAGCGTATCATGGCCTCGATACGCAGCCTCTGTGCCGCTTCCAGCGCGTCATCCGGCTCGCTCAGCAGGGCCTTGAGTCGCTCGACGAGGGTTTCGAGCGGCGTGAGCAGGCGTCGTAGCGCCGTATCGAAAGGGTCTGCCGCCCCCCTGAGTGTATCACCTGCGGGGTGGAGCTCACATTCGGACGTGTCCTGTCCCGCTGCGCCAATACGGCGGGCTTCGAGCTGGGCTCTGAGCGCACGGAAAAACTGCTCGGCGCTGTTGGTGATCAGCTCCGGCACTTCCGGCTCCGTCGCGTCATCCTCGCCATTGAGGCGACCGAGCCAGCCCGGTGCGGGCAGGGCATGGGCCGCGGAGAGGATGGCATCCAGCGGCGATTCCAGCGCCGGGGAGGTGGCAACGAGGTCCTCCAGGCGCCGGCGTAATCCGCGCGCGCGCGAGCGGCTGCCTTCGGCGCCAAGCAGCCAGCGTCGCAGCTCCGCCGCTTCCAGCCCCGAAAGGGCGAGCGAGAACGCGCTATCTGCCGCTTCAGGCAGGTGATGCCCCTCATCGAAGAAATAGCGCGTTGGAAGCTGGTCCTCATCAGGCACGTCGTCGCGTGCAAGGCTGGCCCAGCTTGCCTGCGACAGCACAAGAGCATGATTGGCGATCACGAGATTGGCGCCGCGTGCCCGACGAATGGAATGTTCGACAAAGCAGGTCTGATAATGCGGGCAGGCGCCGTGGATACACTCGCCCCGTCTGTCAGCCATCCCATAGATCGTGCTGGTGCCGAAGATATCGCCAAACCAGCCCGGTAGGTCGCCCCCCATCAGATCGCCATCTTCAGTCGCTTCGGCCCAGCGGGCCAGCATGGACAGGCCGACAAGGGCGGCGGGTGAGGGGTTTGGCCTCGACGCCAGCGTGTTGACCGCGTCTTCCATGTTCAGAAGGCAGAGATAGTTTTCCCGTCCCTTGCGCAGAACGACTGTATTCCGGCGTTCGGCATCATCGGGATAGAGGCGATGCAACTCCTGCTCAATCTGACGTTGCAGATGCCGCGTATAGGTGGAAATCCAGACCGGTCCATCATTCTGTTCGGCCCAGACACTGGCCGGGGCGATATAGCCAAGTGTCTTGCCTGTCCCGGTTCCGGCCTCCGCAAGCACGATTTCCGGTATCCCGAATCCCTCACGTGGGGCGAGAGCGTGGGTGACGGCCGAGGCATAATCGGCCTGTCCCGGGCGCGTCTCGGCCTTGTCACCCAGAATAGCCGAGAGGCGGGCACGCGCCTCGACCGGGCTGACGGGACGGCTTCCCGGCGGCGGTCTTTGCGCCATCTCCTCCCAGCGCGGCAGCCGCCGCCAGACGCGCAACGCCTCGTAAGGATGGCGCAGTGTTGAAGGCGTTGCGGCCAGTTCCGTCTCGACAAACGCCGCCCAGGCCCAGCCTGCACGGGACAGAAGCGGAAGCAGGGCCCGCATGGTGTCCGCCTCGCCCGTCTCTGCCAGACGGGTGAGGCTCTGGCGCAGCATTTCGAGAAGCTGATGCAGAAAATCGGCCTCGCACGGGTCAGGGGCCATCATCCCCAATGCCAACGCCATACCCCGAGGGGTCGGCACGACAGGGCGTGTGGGAAAGAGAAACAGGAACAGTTCGAGCAGATCGAACCACGGCACGACCTGACCCGGTGGCGTAAGACTCAGCCTCCTGATTGTGGCCGGACCGTGAATCAGCAGCGGTGGGGGGAGCGTCACCAGCAGCTGTGCCGCCTCATTCGCGTCGAGGGAAAGAAGCTCGCCATCCGGTGTCAGAACCGACGCCCGCGCTCTGGTCGTTACAAGGGCAGGGGCATCATAAGGTGAGGCGCGGGAGGGTGTGGGCATCGCATCGACCATAGACGCACTCGCGCTCGCCCGCCAGCAGAGCGTTTCCTTCGCCATATGCGGCCGGAAGCAAGGTGGAATGGGCGCGTTGGGCAGCCTGCGAAGAAGAGGGGCTAACGCCAACTTGCTTGACCCGGGGCGGAACTATTTCTAGTTTTCGACCAATCATGTCCAGCATTGCAAAAAACAACGCCTCTCTCACTCCAGACGCCCTCGACCTGCCAAAAGCATGGCCGTTCGAGGAGGCGCGAAAAATCGTGGCCCATGTCGAGGCACGAGGCGGCGATGCTCCGGCCCTGCTCGAGACTGGTTATGGCCCGTCCGGCCTGCCCCATATCGGCACTTTCGGTGAGGTGGCGCGCACGACCTGGGTGCGTCTGGCCTATGAACGCCTGACGGGACGCAAGACACGTCTGCTGGCTTTCAGCGATGACATGGATGCGCTGCGCAAGGTTCCGGGCAATGTCCCCAATCAGGAGATGCTGGCGCAGCATCTCGGCCTGCCGCTGAGCCGTATCCCTGATCCGTTCGGCAGATTCGAGAGTTTTTCGGCGCATAACAACGCGATGCTGTGCGAATTCCTCGACCGTTTCGGCTTCGAGTACGAGTTTGCCTCCGCAACCGATTATTACACATCAGGCCGTTTCGATGCGGCGCTGCGCCGTATGCTTGAGGTGCATGACGAGGTCGTGGCGACCATTGCGCCCACGCTGGGTGCCGAACGTCGCGCGACCTATTCGCCTGTGCTGCCCATTCATCCGCGCACCGGTCAGGTCATGCAGGTACCCGTGACCAGGGTCGACCCGATTGCCGCCACCGTGCAGTGGCAGGACCCCGAGACGGGCGAGAGTTTCGAGACCTCCGTGCTGGGTGGTCACGCCAAGATGCAGTGGAAGGCCGACTGGGCCATGCGCTGGTACGCACTGGGCGTGGATTACGAAATGTCAGGCAAGGACTTGATCGATAGCGTCAAGCTGTCCAGCAAGATCTGTCGTATCCTTGGCAAGGCCCCGCCCGCGGGCCTGACCTACGAGCTGTTTCTGGACCAGAATGCCCAGAAGATCAGCAAGTCCAAGGGGAATGGTCTGTCGATCGAGGAGTGGCTGCATTACGCGCCGCCCGAGAGTCTGGCGCAGTACATGTTCAATCAGCCGACACGCGCCAAGCGCCTGTTCTTCGATGTCATTCCCCGTGCCATGGACGAGTATCTGGCCAATCTGGACAAGGCTGTCGAGACGGAAGACGAGACCACGCTGCGCGCCAACCCGGCCTGGTTCATCCATGGCGGCACGCTCGACAAGGGGCTTTCAAGCCCGGTCTCGTTCACGGCCCTGCTGAATCTGGCCTCGGTCGCCAATGCCGAGACCAGCGATACCCTCTGGAAATTCCTGCGCCGTTACGACCCGAACCTCTCGCCTGAGACGCACCCCTATGTCGATCGTCTGGTCGGCCATGCTCTGGTGTATTTCAAGGAGTTCGTCCGCCCGGCCAAGACGTTCCGTGCGCCAACGGATCTGGAGCGCGTTGCCTTGCAGGATCTGGCGGACGCCTTGAAACTGGCAGACCCCGGACTATCTCCTGTTCAGGTTCAGGATATCGTCTTTGAAATTGGCAAGAAACATCAGATCCAGCCGCTAAGGGCGTGGTTCGGGTGTCTCTACGAGGTTTTGCTCGGGCAGACCGAGGGACCCCGCTTTGGCATCTTCGCCTCGCTTTTCGGCCTGCCGGAAACGGTGGCGCTGATCGAAAATGCCCTTGCCCGCGATGTTGCCGTGGCTGATGCCGATAACTGACAGGTGAAGAGACGATCAGCAGCCTTGATTGAGGGTTCATGACCGTTCAGGAACAGACAACATCCTGCTGTGAGGAAGGCGAGGCCAAACCTGCGAGCCCTTGGCGACGCGTGGCCTGTCGTCTTCCAGCGCTGTTGGGGCTCATTCTTCTGGTGGCGGCGATCTACGTTATCCAGAAAGAGCTCAAATCGCTCTCTCTCGCCCAGATAAGGGGGGCTCTCCAGGCTATACCGGCACAGGCTTTGCTGGCTGGGGTAGGCTGCACCTTCCTGTCCTACTTCATCCTGTCTTTCTACGACCGGCTGGCCTGTTATCATATCGGGTCAAAGCAGTCGTTCCTGCGCACAGCCTTTGCAGCATTCTGCTCATATGTGCTCTCGCACAACCTGGGCTGCTCGGCCATCTCCGGCGCTGCTGTGCGTTTTCGGCTCTATCGCAACTGGGGGGTGTCGCCTGGCGGCATCGCCCAGATCATTGCCTTCTGTTCCACCACCTATCTGCTTGGTGCAATGGCGCTCATAGGCGGCGTGTTCCTGTTCGAGCCGGGCCATATCCCGCTTGTGGCCCATCTGCCTCACCTGGTCCTGCAACTGGGTGGTGCAGCGGCCTGGCTCTGCGTGCTCGCCTATCTCGGCGTTTCACTGCGATATCGCCAGATGCGCATCTGGCGATACACGCTTGACGTGCCGGGTTTTCGCGTGGCTGTGGCGCAGGTTATTGTCAGCGCCGCCGACATGGCCATGACAGCGATGATTGCCTATGTCCTGTTGCCTCCCGAAGCGGCAATCGGCTTTCCGGCATTTCTCGCCATCTACATTGCCTCCTACACGGCCGGTCTGGTCGCGAGTGTGCCGGGTGGACTGGGCGTGTTCGACGGCGCAATGCTTCTGGCGCTCGGGCCCTATCTGCCCACCCCGCAGATCCTTGGCGTTATTCTCACTTTCCGCCTGTTTTATTACATTATTCCGCTCTTTCTGGCGGGGGGCATGTTTGCCGTTCATGAGCTCTTTCTGCGTGGTGATGCTGCCTGGGCACGGCGCCGCGGCGGCATGCAGGGCGCAGCTCTTGCGAGGCGTCCAAGCCTTGTCGTTCGTGAGTCTGAAGCTGATTTTTCGGTTACGGTGGCGACCGGTGTCGTGGCTGGAACCGGCATTCTGCTCGTTTTCTATGCCGTAGCCGTTCCCGCCCCATTGCTTGGCACGCCTTTCACCCATCTCATGCTGCAAATTGCTGAGTTTCTTCTGTGTCTCACCGGGGTGATGCTTGTTGGCGTGGCAGCCGGGCTGGCGCAGCGTGTTACGGCGGCATGGCGTGCGGCGCTCGCCTTGCTTGGCCTTGCGATCCCACTCGTCATCCTGAGGCAGGGCCCTTTGGCCATCCCACTTTGTCTGATGATGGTGATCTTTCTCATAGCGCCATTCCGGTCCTGCTATTATCGCAAGGCGAGGCTGTTCGCCGAGCCACTCAGCCCGACGCTCATGGCACCGGTCACGCTCTGGATCATCAGTCTTGTTAGTGTGGGTCTGTTTGCCCTGCGTCATCACCTCGGACATGCCTGGTGGCGTTCGCTCATCTATGACGCGCATACCTCCGTCGTGCGTTGGGCATTGGGCATCTCGGCACTGCTCGGGATTGTGGCGGTGATCCAGATGCTGCGTCGTAGTCATGTGCTGGTCCGACCTTGGGACAAGGAGAGTGAGACGCTGTATCGCAGTCTTGCTCACGCTCTTGAGGAGCTTGGGCCACGTCGCCCAAGTGGCCTGATCCTGAATGACAACGGCCGCGCCGGTATCCCGTTTCTGCGCACGGGCCAATTCATTATTGGCGTTGGAGATCCTGCCGGCGCGGAGACCGAGTGCATTGCTGCTATCTGGCGCCTGCGCGATCTAGCGCTGGAGGAAGGCCGTCATCCTGTCTTCATCAAGGTGGGGCAGGCCCTGCTGGGCGTGTATCATGACATTGGCATGACGGTCTGTCCCAATGGCCCGGGAGAAACCGGGGCGCTGTGCTGCCTCGCGCAGGATCTGCAGGCGGTCAAGGCGGTGCTGGGCAGTGAGCACAGGCGGCTCAAACGCCTTCTGCACACAAGACGTTTCCTGTCGGTCAAGGCCCGTGCCGATCGGGCCGGGTGATGCACCTGCCCCATGTGTTGACGCAACAGGTCAGGATCAGCGACGTAACGGCCATCTGGCTGATGGCTTATTCGGCGTTGTTCTCGATCGTCAACCCTCTGGGCGCCTCGCTTATCTTTGCGCAAACGACCCTGGGTCGCCCACGAGCACAGGTGGTTCGTCTGGCCCGGACCGTCGGGTTCTATTCCTTCATCATTCTGATGGTTTCGGTGTGGCTGGGTGGGTGGATCCTCAGCTTCTTTCGCATCACCATTGATGCCCTGCGCGTGTCTGGTGGCCTCGTGGTCGCCTCTCGTGCATGGGCGCTTCTGCTGGCACCAGAGGAGAGTGAGGCCCGCAAGGAGCGTCAGGTTTTCGACCACGACACGGCCAACGCGGATAACGACCTCGGGGACAGGGCGTTCTTTCCGCTCGCCATGCCCTTTACCGTAGGGCCTGGCAGTATTGCCGTGGCCATTGCCCTGAGTTCGGGTCGTACTCTTGGGGCCTCGGCCGCCAGCTACATCATCGGCTTGTCCCTTGCCGTACTTGCCGTCTCCCTGACCGTGGTCATTTTCTACACCTATGCCGAGCGGATCGTCAGTTCACTTGGTCGCACCGGGGCGCGCATCGTGAGCCGTCTTGCGGCCCTCATCCTGCTTTGTATCGGTATCCAGATCCTGTTCGCGGGGCTGGAGGGGTTCGTTGTCTCGACACTCAGGCATATGCGCCAACTCAATTTGCTGAACTGAACTGAAGCGAGCTGGGCAAACGGGCAAGGCTTTCAGGTCAAGGCGTTGCGTATCTCATGGCGCAGGGCAGGGATGACCTCTTCACGGAACCAGGGCGCCCGTTTTTCCCATACACCCGTTCGCCACGACGGATGCGGCAGCGGAAAATAACGGGGCAGATAATCCCGAAAGTGACGCACACGATCTGTTACGGATCCACGCCCCAGCGTGTAATGCTGGCTGTAGGAGCCAACCAGCAGGATCAGCCGCAACTCCTCTAGATGCCCAAGAACCTGATCGCGCCATGCTGGTGCGCATTCCGGACGAGGGGGCTTGTCGCCGCCATTCGGAAGGCGGCCGGGATAGCAGAGCCCCATGGGCAGGATGGCCACTTTGGCCGTGTCGTAGAAGTCCTCCTCAGAGAGAGCCATCCATTCTCGTAAACGTCGCCCCGAGGGATCATAGAACGATTTGCCGCTCTCATGGGCAATAGTGCCCGGCGCCTGGCTCGCGATGAGAACACGCGATGTTGGCGACACATGGATGAGAGGTTTGGGGCCGAGGGGCAACGAGGCTTCACAGATCCGGCACGCTCTGACGCGCTTTACCAGATCTGCAAGGCTCTCCTGAGGTTTCGGGGCTGGCAAATCAGGAAGACCATGCCTCGAGGGGCGGCAAGGCGCTGGATGTCAGTGCATACTCGGCGCAGGCCTCGTAATGAGGCGTATCACCCCCCCTGTGGGAGCGGAACAACACAAAGTGCTCCGTCATGACGGGGTTGCCGCGCATCAGATTATTCCCCTGAATCCAGCGGATGACCTCGGCACCTGGATCGCCGTCGAAAATGCCAAGGGTGATATGAGGCATGAACCGCTTCTTCTCGAGAGCAAGACCGCACCGCCTCAGAGCGGTGTCAATCTTGCCCTGCAAGGTCATCAGGCTACTGGATGGGGCCACACCTGCCCAAAGGCGCGACCGGGTGCCCTGTGTCGCGATGCCCACCCCACTCGGCTCGAGCTGGACAGGCCCGGTGGCAATGGCAGCCAGAGCGTGGTCAAGCTCCTCCATCACCGGTCGCGAGCGGATATCACCAATGAAGCGCAGGGTGAGGTGATAGGTTTCAGGCGGGTGCCATGTCACTCCCGCGATAGGACGGCGCAGTGATGAGAGGAGACGCTTGTGCTCGCTGGCTAGATCGAGAGCGGTGAACAGACGCATGAACACTTCCTGTCAGGCGGGATGAGCCAAGAGTGGCCCTTGGGCGGAAGGATAGCCCCGCAGGGACCGGATCAGAGAGGGCAGGCGCAAAGCCGACATGCAGGATGCGGCGTGGGGCACAAAATGAGGATACGAGTCAATTCAATGGCGTATGAGATCCGTTCTGTCGTAACGTCACAGCCTATAACGCACCGCATCGCAGCGGTTTCGGCAAGTGCGGTGAATGTATCTTAGAATGTCGTTCCTCGCGGCCGACTTGACCACTATGCTAAAAGCGCCACATTGAAGAAACACAAGGCCAGTTCGGCCAAATCTCAGGAAAGGGTGTCATGGCTTTCGTTCCAAATTCTCGATCTGGTAATACCTCGGGTAACACCGGAGCCGCCAGGGTCGATACGGTCGATGCCGGTTTGCGCGCCTACATGCTCAGCGTTTATAACTGGATGACAGCGGGGCTGGTTCTGACCGGTTTCGTGGCCTATGCCGTGGCCGAAACCTCGTTGCGCGACCTCTTCTTCCAGCAGGTTCTGACGCCGGGTGGCATCCTGACCCGTCCGACGGGGCTGGGAATGCTCACGATCTTCGCCCCTCTGGCATTTGTCATGGTCATGTCATTCGGCGTGAACCGCCTGTCGCGTCAGGCGGCACAGGGGCTGTTCTGGGCATTCTGCGCCGTCATGGGCGCCAGCCTGTCGAACATTCTGCTCGTTTACACCCATACCTCCGTGGCGAGCACGTTCTTTGTCACGGCAGCAACATTTGCTGCGATGTCACTATGGGGCTACACGACCCGACGTGATCTGAGTTCGCTTGGCTCGTTCCTGTTCATGGGGCTTATCGGTCTGGTCATCGCCAGCCTGGTCAACATGTTCCTGCACAGCCCCGCCATGTCGTTCATGGTGAGCCTCATAGGAGTGGTGCTGTTTACGGTCCTGACAGCGTTCGACACGCAGCGTATCCGCGCAACCTATCAATACTACCTGTCCTATGTGGGGCCGGAGGAAATGGGCAAGCGCAGTGTTTATGATGCGCTTTCGCTTTATCTGAACTTTATCAACCTCTTCACCTTTTTGCTCCAGTTCATGGGCGTGCGTAATAATAACAACAGCTGACTACTGATCTAGATCAATCGTTTATTTGAGGGGGCGTGTCACAGGCACGCCCCTTTTTGTTTATTCAGACTATTTCGGTCTGGATAACTTGTCATTTCTGTCTGAACTGAATCTAAAAAATCCGCAATGAATTACGGCAGAAAAGCGATAATGTGCGCTAAGGTCCTGATTCTAAAGATGAAGACTTGTGTTCAAATTGTGAACAGCCCCATGAAAAGTCATGATCAGTGCTTGCTTTGCAGATCAATCGGGCGGAAACAACAGAACAGAGCTGGGCGCTGATGCCCAGCGTGCAGGCAGGCGGTTGATCAACCGGTCGATCGCCTTGCCGAAGCAAGGCGAGGCAAGGATGAGACGTGTTGTGGTCGGAGCGTTTACAGCCACCGGCAGACGTAACGTTACGTCTTCATACGATCCCGGTCGTATGATGATGTCACGTTGCGGCGCGATACGTATCGTTCACTGGAATAGGAGAGATGGATGACATCCCCTGAAGGTGTTGTCGCCATGTTCGACCAAGCCGTGGTCGGGTTCAGCGGCAGCGTAGCGCAGCCAAAAAGCTTGACGGTCGGTTCAACGAGCGGGGCAGACAATGAACAATAGACTCTTGCCGAAGTTGCGGCGGCTTCTGCCGCTGGCGCCGGCGTTTTTCCTTTCCGGGTGTACGCTGGATCTTCTCGATCCGCGTGGGCCCGTAGGGCTTCAGAACCGTAACGTCATCCTGATCGAACTGGGCGTGATGCTTTGCATCGTTATCCCGGTCATCATCATGACACTCTACTTCGCCTGGAAGTATCGCGAGAGCAACACATCGGCCGAATACCTGCCGAACTGGGACCACTCGACCAAGATCGAATTCTTCGTCTGGGGTGTGCCTGCTGTTGTGATCGTCATTCTGGGTGCGATCGCGATCTGGACGAGCTACACGCTCGACCCCTATCGCCCGCTGCACTCGGCTGAAGCCGCCGGGCGCAAGCCTCTGAATGTCGAAGTTGTCGCACTCGACTGGAAATGGCTGTTCATCTACCCTGACCAGGGGATTGCAACGGTCAATCAGCTTGCTGTGCCGGTCAACACGCCGATCAACTTCCGCATCACGTCTGACTCGGTCATGACGTCGTTCTTCATCCCGCGTCTGGGCTCGCAGGTCTATGCCATGGCTGGCATGCAGACGCAGCTCCATCTTCTGGCCAGCGCGCCGGGCGATTACCTGGGTGAAGCAGCGCACTACACGGGCCGCGGCTTCTCTGACATGAAGTTCCGCACGCTCGCCATGACGGATGACGATTTCAATCAGTGGGTGGAGAAGGTGAAGGGCGCGTCTGACTCGCTCGACTCAGCTGACTATCCGCAGGTCGCCGCTCCGCAGGAAGCAGCACCGGTGAAGTATTTCGCGCATGTTCAGCCAAACCTCTTCGACAGCATCGTGGCCAAGTACAATAACGGTACGGTCATCGACAAGTCGACAGGTCAGGTCATGCACATGCAGTCCGCCATGTCCGACATGCAGATGAAGGAATAGGGACACATGCTAGGTAAGTTAACACTTTCGGCGATACCGCTGGATGTGCCTATTCTCGTCGGCACGTTCTCAGGTGTTGTTATCGTCGCGCTCGCCGTACTGGGTGCCATCACCTATTTCGGCAAATGGGGCTATCTGTGGCGTGAATGGCTGACCTCGGTCGACCACAAGCGTCTGGGCATCATGTACATCGTACTGGCCCTCGTCATGCTGTTCCGCGGCTTTGCCGACGCCATCATGATGCGCAGCCAGCTTGCGCTGGCCTATAATGGTAACCCGGGCTATCTGCCCCCGCACCATTACGACCAGATCTTCTCGGCCCATGGCACCATCATGATCTTCTTCATGGCCATGGCGTTCATGACGGGTCTGCTCAATGTCATCGTGCCGCTGCAGATCGGCGCACGCGACGTGGCGTTCCCGTTCCTGAACTCGCTGAGCTTCTGGATGACCACGATCAGCGCTGTTCTGATCAACGTCTCGCTCTTCATTGGTGAATTCGCTCAGTGTGGCTGGCTGGTCTATCCGCCGCTGTCCGAGCAGCAGTTCAGCCCTGGCGTCGGTGTGGATTACTACATCTGGGCCGTGCAGCTTGCCGGTGTCGGCACGTTGCTGACTGGCGTGAACTTCTTCGTCACCATCGTGAAGATGCGCGCACCGGGCATGGGCTGGATGAAGCTCCCCGTGTTCACCTGGACGGCTCTCGTCACGGTCGTTCTGATCATGGCAGTCTTCCCGGTTCTGACAGTCACCCTGGCCGAGCTCGCGCTTGACCGTTACCTGGGTATGCACTTCTTCACCAATGATGGCGGCGGCAGCGTTCAGCTGTATCTCTCGCTCATCTGGACGTGGGGCCACCCGGAAGTTTACATTCTGGTTCTGCCGGCCTTCGGTGTGTTCTCGGAAATCACCCAGACATTCTCGCGCAAGCCCCTGTTTGGCTACCGCGTGATGGTTTACGCCACGCTCGCGATCGGCGTTCTCTCCTTCATCGTCTGGGCTCACCACTTCTTCACCATGGGCGCAGGCCCGAACGTCAACGCCTTCTTCGGTGTTGCCACGATGATCATCGCCGTCCCGACGGGCGTGAAGATCTTCAACTGGCTGTTCACCATGTACAAGGGCCGTATCCAGTTCAACGGCATCATGTACTGGGTCGTTGGCTTCATGGTCACCTTCTCCATCGGTGGCATGACGGGCGTCATGATGGCGATGCCGGCAGCCGACTTCGTGCTGCATAACTCGCTGTTCCTGATCGCTCACTTCCACAACGTCATCATCGGCGGTGTGTATTTCGGTTACGTCGCAGGTCTGAACTTCTGGTGGCCGAAGGTTCTCGGCTTCAAGATGAACGAGTCCTGGGGCAAGCGCGCCTTCTGGTGCTGGTTCGTCGGTTTCTACCTTGCATTCGTGCCGCTCTATATTGCCGGCTTCGAAGGCATGACCCGTCGTATGAACCATTACGACAATGCTGACTGGCATGTTCAGATGCTCATCGCTGCTGCCGGCGCCGCCGTCATTGCAGTGGGCGTTGTTTGCCAGCTGATGCAGATCTATGTCTCGATCCGCGATCGTAATCTGGCCGAGAACCGTGACTTCACGGGTGATCCGTGGAACGCACGTACGCTCGAATGGTCGATGTCCTCGCCCCCGCCCGCCTATAACTTCGCCGTCCTCCCTGATGTTCACGGTATCGATACGTTCCATACCGAGAAGCAGATGGGCCGTCGCAGCTATGAGGGTAAGGTGCTTGCACCGATCCATATGCCGAAGAACACGGCTGCCGGCTTCTTTGTCGGTGCCTTCAGCTTCGTGCTCGGTTTCGCAGCGATCTGGTGGATCTGGTGGCTTGCAGCGCTCGCCCTGGTTGGCGTGTTCGCGACAGTCATCCTGCGCAGCTTCAACAATGATGTGGACTACTATGTCCCGGTCAGCGAAATCGAACGCGACCAGGCAAACTATGTCCGCTCGCTGACAGCACAGGCGGCAGAATAACAATGGCAAATATCTCAGCAACGCCACACGGCACCGCACACGGCATTGATGATCACGAACACCATCACACGAACAACGTGTTTGGTTTCTGGATCTATCTGATGACGGACTGCCTCCTGTTCGGGACGCTGTTCGCCACCTTCGCTGTCATGCGCACCCAGTTCGCTGGTGGCCCAACGGGCAAGGAGCTGTTTGATCTGAACGGGGTGGGGCTGGAAACAGCCCTCCTCCTGCTCAGCTCGATCACCTTCGGTTTCGGTATGCTTTCGGCTTATGCCCGCAAGCAGGGTGCCGTGCTTGCATGGCTCGCCATCACCTTCGTGCTCGGCCTCGGCTTCCTTGTTCTCGAAGTCCGTGAATTCGCTCACCTCATCCATGAAGGTGCCGGTCCGGATCGCTCTGCGTTCCTTTCCGCATTCTTCACGCTGGTGGCGACGCATGGTCTTCACGTCACCTGTGGTCTGGTCTGGATCGCCGTCATCATGGTCCAGAGCTTCAGCTCGCAGGTTTTCAGCACACGCTATATGGACAAGCTCCAGTGCCTGAGCCTCTTCTGGCACTTCCTGGATATCGTCTGGATCTGCGTGTTCACCTTCGTTTATCTGTTGAGTGTGATCTGATGAGCCAAGCATCGACCCATCAACACGAAGGCGAGTCTCACGGCAGCTTCGCCTCGTACATCATCGGCTTCGTGATTGCAGCCATCCTGACGGTAGCGGCTTTCGCTATTGTCGAGATGCACCTCATGACCCCCGGCGTGACCTTTGGTGTCATTGCCGCGCTGGCGGTGGTTCAGATCTTTGTGCATCTGATCTACTTCCTGCACATGAACAGCAGCTCGAGCCAGTCCTGGAACAACACGGCATTTGCCTTCGCAGTTATCTGCGTGCTGATCATTGTCGGTGGAACGATCTTCATCATCCACGACGTCAGCATGAACATGATGTCGCGCTGACGCGATCTGTCTTCTGGCGTATTCCGCTAAGGGATGCGCCGGAAGTCGATCATGCCGGTGAAACGGAAAAGGCCCGGGGGATTTCTTCCCCGGGCCTTTTCTTTTGGCAACGTTGCCCAGCGGCCCTGCCTGCCGTGACAGATCTGCGGTCTTGTCTGCCAGTGGCCGAGGAAACTGCAACGGACTGCCGCTCTGGTGACACGGATAGCAGATACAAAAAAAAGCCCGATCGATGATCGGGCCTTTCTCAGAAACGCATGACGTCTCTCAGTCCTTGTGCGGCTCCGGCGAGAGCATGGCATCCTTGCCGGGTTTATCTTTCCACTCATCGGCGTCCGGCATGGCATCGATCTTGCGTGTGATGTTGGGCCACACGGCAGCGTATTTGCTGTTGACTTCAAGCCAGGGCGTCGCACGGTCGTCGCTGTCAGGCACAATGGCCTCTGCAGGGCATTCTGGTTCGCAAACGCCGCAATCGATGCACTCATCGGGGTTGATCACGAGGAAGTTCTCGCCTGCATAGAAGCAGTCAACCGGACAGACTTCAACGCAATCCGTGTATTTGCAGCGTATGCAGTTTTCGGTGACCACATAGGCCATTGGTGTCTCCGATCTTAAGCTGGGGCCATAGGCCCGAGAGGATCCCGGGAGGCAATAGAGAGACGCCGTCTGGGATTTTCCAATAAGGGATGCCGCAGATAGGCGGAAGTTTCGGTCTCTGGCAAGCATATGTTTACGACAAGCCGCGGCAAATTTGCCTTGTGGGCTCAGTCCTCGCCAATAACCTCATAAAGCAGGGCGGCATCGTTGGCAGAGCCTCGGCGTTCGGCAAGGGCGAGAACACGCCAGATACGGACCTCTGGGCGCGGATGACCGGGCAGTCCCAACACATCGCCCACACGTATCTTGCTGTGAGGCTTGGTCGTTACCTGACGATTGATCCTAATGCGTCCTTTTTCCACCAGGGTGGCGCAATCCTGACGTTGGCGGCACACACGGGCATGCCACAACCACAGATCGAGCCGCTGATAATCACGCTCTGCATCAGTCATGAGATCATCTCCCGCCCAGACCCAGCCGGGCCAGCTCAGCGAAGGGGCTGTCAGAGGGGGGAGCGGGCCTTGCGGGCGCTCGTTTGCCTGAATGACGGCGGTGTTTTGCCTGTGGCGTCAATGCCGAAAGCATGAGGGGCACGGGCGGCCCGAATTGACCGGCCAATAGCGGCGCTGCCACACGCAGGCGTATGCCCAGACCGGATAAGATCTCCGGTAGCTGTGTCTTGTTCAGCCCATAGCGCTGCGCCAGATCGTTCGGCGCGGGGCAGGGGCCGTGTCGTGTCAGGCGATGCACTTCGCCCAGCAGCTTCTCCACACGATCCAGCCGCATCCAGCTTCCGCCAGCCCAGGCCCAGCCCGCAGAGGCAACTGGCGCGGTGACCGGGAGGGCAATCGTTATCTGACGGGCGTCAGGATTCTGACTGGCGTGGCGATGCCATAGACCCAGCAACAACGAGCGCAGGGTCATGGCGGCAGGCTTTAGGAGGGCAGGCATGAAGACGCCCTGCGGGACGAACAGTATCCCCAAACGTCGCAGATGGCCAAGCACCTGCGTTCCGTGGCTGGCGGGTTCGCCAGGCATAAGGGGGGCAACACCACCATATTCCATCAGGCGATGGGTAAGGCCGCGCAGGGCAGGCGTGGGGCGGGGCTGCGCAGCCAGCGCGTATAGAGGGGCTAGCGTCGTGCGGATATGGGCAGCTGCGAACGCCGTCAGCCTTTCCTGGACGAGGTCGCGCTGCTTCGTGTCGGCAAATTCCCCACCCAGGATTTGCACGAAAGGCGCGAGGAGAGCCGTGCCACGGGCAAGGCGCGCGATAACCACGCCGTCCCAGGCAATATGGCCATTGGTCGCATCCAGCGAGAGGGTGTCGTCGGACGCGGAGACAAGAGCCTGCACGCGTCGCGGAATTTCGTGCAGCAGCGCACGCCGCCCTGCACGCAGCATGAGCTTGCGTTCGGGAAGGGCCTCTTCACGATCGGGCTTCAGGGTGAAACCCTCAATGGTGCCGACGGCGTGGCCCTCGACAATCACCTGCCCCTCACGGGTCACGGCAGAAAGCAGGTCCCGTGCGCCGTCACTGTCGAGACGACGCAGGAGGGATGTGGCGCGCCGATCGACAAACCGGGCTGTCAGGCGCTCATGCAGCGCATCTGACAGCAGATCCTCGACTTCTCGGGTACGTTCCTGCCAATGGGTTGCCCGGTCGCTCCAGTCACTACGAGCCGCCACATAGGCACAGATCCTAATTCCGGTCAGGCGATGCATCAGCGTGTCGATATCGCCATCGAGGCGCGAAAACCCGGCAATATGGGCGTCGAACCACGCGCCGGGGATGCCCCCATCCTGCAGGAGATGCATGAAGAGACGATGGCACAACCTCACATGGGAATCGTCACCCAGTTTCCGGAAATCGGGAATCTGGCACACTTCCCATAGCAGGGCTGTGGCCTTCCTGCCTCGCGCTGCCTCGCGGATCTCGCGCTCACCTGAAAGACTCTCGAGCGTCAGCACATCGGAAGCAGGGCGGCCCGCCACCAGACCACGTTTGGGTGGTGACGCGTTGAGGCTCGCATAAAGGGCGTCGGGGGAGGTGAAATCGAGAGCCGCGTTGCGCCAGCTCACACGCTCGACCGGGTCAAAGCGGTGCGCCTCAATCGCATCGACAAGAGACTCTGACATCGGACGCGCCTCGGCGGTCGTGCCGAATGTGCCATCCTTCATGCCGCGCCCGGCGCGACCGGCAATCTGGGCACATTCCTGGGCTGTCAGTGGCCGAAGCGAGGCGCCGTCGAACTTTGTGAGCGATGCCAGCGCAACATGGTTCACGTCCATGTTCAGCCCCATGCCTATGGCGTCGGTCGCAACGAGATAGTCGACATCCTTGTTCTGATAGAGCTCGACCTGCGCATTGCGGGTGCGCGGCGAGAGCTGCCCCATGATGATCGCGCAGCCGCCCCGTCGGCGCCGTATGATCTCCGCAATGGCGTAGACCTCGGCAGCCGAGAACGCGACGATGGCCGAGCGGGCAGGGAGCCGGGAGAGTTTGGTATGACCCGTATGGACCAGACTTGAGAGGCGAGGGCGCGTGTCGATCTCGATGCCGGGCACAAGGCGTTGCAGAAGGGGGCGCATGGTCTCGGCACCGAGAAACAGGGTCTCCACATTGCCACGTGCATTCAGAAGCCGGTCAGTAAAGACATGTCCACGGTCGGGGTCGCTACTGAGTTGGATCTCGTCCACGGCCACGAACTCGACCTTGCGCGTGAGTGGCATGGCCTCGGTCGTACAGGAAAACCATTTTGCCTCGGGGGGAACGATCTTTTCCTCACCCGTAATAAGCGCCACATGGCGCGCACCCTTGAGGCGCACCATGCGCTCGTAGTTTTCACGCGCCAGCAGGCGCAAGGGGAAGCCGATGATGCCAGATTCGTGCGCCAGCATGCGCTCGAGGGCATAATGGGTCTTGCCGGTATTGGTTGGTCCCAGCACGGCACGAATTCGGCGGGGCATGAGATGGAGCTGGGACTTCATGATACGATGCTTGTGCATGAGCGGACGAATTGCAAGACGCCACCGCCACTGGCACAGCTTGTGCGGACCCGATCCTCCATCGGAAGATCAGCAGAAAGGCAGAAAACCATGCGCAACCCTGAAGAGCTTTGCCTGACGACGACGGCCGACGCGGCGAGACCCCTCCATATTGTACCTGTCGGGCAGGATATCGAGGCATTGCTTCATGGACACGGCGCCGCCCTGCGCGAAATGGCCGGGGAGCCTCTGGCAGGACGTCTTTATCTCGTCCCCGGCGCAGCGGGCGTCAGTCACGCGGTCTATCTGGATGATCCGCGATCATGCGATGCAGCGCGGTTCGGTGCGCTGGCCACGGGCTTGCCTCCCGGTGACTGGGTTCCTTCTGTTGCACCCGATTATGCCGGGTCGCGCCCGGAGATCATGCAGGATGTGGGGCTGGGCTTTTGCATGGGCGCCTATCACTACGCGATAGGCCCGGCGAGCGAGAATACGGTGCGCCTGGTTCTGCCTCCAGAGTGCGATACAGGTTGCGCCGTTGCGCTTGCACAGGCGACATGGCTCGGCCGCGATCTGGTGAATATGCCTGCCAATCTACTGGGGCCAGTGGAACTCGCGCAAAGGGCTGAGGCTGTGGCCCGACTTCACAACGCTTCGAGTGAGGTGATAAGCGCCGAGGCTCTCGAACGGGCCTATCCCTGCCTTGCAGCGGTAGGCGCGGGGTCAGATCGCCCAGCGCAGGTGTTCAGGATGACATGGCAGGGTAGTACTGCCGGAGCCGATGCGCCGCTACTCTCTCTGGTTGGCAAGGGTGTCTGCTTCGACACTGGCGGATATGACATCAAGCCCGCAAGCGGCATGCTGCGCATGAAAAAGGATATGGGTGGCGCTGCCCTGATGCTGTCTCTGGCGCATGTGATCATGGCGCAGGACCTTCCTTTGCGTCTGGAATTGCGTCTTGGCTGCGTCGAAAACAGCATTTCCGGCCATGCCATGAGGCCGGGCGATATTCTGACGACGCGTGCAGGCCTGACGGTTGAGGTGGGTAATACCGATGCTGAGGGGCGTCTGGTGCTTAGTGACTTGCTGACCGAGGCGTGCGAGTCCCAGCCCGACTGGCTGCTGGACGCGGCGACTCTGACAGGTGCGGCCCGTGTCGCGCTGGGCCCTGACTTGCCCGCACTGTTCTGTAACGATCCGGAATGGTCGCAGATTTTGCTCGAATCAGGTCAGGAGACCGGCGATGCCATGTGGCAATTGCCACTCTGGCATGGCTACGACGCATGGCTCCGCCGCAAAAATGCCCATCTTGGCAATGTGACGGACAAACCGATGGCGGGGGCGATTACGGCTGCCCTGTTCCTTCAGCATTTCGTCAAACCCACTGTAAAATGGGCACATATAGACACTTATGCCTGGAATGAAGGCGCAAGAACCGGGCGTCCAGAGGGGGGAGAGACACTCGCCCTGCGTGCTCTGACAGTCGCAACATTACGAATGATTAATGAAAGAGTAGGGTCGGGCTCAGCTTAGTCACTGAGTTTCAACAAAAAGATACTAAACCGATTACAAAAACGAACCTATATGGATGCGTATCGTTCGACGCATGTTGTAGGAATGCAACGCTAATCGGGATGTAACCCGCTTCGTTCCTAAAGCAAGCGCCTTCAGGACACGCACCCAAGGCGTGGCATCCCTGAAATATCCGCGAGGTGTTTCAGGGTGGCTTACTTGGGCGACGGGTAAGACCATTAGCCGCGCCAGATGCGCGATGCATTGAGGAGTTTTTTCGATGGCCCAGGCACAGAATGACCAGATGCTCAACCTTCTTCGTGACACGATCGTTTCGCTCGTGCGCAAGGACGGCCCTGATCTCTCCGCGCGTCAGCTTGGTGTTTTTCTGACTTGCTATCTGCAGGATGGCGCCCACACGGTTCGCGGTCTGGCACAGGAGCTCAATGTCTCCAAGCCCGCCATTACGCGCGCTCTCGATCGTCTGGGCGAGCTTGACCTGGCGCGTCGCAAGGTTGATCCGCTCGATCGCCGCTCGGTTCTCGTGCAGCGCACGCTCAAGGGCTCGGCTTTCCTTCGTGAAATGCGCTCGCTCATGAGCGAAGCTTCGGGTACGGTCAAGCCGGCTGCCAAGACCGGTCGTGGCACGGTCGAGCGTATGACCGTGCGCCGCATTGCTGGCTGAACAGCTCAGGTTGTTCAGCAGGCGCATGCCTGATGATGGTTTCGAAAGCCGCCTCCTGAAAGGGGGGCGGTTTTTTTTGTTTGGGTGCCAGCGATCTGAGGGTCTCGGATAGTTTTGGCCGGTGTCTCCCATGACAGTGGAATCCGGCATATCCATGAAGGGGCGAAGCCATGACGCGCGAGTTCGACACGACTAATCTGTGTTTTCGGCTTCCTGCCCGGCAGGATTTCGAGGCCCTCGCGGACATGCGCGCCGACCCGGTCGTGACACGCTATACAGGCGGTCAGCCTGCGTCGCGCAACGAGTCCTGGGACCGGCTGATACGGTATCGTGGGTACTGGGGAATACTCGGCTACGGCTATTGGTGCGTGAAGGAACGCCTTACCGGGCGTTTTGTCGGTACGATCGGGTTTGGCGAGGCGAGGCGGGGAATTGAGCCGTCACTCGATGGCTATCCCGAGGCTGGTTGGGTGCTCGCCTCATGGTGTCACGGCAAAGGGTATGGGGGTGAGGGTGTGGCCGCCGCTCTTAACTGGCTCGACACCCAGACCGAGCACAGGGTCGCTCGCTGCATCATCGATCCGGATAATCTGGCCTCCATGAAGCTGGCCAGGCGATATGGCTTCAGGCCGCTGGCTCGAACCTGTTATCTGGGCTCTGATATTGATGTCCTTGAACGTCAGCGTGGCGGCGTCACCATTTGCCCAGATCCCGCGCCCGTGCCCGATGCAGAGTAAAGCCTGTCCAGAGCAGTTGCGGGGCCAGGACGAGGCTTGACTGAGCAGCAACGGGTAAGTGGGTCACGGCGGCAACTGCGCCCCATAGGGCGAAGGCCCAGTGCAAGAGGCTTACAAGCGTTGGGGAAACGCCGCTGCGCGCTGCGAGCTGGTAAAGATGGCTTCGATGGGCCTGTGCCAGCGGGTCACCTGCGATCGCACGGCGGATCAGCGTAAAGGCAACGTCATAGAGTACCCCACCCAGCATGAAGGGTACTATCAGGGGGTAGGGTGTTGCGCAGGCGGCTTCGATACCGAGCCATGCCAAAGTCAGTCCCGCACCCTGACTGCCGACATCTCCCATGAAGATACGCGCCTTGGGAAAATTGAAGGGCAGGAATACCAGGAGCGCGACAGCCAGAAGAAGCGCTGCATGGGTAAAGCCGGGTTTTCCAGCGTAGCTGAACAGGATCGAGAGTGCCAAAGCCGTCATTGCCATCACACCGGAGGCAAGGCCATTCAGGCCATCAATGAAGTTCAGGGCATTGGTCGTGAAAACGAGCCAAAAAAAGCCGATACCGATAGCAACAACTACGATGACCCAGCCCGGCACGAGATAATCGGGAATGTAAGGAAGAGCGTGTCTGCCCGAGATCACGTTGCCAGTCACGCCAGAGCCGAAACCCGGGAGTGAGGTGAGCGCCACGCCCGCCAGTGTCATCAGGGCGGCTACGCCCTGAACCCCCAGCTTGAGCGAGGCGCGATAGGAGTGGATATCGTCAAGCCATGAGAAGAAGGCGAGCAAGGCCACGGCGAGAAGAGGCAGAAGAAGCGCCGGGCCCGGTAGATCGCCCTGCGTCCAGAGTTGCGACAGGGGAAAGATAAGCAGGAACCCCGTGATGATGCCGATGCCACCACCTTTCGGAGTGGGGCGCGTATGCGAACTTCGATGGCCCGGCACATCCATGACCCCGACGCGAATCATGTGAAGAACAAGGGCAGCACTGATACAGGCCGTGGCAGCACAACAGAGGATCAGGGGTATCATCATCGGATCCAGAAATTTCTCAGCGGGCAGGGGCTGACGCGATGACTGCCCATCGCGACAAAAGTATTTTTGCGGCTATAAGTGCCGTGTGAACGCGAAGCAACAATCTCATAGCCCGGTCCCTCCATCCATGACGCGGCGTCATCGATCGCGAGGGCGCATTGCCGTCAATGTTCTGGCTGACGGTCTGATATCAGGACTCGCTGCCCCTGTAGCCCGTTTTCTGGCCGCCCCTCATGACGGATTGCTGCACCCGCTCTGGTTCATCATGGGCGGTGCCATCACATTGCTGGTCAGTGGATTGCCGTTTCGAATTCCCCAGCAATACTGGCGGTTTTCGGGCGTGGCCGACCTGCGTGGTATTGCTGCCGCTTCGATTGGCGGTGCTGCGCTTTTCTCAGCCATGTTGTGGGTGTCGGGCTTTCCCCTGCCATCGCCGACCTTTCCCCTGATCTACGCGCTTGTTCTTCTCGTTGGCCTTGGAGGCGGTCGTGTTGCCACGCGCCTTTACGGGACGGTGCGACAGCAGGCGCAGGGGCAGAAGCGTCGTGTTCTGCTTGCGGGCTCGGATCTGAGCGCTGACCTGTTTCTGCGCGCCTTGGAGCGTGTCTCAGACGCGCATTATCTCGTGCTGGGTCTGGTTACCCGCTCGCCGGGGCAACAGGGGCGGCGGCTGCATGGCGTACCGATTCTTGGTGTAACCGAGGATCTTTCCTCCGTGCTGGCGGAGATGGATAAGAACGACACCCTTCCTGACAGCGTGATCGTGACAGATCCCGAATGGCGCGGGTCGCAGCTCTCCGTCGTGCTCGATGCCGGGCAGAGCTACGGCATTGCGGTACAACGTGCCCCTTCGCTCACACGGCTGACCCCGGCCGAGGAAATCCAGATGCGTCCGATTGCGCTGGAGGACCTTCTGAACCGGCCTGAGGTCCCGCTGGATCGTGAAGGCATGGCACGTCTCATTCAGGGGCAGGTGGTCATGGTCACCGGTGCGGGTGGGACGATCGGTTCAGAGCTGGCCCGGCAGGTTGCCCAGTTCGGGCCTGCCACGCTGCTGCTGCTCGATCACGGTGAGTATGCGCTCTGGCAGATCGATCTGGAACTGTCAGAGCTGTTTCCCCATGTGCAGCGTCAGGTCATCGTGGCCAATATCCGGGAAGCCCAGCGTATTGACGAGGTGTTCGCACGCTATCGTCCGGCGCTCGTGTTTCATGCTGCGGCGCTCAAGCATGTACCGATTGTTGAAGCCAACCCCTGCGAAGGTGTGCTGACCAACGTGATCGGGACGCGGATCGTCGCCGATGCCGCTATCCGCCACGGAGCGCGGGCGATGGTCCTCATTTCCAGCGACAAGGCGGTCAATCCGTCGAGCATCATGGGGGCAACCAAACGCTGTGCAGAAATCTACTGTCAGGCGTTGATGGGCGAGGCTGAGGCAAAGGGCTCGCATTTCCGCTGCGTGACCGTGCGTTTTGGCAATGTCCTTGGCTCTACGGGGTCGGTCGTGCCGCTGTTCCGGCGCCAGCTGGAGCATGGTGGCCCGCTCACCGTCACGCATCCCGACATGACGCGCTATTTCATGACCGTGCCGGAGGCGGTAGGTCTCGTGCTTCAGGCCAGTGTGCGTGGCACAGCGTCCCGGCGTGAAGCCGATGAGACGGACCAGCGTCTGCAACGCGGCGGTATCTTCGTCCTTGATATGGGCGAGCCCGTTCGTATTCTCGATCTGGCACGCCAGATGGTGCGTCTGGCGGGGCTGAGGCCTGATGAGGACATCGCCATACGGTTTACCGGATTGCGCCCTGGCGAGAAGCTGTATGAAGAGCTGTTTCATGGGCGTGAGGCGCCGGTGCCGACCGATGCGCCGGGTCTGAAAATGGCAACGCCGCGGATGATTGATCTCGAAGCGGCCCGCACATTGCTGCGCCAACTCGAGGCGGCCAGCCATGCCGATGATATCGGGCAATCGCTGGTGATCATGCAGGAGCTCGTGCCCGAATTTGCGCATAACCCTCTGGGTGAGGTGCGGTATTCCACCCCGCCCATCCAGAAAGCCGAAAGCGCGAAGACTTCGGAAAACACGAACCCTGTGTCATAGTTACGGCATGATCGTGCGGGCGTGCTTCCCATGCGCCCGGCCAAAGGACACCGTCATTCGGGCTCTGCCGCGATTAACGGACCTCTGGTGATACGGGACCGGCCTCATGCGGCCGTCAATGGAAAAAAGGTGCCATGAGCGACAAAGCCCCCATCTCCTTTCTCGACCTGCCCAGACAACAGGCGCGCCTCGGCGCGCCGCTGAAGCAGCGGATCGACACAGTTCTCGCGCACTGCAAATTCGTGATGGGGCCGGAGGTCGAGGAGCTCGAAAAAAGGCTCTGCGCCTATAGCGGTGCGGCGCATGCGGTAAGCGTCTCGTCCGGTACCGATGCACTGCTTATGGTGCTCATGGCCGAGGAGATTGGTCCGGGCGACGCCGTGTTCCTGCCGGCCTTCACCTATACCGCCACTGCAGAAGTGGTGCTGCTGCTTGGCGCCACCCCGGTTTTCGTGGATGTGGATCCGGCAAGTTTCCAGATCGACTGCGTTAATCTGCGCGCCCGCATAGCGTCGATACGCGCGCAGGAGGAGCTTGAGCCTCGCATAATCATTGGCGTTGACCTGTTCGGTCAGCCTGCGCCCTGGGCAAACCTGCGCGGTATTGCCGCGCAGGAGGATCTGTTGCTTGTTGCTGACTGCGCCCAGGCCTTTGGCGCCTCTTTGAACGGTCACAAGCTGGGCCGCGAGGCAATGGCGACAACCCTGTCCTTCTTCCCGTCCAAGCCGCTGGGGGCCTATGGCGATGGGGGTGCCATCCTCACTGACGATGCCGAGCGTGCGGCGCTGTACCGTTCGCTGCGCACCCACGGCGAGGGGCGCACGCGCTACGAGGTTCTGCGTATCGGCCTCAATGGGCGTCTGGATACGCTTCAGGCGGCTATTCTTCTGGCAAAGCTCGACCGGTTTGAAGAGGAACTGGCCCGCCGCGACGCCATTGCACAGGCGTATGATGCGGCGCTTTCCGCTATTGTGCAGACTCCGGCACGGGTAAAGGACAGTGCAAGCGCATGGGCCATTTACTCCATCCTGCTGCCGGACGCCGCCACGCGGGATGCCTTGCAGGCGCATCTTGGCCGCCACGGGGTGCCAAGCGTCGTGTACTATCCGCGCCCGCTGCATGAGCAACCAGCTTATGCTGAGCATCACGACGAGACGGTATCGCTGCCAGTTTCGGAGACGCTGGGCTCTCGTATTCTGGCCCTGCCGCTTCATCCTGAACTGACTGACGAAGAGGTCAGCCGTGTAATCGGCGCTGTCTCGTCCTATTTCGCATCGTCAGAAACAGGTAGTGAGTCCGGTTCAGCCGATGCTGGGCAGGAGCACGGCGCGTGAGAAAAGAAACCCTCCTCGTTTTCGGATTTCTGGCGGTTGTTCTCTCGACGGTCGCGCTCATCTGGTATTTCGCATGGCCAGCTCTGCGGCCAGTACGGTTTGAGACCGTCTCTGATGTGACACTGACGATCGAGCAGACGAACCAGACGCGCAAGCTCGACGAGGCGGAAACCGCTCAGTTGAACGATTGGCTCCACAGCCATACGCATGGTTGGGCTCCGCTCACCTCGCCAGCTCCCTCGACCGGTGATGTGGTGATCAAGGCTCATCTGCCAGATGGTGAGCCGTTCGAGCTCGCGCTCTGGACGGGTATCAGCGGCGCTGACTGGAATGACACAGCCATTACGCGCGTGAACCCCAAGGCGCGCTTCAAGGTGCAGAGCTTCGACGATCAGGACTGGGCGCCGCTGCGTCGCCTGATCGAGGGGCAAGGCTTCGAGAAAACCGACGTTCCCTGAGGAGAAGCCTCGTGGCCTGTTCACCTGCAAGGGTGTTTAGGCCCATGCTTGGCACTCTGGCTTAACACCCGTGACGGTGCGCAGGCATAGTATGAGGCGTCGCGATTGCGACACCCATGGCCCGGCATGGAAGCATCCATACCGGACCAGCAGTGCGCGCGTTCAGGGCTGGCCCTGCGAGACCTGCTTTTCCCCTGTGCGAGACAGCCGGCCAGTCTCCGTGATGAAGCGATAGACCTCGGCACTGAACGGTGCCCTGGCTGTGTCTGTCTGCCAGTTTTCCATATCGGCATACATCTTTGCTGCCTTGTTCCAGTGGTCCTTGCCCAACGCATCAACCATCGGCTGTTGCAATGTCATCCATTCATTGAGTAGCGACAGGGCTTGCGGCGATCCCGGTGCAACGCCCTGTTTGATGGCGTCTTCAACACGGGTGATCAGCGCCGCCCAGTTCTGCTCATAGGCGGTGCGTGTCTCTCCTGGAAAGAGTCTGGTCCCGAGCGCCTGCCAGCGATCCCATTCTTCCTCAGTGAAATACTGTTTTGTGACGGTTCTGAGATCCTGTTGTGTCATGATGGTCTGTGCCTCCTTGATAAGGGAACAGAGCCGGTCAGCATCAGGTGGTTCGCGTGTTTCGAGCAGATCGGACATATGCCGCAGACGGCGCAGCATGGTCTCGATCTCTCTTTGCTTCGCGCCAAGATGCAGGATCTGTGTTTCGATCAGGCTCCGGGCGTCCAGAGAGGGGGCAATCATGACCGCGGAGATTTCCGATAGCCGGTACCCTGCCTGCCGAAGCAGGAGAATCTTGGTGATCAGGTTCACTTCCGGCGCGCCGTAGACACGACGACCTGCCTCGGTTCGGCGTGGGGTGATCAACCCTTTTTCCTCAAGATGGCGCAAGCTGCGTACCGACAGCCCGCTTTGGACAGCCATTTCGCCAATTGATCGATCACGCATCACGATGCCCCTCTCTATCGTCCGGCATCACCATGCGATGCTGACACAGTGTGAGGAGCAAGAGGTAAATACACTAAGGTCGACGAGTGATATTTAAGTGTAGAGCCGCGCGCAGCCTGTGGCATCACTCCGGCTCGCAGGCTGGACTGACGGGGTGATAATACGCCCCGTCAGTCAAGGGTCAGGCGTGCTGTTGTTTCCCGCTCTCGCTCGAAAGCGGCGCATCACCCATGGTTTCGCCCGTACGCATATCATCGGCGAGCGGTGCCGTGCCCTTGTCACCAATGGCAAGCAGGGCTGCGGTAAGGGGGGAGGCCAGAATAAGGCCCGGTACGCCCAGAATGGTGCCGAACACGGTCTGGGAAAGAATTGCTAGCGCTGGCGGCATATGAACGGCGTGACGCTGGATCAGGGGGGCGAGCACGTTGCCCTCCAGGAACTGGATGACGCAATAAAGCCCCGCCACCATGAGGCCGGTGCGCGTGCCCTGGGAAAGGGCGATCAACACAGCCGGTATCGCGCCGAGAATCGCGCCGATATAGGGGATGAAATTGCAGAGTCCGGCAACAACGCCAAGGGCCATCGCAAGGGGAACGCCAAGAAAGCCCAGCCCGATACCCGAGGCCAGACCGACGGCAAGCATGTCAAAGGCCTGTCCGATTGTCCAAGACCACAGCGCCGTGCCCGCCGTCAGAAGAAGCTTGCGGGCCTCCGGGCGATGGCCCTCGGGCACAAGACGTAGCAGACCATCCACATAGATGGCGGGGGACAGGGCGAAATAGAGTCCGGCAATCAGGATCACGGCAATCGTGCCGAGCAGTCCGAACGCGCTGCTCAGAATACCCGTTACCGAATTGGCCAGACCGGCACCGAGGGACGGGCCGCTGCCAGCCTCGTTCCCACCAAGCGATTTGGGCAAGTGATCAAGGGCAAACTGGCCCCATGTGCTGGAGCCCATTTGCTCGCGTATCTGACCATACTGCGTGATCAAGGCCTGCTTCAGCTTGACGAATTGGTCACCAATCTGCGGGCCACTGAAGAAGAAGAGAGCCGCGATGGCGAGCAGGATTGTCAGTGCCACCAGACCCACGGCAAGCTGGTAAGGCATACGGGCCTTGTCACGCAGGATACGCGCCAGCCCGTGCAGGATCACAGCAAACAATGTGGCGGCAAAAACCACCATCAGCACGTCGCCAATCAGCCAGATGGCGAGCACGGCAACTGTAACGATGAGAGTAAAACGCAGGATCCGGAAGATCCGTGTCAGTTCGCGCCCCGCGCCGTGGGCGTCGTCATGATGGGTTTCAGACATCGTCTCTCTTGTTTTTAAAAATCTGTCTCGTTGTAACGGAAAGCCCTAGCTTCGGTTCGCCTCGTCGATTTCGGCTTCTGCGGCCAGCCAGCGTTCCTCTGCCGCCTGCTCCTCAAGACGCAACGCGGCCAGCCTTGTGTTCAGCTTCGTGATTTCGGCTGTATCGCTTTTTGCATAGAGTGCCGGATCGGCCAGACGCGTCTCGATTTTCTGGCGTTCCTTGCCAAGCTGTTCCAGCAAATGCTCGGCCGCCTTGGCTTCCTTGCGCAGGGGCGCCAGAGCCTTTCGCTGTTCCGCACGGTCTCGGCGCTGATCCTTCCTGCCGGCGCTGTCCGGTTCGCTCTCCACCCGGCTGTCGCTGGCGGCCTTGCGTGCCCGTTCGATCAGCCAGCTGCGATAGCCGTCCATATCGTCATCGAACGGCGTGATCGTTCCCTCATCGACAAGCCAGAGACGATCAGCCACGGATTCCACCAGATGGGAGTCATGGCTGATCAACACGACAGCGCCCTCGAAATCGCATAGGGCGCGAATCAGTGCGTCGCGTGCATCGAGATCCAGATGGTTGGTCGGTTCGTCCAGCAGCAGAAGGTGAGGGGCGTTGCGCGTGGCGAGGGCAAGCAGGAGGCGCGCTTTTTCGCCGCCTGAGAGGTCGCCCACCCGGGATTCGGCCTTGCCGGCATCAAGGCCGAACCGGTCGAGCTGTGCGCGCACGGCGACGGGCGTCGCATCGGGCATGGCGCGGCTCATATGGTCGATGGGTGTATCGCCCAGCACGAGCTCGTCACCCTGATGCTGGGCGAAATAGCCAATGCGAAGCCTTGGAGAGTGGTTGACGCGGCCTGAGATGGGGTCGAGACGCCCTGCCAGCAATTTGGCGAAGGTCGATTTACCTTTGCCGTTCTGGCCCAGAAGCGCGATGCGATCGTCAAGATCGAGGCGGCAGGACAGGTTCGACAAGACAGCGCGCCCGTCATAGCCAACGCTGACATTTTCCAGCGACAGCATGGGCGGGGGAAGAGGCGCGGGCTCCGGGAAGGAAAAGCGGGTGGGACTGTCCTCCACAACAGAGTCGATCTGGGGCAGACGCGCCAGTGCCTTGAGGCGGGCCTGAGCCTGTCGGGCCTTGGTGGCTTTGGCCCGGAAGCGATCGACGAAAGACTGCATATGCGCACGCTGCACAGCAAGGCGTTCGGCTGCCCTGTTCTGCTGCAGGGCCTGCTCGGTGCGTATGCGGATGAATTCGTTATACCCGCCAGGAGTAAGGCTCAGCTTGCCCTTGTCCAGATGCGCGATGGAATCGACCACACTATCGAGCAGGGAGCGATCATGGCTCACGACGATGGCCGCACCCGAGAAGGTCTTGAGCCAGTTTTCGAGCCAGATGGTCGCCTCGATATCGAGATGGTTCGTGGGCTCGTCCAGCAACAGCAGGTCGGGGTTCAGGAACAGGGCTGTGGCCAGCGCCACGCGCATGCGCCAGCCACCGGAGAAGGACGAGACCGGGCGTTGCTGGGCTGCATGATCAAAACCCAGCCCTGAGAGAATGCTTGCTGCGCGGGCCGGGGCCGTATGAGCATCGATGACGAGCAGACGCTCATGAATATCGGCGAGGCGAGAGGGATCATGGGCCGCTTCGGCCTCGTGCAGCAGGCGCGCGCGTTCAAGATCGCCAGCCAGAACCGTGTCGATAAGGGAGGCATCCCCCTCGGGCGTCTCCTGCTTGACGCGCCCCATGCTGGCCCGGTTGGAGAGCTGTATCGTGCCCCCATCGGGGTGCAGATCACCAGCAATGGCGGCAAGCAGCGTTGATTTGCCGGCGCCATTCCGGCCGACCAGCCCCACCTTGCGCCCTGGGTCGATACTGAGTGAGGCATTGTCAAGCAGGACACGACCGGCAATGCGCAGGGTCAGGTCGGTGATGGTCAGCAGGCTCACAGTTTCTTCCCTGGCAATATGGAGGCGTTTTGATGCCAAGCGGACTATCAGGAAGTCTTGTTTTGCTCTAGGGGAAGGGCGTTCACCGCTTTTCTTTTTTAATGCAGGAGATGCCTCATGGCCCTGGAACGCACCCTTTCGATCATCAAGCCCGACGCAACCCGCCGCAACCTGACCGGCAAGATCAATGCCGTGTTCGAAGGCGCTGGCCTGCGCATCGTCGCCCAGAAGCGCATCAAGCTGACCGAAGACCAGGCCAAGGCCTTCTACGCTGTGCACGCCGAGCGTCCGTTCTATGGCAGCCTCGTTGCTTCCATGCTCTCCGAGCCGGTTGTCGTGCAGGTGCTGCAGGGTGACAACGCTGTGGCACATCATCGCGAAGTCATGGGCGCAACCAACCCGGCACAGGCTGCCGAAGGCACTGTGCGCAAGCTCTATGCCGAGAGCATCGAAGCCAACTCGGTGCATGGTTCGGACAGCCTCGAAAATGCAAAGAACGAGATCTCGTTCTTCTTTGCCGAGACGGAAATCCTGCCGTAAGGCAGTTTGCATCAAGGCAGGTAGAAAAGGCGGCTTTTCAGCCGCCTTTTTTTTGGTCTTTTTTCCCGGGCAGAGGCATGCGCGACATTGGCTCTGCCATCCTCTTGCGGAAATGCGCTCGTGCCATTCGGCCGTGATCGACGCAAAGCCAATGGCGGCTATTAACGCTTTGTACAACGATAACCCGAATAATCTGTCAGACTACGCTCGATTTGATAAATCAAGCAGGTGGCAAAGTGGTATGAGACTTGAGGTTACGTAATCACATTGAAATTACGCAAAGCAGAGAATTCGATGGTAACGATAAGCATTAATAAAAATGATGAATCGACCGATAATATCTCGATATATTCCGACAATATCATTCCATTTCCGTCGCGAGTTGCTCCTGTTGGGGTAGAACCGCTCGAGATCGTCGATCCTGATATTTCCATCTACGCACCAGATGGCCGAAAGCTGGATAAGCTTGGGCTCTCGGCGGATGAGTGCTGCTACATCCTTCCTCCGGGCGTTCAGGTGATTTGCCTCAAGCGAAATGAAAGAGAGACTGTTGCCTCCGGGGAGAGTGCTGTGCTGCCAGAGTCGGTTCCGGTGCGTGTCATCCTGTCCGAGAGCGACGCAGTGACGGAAATCGGTATGGTCAATGCGGAGGATCCTGCTTCGGCGCATGAAGCGAAACAGATCACGCACTGGATCGAGCCGGGTCATAAGCTTTTTCTTGCCCGGCAATCGCCCGATCATGTGGCCATGCTCTCCCTGCGGCTCACATTGTCAGAGCCTTCATACAAGCGTGATCCGGGTGGAGATATGCATGAGCAGGATGATCAGCGCGGCTCTTGACCCAGCGCGTTCAGGTCATCGCAGAGCGGTTGCCCAGTGTGTAACGCGGCGCAACAGGCGTCCGTCAATCGCGGCCAGGCCTGCACCGATCACGCATAGCCCGGCCAAAGCGGTCCAGCCGGGTCGCTCGCCCAGAAAGAGCATTCCGAGAATCAGTGCCATTACGGGAAGCAGGAACGTGACGAGCGAGAGATTGGTGGCGCCAGACGTGGCAAGGAGCCTGAAATAAAGAACGAAGGCGCCAGCCGTACTGAGCAGGGCAATGCCGGCAA
The DNA here is from genome assembly GCF_900465345.1 of Asaia bogorensis. Taxonomy (GTDB): domain Bacteria; phylum Pseudomonadota; class Alphaproteobacteria; order Acetobacterales; family Acetobacteraceae; genus Asaia; species Asaia bogorensis_A. The sequence continues at coordinate 73,839 of NZ_UEGO01000031.1, read as the reverse complement.
AGGCCCCCCATACGGCTCCCGAGAGCGGAGGAAGCGTCCATGGGTGATCGACCAGCATGGAGAGCGGCAGGATCATGATTGTGCTGGCGGTGAGTTGCCCGGTGGCAATCTGCAAAGGCGGCAGACCACGGAATTGTCGTCCATATACGCCTCCGAACCCGTAGCTTAGCGCAGCACCAAGGCAGGCCAGTTCTCCGGTGAAAGAGCCTTGAATTCTACCTCCCGTTAGGGCAGGCGCGATCAGAATGCCAACTCCGCAGAAGCCCAGGACGATGCCGGCAACCTTCCCCCAACGCATCTTCTCGTCATGGGTCAGAAAATGCGCAACGATGATGGTGAAAACCGGCGTTGTGGCATTCAGGATCGCTGCCAGACCGCTGGAGATGCGGGTTTCACCAAATGCGATCGCGGTGAAGGGGATCACGTTATTCAGCACTCCCAGAAGGAAGAGCCTCAGCCAGAGTGAGCCATCCAGCGGCAAGGTAGAGCGGCGGATGATCAGGAAAAGATTGAGCACCAGAGCCGCCAACCCGACCCTGCCCAGAACAACACTGAAGGGCGGTACAGCAGAAACGAGGATCTTGAAAAAGAAGAACGAGCCGCCCCAGAGAAGAGCGAGGATCAGCAGAAGCGACCACTCTTTTGGCCCCATATGGTTCTGGTGTTGCCTCTGCACGGATCGTCCCCCTTTCCTAGTCTACGGAGTTGTCTTTTGGCACGGGTGCGGGTCAACCGCATCCTCTATGAGAGGAACGTCTTTCGGACGATCGCCGATGGGGAGCAGAGTCCCTGGTCTTCTCCAGCGTCGCGGGAGGGCCTATTCAGGCCGGGGGTATGAAGCCGATGGATCCAATAAGCAGACTGGGAGCGCGTATTTGTATACTTGGCCCTTCCAATAGCGGGAAATCCACGCTTGCGCTGCGTTTGGGCACGGCGTTTGATCTCCCCGTGGTCCATCTGGACCTCCTGCGATATCAGTATGGCAATTTCAGCACATTGAGGCCGCTTGACGCTTTCCACACTGATCACTCGCGGGCAATTTCGGATGACCGCTGGGTGATCGAGGGAAATTACTCTTCCTGCCTGGAAGACCGTCTGGCACGAGCGACCGGGTTGATCCTGCTGGACGCGTCAACCTGCCTCAGCCTGTATCGTTACCTGCGTCGCTGTGCACGTCCCGGCCAACGTATAGGAGGGTTTGCGCGCGACACCTGCGAACCCGTCAGTTTCGCGATGCTGAGTCATATCGTCGGGACGACGAGGATGAACAGGCGTCGCTATCGAACGATCTACGCCCGGTCGCGCCTGCCAAAATGCTTCCTCCCGACACCTCGTGCTGTGGATGAATTCTGTCGGCACGCAGGATTGTGAGGAGGCATCATGGCGGCCCCCGATTTGACAGCGCCTGTGCCTGCCAAATCTTGTGGTCGATTTATCACTCTCACTTCATGCGCGATCGACTGGGCGTGTGGTGGCGAGCGGCTTGTTCCCCAGGCGGCTCGCATTGCTGGTCGGTCCTGCCATCATGGTCTCTTCGATCTTCTCAAGAGAGACCCCTCTCGTCTCAGGGATGTAGCGCAGAACGAAGACCATCGACCCGAGACAGAGCCCGGCAAAAAGCCACATGGAAAAGGCACCGTGGAAAGCCTCGTTCAGAGTGTGGTTCCCCGCAAGCATGGGGAAGCCTTGCGCCACCACGAAATTCATCACCCAGTTCGATGCGACGGCCAGGCTCATGCCAATCGAGCGGATACGGTTCGGGAAGATTTCCGAGACGAGAATCCATGCGACTGGCCCCCAGGAAAGGCCAAACATGAGCATGTAAAAGAGAAGGCCGAGCAGGGCGAGAAGTCCGGAATCCTGTCTGTAGAGCGCGACGGACGAGACCAGAAGGCCGATGGTCATGCCGAGCGACCCCCACAGGATCAGCGGACGTCTCCCCTTGCGATCGACAATCCAGGCACCAATCATACCCCCAATGAGGTTGGCCACCCCAATCCAGATGGTCTGGAACAGGGCATTCTGTAGGCTGCCGCTTGTCGTGCTCAGGAGCATCGGTGCGTAATAGACAACGATATTGATGCCCGTGAATTGCTGCAGGCCTGCGACCATGGCACCCGCAAAGACGATCCATCTTGCGCGGCGGTCGCGAAGCACCGTCATGAGCGCAGGTCCCTGGCGGGTATGCTGCGTCACGGATTCCCGTATCTCAGCGATGAGCGAGCGTGCATGGGCCTCGTTTGAGATCCGGCTCAGCGTCTTGAGGGCATGGGACTCGCGCCCACGGATCATGTGCCAGCGTGGAGATTCCGGAATGAGGAAAATCGTCGCGCAAAAGACGAGGCACGGAACAATCTCCGAGCCAAGCATCCAGCGCCAGCCCATTTCCTCAAGCCAGGCAGTGCTCGCACGGGCAGCGATCAGGTAATTGACGACATAAACGATCAGCGCGCCCAGAACGATGGCAAACTGCTCCATCGACAGGGCCCGACCGCGCATGTCCTTTGGCGATACCTCAGACATGTACATGGGCGACACCGCAGAGGCGATGCCAACAGCCAGCCCACCTAAAATCCGGTAGATGACGAACTGGGTGAAATCAGGCGCAAGGGCTGCACCAAGCGACTGCACAGAAAACAGGATGGCGCAGATAAACAGCGCCATCCGGCGCCCGAGCGTGTGAGCAAGCCACCCCGAGCTAAAGGCCCCTATGATACAGCCCAGTATAACGCTGGAGACAGCCCAGCCGGTTGCTGCATCGCTCAGATGGAAATGGGCCCGTATCGGCCCGATGGCCCCCGATATGACGGAGGTATCGTAACCGAAGAGAATACCGCCCAGCGCGGCTACCGCGCAGATCCGGAGCACATAGGAGACATCGTGGCGCTCGGAGGTAACGCCGACGAATGACTGGATCCGTCTCATGCCCGTGCTCCATTTGCCGAGAAAGCGGCTTCGATTGAGGATGCACGGTGGGTCTCGCATGAACGATGCGAGGCAGGGGAGGGAATAGGAGGAATGATCATAGGGCGACCCCAAGATGACATTAAGTTAACGTCTGGAGCCTAGCCATGCGCCTGCGGAAGCGAATGCGAATTCCGATGGTTTTACATCAAGGCCGGACTGTGACCCTCTCATCGCCCGGGACAGGATCAACGCAGTATCACCGGGGCACGGTTCTGCGTGTTGCAGGTGATAGGTCTGTCAGGAGGAGTGTTCGTCATGCGCACTGCGTTGCACGGTATCACGAGTTTTCACTCGAATTTATTGACCGATATCCGCCTTGCCCACGAAGCAGGGTTTGACGATATGGAAATATTCTATCCCAAACTCGCCCGCTATCTCTCATGTGGCGGCTCGATCGCCACTGTGCGAGAGATGGTGCGCGATGCCGGGATGGGCATAAGCCATGTGAGCGCGCTCGATCACATCGAGCGTCACGATGCGCCTGGGCGTGCAGCCCTGATGGAGGAAGCGGTAAAGATCACGCGTGAGGCGCATGATCTGGGGGCAGGAACGGTCATGGTTCTTCCGCGCAATGGTGCCGATCATCTGTCAGAGCCCGAGCTCATGGATGTCATGGTGCAGAATATCGCCTCAATTGCCGCGATCGGGGGCGATTGGGGGGTGCGATACATGATCGAGTTGCCGGCCTTCACCCGTTTCCGGACCTTGGGCCAGGCGAAGGAGGTCATCGCCCGCGTGGGAGCGCCCAATGTAGGGGTGGTGGTCGATTTCTGGCACTTCCACGGTTCTGGAGCGGTCCCTGCCGATCTCGATACCTTCGACTCCGCAAGAATCTTCGGAGTGCATTTCTGCGATGGGCGGCTTCCGCGTCCCGGCGAGGCGTGGGACGAGACAGTGTTGCGCGACTGCATGCCGGGGGAGGGGGAAATCGACCTTCCAGGATGGTGCGATGCGGTCAGACGCAGCGGCTATGACGGGCCATGGTCGGTGGAACTGATCAGCCCGGCACTCTGGGAGTGTGACCCGGCTTTTCTGTTGCCGCGCCTTCAGGGCCTGCTGCGCGAGCATATGACAAGTGATTGAGCCTTGCAGACCCTCATCGCAGGCAGGCGTTGCCCTGCCTGCTTGATCTGGCCTCTGTGCGACTGAGATGCTAGGAGCGGCTTATCAGGATCGTTTCGCAGAGAGAGTAATGCAGGCAGACCCCCACCAGGCAGGTATCGTCACAGCATCCGTGCTGCCCCTTGGCGCCTACCGGGTTGCCGTCCTTATTCCCTGTTACAACGAGGAGGTCACCATCGGAGGTGTTGTGCGCGATATGCGTGCTGCCCTGCCGGATGCGTGCATCTATGTCTATGACAACAACTCGAGCGACCGCACCGTTGCGCTGGCAAAGGAGGCTGGTGCAATCGTCCGTCGTGAGCGCTTGCAGGGCAAGGGCCATGTCATCCGACGCATGTTTGCCGATATCGAGGCCGATTTCTATGTGCTGATTGACGGTGACGGTACCTATGAGGCGGCTGCGGCCCCGCAGATGGTGCGTATGGCCCTCGAAAACGGACATGATACCGTCATGGGTGTGCGCGTTCATGAGGCTGTCGCCGCCTATCGTCCCGGCCATGTGCTGGGCAACAAGGTATTGACCGGTCTGGTCGTGAGCCTGTTTGGTCGGGGACAGTCTGACATGCTGTCCGGCTATCGTGTCTTCAGCCGCCGTTTCGTCAAATCCTTCCCGGCGTTATCGTCGGGGTTTGAAACCGAGACGGAATTCACAGTGCACACCCTGCAGCTGAACATGTCGATGGGTGAAGTCTCGACACGCTATATCGAGCGGCCAGAGGGGTCGTTTTCGAAACTGAATACCTATCGCGACGGCTTTCGTATTCTCGGCACAATCGTCAATCTGCTCAAACAGGAACGCCCGTTTCTGTTTTTCGGCGCTATTGGCCTGTTTCTCGCTGTGGTCGGTGGCTTGATCGGGCTTCGCTCGGTCCTCGATTTTGTCGAGACCCACACCGTGCCGCATCTCCCATCTGCCGTGCTGGCCACCGGGTTCGAACTTCTGGCCGCCTTGTCGCTGGTCTGTGGGCTCATTCTGAACAGTGTTGCGCTGGGACGACAGGAGAACAAGCGTCTCGCTTATCTGGCCCTTCAGGCCCCTCCCTGCGTAGATCTCTGACGGATCGCGCCATCACTGTCACCAGCCCGGTCACCTCCGGGCATCCATTGCGCTTTCCCCGGAGGATGAAATCTTGCTTTCTACCTTGAGATCAGCCCTGGCGCTTTCGCCAGTGCGTGTCTTCCTGTTTTTCGCCTCCATGATGGGGCTCGCCTGCGTCCTGCTCATCCCGCCCGGTCAGATGCCTGATGAGCGCAACCATTTTGCGCGGATCGTTCAGATCGCCCAGGGCGGTTTTGTCGGCATCAAACTCGATGCAGCGCAGGCCGGGGGCTATCTGCCCGCCAATTTCCCTTCTGAGGCGGAATTGCTCAACAGTTTGCGTTTCCACGCCGAAAAGAAGGTGGATATGGGCGAGCTGTCTGCTCTGGCGGAACGACAATGGGACAATCATCGTAGCTGGGCTTCTTTCGGCAACACAGTGATCTATGCACCTGTCACCTATCTGCCTGGTGCAGTCGCCACCTTTATTGGCCGCCATACGCGGGCGACGATCATCCAGACCAGCATCATGGTGCATGTCGTCAATGCCGTGATCAGCATTGCGCTCTGCACGCTGGGCATCGCGCTTGCGCGACGCGGGGTGCTTTATCTGATGCTGCTCGCCAGCTTGCCCATGGTGATGGCACTGAACGCATCAGCGTCTCAGGATGGTCTGATCTTTGCGCTCGCTTTGCTCACGGCCTCGCTGCTCACTCGGATCAGCGCACTCAATCCGGGATCAACGCGATTCTGGATTGGTATCACCTGTCTGTTCGCCGTTTTGACAGTCAGCAAGCCGCCCTTGTTGTTGTGCAGCCTTATCCCGCTAGGGCTGTTTCCGGCGCGGGAATGGCTGGATGCGGGACGTCGTAAATATCTGGCGGTGGCCCCTTTCGTGGCCAGCATTGTGGCGTTTCTGATCTGGCAGCATTTCGGCATGACCCCGACCAAAGTGCAGTTCCTTGATGGGTCAGGCACGTCGGATAGTGGTCAGGTGCATTGGGTCCTCACCCATCCTCTCTCGCTGCCGATGCTCGCCTATACGACGCTCAAGGTGAATCTCGGTCACAACATTCACGAGTTCATCGGGGTGCTTGGTTGGCTGGATACGCTGTTTCCGGCCTGGTTCTATCGCCTTGTCTATGTGACGATTCTCGCTACGCTCTGCTTTTGTGCCTATCCGGCGATCAGAAACCGGGGTTTGGCACAAAACGGCAGAACGGTTCTTGTGACGGTGCTTGCGATGCTGCTCGCAGTCGGCGCTGTCTATTTCTCGCTCTATGTGATCTGGACCCCGGTAGGTGCGCCCATCATTGATGGCGTTCAGGGTCGCTACTTCCTGCCGATTGCGCCCTTTCTGGCTCTATTGTTTCCCCTCATGCCAAGGGCAGGCCAGCTTTCCCCGTCGGAAAGCACACAGCGTTGGGCCATGCTGGGTATGACCGCTTTCCTGTGCTTCGACCTTGTAACGCTCACGAGCGTTCTGGCATCACGTTTCTGGTAAGGGAGCGCCCTGCTCTCCGAACCTGTAATACGCAATAAAAAAGCCCGGCGTGACCGGGCTTTTTGGTCGCAGGAGGGCGCCTTATCGGGCTTTCAGAAACGCTGCGAGCGCTTCGGGGTAGAGGCGATGTTCCTGCTCCAGAACGCGCGCCGCGAGGGTGGAGGGTGTATCGCCTGGCAGAACCGGCACCTCGGCCTGGCCCAGCACCGGGCCTTCATCCACACCATCAGTGACCAGATGGACCGTGCAGCCATGACGGGTATCGCCCGCCGCCAGGGCGCGCTCATGCGTATCCAGACCGGGATAGGCAGGCAGCAGGCTTGGATGGATGTTGAGCATGCGGCCGGCCCATCGTCCGACGAGATAAGGGGTCAGGACGCGCATATAGCCCGCAAGGCAGATCACCTCGATTCCTGCCTTTTCGAGACAGGCCTCAATGGCCTTCTCGTGTCCTTCGCGGTCTTTAGGGAAAAGACGGTGATCGATCGCTACAGCGTCCAGCCCTGCGTGTCGTGCGGTCTCGAGCCCCGGCGCATCCGGGTTATTGCTCAGCACAAGGGCAATGCGCGCCGGATAATCCGGTCGCGCACAGGCCTCGATCAGGGCATTCATATTGCTGCCGCGCCCCGAGATGAAAACCGCAATGGGAGTTTTATGGACAGCCATTGTTTCGCTCATAGGGCGAAATCAACCTGGCCATCCAGTGCATAACGTGGGCCATTGGCGGTTACGTCACCGATGCGATAGCCTTTTTCGCCGCGGGCTTCGAGCATGGCCAGAACCTTCTCGGGCTCGGGCGTGATCAGAACCATACCAATGCCGCAATTGAAGACCTTGAGCATCTCGTCATGCGCAACATTGCCCGTGGTGGCCAGCCAGCGGAAGACCGGGGGCACAGGCCAGGTATCGGCTTCGATCTGTACGCCCAGACCCTCTGGCAGGACGCGCGGCAGGTTCCCGGGCAGGCCACCACCGGTGATGTGCGCACAGCCATGCAGCAACCCGGCATGATGCAGGGCCATGACCGTTCGCACATAAAGCGCGGTGGGGCGCAGCAGCGCTTCGGCGAGCGTGCTGCCCGGCTCGAAGGGGGCTTCGCTGTTCCATTGCAGACCGCTCATCGCCTTGATGCTGCGTACCAGCGAATAGCCGTTGGAATGAACGCCGGTGGAGGGAAGGGCGATCAATGTGTCGCCTTCGGTGATGCCGGCGGGAAGCAGGGCGGAACGTTCGGCAGCGCCAACGCTGAAGCCGGCGAGATCGTAATGCCCGGAGTCATACATGCCGGGCATTTCGGCAGTTTCACCGCCGACCAGTGCGCAATCCGTATCGCGGCAGGCCTGCGCAATGCCCTTCACGACACGGGCAGCATCTTCAACAGCCAGTTTGCCGGTTGCCAGATAGTCAAGGAAGAAAAGCGGCTGAGCGCCCTGCACCACAAGATCATTCACACACATGGCCACCAGATCGACGCCGACCGTATCATGCTGACCGCTCTCGATGGCGACCATGAGCTTTGTGCCCACACCATCGGTGCAACTGACGAGGATCGGGTCGGTAAAGCCGGCTGCCTTGAGGTCGAACAGCGCGCCGAAGCCGCCCAGACCACCCATTGTGCCCGGCCGGTCGGTCGATTTTGCTGCGGGCTTGATCGCCTCGACCAGCGCATCACCGGCCTCGATATCGACGCCGGAATCGCGATAGCTTGCTGAAGGAGAAATCGGATCGGTCATGCTGTCGCCTCGCTCGAAAAACCTGGCCGGTTGCGTTAGTATCTGTCCTTCTAATGGAGCCGACCCGGCTCGGAAAGGACCGGAACGGCTATTGAATGGACAAAGAAGCGGGAATTGACGGATTGGCGCCGGGCAACGCCGCCGCGCAACTCGCGCTGGCGCTGCGGCCGCCTGCAAGCGTCGCGGCCCGTCACTTCATTCCGTCGGCCTCCAACGCCCAGGCGCGTCACTGGCTGAACCAGACCGGCTGGCCCGATCGCAGGCTGCTGCTCTGCGGTGACGACAGTTGTGGAAAGTCGCATCTTCTGCACATCTGGGCGGCGAGGCGTCAGGCGCACGTTGTCGATGCGGCGACGCTGGATATGGCGCAGGTGGTCGAGATTGCGGGGGCAGCCCACACCACGCTGGCGCTCGATCATCTGGAGCGCGTGACATCCGAGCGTGCCCTGCTGCATCTGCTCAATCTGGCGCGTGAACAACGCACGACCCTGCTTATCGCTTCGCGTTATGCGCCTGTCCGTCTGCCCATCGTTCTGCCTGATCTGGCAAGCCGCTTGCGGGCCATTACGGTGGTGCCGCTTCTGTCGCCTGAGGATTCCCTGCGTTTTGCCCTGCTTCTGCGCCTGATTGCAGAGCGTCAGATGATTGTCTCCAAGCCGATTCTCGATTGGCTCATGCACCATCTGCCGCGCACCTGCGATGCGATTGTGAGCGCGGTCGACCGGCTCGATCAGGCTGGGCTTGCTCATAACAGGCCACTCACGCGGGTCCTTGCACGACAGGCCCTGTCGGGACTGCTGGATGAGCCAGCCCCCGGCGAACGCTGAACCTGACCGCTCAGGCCATCACCGGGCCGGAACCTTTTATGATGATTGGGTTAAGGGGTTTGACGCGCGCTGCTCACGGGCCGATGTTGTTACTTCTCATTGGACAGAAACAGGAAACGTAGCGCGTGACGTCGTCTTCGGAAAAGGACTCAAAGCCCGCCCCCTCCAAGGCACCACGCGCCACACGGGCGAAAGCCCCAAGGGCGACGCGTGCCACGCGTGCCGTAGCCCGTATTCCCGACCCCGGAATCGTGACCTCACCGACGCGGTTCATCAACCGTGAATTATCCTGGCTCGATTTCAACCAGCGCGTGATTGAGGAGGCGGAAAACAGCCGCCACCCGTTGCTGGAGCGTCTGCGCTTTCTGTCGATCAGTGCCAGTAATCTGGATGAATTCTACTCGGTGCGTGTGGCGGGGCTTGTTGGTCAGGTGCGCGAGGGGCTGGTCGCCCCCTCGGCTGATGGTTTGACGCCAGCGCGCCAGCTGACGAGCGTGCGCCGCAGCGCGGCGAAGCTCTTTGCGGCACAGCAGCGCATCTGGCGCCTGTTGCGCGGTGAACTGGCGCAGGCGGGGCTTCGCCTGTGCACGCGTGAGGAACTGACAGACGCCGAGCGCGAGAGCATCGCCGCCAAGTTCGAGAACGAGATCTATCCTGTTCTGACGCCGCTTGCCATCGACCCCTCGCACCCCATGCCGTTCATTCCGAATCTTGGAATGGCGTTGGCACTACGCCTCAATGACCCGACGATCCCGGGGTTTTCGATGGATGCGCTCATTCTGCTGCCCCAGCAGATCGACCGTTTCATACGTCTACCCGCGCCGCACAAGGAGGAGCCGGATATCCGCCCCGATGTGCGCTTCGTGGCGCTCGAGGACGTTATCCGGCTGCACATCACACGTCTTTTTCCCGGGATGGAAATTGCCGAGGGCGGGGTGCTGCGTATCATCCGCGATTCGGATGTCGAGTTTGAGGACGAAGCCGAGGATCTGGTGCTGTCCTACGAGACAGCGCTCAAGCAGCGTCGCCGCGGTGTGGGTATCCATCTTGCCCTCGACGCCTCCATACCGGAAAGCATGGGGCGTGAGTTCGCTGAAGAACTCGACGTGGCACGTGACGATGTTGTGGTTCAGCCCGATATCATCGGAGTGGTCGATCTCAAGCAGATGATCGTATCTGATCGCCCTGACCTGCTGTTCAAACCCTATACGCCGCGCTTCCCTGAGCGAATCCGCGATTATGACGGCGATTGCTTCGCAGCAATCCGCGCCAAGGATATCGTGGTGCATCATCCCTTCGAGAGCTTCGATGTGGTGGTGCAGTTTCTCAAACAGGCAGCGCTTGATCCCAACGTGGTGGCAATCAAGCAGACGCTTTATCGCACGTCGCGGGACAGCCCCATTGTGCGGGCGCTGATTGAGGCCGCAGAACTGGGCAAGTCGGTCACGGCGATGGTTGAGCTGCGGGCGCGCTTTGACGAGGAAGCGAATATACGCCTCGCACGGTCGCTCGAATCGGCGGGCGTCCAGGTGGTGTTCGGCTTCACCCATCTCAAGACGCACGCCAAGCTCAGCCTCGTTGTCAGGCGAGAAGCTGGTGGCCTGCGGTCCTACGCCCATTTTGGTACGGGCAATTATCATCCGATCACGGCACGTATCTATACGGATCTCTCCTTCTTCACCTGCGATCCCCAGCTCGCGAGCGATTCGGCCAAGCTGTTCAACTACATGACGGGTTATGCGACCCCGGTGGATATGGAGGCGCTCGCTTTTGCCCCCATCACGCTGCGTGACACGCTCATGGACCTGATCGAGGGGGAGATCGCTCATGCCAAGGCCGGACGCCCTGCCAAGATCTGGCTGAAGATGAATTCCCTGGTCGACCCGGCCCTGATCGACGCGCTCTACCGGGCATCACGCGCCGGGGTGAGGGTGGTCGGAATCATTCGGGGTATCTGCTGCCTGCGCCCCGGTGTGCCGGGCCTTTCGGAAAATATCGAGATCCGTTCGATCGTCGGTCGGTTTCTGGAACATGCGCGTATCTTCGCGTTTGGCAATGGTCATCGGATGCCGTCGCACAAGGCCAAGGTCTTCATTTCCTCGGCTGACTGGATGGGACGAAACATGGATCGTCGTGTCGAGGCGATGGTGCCGATCTTCAATTCGACCGTTCATGCCCAGATCCTGGGTCAGATCATGACCATGGATTTACGTGACACACTTCAAAGCTGGGTGCTTTCCTCGCGTGGGGATTGGCATCGCGTATCTCCGGGGGCTAATCCCTTCTCGGCGCATGAATATTTCATGCATAACCCTTCGCTCTCCGGGCGTGGCTCGGCAGCGAGGGAGAAACCGCAGGATAAGGATGCGGGCCGTCGTGAACGGCCCGAGCGTATCCGCGAAGATTGAGGAAGAGGGTAGAGTGACGGGTACTGACGCGCCAAAGGGCCATCATCGCGCCGCCATCGTCGATCTGGGATCGAATTCGGTCCGGCTGGTCGTGTTCGAGGGCGTCACCCGTAATCCGATCCCGATCTTCAATGAAAAAGCCACGCTGCGTCTGGGGCGCGGGCTTGAGCAGACGGGCCGCCTGAATGAGGAGGGGCTGAGACTCGCACGCGATGTCATGACCCGCTTCAATGCCATTGCGCGCGCAATGGATGCCCACCCCTTTGAGGTGCTGGCGACGGCTGCGGTTCGCGATGCCAGCAACGGGCGCGAATTTGTCGAGACGCTGCATGAGTGCATGCCCGACGTGCCGATCCGTATCCTCTCGGGTGAGGAGGAAGCGGATTACGCAGCGACCGGCGTGCTCTGTGGTTTGCCGGATGCAGATGGCGTTGTCGCTGACATTGGCGGTGGGTCGCTTGAACTGATCCGTGTGGCAGGGGGCCGGCATCATGAGGCCTGCACCAAGCCATTGGGGGTGATACGCCTGTCTGACCGTTCTGGCGGTGACCTCAAACGGGCGCGTGAGGTGGTGGAAGCCGATCTTGACGATGTGGCGTGGCTGCCTGCCCTGAAGGGCAAGCCGCTCTATCTGGTTGGCGGCGCCTTCCGCGCCCTGGCCCGGTTGCAGATTGCCCGCACGCATTACCCGCTCAATATCGTTCATCTCTATACGCTGGGTGCCGATGAGGCGCGCGAGATGGTGACATGGCTGATCGATACCCCGCGCAAGATGCTGGAAAAAGTACCCGGCTTTCCGCGCAAGCGTCTGGATGATGTCCCGTTTTCCGCAACCGTCCTGCGACGCCTGATGCGTATCGTGCAGCCATCACAGATCATTTTCAGTGTCGATGGCCTGCGTGAGGGCTGGTATATGCGCAAGGTCGGGCAGGAGGTTGCTGCACTCGACCCCTGTCGTGCGCTGGCTGATGAAACCGCTCATCGTCTGAGCCGCAGCATGGAGCTCCCCGATGATCTCGTGCGCTGGACAGAGCCGTTGTTCCAGCATGAAACGCCGTCCGAAACGGCATTGCGCGACATGGCCTGCCGTATGTCTGATATCGGCTCATTCGATCATCCCGAATATCGTGCAGCCCAGACCTATCTGCGTATCATGCGTATGCATGGCGTTGGCTTCGACCACCAATCACGCGCCTTCGTCGCCCTGACACTGGCGGTCCGTTACGAGGCCGACCCGGCCGATCCCCTTATGGAGGTCTCGCATCGTCTGCTCTCACCTGATGATTGCGACCGCGCCGTGCAACTCGGCTTTGCGCTTCGCCTTGCCTATACGATCTGCGGTGGCACGTCGGCGCTTCTCAAGAATACCTCGCTCTCGATCGAGGACGGCATACTCTGGCTGAGCCATAACGAGCAGAGCAGCTTTGCTGCGGGCGGCGGGGTGAAGCGTCGCCTTGAGCGACTGGGTCAGAGCATGACTCTTTCGGCGGCGACGCGTGCATGCTGAGGGGCGGTCGGAATCTGTCCCTCTTTCCCCGATCAGATCGAGCTCTGCCGCGCGTCATCAGGCGCGGAATGTGGCGGGTGGGTGTCGCCGTTACGGCGCTGAGCGTCGGTCTTGCACCTGCATCCCGCGCCGCCACGGTGATCCACAAGGATCATGATCCGGATATCCTCTGGAAGCTCGTCAGCGCGAGATGCTCCAAAGGGACGAAGCCCTGTGTGATCTATGACCATTCACGGGGCATTGCCCTGCTTCATTCGCTTGAGGGGCGTGGGCAATATCTTCTGATTCCTACGGACAAGGTGGCGGGGATGGAGAGCACGGTCCTGCTCCGTCCCGAAACGCCCAATTACTTCGCCGAAGCCTGGTCTTTTCGCGACCGCGTAGGCGCAGCTTATGGGCACCCTGTTCCGGACCGGTTACTTGCCCTTTCGATCAATTCGTCACGCGGGCGCTCGCAGAACCAGTTACACATCCATCTGGATTGCGTGGACCCTGAGGTGAGGGCGACACTGGACCGGTACGGCGACCGTATCGGGCCAAGCTGGTCATTTCTGCCTGTCCCGCTGGGTGCACATCGTTACCGCGCCCTCTATCTCTCGACGCTGAACGGCTCGCCATTCAGGATACTTGCGGGTTCCTTGGCCCATCCCGAACAGGAAATGGGGGACCACACCCTCGTTCTCGTGCCGCTTGGCTCAGGTTATGCGTTGCTTGATGACGTGGCGCATGATGATGACCATGCCTCCGGTGAAGAGCTGCAGGACCATGCCTGCCATGTTCTCGACAGTGAGCCCCGATCTGTCCCCTGAGGGGCGCTGGGTGAGTGGCTGAACGTTTTTGGGCCGAGGCGACGCTTTGTCGCACTATGGGACTGAAACAGGCTCGATCCTACCGGATTGCCAGGAGATCGAAAAATCCGCGCGATGGGGGTGAAACCCCGGCATATATCGCCGGGGCCCAGGCTGATCAATTGATCGTCTTGAGGATCCGGCCGATCGTCTCGAAGATGCGATCGATCTCGTTCTTCTCGATGATCAGCGGCGGTGAAATGGCGAGGATGTCACCTGTGTAGCGCAGCAGCAGCCCTTCATGGAAAGCGCGCTCGAACACCTCGAAAGCACGTGTCGTCTTGGCGACGCGGGGGGCAAGTTCGATACCGGCCACAAGCCCCTCGTTGCGGATATCGACCACATGGGGCGCACCCTTCAACGAATGGGCAGCCTCCTCGAAATACGGCGAGAGCGCGGCTGCGCGTTCGAACAGATGCTCCTCGGCATAGGTGTCGAGTGTGGCAATGGCAGCTGCACAGGCGATGGGGTGGGCCGAGTAGGTGTAGCCATGCGGCAGGTCGATGGCCTCGCGCGGTCCCTGCATGAACGCGTCGAAAATCTCGTCGGATACGATATTGGCACCCATCGGGATCGTACCATTGGTGATACCCTTGGCCACCGTCATGATGTCGGGCACGACGCCGTATTTCTCGGCGGCGAAAGACGCGCCCAGACGACCGAAACCGGTGATGACCTCATCGAAAATCAGCACGATGCCATGCTTGGTGCAGATCTCGCGCAGGCGTTTGAGATAGCCCTTCGGCGCTGGCAGCACGCCTGTCGAGCCAGCCATGGGTTCGACAATAACAGCCGCGATGTTCGAGGCGTCATGAAGGGCGACGATGCGCTCCAGATCGTCAGCCAGTTCCGCGCCATGTTCCGGCAGGCCGCGCGAGAAAGCATTGCGACGCAGATCGAGCGTATGGGGCAGATGGTCCACCCCGGTCAGCAGCGAACCATAAAGCTTGCGATTGCCCGAAATGCCGCCGACCGAAATGCCGCCAAACCCGACGCCATGATAGGCGCGTTCACGCCCGATCAGGCGGGTGCGTGTGCCTTCGCCACGCAGGCGATGATAGGCGATGGCGATCTTGAGCGCCGTGTCGCCTGCTTCAGAGCCGGAGTTGCAGAAGAAAACGTGATTGAGCGGATTAGGGGCCAGGCGCGCGACACGGTCTGCGGCCTCGAAAGCCAGGGGGTGGCCCATCTGGAAAGCGGGGGCAAAATCAAGTGTCGCGACCGTCTTCTGCACGGCTTCCACGATACGCGGTGCCCCATGGCCTGCATTGACGCACCAGAGTCCCGCGCAACCATCCAGGACTTCGCGGCCTTTATCATCCCGGTAATACATACCTTTTGCCGAAACGAGCATGCGCGGGGCATCGCGAAACTGGCGATTGGCCGTGAAGGGCAGCCAAAGGGCGTCGTGATTGCTGTCGGCAAATGGTGTGGTCATTGTCTCGATCCGGCTCCTTGTGGAAACATCAGGAGAAAATCGTGGCACGGGGCGCAGGATCTGGAAAGTAAGAAGAACTTGCGCAAGCTTTAATTCGGCAGGGGGTAAGATGGGTTCGGCTCGAGGGGCGCTGCTCGCGCTGGCAGTGGGGGCTTTTGCCATAGGCACGACCGAGTTCACCCCGATGGGGTTGTTGCCGGTCATTGCCCAGGATCTTCACATCAGCGTGCCCAAGGCCGGGTCGCTCGTGAGTGCCTATGCCTTTGGTGTCATGTTGGGGGCGCCCATCATGACGCTGCTGCTGGGGGCCGTATCGCGCAAGGCCGCCCTGGTCGGGTTGATGGGGCTTTTCATTATCGGCAACCTTGGTGCCGGGCTCAGCCACAGCTATGTCGTTCTGATGATCTGGCGAGTGATCACCAGCCTGTCACACGGGGCGTTTTTCGGCCTCGGGGCTGTCGAGGCATCGAGTGTCGTGGCCCCAGAGCGTCGTGCCTCCGCGGTGGCGTCGATGTTCATGGGGCTGACCATCGCAAATATCTTCGGGGTGCCTGCGGCAACCTGGCTGGGCGACACCATGGGGTGGCGTAGCGCCTTTCTGGTGACGGCGCTGCTCGGCGCCCTGGCCGTGCTGGCCCTCAGCATGGCCCTGCCACCACGGGGCAGCAATCCACGCCCGGATATCCTTGGCGAATTGCGCGTTCTGGCAGGCGGTGAGGTGTTGCTGGCCCTTGCCGTCACGACACTCGGTGCAGGGATCATGTTCGTTCTCTACACTTATATCGCCCCCTTCCTGCACAGCATCACCCATGCCAGTGAGGGACTCGTCACCCTCGCGCTCATGACGATCGGCGTCGGTTTCAGCATTGGCGCAGCGCTTGGTGGTCGTCTGGCCGATCGCTCCACGCGATTTGCCCTGTTGCTGATGCTGCCTGTGCTGGGTGGCATCATGCTGATCTACCCGTTCATTGCGGTTAGCCCGATTGGCGCCATACTTGGTATTCTGGTGTGGAGTGCGGCCTCTTTCGCCATCATGCCTGCTCTGCAGATGCGCACGATGCAGGCGGCACAACGCGCCCCGGCTCTGGCGTCATCAGTCAATATCGGCGCCTTCAACCTTGGCAACGCGCTTGGTGCCTGGCTGGGCGGCGCGGTCCTGTCTCAGGGGTTCGGCTATGGTGCTGTTTCCATGAGCGGTGCCGCACTTGCCGCACTCGCTATCCTGATTGTTCTGCTCGTTCGTGTACCCTCGGTGGCCCGAGGATAAACCACCAGCACGGCCTCCTCCGGAGGAGAGGCCTCAGGCTGCTATGTCCTCTCTGGCGAGAACGAGGGCCAGGATTGTTTCTGCCGCAGCATCAAAATCGCTTTCTTCGAGCGTTTCCTTGCCGAGCAGTGCGGTTACCTGAGGCTGCATATCCGCATACCATTGCGTCATGGCCCAGAGACAGAACAGGAAATGCGTGGGATCGACCTGCGGAATCTCGCCCCGCTCCATCCAAACCCTGAATGTTTCACCGAACGGCGCTATCGCCTCACGCAGGGTTGTCGAGAGATAGTCGTGCAAATAGCGCGCCCCCCCGATGATCTCATGCGCGAAAAGGCGTGAGGCATGGGGATTGGCACGCGAAAAGGCCAGCTTGGAGCCGATATAGGCGCGCAGGGCCGTAGAAGCTGTATTCTCGGGGCGAAGCCAGGTTTCACATTCCTGGAGCCATTCCTGTACAGTTCGCCGAAGCACTTCCTGGTACAGAACCTCCTTGGTGGAGAAATAATAATGAATATTGGCTTTGGGAATACCGGCTTCCCTGGCCACAGCAGCAATGCTCGCACCGCTGAAGCCATGTTCGGAGAAGATCTTTTCCGCGGCCTCCAGAATGGTCACGACCGCAATTTCCCGAGGCGCGCCCAAAATCATCTCCCGACTGCTTCGTTGTATACGACCGTGTCTAGGCGGATATTAGGGTATTTGCAAGTAGTTGCATCGTCATATGGAAAACCTGAATCATAATTCACAAAATAGGACTCATGCCGGTTTGTGCACAAGAGGGATAGACGAAGAGGAGATGATCTGTTTCACTTGGGGAACGAGATATCAATACAGGACGGGGCGGGTATGAAAAACGATTGTTTGAGGCAAGGACATGCCCCGGCGTTACGGTCTTGTGAGGGGTCTCTACAGCTGTGAAGATGATGCGATTGTATCTTGGCTTCACAGGAGCGCCGCCTTCCATGAATTATCGGTCTATCGTCCTTTCCGTTTCACGCCGGCGCTCGAACCGTTTCGGGCACGCATTGGCGCTTGCCGCCATGCTCGGGGTTACGGCAGCGGGCGCTGCCCATGCGGCCCCGGCTAATGTAGGCGATGCAGAGATTGCGGCCACCGCCTACCACGACAGCGGGGCCTATGATCGTGAGTTCGCCAACGTGATCGAGGAGGCATCGGAGTGGGTTCGTCTGCGTGCGGCACATGTGGGCAAGCCTGCGATTGTCCTGGATATCGACGAGACATCGCTTTCCAACTGGCCTGAGATACAGGCCAATCATTTCGCTTATTTCCATGATGGTCAGTGCGATCTCCTGCCCAAGGGGCCGTGCGGCGTGATGGCCTGGGAAATGAGCGCCAAGGCGCAGGCCTTTCCCTCCACCCTCGCTCTTTATCGTATGGCCCAACAGCGTGGCGTGTCCGTGTTTTTCGTGACCGGGCGCAGTGAGAACGAGCGTACCGACACGGCGCGTAATCTCGGCGCCGCCGGTTATGCCGGATGGTCGGGTCTCGTGCTCAGGCCGGAGGGCAGTCATACGCCATCAGCCTCCGACTACAAGGCGGCGGCCCGAAGCGAGATTGAACAAAAGGGTTATCACATTATCGCCAATATCGGTGATCAGCCCTCCGATCTCGCGGGCGGCCATGCCGACCGTGGTTTTCTCCTTCCCAATCCATTTTACCGGGTGCCCTGAAATGCAGAACAAAGCGCTCCGTGACCTCGCTGACCGGGTTCATGAGGATCTTCAGAAAATTGCCTATGCGTCGGGTCCCTGGGTCTCGTCCACGCTGACCCATCATGGCGAGCCGGTACTTGATGTTGCGGTGATCGGTGGCGGGCAGGGAGGTCTCTCGACCTCTTTCGCGCTTCGTCGCATAGGCGTGCATAACGTTCGGGTATTCGAGCGCGCAAAAAAAGGGCAGGCGGGACCCTGGATTACTTTTGCCCGTATGATCACGCTGCGTACGCCCAAACATGTGACTGGCCCTGATCTCGGCATCCCCTCACTGACACCGCGAAGCTGGTTTGAGGCGCGTTATGGCAAGGATGCATGGGAGTCGCTGGGCAAGATCGACCGGCGCGACTGGCAGGCTTATCTCGACTGGTATGAGGAAACGCTTGCCCTGCCTGTAGAGCATGACCGTGAACTGGTCGATGTCGTCTGGCAGGATGGCTTGCTGCATCTTCAGTTCCGCTCGCAGGAAGGAGAGATCTCTCACGTCTGGGCACGCCGCCTCGTGCTGGCGACCGGCATTGAGGGCAGCGGGTCATGGCATGTGCCGGAATTCATACGCGAGGCGGTTCCCAGCCATCTCTACGCCCATACGCATCAGCCGATCGACTTCGAGGCGTTGCGTGGCAAGCGTGTCGGTGTGCTCGGCGGTGGGGCCTCCGCCTTCGATAATGCAGCGACCGCGCTGGAAGCCGGTGCCAGTTCGGTTTCCGTCTGCATACGCCGCAAGACCCTGCCGCGCATCAACCCTTATCGCTGGATGGAAAATGCC
Source organism: Asaia bogorensis (assembly GCF_900465345.1). Lineage (GTDB taxonomy): Bacteria > Pseudomonadota > Alphaproteobacteria > Acetobacterales > Acetobacteraceae > Asaia > Asaia bogorensis_A. The sequence continues at coordinate 54,674 of NZ_UEGO01000031.1, read as the reverse complement.
GGGTTCCTGGCCCATTTCCCGGCGCTGCCCGATCTGACGCGCTGGCGCTTCATGCGTCGTATCTTCGACCTCAACCAGCCGCCGCCGCAGGATACGTTCTGGCGTTGCAGCCGTCATGACGGGTTCAGTTTCCATGGCGATACGCCTTGGCTGGGCGCGCGCTGCGAGGGTGAGACCATTACCGTCGACACGCCTCATGGGACGATGGAATTTGACTTCCTGATTATCGGCACCGGATTCGTGATCGATTTCAGCAAGCGTCCGGAAACTGCCTCCTTTGCCGGAAACGTCGCGCTGTGGCGCGATCGTTTCGAGGCCCCCGAGGGTGAGGAAAGCGCCGTTCTGGACTCCTATCCCTATCTTGGACCGCAGAGCCAGTTCCTGCCGCGCGACCCTGCGCATCCTGATGCTGCCATGCTGGGGGCGATCTATAACTTCACCTTTGCGGCGACGCCGAGCATGGGGCTTTCGGGCGCGTCGATCAGCGGCATGCGCTATGGCGTGGACCGTCTGGCCCGCTCGATTGCCTGTGATCTGTTCGTTCAGGACGGTGAAAAGCATCTCGAAAGTCTGCTCGCCTATGACGCGGAGGAACTCGTCAGTCTCGGTCGGGAGGGTGAGGAGCAGGCATGATTGATGAGGCCACGCTCAATGCGCGTGCGGCTGCGCTCGATCTGACGATTCCGGTTGATTGCCAGCCCGGCGTGCTGGAAAACCTCGTCATGCTCGCGCGCTACCAGAAGCTTGTCCTTTCGCTCGATCTGCCCGAGCGCACGGAGCCCGCTTTCGAGTATCATCCATGAACGCTACCGAGATTGCGCGCGCTGTCAGGTCGAGCGAACGCAGCGCCTTCGGCCTGATCGAGAGCTGCCTGGACCGTGTCACCAGGCGCGATGGCACCATCAATGCCGTCACGCGCCTTTTGTCCGAGCGGGCGCTCGATCAGGCACGCCGGATCGATGCTCTTGTGGCCGAGGGGATCGACCCCGGACCGCTGGCAGGGGTGCCTTTTGGCATCAAGGATCTTTTTGATGTGCAAGGTCTGGTCACTACGGCTGGGTCGGAGGTTCTGGCTGGCGAAGCGCCGGCCGATTGTGACGCGCTGCTGGTCAGCAGGCTGATCGAGGCTGGTGCCATACCGCTCGCCACGACCAATATGGATGAATTTGCCTACGGTTTTGCGACAGACAATGCCCATTATGGCATGACGAAAAACCCGCATGACAGCGCGCGTCTCGCCGGGGGGTCTTCCGGTGGGTCGGCGGCAGGCGTCGCTGCGGGATATTTCCCGCTCTCCCTCGGCTCCGACACGAATGGCTCGATCCGTGTGCCGGCATCGCTTTGTGGCGTGTGGGGCCTGCGTGCCACGCAGGGCATGCTGCCGGTATCGGGGTCTTATCCTTTTGTCGCCAGTCTCGATACGGTTGGGCCTTTCACCGCCAGCGCTGCCGATATGCGTGTGGTGGTGGAGGTGCTGAGCGGGTCATCACTGGCGCAGGTAGAGGTTGCAGGGCTGAAAATGGCGCGGCTCGGCGGCTGGTTTGCCCAGGATATGTCGCCGGAGATGGAAGCGGCCCTTGCGGCTTTCTGCACGGCCCTGTCGATACGCAGCGAGATCGTTCTGCCAGAGGTCGCAACGGCGCGTGCCGCGGCATTTGTCATCAGCGCATCCGAAGGGGCAGGCCTGCATCTCGATCGCCTGCGTCATAGCCCGGAACGGTATGACCCGGCGGTGCGTGATCGCCTGCTCGCAGGAGCTCTTGTACCGGCGCCGCATGTTTTCAGGGCGCACAAGATCCGCCACTGGTTTCGTGAGCGTATGCATGAGGCCTTTCTGGAGGCGGATATTCTGGTTGCACCCGCCGTGGTCGGCCCCGCCCCGCAGATTGACATGCCCGTCATCGAAATTGGTGGTCAACCGGTTTCCGCTCGTGCCAATCTCGGCCTCTATACCCAGCCCCTGACTCTGGCCGGTTTCCCTGTCCTGACAGTGCCTCTAGCCATCGACACGAATGTCGGCAGCGGGATGCCGCTTGGCGTCCAGCTCGTGGCGCAGCCGGGGCGGGAAGATCGTCTTGTTGCGCTCGGTGAGGCGCTGGAACGCGCTGGCGTCGCTCGCGCCCGTATTCTGGAGGATTGATGCTTTTCAGCGCACGCTCCCGCAAGGGAATGGTTACCGCCCCGCATCATCTTGCGGCGCAGGCGGGGAGGGACATTCTCAAGGCGGGAGGCAACGCGGTCGAGGCAGCCGTGGCCGTGGCCGCAACCCTGTCTGTGGTTTACCCGCATATGACCGGCCTTGGGGGAGATGGCTTCTGGCTTATTCGCCGCCCTGATGGCGAGACGGTGGCCATTGATGCCTGTGGCAGGCTCGCCCAGAACGCGACACCCGAACTCTATGCGGAATGTGACACTGTGCCCTGGCGTGGCGGGCTAGCAGCCAACACGGTTGCCGGTACGGTTGCGGGCTGGTCGCGAGCGCTTGCCTATGCGGGAGGGGCGTTACCTATCTCGACATTGCTGGCCGACGCCATCGATCACGCCGAGAGTGGCATGGTGGTCACGGAGAGCATGGCCGGGCTCATGGCGGCCCATCTGGACGTGTTGAGCTACATGCCCAATTTCAGCGGCCTGTTCCTGCCACAAGGCGATATGCCAATTGCGGGCGCCGTGCACAGCAATCCGGCGCTGGCGCGCACATTGCGACGTCTCGCCAATGCCGGTCTTGGCGATTTTTATCATGGCAAGCTGGCCGATCAGATCGCTGCCGATCTTGCGGCCTGCGGTTCGCCGGTCAGCCGCGACGACCTCAATCACCATGAAGCGCTCCTGACGAAGCCGCTTGAGACCACACTGCATCACGGTCGTTTCTTCAACATGGTCGCACCAACGCAGGGCGCGGCTTCCCTGTTGATTCTGGCTCTGGCCGAACGACTGGGCGTGACCGGGGCTGATACGGTTGACGACATTCATCGCTGGGTTGAGGCGACGAAGGCCGCCTTCATCTGGCGTGATCGTGTGATTGCCGATCCTGCCATCATGGAAACCTCCCCACAGGCGCTTTTGTCCGATCAGGCTGCTTTGGATGATATGGCGGCCTCCATCGATCTGACCCGAGCGACACCCTGGCCTCATCAGACCCAGCAGGGCGACACCACGTGGTTTGGCGTGATGGACTCGCAGGGCTGGGCCGTCAGCATGATCCAGAGCCTTTATTTCGAATTCGGCTCGGGCATCGTGCTGCCGGAGAGCGGCTTGGTATGGCAGAATCGCGGGGCCAGCTTCGACCTCGTGCCCGGGCGTCTGCGTAGCCTCGTGCCGGGGCGCAAGCCTTTTCACACGCTCAACCCCGCCATGGCCGCGCTCAATGATGGGAGCTTGCTGGCCTATGGCACGATGGGCGGCGAGGGGCAGCCGCAGACCCAGGCGGCCATCGTGGCGCGCAACGTCATTGCCGGATTGAGCCTTCAGGAATCGATCACGGCGCCGCGCTGGCTTCTGGGCCGCACCTGGGGCGAAACCACCACAACGCTCAAGATGGAAACGCGCTTTGGCCCGGAAATCCTAGACGGGCTGAGCGCGCTTGGTCACGACGTCGAGAGTCTGACGCCATTTGCCACGGCAATGGGTCATGCCGGGGCCATTCGGCGCTATGAGGATGGCACAATGGAAGGGGCCACCGACCCGCGCAGCGATGGCGGCGTGGCAGCGCTTTGAATGGGAGAGAACGAACAGGCATGACACAGGCATATCCACGCGACCTGCTGGGCTATGGTGCCAATCCCCCCGAGGCTGCATGGCCGGGCGGCGCCCGCATCGCCGTCCAGTTCGTTCTGAATTACGAGGAAGGCGCCGAAAACAACGTTCTGCATGGCGATGCCGGTTCCGAGGCCTTTCTGTCCGAAATGGTCGGTACCCGTTCGATCACCGGTGCGCGCTGCATGCAGATGGAAAGCCTGTATGAATATGGCTCTCGCGCCGGCTTCTGGCGTCTCCACCGGCTTTTCACCGAGGCGGGCCTGCCCCTTACGGTTTTCGGTGTGGCAATGGCCCTTGCCCGCAATCCCGATGCTGTCGCGGCCATGAAGCAGGCGGGCTGGGAGATTGCGTCTCACGGCTATCGATGGGTCGATTATCAGGACATCCCTGAAGCAATCGAGCGTGAGCATATCCGTGAAGCCATCAGGCTGCATGAAGAGGTCACGGGAGAGGCCCCGCTGGGCTGGTATCAGGGGCGTACCAGCCCGAACACGGCGCGGATTGTCGCCGAGGAGGGCTGCTTCGTTTACGATGCCGACTCCTATGCCGATGATCTGCCCTATTACGACCGTCGCTATGGCCGGGCGCAGCTGATCGTGCCTTACACGCTCGACGTGAACGACATGAAGCTCGTTGCGCTCAATGGCTTTACCGAAGGCGAGCAGTTCTTCCGTTATCTGCGTGACACGTTCGACATGCTGTATCAGGAGGGCGGGCGCATGATGTCTGTCGGCCTGCATTGTCGCCTTGCAGGCCGGCCCGCCCGTGCGCTGGCGCTCAAACGTTTCATCGCCCATGTGCAGGCCCATCAGGATGCATGGGTTGCGACACGGCTCGATATCGCCCGTCACTGGCAGGAGCATCACCCCGCATGATCACCGCGAACACTCGGGAAGAATTCGTATCGGCCTATGGCGATATTTACGAGCACACGCCCTGGATCGTGGCTGCGGCGTGGCCGCAGGCGCCCTTTTCAGGCCCGGAGGCCATGATCGCCGCAACATCGCAGATCATACGCGATGCCGGGCACGACAGGCAGAAAGCGCTGGTCAAGGCCCATCCGGAGCTCGCACGCAAATTCGGCGTGGACCCCGATCTGGGCAGGCTCTCGGCCGCTGAGCAGGAAGGGGCGGGTCTCGACAGGTTGAGCGAGGCTGAATTCATCGCCTTTCGTGCCCTGAACGAGGCCTATCAGGCGCGTTTCGACATGCCTTTCGTCATCTGTGTCCGACAGGCCACCAAGGAGCGTATGCGTCAGGAGATCGAACGTCGGCTGGCGCAGTCACCGCAGGAGGAACTCGCTGAGGCGCTCGGTCAGATCGACCAGATTGCATTGCTCAGACTCAAGGACAGGACAGCATCATGACCAGCCTTTCCACCCATGTTCTCGATACGGCAGGGGGCGTGCCCGCACAGGGTATGACGATCACTCTGCTTCATGATGATCGCGTGCTCTTTTCCGGTGTGACGAACGAGGACGGCCGCTGTCCCGGCCTCAAGGATATTGCGGTTGGGGCAGGTGCCTATGTGCTTCGCTTCGACGTGGCGACCTATTTCAGGGGGCGTGGGCATGATCTGCCTGAGCCGCCTTTTCTGGATGTGGTGCAGATCGATTTTGGCATGACGGGGACCGGCCATTACCATGTGCCGCTACTGGTCTCGCCCTTCGGTTATTCGACCTATCGCGGAAGTTGACACGCGTCATGTTGGTTGGCGCGGTATGCGCATGAAAAAAGGGAGAAAGGCGCCGGCCCTTCTCCCTTTTTTGTCGTTTTCCTCCATGACGCGGAGCAGGGCTCAGCGTCTGGGGTGATCAGAAGTTCAGACCAGCCTGCAGGAAGATGTAACGGCCGAGATAGAAGCCGTTATAGGTGGTATCAGCCGAGTTCGAGGCTGCGTTGAGAACGAAAGGCGGGTTCTTGCCGGCGATGTTCTGCACGCCACCTTCGAAGTTCCAGCGCTTCCAAGCATAACCGATCGAGATATCCTGCTGGACCATCGCAGGTGTCTTGATACGGGCATTGGCAGCAGGGTTTTCCTCACTGAGGAAAGCTGATCCGTCATTCCAGTTCATGCCGCCGATATACTGGAACATGTAGGAAATTCGGAACGCATCATGCTGCCATGTAAGAGTGGCGTAGTCGCGCACACGTGGCTGACCGACACCACTCTGATAGAACAGGGCGCCTGTCTGGTTCAGATACGCGCCACCAGGCTGCTGCTGCTGCTTGTACTTGACCAGCTGCTGGAAGTTGTTGTCGACAATGAAGGAGTCGTGATGTGTCACTCTCCAGCGATAATTCAGGTCGAAGTCGATACCGCTGGTGAGCAGATTACCCAGGTTCTGATCGAGCGCCGAAACGGTGTTGATCTGCCCATTTGAAAGGCGATTGATCGAGTTGCAGTACGATTGTACGCCGCCTTCGTAGCACTGATTGAGGATGTACTGTGTTGGCAGCGAGCCAATAAGCCCACCGATCGTGTAGTGCCAGTACGTTACCGAGGCTGCGAGACCAGGAATCCAGCGCGGCGTGAGCACGGTACCAAATGTATAGGTACGACCCGTCTCAGGACGCAGGGCCACGTTGCCGCCCTGCAAGGTTGGAACCTGGCCCGAATTGGCTGAATTGAAGTTCTGGGGGTTGGCTACGCCGCCCTTGATGCAGTTGGCAATAAGGCCAGGGCTGGTGGCGCCGGCGCAGGGGTCGGAAGCCGAGACATAGCTCAGACCCACACCGCCATAGAGCTCATACACATTTGGCTGACGGAAAGAGGTGCCGATCGTGCCACGGAAACGGATATCGCGCGTGGGCGCCCAATCGATGCCTGCCTTCCAGTTCTTGGCTCCACCGAAGGTGTTGTACGACGAGTAACGGCCCTGGCCGTCGATCGACAGATCCTTAGCGAAGGCAACGTCCTTGAGGAGCTGCGCATGACCCTGGATATAGCCTTCCGTCACGTTGAAGCCACCTGAGGTGGGCTCTACCGTATTGGTCAGGGAGTAGCCGCTTACAACGAGCGGGTCAGGGTTATTGGTCAGCTGTTCGCCACGATGCTCCATACCCAGCGCTACACCAAAGTCGCCACCGCCCTTCCAGGGCATATGAACGAGATGGTTATTGTGGATGCGCAGGTTCAGGTCACGGAGCTGATACATGGTGTGCTGATACGTCGTATAATTGGCGTATTGCACGGCGCCCGGCGAGAGGCGCGTGAAGGCGTTGGACTGTACGCAGCCTGGCGAACCTGCGCAGGAATTCGGATTATAGACCAGAGCGCCGTTCGGGTCGTTCGGGTCAGCATAGGGCTCCAGTCCCCATTCCTGGAGAAGCTTGGAGTAGTCTCCGACGCCCTGCAGTTCGTTCGTCACCTGGCTGGCACCGTAGGTGTAAGACAGGTCGTACTTCCAGTCATGGACGATATCGCCACGCATGCCGACCATGCCGGTGACAGTATCACTTGCATTATTATTGGTGCGCGGTCCGAACTCGTTCAGACGACGGTACAGCTGAAGATCCTCTCCCGCCGTATTGCCGGGATAACCCGACGGCAGAATGATGCCGTTCGGTAGGGGCGAGGGGGGAACGCTGCCGATTGCCGGCTCAGGGGCGAGCTGGGTTTTCGATGTGCGGTGCGCGTAAAGGACGTTGGAATAAACGTCGAAGTGGCGATTGAACTCGTAATGCAGATCTCCTGAAAGGGTGGAATCCTGCAGTGCATTCACAAGCCACTGGTTCTGAGCGTAGTTGTAGCGCTTGCTTTTGCTATAGGGGCTCAGCGAACCGTTATCGAGATTGCCAACATAAGTGTTCTCGCTGCCGAAATACGTACCGCCGGGTGTGATGATTGAACCAACCTGCAGGTTCGGGTTGGTAGGATAAGCGCCTACGGCCCCAAGGGGGACACTGGACCAGGAGCGATCGCGCTGTGTCACGCCACCCTGAGTCATATAGCTCCCGCCAAGGGTCAGGTTGCCCTTGTCATGATCGAAGTTCCAGCCCTTCATGGCGGAAATCATGCCTGTGCGGTTGTCACCATGGCCAGTGATGCCGCCGCGAATAGTGACGGACCCTGTGTTCAGATCATGGCGTAACTTGATGTTGAGGACGCCCGATACAGCGTCGGCACCGTAGAGTTCCGAGCCACCATCCTTCAGGATTTCGATCGACTGCACCATCTGTACCGGGATGGTGTTGAGGTCGATACAGTTGCTATTGCCGTTCGGCGTCGTGCGCTTGCCGTCGACAAGAACGAGGACGCGGTTCTGGCCCAGGTTGCGCAAATCGACGCAGGACGCCCCGTTGCCGCCATTGGTATTGCTATTGCTCGTTCCGCTGGCGCCGATTGAAGGCAGACGCGACAGGAAGTCGTTAAGGTTCGTCGCACCTGTTTGCTGGATCTGCTTGGACGTGACGATCTGTACCGGATTGGCACTGGTATTATTGGCCGTGGTCAGTGCCGAACCGACAACGATCAGTTCTTCAGACTTGCCGCCCTGTGCGAAGGAAACGGTGTTTGCGGGGGCAACGTTGCGCAGGGCGTTCTGCGAGCGGGTCGGGACCATCGTGGCTGCAGGTGCTGTCTGAGCGCCGAGCTGCGGTCCGTTGACCGGACGAGTGGTGGTCTTGCGAGTCGTGCTGTGTCTGGCGGGCTTGCGATGATGGGTGGTCGCTGCAGCCGTCTGCGAATGGGCTGCGACACTTGTTACGACAGGGGAGAGAATAATGGCCGCGCCCAGCAGCAATCGCCCTCGTCTCTGAAAATTAACGATTTTCATTAAAGTTTGCCCTCGGAATAACTTGGTTTCACGAGGCTGCGTTTTCTATCTTTTTATTGCAAGGTCGTTATCGTTCTGTGACGTTACGTTGCTGAAAACCACTTGGGTCATGTTGCAAAATTGCATCGTTTTGTTGCCACAACGGCGACCTGACCCCGGTTCATCGCTCGAGGGGTGAGGTAGCCGATAAGGTTTGGTCGGATGCTTTGCATAGGCGGGCAGGTATACGAGCTGGCAAGACAGGCGATCGGCATCAGCATCGCGCGACTCGGCGAGAATATCCCTTAACCTTCAGATTTCATTAAGGACCTGCCGGGATAGCGCTGGCTGGCGCAACCATTTGCAGCGCCGGGCGATGCGCGCATTCGGGAAACGCTGCTCGTGTGGCTCAGTAGGATTTCAGCAGCTTGTCCAGATAGTCGAGCTCGCTCTGGGGGCGTGTCCGATCTGCATCACGTCGGCGAAGCTCGCGCTCGATTTCCCTGGCTTTCTCGCGGCTGTCTGCTTCCGGCACTGTGCCGTCCGTGTCAGCGCCGGAATGGCCCTTGCCGGTTTTGCGGCCGAGGGGATCGCGGTCGCTCTTGTCACCGGACTGGCCGTCTCCGTTATCGTCATCGTCGCTATCAGCCTGGCTCTGGCCTCTCTTGTCCTTGCCACCCTGCGCGTGGCCCGAGCTTCCCATTGTAGGCAGCAAGGCAAGCGGTCCACCGCCATGGTTCTTGCCTTTTTGTGCCTCGCTCATTTGCTGGCCGGCTTCGGCAAGATCCTTGAGCACCTTGCGTATGGCGATTTCAGCAGGTCCGTCCTGTGCTGAGGCCAGGGCTGCACGCGCCGCCTTCATGTCCTGATCGGCCTTGGTCAGGCCCGGCATCGTCTTGCCGGTCAAGCCCTTGATGTCGTCATTGAGCAGACGGGCCACCATTTGCAGGGCACGCTGGACAGCGTGATCGTTGCGCCTCTCTTCGTGCTGCAGCGCAATTTCTTCTGGTGAAAGAGATGGCGGCTGGGCCGGGGGCGTTGCCTCATCCATGTCCGGCGGCGGAGCCATCCCGAGACGCTTGAGTAACTCAGCGGTGGACATGGCACTGACATCCTGCCCCGGGGCATTCTGGTTCAGCATGGCCTCGTGCGCGGCGCGCTGGCCAGGGTTCAGGCGGGACTGGGCATGGTCGAGCAAGGTGGTTTCACGTTTGACGAGATCATGCAGGGTCGCTTTCTGGGCTCGCGCCTGTGCCTGCGCCTGAAGCTGCTGGGCGATCTGCGCCAGGTCCTCTGGGGTGGCCGTGCGCATACGCTCGGCCATTCGCGAGAGGTCGTCCAGCCTTTTGATCGCCTGGTCGGCATTGCCATTGGCCGCATCCGATTGAAGGCGGCGCATGAGCCGCGATACCGGGTCCGACCCATCAGCGGGTGACTCGCCGATATCAGGAATGACCGTGCCAAGCTGCATGCTGCGTTGCATCAGGGCCTGCATGCGTCGGCTCAGGGCCTCGCGCAGGGTTTTCATGCGTGAGGCGAGTTCCTGCTGCTCGGCCTCGCTATGTCCGGCAGGGCCCAGCGCACGCATATGAGCGATCTGGTCCTGTACGGCCTTCTGCGCCGCGCGAATCTCCAGATTGGCCTGGGCCGTGTCGCGGTCCGTGTTGCGGAGGTCCTCAAGATATAGCGCGACAGCCCAGGTGAGCCCGATCGTGTTCTCTCTGGCTCTGTCGGAATCCTGATCCTCAAGCTGGGCGGCGGCATAGAGAAGCGCGAGGATGCTGCCTTTCTCCTGCAGCGGCAATGCGCTCGCAATTGCTCTCAGCTCATCGGCGGTCTGTGCGACAGTTTCGCGGTCGAGCCCGAAACGATGCCTCAGGCTCACCAGGGCGCGGGCTGCAGGATCGTGAAAAACCCTCACAGGGAGCGTCACCGTCTCGGATTTGCTGTAGGCTGTCCTCCCGCTGCGGCTCGTGGCCTTGAGCCGCAGCGCGACAGCCTCTCCCGCCCATAGCGAAGCGGTGAGGTCGCTCTGGAACGTGCCGTCTGCCTTGTTGGGCACCCCTCTGAGAGGAATGGGTACATTGAGCGCAGGCTTGTCCGGATCGGCCCTGAGTGTGATTTCTGCCTGTAGCCCCGCTACGCCATGTGCCTGAGCAACCCGCCAGGGCATGGCGAGATCAGCGCCGTCTTTTGCAGGCGCCGGTGGTGATGTCCACGCAACCTCGGGGGCGAGGTCGGGGTCGATCTCGAATTGCCATTCGCCAAGCGTCCGGCCACGCGAGCGAACAGAAATCCTGCCGCTATGAGCGAGTTTGGCGGTGAAGCTCCAGCTCCCGGAATCGAGTTGCTTCGCGGCGACATCGCTTGTTTCGATACCCAGAAGATGGGGCCCCGAGCGTGCGCCAGTCACATGAATGGTGAGTTTTGCATCCTGCGGAAGGCGCGGCGGCGTGGTGGTGTTCGTCAGGAAAACAGGCGCACCGGGGGCATAATCCGGCATGTCGACCCAGGCCTCGATCTGCGGCAACGGGACATCGATATCATCCACGCCCGGCAGGAAGGCGGCCTCGAGCCGCGAGGGTGCCGCCGGACCCGATAGGGCGAGTGTCGCGATCACGCAGATTCCGAATCCCGCCCAACCGAATTTTCGGCCAGTGGTCCAGATCAGTTGTGGCCAGCCCGTGCGCAACCGCCCAACGCTGCCGCGCAGACGAGCCATATGCACGCGCCACAGGGCGGTTTCCTCGCCATCAGCCGGATAGTCATCAAGTGCGGCGAGAGGCTGATGCGATAACCCGGAAGCCCGCTCGATGCGCCTGTCTATGAGGGCGGGTGAGGGCGGGGGCAAACGCGTCAGATTGCGCGCAGCGAGGGCGATGGCCCCTCCTGCAATGCCCGCCAGCAGAAAGGCGTGCAGCGTGTCTGGCAAAGACTGCGGAAGGCGCAGCAACCCCGATATGGCGTAGGCACCTACGAGCGCCAGAGGCCGCTGGACGGCAGACCAGGCAGATTCGAGCCAGAGCACACGTCTTGCTCGATGACGCGCTTTGTGGACGCGTATTTCGAGCGTAAGGCTGGAGCCGGAGGACGGTGCGGGCGGCGCCATGCTCATTCGCTATCCAGCCACTCCGGTATGCTGTCATCACCCCAGAGCGCCTCGACCCGTTGCCGCTTGCGCACGACCTGCCATTGGCCATTTTCAATCATGACCTGTGCGGCGAGGGGGCGACTATTATAGGTCGAGCTCATGACGGCGCCATAGGCACCCGTATCGAGAATAGCGATCTGATCGCCCGTGCGTACAGCAGGCAGAAGCCTGTCCTTGGCAAGAACGTCACTCGACTCGCAAACGGGCCCTACGACGGTCTGGGGGGCCGTTTCAGCATAGGCAAGATCGGGCGCAAGCGGGATGATGCCGTGCCAGGCCCCGTAAAGGCTTGGGCGCGCCAGATCGTTCATCGCCGCATCCACGATCACGAAGTCCGAAATACCCTCGCGCTGGGCTTTGAGATCGATCACCGAGGCCAGAAGAACGCCGGCCGGTGCTGCGATCCAGCGACCGGGCTCAATGGCGAGCTTCAGATCCAGATGGCCCAGTGTCTCGGCAATTGCCCCGGCGAGCGCGGCCGGGGGGGGAGCGAGTTCGTCACGATAGCGCACACCCAGACCACCGCCACAATCCACCACCGAAACGCTCAGACCTTCGTTGCGCAGACCGACCACCATCTCGGCGATACGGGCATAGGCGGCCTTGAACGGGGCAGGCGACAGTATCTGGCTACCAATATGCGTCGCCAGTCCGCGAATATCGATACCCGGCAGGGTGCTGGCTTCGCGGTAGAGGGCCGGGACATCGGCCCAGTCGATTCCGAACTTGTCGCCCAGTCGCCCCGTGCTGATCTTGTCGTGGGTTTCCGCATCGATATGCGGATTGACGCGCAGGGCCACCCGGGCGGTGAGGCTGGAAGCACGCGCAAGATGCGAAAGGCGCCTTAGCTCCTCCACGCTCTCCACATTGATCTGGCCGATATCTTCCTGCAGGGCGAGCATGAGCTCGGCATCTGTCTTGCCGACACCGGAGAACACGATCTGCGATGGGCTAATTCCGGCGGCAAGAGCGCGGCGCAACTCGCCACCGCTCACGACATCGGCACCACAACCCTCCTGATGCAGAACGGTCAGGGTCGCGAGATGGTCATTGGCCTTGAGCGCATAATGCAGCGATATGTCGAGGCCACGCTCGGTGAAGGCTTTCCTGAGATTGCGGGTACGCCGTCTGAGCGTCCCAGCACCCGTGACCCAGCATGGTGTGCCAACCGCGCTTGCTATCGTCTGGAGGGGAACCCCCTCAAACAGCAGACCATCCTGCCCATCCATATGCAACGAGGGGCGAGAGGCGAGAAGGTTCATGATATCAGGGTCGTGGCGTGTCATGAATGACAGACTACAAGGGCAATCTGCGGCTTCCAAGCTGCGATTATGCAAGGGAGAAGGATATTTGATGAGCAGGGACCTGATCGAGGCGGCCCTGGCCGCGCGCAAGCGAGCCTATGCACCCTATTCGCGCTTCCATGTCGGCGCTGCGTTGCGCTGCGAGGGGGTGATCCATGCCGGGTGTAATGTGGAAAACGCGGCCTATCCCCAGGGAAGTTGCGCGGAGGCGGGGGCGATTGCCGCAATGGTCATGGCCGGTGGGCGCCGGATCGACGAGATCGTGATTGTCGGGTCAGGTGAAGCGCCCTGCACCCCGTGCGGGGGCTGTCGCCAGAGATTGCGCGAATTTGGCGCGCCGGATCTGGCCATCAAGATCGTCAACACGGAAGGTAAGATCCTGCTTGAGACAACGCTCGAAGCCCTGCTTCCGTGGTCTTTCGGGCCCGATCATCTTGCGCAGAGCACGGATGAGGTGTCAGGCGGAACAGCGTGATGAAGGCCGCAACAGGGTGGGTGGCGCGTTACGGGGTTTGCAGCAAGCTGTTCTCGTGCGTCGCCCTTGCGGCGCTGGCTTGCATCTTGCCGGGGGCGGCCCTGGCGGCAGGACCGCAGAAATCCCCCCTGGTAGGTGTCGGTTCGGGCACGCGACATGTTGTTGATGTTAACCGGACGCCCTGGCGTATTCTCGGACGTGTGCAGACCGAACTTGGCGTGAAATGTACCGGATTTCTCGTTGCACCCTCTGTCATCATGACAGCGGCTCATTGCCTGTGGCGTGATGAGGCGGCCAATTTCGTACAGCCTTCCAGTGTGCATTTCATGCTTGGTTATGACACAGGGGCGTGGCGCGCTACGGCGCGAGGGGTGAAGTTCATCATTCCCCCGAGCTACGATCCGTTTCACCCGCTGCGCACCAGCCAGGCCGATCATGCGACCGTCATACTGGATCAGCCTCTCATGAAATCGCAGGATTTGCTGCCGATCATGGAGGCAACGCCGGGTCAGACTGCGATGCTGGGCGGGTATCAGCAGGACCGCATGGAACTTGCTATGGGTGACATGGACTGCCACGTGATTCGTGTGCGAGGCCAATTGATCGACCACGATTGTGCGGCGACCCATGGTGCAAGTGGCGCGCCGCTGCTGGTTCGGGAGGGGGCCGTCTGGGCCATTGCCGGTATTGATGTGACGGCGCACGAAGGACAGGGGGGTACGGCAGCCGGTTTCGCTAACGAATTGATTGTTAACAAAACCGTTAGGTAGAACGCGAGTGTCATTCTGAAAACTATAGTCCTCAATTCTCGTTGATATGGCTCAAGGCTCTCAGGAGACATAGAAATCATGTTCGCGAGTTCATCCCTGAAACCCGTCAATGCTTCGCAGGGCGGCGCTGCTCCGACCGTTCTGGTTGTAGAGGATCAGGTGTTGCTGCGTCTCTATGTCTCGGAAATGATCGAGCAGGCTGGTTACAACGTGATCTCTGCCGAAGACGCTGATGAAGCGCTTGCAGTGCTGCGCAAGAACCCCCATATTCGCGCCGTTTTCTCCGATTTCGAAATGCCGAGCGCGATGACTGGACTCGATCTTGGTCATCACCTGTCAAGGACGCGTCCGGATGTGGCGTTTGTCCTGACTTCAGGCCGCAAGGCGCCGGATAGCTTTTCATTACCACCGCGCAGCCTCTTTGTTTCCAAGCCTTTTCTTGAGAGCGACGTTTGTGCGGCGCTGGCAAAGTTGGTGCATTAAGGCCCGGCGTCACCATCACCACCACATTACTTGGGGGCGAATAGAAAAACCGCTCGTTTTCATGCCGACAAGGCAATCCCGAACAATAAAAACAATAACGGGACCTCGTAATGGACAATCTTGAAAAGACAGATCCGGGCGCTTCGGATACTGTCGAGCAGTGCTTCGATCAGTCTGACGCCTTACCGGGCGCCGTGCTCGTGACAGGTGGCTCGCGTGGAATTGGCCGGGCGATTGTCCAGCGCTTCGCAATGGCCGGACGGCGCGTAGCCTTCACATACGCCCATGATCATCTGGCGGCGCAAGGCCTGGTGCAATCCCTCGTCCGGGCTGGGTGCTCGGTCCTGGCGCTGCAACTCGACATACGCTGTGCGGATGCGATTGCTGATGCTTTTGCCGAGACCATCAAAACGCTGGGGCGTGTAGGTGTGGTCGTCAATAATGCAGGTATAACGGGACGAACAACTGTGCTCACCGACGCGACACCGCCAGAGATTGAAGAGGTAATTGACACCAATATCCTCGGCACGATGCTCGTAAGTGCCGAGGCCGTGCGCCATATGTCCATCAAGGCTGGCGGCATGGGCGGGGTTATCATCAATATCTCATCCATCGCAGCGCGCCTTGGAGGCGTACCGGGGCATGTGCCGCTGGCGACGACAAAAGGCGCAATCGAGAGCCTTACGATCGGGCTATCAAATGAGGTCGCAGCTGATGGGCTTCGGGTGGTTGCTGTCGCGCCCGGCATGACACGCACCGCTCACATCACGGATGACATGCGCCGGCGGGCGAGTGCCGTTGTACCGATGGGAATGGTTGCCGAGCCGGGTGATATCGCCGATGCGGTGTTTTTCCTGGCATCGGATCATGCGCGTTATATCACTGGGACCGTGTTGACGGTTTCCGGCGGGCGTTGATTTTTTATTTGGAGTATGGCGCACCCGAAAGGACTCGAACCTCTAACCCCCAGATTCGTAGTCTGGTGCTCTATCCAATTGAGCTACGGGTGCGTAGTGATCATTTGACTGGTCACGTTGTATACTGGCGCACCCGAAAGGACTCGAACCTCTAACCCCCAGATTCGTAGTCTGGTGCTCTATCCAATTGAGCTACGGGTGCGTCGTGGGGCGGGTTCTACTGTGAGTTTCCCAACCCCGCAAGAGGGAAAAAGAATTTTTTTCAATCAATGATTTGGGCGGGTCATGACGATATGGGCGCGACATGTCGGTGCACCATAGATGCCCCCGATGGCATTGCCGACAGGATACCCATTGAACACGATGCTGTAGGGTTTGCCCTGCGCATCCTTGAGATCGAGCTGCGCATGATAGTGGTGCGGGTCGGCCCCACGTACACCCTTCAGAACGAGTGCGTTATCGCCGGGCGTGAAGCTGATGGCTTTGGTGCCAATCTGCAAGGTCGAGTCCGTATTGGTCGGGCAGCTTCCTTCATCGGTGACAAGTGCTCCCGTCCAGAGACCGACCGGGTCCTTGCTCGGGGATTGAGGGGAGGAGCAGGCCGAAAGCGCCCCGATCACACCAAGGAGTGCCGCGCAGGGCAGGGGGCGAAAGCGGGGATACGACATATCGGTCTCGTCTGAATGAAGGAATGGTGACATTTAGGCGGGCATAACGCGTCGTTTGGGATGACGATGCACGACGAACATCCTATACGATGCCCACAGAACTTGCCCATGCACGACGTGTTGAAAGAGCGCCATGACCGACACCGCCCCGCAAAACGCCGATAACCTCGACCTGCAGCTTCATGAAGATCGCATCCTGATCCTCGATTTCGGCAGTCAGGTCACGCAGCTCATTGCCCGACGCGTGCGTGAGAGTGGCGTCTATTGCGAAATCTGGCCTTTCACCGCGACAGAAGAGAAGATCCGCGGTTTCTACCCGCGTGGCATCATCCTCTCTGGCAGCCCGGCCAGTGTTCATGACGACAACGCACCGCAGATCCCCGATGTCGTGTTTGACCTCAACGTTCCCGTGCTGGGTATCTGCTATGGCCAGCAGGCCATGTGCGCGCGCCTCGGCGGCAAGGTTGAAACCCATGAGCACCGTGAATTCGGTCGGGCTCACATCGAGATTGCCGAAGATTGTGCCCTGTTCCGTGGTGCCTGGTCGCGCGGCCATCGTGAGCAGGTCTGGATGAGCCACGGTGATCGCGTCACGGCGCTTCCGCCCGGTTTCCGCGCTGTTGCGTGGTCGGAAGGGGCACCGTTTGCCATCATCGCCGATGAGGGGCGTCGCCTCTATGGTGTGCAGTTCCATCCGGAAGTGGTGCACACCCCGCATGGTGCCGCGCTGATCAAGAACTTCACGCATGAGGTTGCCGGTTGCAAGGGCACCTGGACCATGGCCGGCTTCCGTGACCTCGAAATTGCCCGTATCCGAGAGCAGGTAGGCTCTGGTCGAGTGATCTGTGGTCTGTCAGGGGGCGTTGACTCCTCCGTGGCGGCGAAGCTGATCCATGACGCCATTGGCGACCAGCTCACCTGCATTTTCGTCGATCCGGGCATTTTGCGCGCGGGCGAAGCGGATGAAGTGGTCAAGACTTTCCGTGGCCGTTTCAACATCAGCCTTGTTCATCGCGATGCGTCTGATCTCTTTCTGAACGCCCTGGCTGGGGTTACGGACCCGGAGGTGAAGCGCAAGACCATCGGGCGTCTGTTTATCGAGGTGTTCGAGGAAGAGGCCACGAAGCTGGGCGGCGCACAGTTCCTTGCGCAAGGCACGCTTTATCCGGATGTGATTGAGTCTGTCAGCTTCACCGGCGGTCCTTCGGTCACCATCAAGTCGCATCATAATGTCGGCGGTCTGCCTGACCGCATGAACATGAAGCTGGTCGAGCCCCTGCGCGAGCTGTTCAAGGACGAGGTGCGCGCCCTGGGTCGCGAACTCGGTATTCCAGAAGCCATTGTCGGGCGTCATCCCTTCCCTGGGCCGGGCCTTGCAATCCGTATTCCGGGCGCAATCGACCGCGAAAAGCTCGATCTGCTGCGCAAGGTGGATTCGATCTATCTGGAAGAAATCCGCAATGCCGGGCTTTATGACGCCATCTGGCAGGCGTTTGCCGTGCTGCTTCCGGTCCGCACCGTGGGTGTGATGGGTGACGGCCGCACCTACGATCAGGCCTGTGCCCTGCGCGCCGTAACCAGCACGGACGGCATGACCGCTGAGGTCTACCCCTTTGATTTCGGCTTCCTGAACCGTGTCGCAGGCCGCATCGTCAACGAAGTGCGTGGCATCAACCGCGTCACCTACGACATCACGTCTAAGCCGCCGGGCACGATTGAGTGGGAATGATTTTTGCCCCTCCGGGCGTATCCGAAATCACGCTATAATACGACATAAGCTAATGAAAATACTGAAAAAATCTCTCTGAGACTTTCAGCATCTATCGCCGAGCTAGCCTCCCGTTTGACGGTATGGCTGGCGGTATGGCGCGTCTTGTCTCAACCGGAAAACGCATATACCGTCAGGGGTAAGAGAGCTTCTGACGGTATATTTTTTGCATAAACACTTGGAAATGCTGAATAAAGGCCTGTCAGGTGGCCCAATTTTGGCCTGACGGTATAGTTGGGTGCTCTCCTGCATTTTTTGACCGATCTGGAGGATGCAGATGCTGACCGACACCGCCATCAAGGCACTGAAACCAAAAGATAAATTATACAAGATTGTGGATCGTGACGGTATGTACGTCGTGGTCCAACCTTCGGGTTCAATCGTGTTCCGCTTGGACTACCGGCTCAACGGCCGTCGGGAGACCTTGACGTTGGGTCGTTATGGCCCGGCGGGTCTGTCTCTGGCCCGGGCGCGTGAGAAGCTGATTGATGCCAAGCGCGCGATTTCTGAGGCTCGCTCGCTTGCGTCCGTCTGGCGCATGAGCTGCTTAATCGCGCGGCGACTGTCGCCATGCTCTTTGCGTAGCAGCTCAGCGATGGTCCGCGCATAGACTTCGCGTCCGCCAAGAACGCCTGTCCATAGGGGTAATTTCCTGCCCGTTTTCGGCAACATCTTCCGTTTTCTCCGCAGCTAAACTGTTCCAGTGCGGAGTGACGGCAGAGCCCCGTCATGCGCTGCGGCGGTAGGTCGCCCGGACCGCCGCAGGCAAGTTCGTGAGGCGTAATGTGATGAGCCGGAGAGATTACGATAATGAGCGGTCAGAGCAGCCCGAACGTCCTCTTCGGGCTGCCGAATACGTCCGCATGTCGACGGATCATCAGAAGTATTCGACGGAAAACCAATCCGACGCGATCAAGCACTATGCCGAGGCGCGCGGAATCGAGATCGTCTGTACCTACGCCGACGAAGGAAAGAGCGGGCTCAGCGTCGATGGCCGTGATGCGTTCAAGCGGCTGATCGCGGACGTCGTGGAAGGCCGCGCCGACTTTGAGATGATCCTCGTCTACGACGTGAGCCGCTGGGGGCGCTTCCAGGACACCGACGAAAGCGCCTACTACGAATATATCTGCAAGCGCGCCGGCGTTCGTGTCCAATACTGCGCCGAACAGTTCGAGAATGACGGAAGCCCGATCGCGGCCATCATCAAGGGCGTGAAGAGCGCCATGGCCGGGGAATATAGCCGTGAGCTTTCCGTCAAGGTTTTCGCCGGCCAGGGGCGCCTGATCGAGAAAGGGTATCGTCAGGGAGGCCCGGCGGGTTTTGGACTACGGCGAACGCTCATCGATGAGCACGGCGCTATCAAGGGATGTCTTGAACGGGGCGAGCAAAAGAGTCTCCAGACTGACCGCGTGATCCTGACACTCGGCCCGGCCGAGGAGGTCGATCTGGTTCGCGAAATCTACCGGGCGTTCGTCCATCAAGGGTATAGCGAGAGCGAGATCGCGGCCGATCTCAACAGACGGGGTATTTCCACCGACCTTGGACGACCCTGGACCAGGGGAACCGTCCACCAGATTCTCATCAACGAGAAATATGTCGGCGACAACGTATGGAACCGCCGCTCTTTCAAGCTGAAGAAGAAGCGCGTCCGGAACGATCCCGGTATGTGGATCAGAGCACAGGATGCGTTTGGGGCCGTCATTGAACGCGAACTGTTCGAGGCGGCCAGGACCATCATCGGTGTGCGCTCCTTCCGGCTGAGCGATGAAGAGATGCTGCAATCTCTGAGGGCGCTTTATCAGCAAAAAGGTTTGCTCTCCGGCATCGTCATCGACGAATCCGATGGGATGCCGTCCAGCAGCGCCTACAGCTCCCGCTTTGGCAGCCTGCTTCGCGCCTACGGTCTCGTGGGCTTCACGCCGGATCGCGATTATCGCTACGTTGAAATCAACCGCGAACTGCGAAAGCTCCATCCCGGCATTCTTCGTGAGGTGCTCGATGGATTGCGGGCAACGGGCAGCGATGCCTGGCAGGATCTCGAGGCCGACCGGATAGTCGTCAACAGTGAGTTCAGCGTCTCGTTGGTGATCGCGCGGTGCATCGAGACGCCGACCGGGCTCCTTCGGTGGAACCTGCACTTCGATACCTCGCTCGCGCCCGACATCACGATTGTCGCGCGGATGGATAGAGCCAATCGCGTGCCGTTCGACTTCTATCTGTTCCCCCGCATTGACATGCTCTCCGAAAAGCTGCGGCTAGGAGAGGAGAATGCGCTCGCGCTCGATGCCTACCGCTTCGACGACCTTGAGCTTCTCTATGACATCGCCGCGCCTGTTCCTCTTGGGGAGGCCGCCTGATGCCTGCTGTTCGACCGAACAAGATCGAAATGATCCCTATCTCCCGGATCACGGTTCTGAACCCTCGCGCACGCAACAGGCGCCAGCATCGGGAGATCGTGAACAACATCGAAGCCATCGGCTTGAAGAGGCCGATCACGGTGAGCCGCCGCGATGGCGCAGGCGGGCCGAGATATGATCTCGTCTGTGGTGAGGGCCGGTTGGAAGCCTTTCAGATGCTTGGTCAGACCGAGATTCCGGCCGTGGTGATCGAGGCCAGCGAAAGCGAGTGCCTCGTCATGAGCCTGGTCGAGAATATCGCCCGGCGCACGCCGCGGCCCATCGACCTCATGAAGGAGATCGGCGCGCTACGATCTCGTGGCTTCAACGATGCTGCCATCGCGGAGAAGATCGGTGTCGGGGCATCCTGGGTGAACATGATCGCGTCGCTACTCGAGCGTGGCGAGGAACGGCTGGTGTCCGCCGTCGAAACCGGGCTCATTCCGATCACCTTGGCAATGGAGATTTCCAAAGCCGAAACGGAAGAGGCGCAGAACCTGCTCCTCGACGCCTATGAGACCGGCAAGCTTCGGGGCAAGAAACTCGCCGCGGTTCGACGTCTGCTGGAAATGCGGATGCGCAGCCAGCGCAAGGGTGGATTGCCTGTCGGGCGGTTGGGCCGAAAGGGCACCGGCGTCCGTCGCATGACGGCCGCCGATCTCATGCAGGTCTATCAGCGGGAGGCGGAAAAGCAGCGTCTGCTGGTCAAAAAGTCGGACTTCACCCAGACCCGGCTGCTGTTCGTCGTCGAGGCGCTGAAGGATCTGCTCGGCAATGACGGTTTCATCAATCTGTTGAGGGCGGAGGGGCTGGCGACCATGCCACGCGCGCTCAAGGTCCGTGTGTCGGGAGACGGTCATGACTGAAGAACCGAAGGATCGGGATGACGGCCGTATCCATTTTGGCTTCGACCGCGATTTTCTGACGATCCCCGTCGCGGCAATCGTGCCCCTGAAGACGTTGCCGCCCGGCGCCAGGGAGAGCCGATCCTATTCGCAGGTGCTGAGTTCGATCAAAGCGATCGGCCTGATCGAAGCGCCCGTCGTCATGGCAGACGAAAAGAATGCCGGAACCTGGTTTCTCCTCGATGGTCATCTGCGGCTTGAGGCGCTCAAGGAACTCGGGATCTCCGAGGTCGAGTGCCTGCTTGCAGCTGACGACGACACCTACACCTACAACAAGCGCGTCAATCGCATCCCGCCGATCCAGGAGCATCGGATGATCGTGCGGGCAATGGACCGAGGCGTGTCATCGACCGACATTGCCACCGCATTGAACCTTCAGGTTGAGTCCGTGCTGCGGCGTTTCCGGCTCCTGGAAGGGATCAGCCCCGAGGCGGCCGAGATGCTGAAGGATACGCCGTGTTCGATGAAGGTGTTCGACATCCTGCGCCAGATGACGTCAGTCAGGCAGATCGAAGCCGCAGACCTGATGATCGGCCAGAACAATTTCACCGTGATGTTTGCGCGTGCGCTGCGTGCGGCGACGTCCGAGAACCAACTCGCCGCCACCCGCAAAGGAAAAGGGGGAGGCAAGCCAACGCCCTCGGGCCAGCAGATCGCCCGCATGGAACGCGAGTTGGCGGCGCTCCAGACCCAGGTGAAGTCGGTCGAGGAAACCTACGGCATCGACAATCTGCATCTGACCGTCGCCCGCGGCTATGTCGCCAAGCTGCTGGCGAACAACCGGGTGGTTCGCTGGCTGGCGACCCATCAACAGGACTATCTCAGCGAGTTTCAGAAGATCGCCGAGATCGACACGCTCGGCCCGATCGCGGAAACGCCGGGCGCCTGAGTCAGATATGGGGACCCGGACCCGATAAGCGCGGGGACCATGGGAGAAGCCGCACCGTGGGGCGGATCAAGCATGGTGGTGGGAATGGCGGCGAACCCGCATGAAGCCCACTAGGCTGGTCCACATATAGCCAGCCGCATGAGGGGGCGCTTCCCCCGCATGAGCAGGACGTGCGTGCCGGACGCGCCGGCCGGCACGCACGTTATTCATCGCGGTGCTTCTGTCGTGAGAATGCCGACAGATCGAGGGTCAATGCTTGCAGCGACCGGGTCGTTTCCACGTCGTGATGGGTCAGGAGATCGACAAGATCCTCCTGGTCCGGCTGCCCCAAAGCAAGGCGATAGAGCAGCCTCTGCGTCCTCAACTTTGCGAATCGATCAATATCGCGACTTTGGGGAAGCGCGAACAAATGTCGCTTCAGTTCCGCACCTTCCATCGCCCACCAGGGGCTGAGGCCGGTTTTGTCGTCCGCGAACGCCTTGTCGGCGTCGCGTGCGATGATGTCCCACGGCGACGATGCTTGGCCGCGTGCCTGCGCCAACGCTTGTTCGCCTAGTTTTCGGGCGAGCGGTTGTCGGACAGTCAGTCCGCCGAAGCGCTGGACGCGACCTTCTCGTTGCTCCAGGTCAACCGGGCTGGAACAAAGATCCCAGTGGCCCAGCCGGTCGCACCAGCTATGGAAATCGAGACCTTCCTGTCCGACAGAGGTCGTTGCCAGGACATGGGGCCAGAACGGCGTATTGAACGCGCTGCGGATTTCCTCAGAGCGCGCCGGTGGCGGTTCATTGACATCATGATCCTGCCGATGCGTCTCTGTCTCAGTGCCCCCAAACGGCACCGCAGCGTGACAGCGGATACGGATCTTGTCCTTTTTCTTCGCGCCCTTGAACCCGAAAGTGCCGACGTTCGCTGCGAGCGCCGCCGACAGATCCTCGATCAATCCATCAGGATTGACCTTGGATTTGCGCAGCCAGAAATGTTCGTCAAGGACGGCTTCCAGGCAGCCATCAACGCACGCATTCTGATATTTCTGCGTGGCGTCCTCACCGGGCAAGATCGACCAGAAAACGGGGCGATCCAGATAGGTGCGCAGCCTCGTCCAGCAGAAGCGCACAAGCCGCGCGAAATGCTGCTTCTGATAATCGAAAAGCTCAGGAAGGTGGCGATAGAGTGCTCGGCCCGTCACGACGCCAGGGGCGCCGAGAGCCATATCCACCAGAGCGTCCAGCTCCCACCGGCTTAGCCAGGTGATCGCCTCGGCCTCTTGGCGCTGCTTGAGCAAGGTTTGAAGTGTTGCATCTTTCGGGGCGACCCGACCCCAGTTCTTCTGGACCGCCGCGAACTCCCGAGCCAGCGGCGCCTTTTGCGCGCGTTCAATGGCCGCGAGGATCGCCCACGCCGGTTTGCGTCGTCGGTTGCTTCGCGCATTCGGAGCCTCCGGCGCGATGGACGGGGGCAGCGCCTGAATGATCTGCTGCCGCGCCCTGACCCTGGTCTGCTTGATCGCAGCCTTGCCCTTCACATCTAGGGGATCGACAGCGCGGATCAGGAAAGGGCTCGGGTGAAACAGGGCGAGCGTGGGGCCTTGGTTCGGCTTCGGGTTCAGGTGGCGTTTCTTCCACGCGGCAGCGTAGGGAAGATTGCTTTTCGCCACGCATTTGCGCTCGACCTCAAGGCTGACAAGGGCTGCCAGGCTTTGCGGTGTGGCCCTGAATCGGCTGAAGATCAGCATCTTGGGCGATTGCGTCACCTTTGCCCATGGGCCGGAAGGCGCCCACCAAGTCAGCGACGGCAACACCCACGGAAGGGCAAGGGCCTCGGTTGGCACAAGGCCGTTGAGGGCACGGAGCTTGGCGCTTCCCCAACCCTCTTTGGGCGGCTTGAAGCAATTGGTGACTCCGAGCCGGGGGACGCTGCGCGTGGCCGGAAAATCTATGTCGCGAGAAATCTGGTATCGGTCCCCCAACGCTTGCGCAGGGAGTGGCACTGACAGCCAGTAGGCGATCGCGCTGCCTGCGAGCTTGCGCGACACATGGTCGGTGAAATGTCGATAGACGTCGAGATCGTGGGGCTCGATCCTTAAGGACGGCGGCGCAGGCTCTCCGGCATGGTCGGAAACCGGACGCTCGGTCCGCGACATGAGTGGTGTGAGAAGCGCCTCGAGGTGGTGCTTGAGCGCTTGCGCCTCTTCGATTGCCGTCGTGGGGCTATCGGGCGGCAGGTGGCCGATCAAATGCAACAGATCGCCAAAACGACGAAATTGGGATTCGGCCTCGGCGCGTACAGCCGACCCGCCCAGAAATTCGATAATCTCGAAAAATTCGACATGGGGGGCAGCCCCAGAGCCGCTTTCCCAGCGCTCGGCATAGAAACGGTAGGGCGTGGCGGACAGGAGGAGGATCGGCGGCGGCGCCCCGCCATCTGTTCCCGCCAGCAGTTGACGCGCCAGGGGGTTATCGGCGCCTGCATCGAGCAGTTCGCGATAGCATTGGAACTCGTCGAAAATTACGAGATCGGGCGGGGCGGAATCCAGAGCGGCTTGAGCGAGCGCCTTGCGCATCCGGCCCAAGCTCTGACCGTGTTTGCTCGTATCGATCGCGTGCAGAATGTTTTCGCGGGCCGGCTTGCCAAATTCCGCGCGCAACGCTCGGCCATAGGCCACCTTGAAGAGGGCGGAGACATTGTCGAACTTGCCCTGAGCCTCCTCGCACGCCCATCGCCAGCCGGACGTTGCGCCATATTCGATATAGCCTTCAGGAAAGGCGGCGGTCAGGCCGGGGTATAGTTCGTCCAACAGGAGCTTGATGAACGCGCGCTCGACTGCCTTTCCGCCGTAGAGGCGCTGCGAGCTGGAGAATGATGTGGTCGGTGTAAAGGCATAAAGCCGCAGCTTTCCCTTGCGCTTTTCCTCGAATGGAATGAGACCGACGCGGTCGATGATGGAGAGTGCGTCCTTGGCTTCGTCCTTCTCGAGGAAGCGCAGCAGTTCGACCTTGTTCTGGTCCGCGACTTTGAGCCCGCTCGTAATATAATAGACGGTAAACTTGCGCGCTTTGCTCGCCAGCGCCGCAAGCGTGTCTCGGGCGACAACGGTTTTCCCGAGGCCGACTTCGTCCGCGACAAGGAACCGGCGCAGTGGGTTGCCTCCCGACAGGGCGACAGTTGCAGCCTTGACCGTCGCGGCCTGGAAGGGTTTCGATCTTGCGCTCATGAGGCAAGCCGGGAGCGCGCGATGGCCCAGATCTGAGCGAGTTCGTTCAAGTCAGCTCTCTCCGCTTCGCTCAGCTTCTCGCCGTGGGCGAGAAGCGCATCCACATAGGGCGCAAAATGGCGATCGACCCGGCCGAAGGCTTTTCGGTCGCGTGCCCAAGCGGTGAGAATATCCTCCAATGTGAGGCGGTCATAACCCAGGCTTTGGGGGCGGTTGCCCCGCGATCCGACATCTTCATCCCATGCACCGCCACCGACTGGAAGCGTGTCGCCGCCGAGCATCGCACGCATCCAGTCATGAAACGCGCGAAGTCCCATGTGGCTGGCCAGCGCGGCTAGATCCCGCTGCTCTTCGAGAGGCGGATCGACGATGACGCGCTGCATCCATCGTAAAGCGCCGTCTGGGCCGCTTATCCGGACCTGAATGAAGGCAGACTGGAGTGACAAGGGGATCGATCCAAGGTCGAGGCTGAAGGCATCGGTCGGCCAAGGCAGCAGGTCGCCATTTGCAGATCCGGCGTGCAGCACATGGTCGGGGTACGCGAGCGAAGGAACCGCCCGCGCGTCGAGAGAGAAGCATTCTCCGTCGCGGCGCAGAACCGGGTCCCAGGAGGCCATGAGCACCTTGCGCGACTCTTCCAGAGCATCGGCTGCACTTGTGCTGCGCAGGTCCGTGGCGGCGACTTCCTCTATGGTGACAGGCGTCGCTTTACCGACCAGGAACGCCAGGCCGGAAGCGAACGCTTCGCCCGCCTCAAGTTCGACCATGATTTCCGAGTTGCGCCCCGACCACGCCCTTTCGGTCGCATTGGCGCTTCCGACCCTCAAGATGGTCTTCTCGCCCGAGTGGAAGCAGAAGATCTTCGCATGGAGCGCGAGGGGCGCCGGCTCCACATCATCTTCGGCCACAGGTTCGGTGCCAGGCAGAGCGAGCGTGGACTCGTCAGCAAGCACGTCCGGCGCCGCATAGGCCAGGATTTTCGAGAAACCCGTCAGCGAGGTTCTGGACCGGCTGGCTATTTCGGCAAGGGCCGGCATCGACGAAATCAGCGTCCTGGAACCAGCCGCCCCCCAGTTGCCCGCCTTTTTCAGAAAGTCGGGCGACAGGAACGGGCTGATGATCGTTATGCCATCGACCGCGCCGGATGGCGGCTCCGCTGGCAAGGGAACACCTTCATCCAGCCCATTGAGGAGGCCGCGTAGGCGAAAACCGTCTGGCGCATCCCACCAGATCGCCTCCAGTTGCTCCGAGATGTCATCGGCATCCTCGCGCGATGCGCAGCGTGCGAGAGTGCTCCCGAGAGCACCGACGCCAGGGAGCCGAACCCGCCCCTTCGCGCGCTTTTCGCTGCCGTCCAGCAAAACGCCGGCGTCGAGATCCTGTGATCGCGTGAGGTTCCGGCTGCCAATCCAGAGCTTCCAGCGGGTTTCCCCTTTGGGGCAGTTATAGGCAACCAAAGCAATCTTCGGATGCCAGCTACGCTCGTATTCATCGTAGGGTCGCTCAACGATGAACTGATCGAGGATGCCCGCGATCCGGGGGAGAGCGACCGGGCGCGCGATCCGCCCCCGCTGGATGATGATCTTGACGTGATCGCGCAGCCTGTCGATCGCTTCGGCAAAATCGACGGCCGTTCCACTGCCCTTGTCATTGTTACGACCGATCAGGGCGAGCAACGCCGCGGCGACCGCAGACAGGTCGAGCGAGTAGGTCGCGAACAACGCGAGCTTGACCGTCTCCAATCGCCCGGGCCGCAGTTCGTCGAGGTAGGGTTGGCCGTGCCAAGCTTGCCGATCGCTCATGCGACAGCTTCCAGATCACGCAGGAGCCGTTTCACGTTCCCCCAGCGATAATGGAGCGGCTCGGCGCGACCATGGCGCTCGCCTTGCCATTCCATGCGCCGATCGACGCCGAACTGGTTGCTGGCGAGACGCGCGCGATCATCCTTCCTGCTGACCTCCGCCCGCGCATACACGTCGAGCAGCGGCATCGGATCCTTGCTATTTGCCCGAACCCAGGCCGAAGTTTCTTGCAACACGCCCTCAACCGCAGGCGGGAGGTGCCCGATTTCGGCGAGAAACAGGTCCATATCCAGCCGGGCGGCAATCCCTCCCCATTGCTCGACTGCGTCTTTCAGCGCGGCGCGGTGCAAATTTGGCTGTGGTCGCTTGTCGCGTGTTTCCTTGAGTGTCTCGACCTGAGCCGCATAAATTGCCCTGCCAATCGCGGACAGCGCCGCCGCCTGGCCGGCCCGCTTCAGCATGGCGGCCTCCTTACCGGCAAGTGCGAGAATTTCGCTGTCCCAGCAGTGATCCGCCTCGCCGAGCGGCTTTCCGACCAGCTTCGACAACAGCGATGGCTCGCCCGGATCCGTCGGCGAGCGAACGGCGCGCAGCTTGGTTGCGAGATAGATCTGCTCCGGCGGCAAAAGGTCGAGTGTAAGCTTTCCTCCGCCATCCCAGTCGCCGGGAGCATCGATCAACCCCGAGATTGGCCAGGCCACTGTCTCGAAGGGCTTGCCATCATCGTCATGGAGGGCGCGTTTGCCGGAAGCTGCCAAGAGCTTCGCCATATCCGGGCGGCTCCACGGCCGGCCATTAGGGCGGGTGCCGATCAGTCCCCATTTAGCGAGAGCCGTCCAATAAACATAGGCTGGTGGTTGGCTGATCACGCGGGGGAAGACTTCACCTCCGATCACGCCATCTTTCTCACCGCCCACTCCATCGACATATTTGAGACGGCCGGTCAGCTCATGTTCGAGATCGGAGAAGGCTTGGCCAAAGTCCTTGGGAACAGGGCGCCTCGTCCGAAGACTTTGGTAAAGCCAAGGGATGAGAAGCGCGTAGCGCAGCCGTGTGTGCAGAACCGACGTGCCGGGGAAGAAGTGATCGGCATAGCGTTGGTGGACGATGAGGAATCCGACCTCATCGCGCACCCCCGCTGCGCCGCCGAACATCATCTGTTCAGCCTGGCCCAGCGCCTTGCGCGACAAAAAAGTGAACCCAAAAGATGACACGAAGCCTGCCCCCACGGCGTAGTAAAACTTACATCTCAAGAATATTGCCGATGCCCTACGGCATTATTGACTACCAATGATTTTCAACCTGGCCCAGCGCCTTGCGCGACAAAAAAGTGAACCCAAAAGAGATGACACGAAGCCTGCCCCCACGGCGTAGTAAAACTTACATCTCAAGAATATTGCCGATGCCCTACGGCATTATTGACTACCAATGATTTTCAACCTGGCCCAGCGCCTTGCGCGACAAAAAAGTGAACCCAAAAGAGATGACACGAAGCCTGCCCCCACGGCGTAGTAGAACTTACATCTCAAGAAGATTGCCGATGCCCTACGGCATTATTGACTACCAATGATTTTCAACCTCATTGCGCGGGTTTCGAGCAAATAGGTCTCGACTCCCGCAAGCAGGTGCAAGCCTTCTTCACCGATTGCTTGCCGGGATAGTCCAGGTTGCACGATGCGGACGTCGAACTCGAAGCGGTGATCTTGCCACCCAACCTTGAGTTTTTTGATCGCGGCGGCCGAGCCTTGTTCAATTCGAGAGCTGAGACCACGGTCCCGGCGCATCTTTTCGCGCCTCAGCATGTGTTGAAGCATGCGGCCTGGCCGGTCGCGCCACCGAGCAGACTTCTGAGCCTGGCCGCAAACCTCGTAAAGGTCGCTGAGCCGCGCGCCTGGTGTATCCGCGCCCGAATACTTGCAGTGATACAGGGTCACGGAAACGACGCTGTCGGTTATTCGCAGCGCCACGACATCAGCGATCTCGCCTTTGCCATCATCGTCGAAGATCACATCATAGGGATCGGGGTCCGCCAACAGCGTGTCGATGACGAGACGTTGGACTGAGTCTGGGCGCTTGCTCGCGCCTTGCGACTCGACGCGGATATTGGCCTTCGACCAATCCCAGGCTTCGATCTTGTCGGACGGGTATGGTTCGATCGTTTCGCCTTCGGGCAGGGTGTAGAGGTGGCTGTAGATGAGCAGCGAGCCATCGCCGAAGTCGATCTGTGGCGAATCCTCGCCGAAGGATTCCGAAAGCGTCTGCACCTTGCTGCCGATCTTGATCGTCGCCTTGGGGCCGGCGCGCTGGGGGTAGCGGGCATGCCCGTCGCTGAAGACGACCTCGAACTCGGCCGCGTGCTCATCGCTCCGCACAGCGAAGCGCAGCGGTCCCGAACGAGCGTTATCGAGCAACTCGATATCGCATTCCGCGAAGGTTACGGGCTCATCGCCGAACGAGATCTCGATCCGCTCCTCGAACTGCGTGATCAAAGATTCAGGCCAATGGATCGCCACGGGCGGAACAGCCGGGCGCTGGCTGATCTGGTGGGGGCGCATCGCGCTCTTGAATACGCCGTCGGTCGTGATGCTGGGATCGTTCACCGTGCGGCCGACATCCTGACACCAGGCCACCCAGTCGGTCAGGTCATGGACCTTGGCGCTGGACCAGAACTTGCCCTCCGCCGAGCAGCCTCGTGAGGCCGGCATGCCGTCGAGAAAGCCGGTGGCGAAGATGTTGTTCTTGATCCGCGACTGGGATTTTGCGCTGTCGAGGCCGTCGGCGACGTCCACGCCCATATACATTGAATAGCGGACGCCGCGCCCCTGATGGTGGGTGAGGCCGAGGTTGCGCAGAATGAGGCGCTTGAAACCGTGGAGGCTGCGGAACACCTCCTCGCCTTCCACGCGGCGCGTCGTATCGCCGCAAACCGCCTTTGCCAGGCGGTCGAACGGTCCCTTGGCGGAACTGCTGATATAGAGCAGGCCACTGGCCTGATCCCAGTGGAGCATATGCAGATCCCAGGTGACGTTCACTGCCTGCTGCGCCGAGGTCCAGCGCGCCTGTTCCTCCGCCCGAGTCACGAAGATCGCTACCCGTTGATGCGGGTTCAGTTTCATGCCGAGATAGACGCCGGGATTGTAGAGTTCCTCCGCGCGGAACGGATCCCAGGCGTCACAGGACGTTCGGTAGAGGACCGCGTTCATTTTCGGCTCAAGGGTCTGAAGCGGAATGTCGCTTAGATCGCCCGAAAAGCCTTTGAACATCTCGGCGCGGCGAACCTGCCGTTCGATCTTTGCCGAACTGAGCGCCTCCACCAGCGCGTTCCAGTCGGCGTCCTCGGCGTAGAGCTTGGCCAGCGCGCGATCGACATCGTCGATGCCGGTATTGGCGATCACCGTCGCATCACCCAAGGTCGGATCCTGGCGGGTGGAGCGACCGACGAACTGGATCGTCACCGCCACGCTCTTGTGATGATCGTGCAATGCAGCGATCTTCAGTTCGGGCAGGTCGAAGCCCTCGCCGAGCATATCGACGCATACGATGATCCGGCTCTCAAAGCGGCGTAACGCTGCCAGATTTTCGCGCCGCTCCTTCAGCGATTGCTGGCTGTGGACGATGACAGGCCGGTAGTCCGGATAGGCCGCCCCATAGAGACTATGCAGGTGTTTGGCGCGTTCGATGGTGCTGCAACGGGCCATCGCCAGATGGTTGAGGCCGGCGTCCAGATCCGAGGCGAGAACTTCGCCGAGCTTGTCGATGATTGCCTGGTCGGCGTCGGCTTGATCCAACCCGAATACGGCCTCGAAGCGGATCGGCTTAAAATAGCCTTCCTGCTGCGCCTTCTTCAGCGGGTAGGTGTAGATGGACTCCCCATCGACGCGGCCACCATCCTCACGAAACGGGGTGGCGGTGAACTGGATCACCGGAATGGGCGGCTCGTGCTCGGCGAAGAGCCCGCGAAAAGATTTCCACGTCCGTGCCCCGATGTGATGCGCCTCGTCGATAAAGAGTGCGGAGGCACGGGCCGCCATCTGTTCCTGCACCGGTGCCTCGGCGCGGCCCGCGATCTGCATCGTGGTGACGACGACATTGGCGCTGTCGAAGATTTCATCGACTTCGGCTTCGCTCGCCGGAATGTGCGAGAGCCGCATGACCAACGGAAAGGCTGCGGTCTCATCGAGACATCTCTGCTGTTTCAGGACGCCGAAGGTCTCGAACTTGCCTGCGATCTGCTCGCGTAGAGCATCGGTGGGGACCACCACCAGCAGGCGCTCGAACCGCCGGTTGGCGTTGAGCGCCAGCATAGTCTCGGTCTTGCCCGTACCCGTCGGCATGACGATGGTGGCCGGGTCCGTCGATCGCGTCGCATGGGCAAGCGCGGCATGAAGCGCGCCGATCTGGGGCCGCCGCAAGCCAGGCTGCGCCGGCACACCATCGGCCGCAGCCCGTCCTTCGCGCAAATGAATGGCGTCGATCCAGGAGGCAGAAACCGCCTGGAGCCGCTCGACGCGCGCGGAACGATCCAGCGTGTCGATGCCGATCGGCAAAGCACTCATCCACCGGCCTGCACCCAGTTCGAGTGCTTCGACGATTTTGTCCGGCTCCGTTGCCCCGGGCACAAGCAGAATGAGATCGGCCTCCAGCGGCGTGACCGTCTTTGCGCTGATGACCTTCAGAATTTCGCCGGATTCCAGGGTTGTCTCGTAACCATTGACGCGGCGGATGGCGAAGGGGCGAAGCCGGCAACGCACCCGGCGCGCAGGAACGGCCAACTGACGAACCGGGCTTCCCAGCACCTTGCCGTCAATGACAAGCCGAGCCGGCAGGAGCAGTTCGACCTCGGGATTGAAAAGGTCGTCCTGGTTGGGGCCGTTGGAGCGCGTGCGGGAGGCCATCGGGTCGCCTTCCGTCAGGCCGACACGGTCTGCGGCGAGGGCGAGACGGCAATCACCGTTCCCCTCGTCATCAGCACGATCAGTCCGCGCTCGGCGCCCGTCATGTTCAGATAGGCGCGCACCTGCGCATGATAGTGATCGAGCGTCTGAGCGTCGGGGTTCACGTCGCTCTTCCAGTCGACCACCACGACTGGGCGACCATCTTTTCCAACTGTGAGTGCGTCGGCGATCCCGCCCGTCGCGGTTTCCACGCCGTCATTCGCCTGGGCGGCATAGACGGGAAATTCGGCCAGGAGACCGGGTCGCAAGGCCGCGATGTCAGGCAGGGCCAGAGTGCGAGCGACACAGGCCGCCAGTTCGTCGGCCGACAGCCCTGTGGCTGGATCGGAGACAGGCGACCGGCCAAGCGAGCGGATGAGATCGGCCGCCCGCTCAATCAGCGCCGCCTCGGCTTCCGGGGTTTCCCCGGTCAGCACCTCTTCGATGAGCTTGTGGAGGATCAGCCCGCGCTCCCGGCCTCCTTGCACCGGGGCGACGACTTCCGGTTCGGGGGGCTGGTCGTCAGCCGAGCCGGTCCAGAGGGACGCCTCCTCTTCCCGGAGCACGGTCCCGGCGGCGTTTTCATCGCGGCTGGGTGCAAGCCAGGTCAGCCGCGTCTGCGCAGCAGCGATGATTTCAGCTTCGGCGGCGAAGATCGCGCGTGTCTGGGCGTTGTCCACTCCCGTGCGCGCGGCCGTGAGGCTGGCGGGCAGATGCGAGACATCGAGGCCGGGAAGATCGGCGAGCGATAGATCGACGAGACCGATCCATGCCGATTTCGACGGCGTGGTGTTGAGACGGGGGAGGACGAGAAGCTCGCGGGCGCGGGTGGCCGCGACATACCAAAGCCGGATGCGTTCGCGGTCCAGCTCTTCCTTTTCCGCCTGGCGCGCCTCGTCATAGCCTTCGGGCGGGACGCCCAGGACCGGGCAATAGAAGGTCTCGGTCTGGCGATCGAGGACGGCGCTTTCGGGCGCCATCACGCCGGTCATGGTGTTGATCGGAATGACGATTGGCCATTCCAGCCCCTTGGCCGCGTGCATGGTGAAGAGCGCAACCGCTTCCTCCTGTGCATCGGGTCGTCCCTCGACGGCGCGGGCCTCGTCGGACCACGCTGTCGCCATGGCCTCGGCAAAAGCGCGCAGACCGCGCACGGCGTAGCCGGTCGACAGACTAAGATAGAGATCGACGTTGGCGAGCGCGCGCTCGGCCTGGCCGCGATGCCGTTCGAGGAGAAGCGGACGGACGCGCATCACGTCCACCGCCTGCGAAAGCAATTCGTGCGGGGTCTTGCTGTTTCCGCGCCGGGAGAGCGATTGCAGCCGTTCGATGACCTCGCGCGCGAGCGGGTGTGCGATGGCGGCCGGGTCGATGCCGAGATCTAGGCGTGGAATCCGGTCAGGCTGGTCTTCCGAGCGGGGAAGCCCCCAGATGATGTCGAGCAGCTCTTCCTCGGACAGGCCGACCAGAGGCCCGCGCAGCAACGCGCCGAGCGCGAGCGTGTCGCGGCGATCGGCCAGGACGCGGGTCAGCGCGATCAGGTCCTGGACTTCCTGGCGGCGGAACAAACCCTTGCCGGCCTGGGTCGCCACCGGAATGCCGCGCCGCTCCAGAGCTTCCTCATGGCGCCACAGCTCCGCGCTGGTCGGCGCCAGTAAGGCGATGTCACCTGGCTGGCAGGGGCGCTCGGCGCCGCTGCGGCGGTCGATGATGGGCTGGCTTTCGATCAGCCGGGCGCAAAGCTCGGCGATGGCGTCGGCTTCGGCGTCGCGTTGCTGTTCGGCACTGCCCTTACCGCTTTCGTCGGCCACCGCGATGTCGAGGGCGGCTACGCAAACGCCGCCCCGGTCATCGTGGAACGGGTCGAGCGCGGTGAAACCCGGCTGTCCATCGGCCGAAAGGACTGCCTCGAAGCGCTCGTTGACGAAGGTGAGGATCGAGGCGCAGGAGCGGAAATTGGTCGAGATCGATAGAAGGCTGTCGGCGTCCTGGGCGCGGAAGGCGTCGCGCGCCTGGACATAGGCTCCGACATCGGCGCCTCGAAAGCGATAGATCGCCTGCTTGGGGTCGCCCACCAGGAAGAGCGCACCGGGCCGGATTTGGAACCGCGTCCAATCGTCATCGCCATCGACCGGCTCGCCGCACAGACGCCAGAAAATCTCGGTTTGCAGGGGATCTGTGTCTTGGAACTCATCAACGAGGACATGGGCGAAACGCTCTCCCAGCGCCCGGCGCACGGCATCGTGATCGCGCAGCAAGGCGCGCGCGGCGAAAATCAGATCGTCGAAATCGAGCTGGGCGCTGGCGCGCTTGTGGTGGCGATAGCGTTGCAGGATGGGATGCGCCTCGTCGATCAGCGCTGAGAGGGCATGGCCGGCGGCGGCCTGCACAAGCGCGGTCCAGGCATCGCAGCAGGCGGTGTAGTGGATCTCGGCCGCGTCGTTCAGTCGATCGCCGTCGGCCTTGGAAAGACCGGCCTGTTTGGCGGAGGCGGCCCATTTTCCCTTCTTGCGATAGGACGCGAAGGTTCCGGATTTGGTGCAAAGGTCCGGGTGGGGCCGCGAGGTCAGGAGCTGGACTAGGCCCGCGGGCGTCGCCGGGTTGGGAGCGGTCGCCAGGGCTTCGGCCATTCCGGCCAGCCGCTCGACGATCGCCACCGTTTCCGGCTCTGCCGCCGCCGTGCCATCCATGAAGCTGGCAAAATCCGCCGCAGCCTGCCGGAACGCTGTCAGGTGGCCGTCAAGCGGAGAGACGGCCGGGGCCGCCAGCGTGGGACGGCGGCGCAGGTTCTCCGCGATCTTATGGATCAGCGCCACCGTCTCGCCGGGGCTATGCAGCACCATCTCGGTCAGGATGCCGCCTTGTCCGCCAGACAGGCGCTCGCGCAACCAGCCATCGACAATCTCAAGGAAAGTGAGATCGGCCTGGTTGCGATCCATTACGCCGGCGCCGGGGTCGATGTCCGCCTCCGCCGGATAGGGCTTGATGAGGCGCTGGCAAAACCCGTGGATGGTCGAGCAGGTGATTTCGTCGATCGCAGTACTGGCGGCGGTGTTGTCCGGCAGGCCGTCGCATTGCGCGGCGTTGAAGACGGTGAAGCGCTTGAGGAACGGAATCGCGGCGGCGTCCTCGCCGGTCTCGCGGGCTCGGCGCTTCTCGTCCTCCGGCGTGAAGCGGTCGGCATAGACGACGGTCGTGCCATGCTCACCCTTGCGGACATTGCCGCCCAGCGACAGTGCCTGGCGGAAGGTGAGCCAACTCTGGCCGGGGAAGCCGTGCTGGATCACCGCCCCCCAGAGGATGAGCACGTTGATGCCGGAATAGTGCCGTCCGGTCGCAGCGTTGCGGGGCATGGCGAGCGGCGCCTTGGCCGCGGCCGATCCCCATGGCTGGACCCAGGGCGCACGGCCCGCCTCAAGCTCGGCGATGATCTTGTCGGTGATGTCGTCATAGAGGCTCGCCCGGCCTGAACTGGCGCGGGCACTGTGGTTTTTGCTGAACATCGCGGTTCTCCGCGACGGGCGCCGGAAACCTCTTCTCCAGCCCTCAACCCGTCACGGGAAACCCGTCCGCACTCTCACTCTATGGGGGCGTTGCGGGGATCTCCCCGCAGAAGGGGTCGGGCGAGACCCTTTGGCTCGACCGCAGGGGAAGGCTTTCCCCCTTGTCCGTGCTTTTTCGCACCGAAGGCGCTTTCCTTGAAAACTGTCAGAAAACTGCGTATGTTCCTGACAGGAGAAAGACAATGACACGGCTGACCGAACAGATTCTGTCGCATATGGCGGGTTTGCCCGAGGGCGCTTCTGTGTCCGCTAAGGGGCTGCTCCATCTCGGCAATCGCGCCGCAGTGGACCAGGCCTTGTCGCGTCTGGCCGAGCGCGAGCAACTCATCCGGGCTGGGCGTGGTGTCTATCTCCGCCCCGTCGCCAGTCGGTTCGGGACGCGCGCGCCGTCGGTCGAACAGGCTGTGGAGGCCCTTGCCAGCCAGCGTGGCGAGACCATTGTCTCGAACGGTGCGGCGGCCGCAAACGTCCTTGGCCTGACGACACAGGTGCCGGTTCGCTCGGTCTATCTGACTTCTGGGCGCAGCCGGAAGATGAATCTCGGCAAGCAGGTCGTGGAATTGCGCCATGCCCCGCGCTGGCAATTGGCTCTGGCCAACCGGCCGGCGGGAGAGGCCGTCCGGGCCTTGGCCTGGCTCGGCCCGGAGAAAGCCGAAACTGCGCTCAGGACATTGAAGCGAAAGCTGCCGCCCAGCGCATTTGGCGAATTGGTGGCGGCCGCGCCGCAGCTTCCGACATGGTTGGCGCAGAGTGTCGGGAAGGCGGCCTATGGCTGAAACCTTCCTGCTCCTCTCGGCTCAGGATCGCCGCGACGCCCTTGGCGTCGCGGCTGATCGTTCGGGGCGGCCCGCGCATCTGCTCGAAAAGGACGTCTGGGTGGTGTGGGCGTTGAGCACGCTCTACGCGGCGCCGCTTGGTGAGCATCTGGTGTTCAAGGGCGGCACATCGCTGTCGAAAGCCTATCAGGTCATCCATCGGTTTTCCGAAGATGTGGATCTGACCTACGACATCCGGGCCATCGCGCCTGACCTAGTCGGGGACAATGGCGAGGGCCTGCCGAAAACACGAAGCGAGGAAAAGCGCTGGTCCAGCGAGGTTCGTCGCCGGCTGCCGGAATGGGTTGGCTCTGTAGTGCAGCCGGTGATCGCCGACGCCCTAGCAACGGAAGGTTTGGCTGCGGCGATCCGCGTCGAAGGTGATCGGCTCTTTATCGACTACGAACCGACCGCCGTCGGATCGGGCTATGTCGCCCCCAGCGTCATGCTGGAGTTCGGCGCGCGGTCGACGGGCGAGCCGGCCAGTTTGCGCGATGTTGTCTGCGATGCCTCCGACCTGATCGATGGCCTGATATTCCCGACAGCGCGTCCGCGCGTCATGCACGCCGAGCGGACGTTCTGGGAGAAGGCGACCGCGATCCATGTCTTCTGCCAGCAGGACCGACTGCGTGGGGACCGCTTCGCCCGGCACTGGTATGATGTCGCCCGGCTCGACGAAGCCGGTCTTGCGGACGCTGCCTTCGCTGACCGCGAACTGGCGAACACGGTCGCTCGCCATAAGTCGATGTTCTTCGCAGAGAAGGCCGCCGACCGCACGCCGATCGATTATGCAGCGGCTGTCAGCGGCGGCTTGCAGCTCGTGCCGGTAGGTGACGCTGCGAGGGCGCTGGAGGATGACTATGCCCGCATGGTCGAGGATGGGCTGCTCTTCGATGACGCAGAATCGTTCGAGGCGCTCATGGCACGATGCGCCGAGATAGCTGCGCGAGCCAACAACGCGGCCAGTTAAGAAAATACGATGAGGGGGCGTGTAGTGACAGTAATGGGTATGTCTGACATTCCGGCGAGCGTCGTAGTTCGGGGTGCAGCGAAATGATCGGAGAGCACTCCGATAGCTTCAATTTCCTTCAGCGGTTCTGGCCAGATCTCCATGATCTCGGAAGAAAGGCGGAACAGGCTGGACCGCACGAGCCGGATCTCGTGGCCATCCGGTTACGTGGGCTTACCGAGGCAATGGTCGTCAAACTGTTTGGCCAACTGGGACTTCAGTACGACCCAACGCATGCGCATTTCGACAGGTTGGTCCAGCTGGAGAATGCAGACCTGCTCGACGCCCGTCTCCTTTCCAAATTTCACGCTATCCGGAAGGTCGGCAACAATGCTGCACACAACGGGAAGGTTACGCCGGCACAAGCTGAAGCTCTTCTGGAAGATGCTTGGTCTCTTTCGTGCTGGTTCTGCCGCTTCATGCGTCCCGACGTCGAATGGCTGACTCCAGCGAGGCAGAACGCCAATCCCCTCTCGGTTCCGTCCATGGTGGAAGCGCAGGACGTGTCTGCCGAGCGGCAGCCGACGGTCCCGGGTAAGTCGTCGAACATACTCAAGTTTCCCGAGGAGCGCGTCCGGCGCATACGGGAGCAGGTCTCCCGCGCAATGGCGGAAGTCGATCCGAGAGTGCGCCAACTTCGGACCGGCATCACACTTCATGAGGCTTTCACGGAAAGTCTGTCGAACGATCAGGCCGCCTGCCTCGACGCGCTTTCCACATTTCTCGCCAGTCCGAAGCAGCGTGTATTTCTGCTCAAGGGCTATGCGGGCACCGGCAAGACCTTCCTCGCCAAGGGCATCACCGAATATCTTTCGACACAAGGACGCGCTTTCCGCCTCGCAGCACCGACCGGGCGTGCGGCGAAGATTATTTCGGAGAAGACCGGACGCGATGCGCGGACGGTGCATAGCCAAATCTACAACTTCAGCGACCTGAAGGAATATACGAAGGGGGATCAGGAGCTCGGGTCGGAGACGTTCAAGTTTTATGCGGAGATTGCCTCCAATCAGGATCAGGCCAACACGGTGTATATCGTGGACGAGGCGTCGCTTCTCTCGGATGTCTATTCGGAGAGCGAGTTCTTCCGGTCTGGCACCGCATATCTGTTGCGCGACCTGATCAGCTATGTCGGATTCGAGCATGGCGAGACCGACCGGAAGATTATCCTCGTAGGCGATCCCGCTCAGCTTCCCCCGGTGGGGATGTCCGTCTCCCCAGCGCTTGATACGGAGTACCTCCACAAACACCTCGGGTTGGATGCGGCCGAATACGAGTTGAAGGAAGTGCTGCGGCAGAAGGCGAATAGCGGGATTATCCGTAACGTCATGCCGCTTCGCGATAGCCTTTCAAAGGGCACATTTGGCAGCCTCAGCTTCGACTTCGGCGAAGATGTCCTGCGTCTCCGCGCCGACGAGGTTCTCCCATTATATATGGCGGCACGCTCTACCGGCGAAGCGAACATTCCGATCGTCATTACGCGGTCTAACAGCGAAGCGGCCAGTTACAACCGGGCGATCAGGGATGCACTTTTCCCCCTACGTGACTTCGTGGCG
This sequence comes from Asaia bogorensis, assembly GCF_900465345.1. GTDB lineage: Bacteria > Pseudomonadota > Alphaproteobacteria > Acetobacterales > Acetobacteraceae > Asaia > Asaia bogorensis_A. The sequence continues at coordinate 15,546 of NZ_UEGO01000031.1, read as the reverse complement.
GCCGGTGATCGGCTGATCGTCACCGCCAACGCCGTTGTGAACGGCAGCTTCCTGGCTAACGGTGAGTTTGTCGATGTCGTCGATGCGGAAACCATGGTGGAGCGGCGGTCCGTCAATCTCCGATACCGTAACGAGGAGACCGGGACAGTCGACGTCATCGAGGTGTCGTTAGTGTTCCGCGACATCCAGATAACCGTTACGTCGCCAGATGGCGCCGAGACCGTTCTGACCGCGAAAATCCTCGACGATCATCTTCACGATAGCGGGGCCGGGCTCGACGCTGCGCAGCAGCGCGCGCTCTATGTGGACTTCCTCAAGCGTCACCCTGATCTGAAGCGCGGCCACGACCGAGAACGCCTCAGCCAGATCATACGCCAGGACCCGTACTTTAACGCGCTCCGCGTAAAGTTCGGCTACGCGGTGACTTGCCACAAGACGCAGGGTGGCGAATGGGGGCATGTGTTCGTGAGTTGCCCGTCTGGCCAGAATCCGAGATCGGCCGAGTATTTCCGTTGGCTCTATACGGCCATGACCCGCTCAAGCGGGAAGCTGTATATGATCGACCCGCCCGAAGTCAGGTTGAAGGTCGCCGGGCCTGACTGGTGGTCGCCTTCGGAGGTGTCGACGACATCGACGGATGGGCAGCTCTCGGCAGCTGCGCAGGCGGGAGGCACCGCCTCAATCATATCGCCTCAGGAGGCATTCCGCCTCGGTGTTCTGGCGCGCGTGCGGGACCTTCTCGGGGAGACGGGCATCGAGATCGACGATGTCGCGCATCACCAGTACCAGGAAGCCTTCTACCTGCGTCGTGACCTCGACACCGCCCACGCCAACATCAGTTACAATGGCAAGTTCAAGGTTACGGCGGTGGCTGTTCCTCCCGCAGGCGCTTTCAGCGAGCAGCTAGGCGAGCTTCTTCGGCCGTTGGTCGGTCAGTCCATTGGCTCGGCACTGCCAGTCGCCGGCACGGGTGGCTCGTCGGGCCTGCAATCGCCAAGCCGCCCTTTCCTTGCACAGTTCCACGACCGCCTTTTGCCTCTTCTCAGGGAACGCCAAATCCACATTGTGGGATTGAAGGAACAGGCGTGGAGCCAGCGCTACACCTTCTCGCGTGGCGGTGATGCTGCCGTCGTCGATGTCTTCTACGACGGACGAGATCGGTTCACGAAATGCATGCCGATCAACGTCGGGGGAAGGCAGGGCGTCCCAGCGGGTAAGTTGTTGCCCGAGGTGCTTGAGATACTCACCGCGCAGGTCATCCCGTGAAGCCGGGGCAGCAGGTCACGGCCTTGCGCAAGGGCGGCCAACTCGATGAAGCGTTCAAACTCGCCACGGAACTGGTTGCGGCGCCGGAGGCGAACGAATGGGAGGTCGGCGCTTACGGCTGGTGTCTGATCGATCTCGTGAAGCGGCATGCCGCCGACCGGGATCAGGCATCGCTGCATGGCTATCTGCGCCTGCTGACGAAGTTTGAGGTCCCTAGTGGAAATGAGCTTCTCGCCGAACACCGAGAGCGGGCGCTGGCATTGGTCGACGATGATCGTCGTGCCGTCATGGCAGCCCGAAAGCTCGGCAAGGATGGCCAGCACGACATGGCCGTTGGCGCGTTTACGGCAATCATGGCGAAAGGCGGTCTGACCAAGGACGACAAGACTGCTTTCGGCTGGGAGCTCTATCGGGCCACCCAGGCGATCTTCCGAGCGGCTGGGGGGCAGGATTTGGCGCCGAGCGCCATCGATACCGTCAAGCGGCACCTCAACACCTATCTCAAGCTCGGCATCTCGGAGTCCGGTCTATTACATAGCTGCATGATGCAGCAGGCGGTCCGGTTGTCCCATGGCGACCATCTCCGCCTCGCCGCATTCGCACGCTTGTGGGGTCTGGATTCGTTCCGGCGCGAGGACTTCGAGGAGTCCCGACTCGACGACGGCAAGACCTTCCCCCCGCTTGCGGAAACGGTGCTGCAACGCGCATCCAAGGAAGCTGCGAAGGGCGGATCTCCAGCGGAGATGAACTATATCCTGCCCTACCTTGAGCGCGGGCTGGAGCTGTTCCCTGAGAACGTCTGGCTGAAGTTGAACATGGTAAAGTTGCTGCGCGGCCTCGAACGGCTAGATGAGGCTCGACTGCTCGCGACTGAGTTCGCCCGCAGCAAGGCAGGCGAATATTGGACCTGGGAGTTGATCGGCGACCTCGAGGTGGAGCCGGCTATGCGCCTTTCGTGCTATGCGAAGGCGCTGACTTGCTCGGAGGACGATACGTTCGTCGGCAAGCTGCGTCTCAAGTTCGCGGCCCTGGTCGCCGCCGATCATTCCGGTGAGGCGAGAGCCGAAGTGGAACGGGTGATCGAACATAGACGTCGCGAGGGCACCCGCATTCCCATCGACGCCCAGCGGATGGCGGAAAGCGCCTGGTTCCTTGCCGCGGCACCATCTACCCCGGGCCGGTCGTTCTACGATCGCTTCAAGTCGCGCGCCGAGGAGTTGCTCTTCGCCCATCTCCCTTGGACCGATGCATCAGTCGGCGACGAATTCGTGATCGAGGGGCAGGAAGGGCAGAAGGATCGGACACGCCGGCGGATATTCGTGAAGGCCAGCCCGCTGCCATTAGAAATCAGCGTCTCTGCGGGGCACCCGGAAGTGCGGGGCTGTCGGCCGGGCGCTCCGATCAGGGTGCAGATGGAGGTGTCGACCGCCGAACCGTGGAAGGCGATGGTGCATCGGATTCAGCCACGGAACGGCGCCAGCGATGACGTTGTGCCGGAACTATGCGGCGTGATCGATCACATCAACCGGGCCAAGTCGCTCCTCCATTTTGTGGTGGCTAAGGGAATCGACGGCACGTTTCCGTTGGCCGACTTTACCGGTTCAGCAACGATAGGACAGGCTGTCGCGGTTCGGGCGACCCGCTATCACAGCCGGAAAGGTGCGCGGACTCGGACGCTGTCGGTTTCCTCTACCACCCGATCGCCTGGAACGGATGTGCTGAAGCCTTTCAACGACGATGTCGAAGTCCGTAATGGCCTCGGCTTCACTTCCGCTGGCATCTTTATTCCGCCGGATATCGTTGCAGAATCCAGGGTCGTCGATGGCGATCGGGTGGAAGGCCTAGCCGTTATCAATTTCGACAAGAAGCGAAGCACATGGGGCTGGAAAGCTATCAGCGCGAAAAACGACTGAGTTGGTGACAATGCGCGAGCCATTCGCGCTCCGGCCCGGCGTGACAATTGGCCGCTTTGATGATAGAGCTACATCGTGAAATCGGCGGAATGCATGGATCAAGTCGGATTGTTTCCTGCGTTCCTCGCTTGACGATAGATCCCGAAAGTACGGTTTTTCGGGGCATCCCGGAAAAATCCAATAATTTCAAAAGCCAGCCGTTTTGCCTGGATAGCTGACGGTATATCGCCGTGAAGAATGTTTTTAATGACGATATTTCAATGTGTTATGCTGCCAATCAATAATCGATTGGGAATGATCCCGCGCCGCTGCGCTGAGTTTTTTTTGGGGCACCTGCCTAGGTCACGTTGACAAGAGGCCTATCGCCAGGGGGCAAGACCTGTTTCAACTCGTGCCTACAGGTAACGGCCAGCGGGAGCGGGGATGGCACGAGGCGATCTAACGGATCATGAATGGTCGTTGATTGGCCCGCTTCTGCCACCTGAGCGCAGACGTTGGGTGCGCCCAGATGGAGACAACCGCCTTTCTCTCACTGACATGCTGCATGTTCTGCGCGCAGGCTGTCCCTGGCGCGACATGCATGAGCGCTACGGCAAATGGAACTCGGTTTATGTCCGTTTCGGCGTTGGGTTGGACAGGGTGTCTGGGATGCCATGCCGCAAACCCGGGTAGATCTGGGACTAACCGATAACTGGCAGCATATGCTCGACTGCACTGTGGTTCGTGGCCATTCCCAAGCTTAAGACGGGAAAGGGGAACTCATTCGGAGGGTTATGGTCGATCACGCGGTGCCTATACGAGCAAAATCCACGCCCGATGCAACAATCAGGGACGTCCTCTCGGTTTTATCCTGACCGAAGGCCTGGTCTCAGATTACAAAGCCACAGACACCCTGCTGATGTTGCCTGTTCCAAACCCGCGGGCTATGCTTGCTGAGCGGGGCTATGACAGCGACTGTTTTCGTCAGGCGCTTCTGATCCATGCGATCCTGCCGGTTGTTCCGTCACGCGAAGGCCGTAAGGCTCCTCAGCAAACAGACTGGCGACGCTATCGAGACCGAGATCGTATCGAGCGGATGTTCAACAGGCTCAAGCAGATGCGTCGTATCGCAACCCGCTATGATAAGACCGCCTTCTCTTTCGTGAGTTTCCTCAACCTCGGCGCCGCAAGACATTGAATCGGATCTTCCGTCAACGTGACCTAGAACTGACGGTTGACATTAGCCTGCACCCGGAGCCCCTCTGAAGGGTAAGTATCGATAATTCAGTTGGCCCGGGCTGAGATGTTTTTTTGCAGACTGGAATAGTCTTCGCAGCGTTAACCCGGAAGCGCAGAGCTCGCCTCGATATAAAAAATCTCAGATGTTATTAAGCGCATACGTGAAGCCTCGGCTATTATCGTGGTCATAGATGCAGGCGCTTCCGTCAGCGCAGGCATACCCACGGCACAAATTCTCTTGAAAAGATCAGTAGTAGTTTTCGCGTCGTCCTAGAGCCTGTTTGGAAAGTCGCTAAAATGTGAGTCAAGCTCTTGATGTGGACGCCAGAGTAGAGAGCCAGAATGGGCGGGATTGCCCGAGAGACGAAGCGCTGTCCGTCTAACATGACGGACGAGGAATGGGGGCGGATTGCGCCGTGCGGTACGCTGCCTGGTTCGCTCGGGCTTCGGCTGGCGGACGCTGCCGATCCATTTCGGTCATTGGCGTACGGTCTATGGTTGGTTCAGGGAGTTGGCGCGACGGCTCCTGTTCCAGATCATTCACGACGTGGAGGTGGTACACGATCGGGAGCGGACAGGTCACGAGGCGAGCCTGACAGCCTGAGCGTCAAGGCGCCTCGTGCGAAGACGAGACGTCATGACGCCGGTGTCGATAACCGGGCTGGTACCATACAGGGGCAAGACAAGGTTACGGCCACCATCAGTTCCCGCGATAACCGTGGTGGCGGGACTGTGCTCTCACTGGGGTCGGATCTTATCCTGCGGAACGGAGGGGCCCCCCTTTCCACCGTACTAAACTAGGGGGGGTACGAACGGTGCGGCCGGTGTAGTTTCTCTGGCTACACAGTAGTATGTATCTGGTGCCAGCAGTTCCCGTCTTGGGAATAGCGGTATGACGCTCTCGGTCTCAGGCGATCTCGATAATCAGGATATCGTCTCCAGCGGCACTGATCTTGTCCTGAGAGCCGACAGGCTGATCAACGGTGCGGGAGGCCTGATTGCTGCGAAAAATGGCGATCTGACGCTCGCGATGACGGTACAGATCGTAGACGCGCTTTCCTATCACAGGATCATACAGAGCTCATCTGCCGGAAAAATTTCTTTCGATTATTCTCTCTTTGCAACGTCAGATTACGGCCGATCCCTATGATATTTTTCTGGCGCAGCACTGTGGCCGAGTAGTGCACATTGACGAGACAGACGGACTACGCATCATCTTCGGAAATGACGAGATTATACAACTCCGTCCCTCGGGCGATGCATCAGAACTACGCGTTCATGTGTAAGCCAGTTCTCCTGAGCGCGCTTCAATGCTGCTTGCGGCCAGTGTAAAACATGCTACGAAATAGGACTGTTCGATAATTCGGTTTTATCCAAACTCCCATTCTGAAAAAAAAGCTGAATGGTGCGTCAAAATCTTTATTAGTCGCGTTCGAGTATCGCTTCAGAGTCCAAGAGAGTGGTTCGTGTTATGAGTGTACCGAAATCAGATAAGACGATTATTTCGACCTCCATGGTTTTCCCCGTTATTCTTTCTGGTGGTTCGGGAAGCAGACTCTGGCCGGTATCCCGAAAGAGCTTTCCAAAGCAGTTCTGGCCACTCCTCTCGGACAAAACCCTGCTGCAAGAGACTGCGCTGCGCGGTGCATCGTTTGGGCTCTCTGCGCCTATCGTTATTTGCAACAGCGAACACCGCTTTATTGTCTCGGAACAACTTCGAGAGGCCAGCGTCGAGACAGCACGAGTCGTCCTAGAGCCTGTTGCACGTAATTCGGGTCCAGCTATCGCCGCTGCTGCCTTTCTTGTTGCAGAAACCGATCCTAACGCGGTCCTTTGGATTATGGCCGCAGATGCGGCAATACGTAAGGACGACCTTCTGCAGGAGGACCTCAGTGCCGCGATCAGCGCTGCATCTAGTGGTTACATCGTAACGTTCGGCATTCACCCTAGCAGGCCTGAAACCGGGTACGGTTACATTGAACGCGGTCAAAAACTTGACACAATAGAGGACGTCTATGCCGTCTCGGAGTTCATAGAAAAGCCAGATAGTCACCGAGCTGAAGATCTTGTTAGAGATGGTCGCTTTCTGTGGAACTCGGGTATGTTTGTGGCGCGCGCAAGCGTTATCCTGAATGAGATCCAGAAATTTGAGCCCGAAGTTTTTTCTGCTGTTCAGGCAGCGGTCGAAAATCGCGTAACTGACGCGGACTTCGAGCGATTGGACACAGTTGCGTTCGCTCGATCTCCGGATATCTCGATTGACTATGCCGTCGCTGAACGTACAAATCTTGCCGCGGTCGTACCGTCGCGTTTTGATTGGTCCGATGTCGGAAGTTGGGATACTCTTTGGGAACTTACGCCGAAAGACGATGACGGGAATGCCGCTCTCGGCGACGTATTCCTCGATAATACAAAAAACTGCTATGTCCGTTCGGATGGCATTCTGGCGACTGTGTCCGGCGTTGAGGATCTTATCGTAGTCGTCACGGGAGATGCTGTGATGGTTTCTCATCGTGATAGCGCACAGGATGTCAAAAAAGTTGTTGCAAAGATCACTGCGGCAGGTCGACCTGAAGCAATCAACCACAATCGGATGTATCGTCCATGGGGTTTCTATGAGAGTTTAATTCAGGGCGATCGCTTTCAAGTCAAACGTATCCATGTTGACCCTGGTCACAAGTTGTCTCTCCAAAAGCATTTCCATCGTGCTGAACATTGGGTCGTTGTTGCTGGAACCGCTATCGTTACGCGTGACCAAAACGAAATTATGGTTCGTGAAAACGAGAGCGTGTATCTACCGCTCGGCTGCGTGCACCGCCTAGAGAATCCAGGAAAAATTCCACTCACGTTGATCGAAGTCCAATCTGGTCCATACCTTGGGGAAGATGATATTGTCCGCATCGAGGACGTCTATAGTCGAGATTAATCAAAATATAATTACTAACAATCATATAATACAAATGAAATTGGTCATTAAAATGGAGTAATTGAAGGGACGTTAATTTATTTTCCCCGGTAATGATTCTGGGCTTTGGATGATTTGATTGTCGGTTCTTGGGGGTGTTTTTGATCTGTGTTTTGAGCGGGTCGGGGACTTCTACCCTGCTGGGAAGGGTGGTTCCATAGTACTGCCGGTTTGCTCTGGTGAGCTCCAGCGTCCAGGATCTGGCCCGACATTGGCAAATACCCGCCGTTGCGCAGTGTAGTATCATAACGATCAAACAGTCTTTCAATAGCCCCTGCCTGTGCCAGACGTCCGCGAAACAGCCAGATTCTCTTAGCGTCCGGCACACAGCCTAACATAAGTGGATCCGGTTTTCTGGATAGGAAAGTAAGCTGTAGACCGGCCTGAGAGAGGACGGACTTATGGCCAAGGTTATGTGAAAGAGGCTCACAGGCGAGTTCAAGTCTCGGGTCGCGCTGGAGGCGATCCGGGGTAAGCAGACGCTGGCGGAACTGGCATTAAAGCTCGGTGTGTATCAGACGATGATCGCCCAATGGAAGCGTCAGGCCATTGAAGGTATGGCGACGATGGGGCTGCGGGCGATCTGCCAGCGGCCACGCACGACCATCCCGCATCCGGTACATCGGAAATATCCCGATCTGCTGTGAGATCTAATGATCGACCGCCTCAATCAGGCCTGGTACTCCGACATGACCGACATCTTGATGCGCAAGGGCTCTATCTACCTCGCGACGATCATCAATTGGTCGAATCGCAAAATGCTGTGGTGGCGCCTGTCGAACACGATGGATGCCGAATTCTACATCGAAGCACTGCAGGAGACCCTGATCCGCTCTAGCGTGCCGGAAATCTTCAACACGGATAAGGGCTCGCAATTCACGACGCCCCGGTTCACGGAAGTAATGGAGAAGCCCTAATTCTACCCGGGTTTGCAGCATGGCATCCCAGACACCCTGTCCAGCCCAACGCCGAAACCGGACATAAACCGAGTTCCATTTGCCGTAGCGCTCATGCACGTCGCGCCAGGGACAGCCTGTGCGCAGAACATGCAGCATGTCAGTGAGAGACAGGCGGTTGTCTGCAGCTGGGCGCACCCAACGTCCGCGTTCAGGTGGCAGAAGCGGACCAATCAACAACCATTCATGATCCGTCAGATCGCCTCGTGTTATCCCCGCTCCCGCTGGCCGTTACCTGCAGGCACGAGTTGAAACAGGTCTTGCTCCCAGCCGATAGGCCTCCTGTCAACGTGACCTACACCCTCGCCTATTCCGATAAGGCGCTTGGCCGCCTGAATTTGTGCAAACTGGGTTCAGGAGTGACGGTGAGCCAAGGCCAAATATGAATTGGGGCAAGGTGGTAAGGGACAAACCGAAGGTCGTTCGCATAGTCGAGCGGCTTTTCCGAGCCACAAGCGGCAGATGACGCTGCGGCAACACTGTTTTCAACTTGCCTTCTACAATCTGATAAGGGAAACCAGATGGGGAATGATAATCGACCACTCCAATGATCTGGCATGTTCACTGCCCTGAATGGAACATCACACAATTATGTCCAAAGATCTCGAACGCTTTGATCCCGCAACACACAATGGACGCATACTCTACGAGCACGTTCATCGCTATGCGTTATGTCGAGAATGGGTTGAGGGGCTACGGGTGCTCGATCTGGCTTGTGGGACCGGCTATGGCACAGCAATACTGGGAACAGTGGCTGCGAGTGCTACCGGGCTGGACATTAGTCAGGACAGTGTGGTCAAAGCCCGTCGCCGGTATGGAAATGAAAATATTCGATATGTAGTGGGAGACAGTTGCGCTCTGCCCTTCGACGACGACAGCTTTGATGTTGTTGTTGCGAATGAAATGATTGAGCATATAGAAGATACCGGAAGCCTAATTGACGAAGTCAAGCGTGTGCTTCGTCCCAACGGCCGTTTTCTGGTCTCCACACCGAACAAGCCGATCTACAACCGCTATAAGCCGCCCAACATATTCCATACATCAGAGATGGACATAAACGAATTTAGAACGCTGCTTCGCGGTCATTTTCCACATGTCCGCATGATTGCCACGCGCATGCTGCTGTCGTCTGTCAGCTTCGATCTCGAGCAGAATATTAATGTTGACAACCAATCGGAAGCACTTATCTATAACGGACAGACCGGCGATAATCATACGATCTTGGTCAAGAACGAGCCATTGGATCTCAACGATCCTGAATATGTGCTAGCTGCCTGCTCGTTCGAACAACTGGAAAATAATTTTCCTAAGAATTCTCTACTATTTATACCTGATAATGATCTTTGGCTCGAGCATGAAAAGGTCATGGCGTGGGCATCGCGCTTACATGATGAAGACGAGGCTCTGCGTGTCGACCTAACTGCGGCGCGTGCGCAGGCGCAAGAATATTTGGCGCAACTCTCAGAGGCACAAGCCGCGCACGCAGAGGTGGAAGCAAAGCTGCAACAGGCGCAGCAGCAGCAGCAGGTTTTCGACGTTACTGAAGAGCGCGCACGGCTGCTCGAACAGGCCAGGCAGGACGTTAATAAAGATTGGGCCGCGCTCGCCCGCTACGTCGAACTTTTGGTTGGCGCGGAGGTGGGAGCCGATACTCCTGAACTGTTGAAGGGCCTTTACGCGCTGAACGAGCGCCATCAGCGCATGCTACGCCAAATGGACGCAAAGATCGCTGAAATGGATGGCCAATATGCCGCTGTTTGCAATGATCTGGACGTGGAGCGTGCGCGTGGTCGCGCGAATGACGATCAGTTGAATTCCATACTGGTCGAGCGTGATAAGTTAAAATCGAGCCTGGATGCAGCTCAACTGCGAGAACAAACGGAAGCCGAAGCGAGGCTGCAACAAGCGCAGCAGCAAATTTCTGATGTCTTGGCAGAGCGCGAACGGCTACTCGAACAGGCTAGGCCCGATGTCAATAAAGATTGGGCCGCGCTCGCCCGCTACATCGAACTTTTGGTTGGCGCGGAGGTGGGAGCCGATACTCCTGAACTGTTAAAAGGCCTTTACGCGCTGAACGAGCGCCATCAGCGCATACTACGCGAAATGGAAGCAAAGATCGCTGAAATGGAGGGCCAATATGCCGCCGTTTGCAATGATCTGCACGTGGAGCGCGCGCACGGCCGCGCGAATGACGATCAGTTGAATTCCATACTGGTCGAGCGTGATAAGTTAAAATTGAGCCTGGATGCAGCTCAACTGCGAGAACAGACGGAAGCCGAAGCGAGGTTGCAACAAGCGCAGCAGCAAATTTCCGATGTTTTGGCAGAGCGCGAGCGGCTACTCGAAGAGGCAAGGCGCGATGTTAATAAAGATTGGGCCGCACTCGCCCGCTACATCGAGCTTTTGGTTGGCGCGGAGGTAGGAGCCGACACTCCTGAACTGTTGAAAGGGCTCTACGCGCTGAACGAGCGCTATCAGCGCATGCTATACGAAATGGAAGCAAAGATCGCTGAAATGGAGGGCCAATATGCCGCCGTTTGCAATGATCTGCATGCGGAGCGTGCACACGGCCGCGCGAATGACGATCAGTTAAATTCTATACTGGTCGAGCGCGATAAGTTGAAGTTGAGCTTGGAGGAGGCCCAGGCGCGAGAACGAGAGCTCGATCAAGCCACCCAAGAGACTCTGCACAATGCGGCTCAAAAAGCGATACAGCTAGAGCTAGCGCATGAACTTGCCGTCGGCGACTTTCAAGTCGCTCAGGAGCAGCTGAGAACTGTGACCCAGACTCACAGCGCAGCGCTGGCGACGATTAAGACCAAGCAGGAAATGCTCGATGCCGCCCAAGCGCGGATCGAACGTACCGACAACGCTTTGCAGACTTTGCGCGTACGCCACGAAGAAATCGTAGGCGAACATGAATCTACACAAGTCGCGCTTGATCAAGCTCGTGCCACCCTGACCGCGCAAAAGGCCCAACTCGCACCACGACTGGAGCAGTTACGTAATAAACTTTTGGAGAAATTTCCCAAGCGTCGGCTTTTGTCAGCTCGAGAAGCCCGCAATCGAGAAGAGTTCAGGACGTTACACCGCAGTGTGCGCAACGAACTGGCGCAGGCGATAAAAGAAATTAAAGGGAAGGCGATACCGGCGCCCAGGCCTCGTTTGCGTCAGCTTGCTGGCGTCCCGGTGCCGGGTAGCCTGCGCACCTGTCTGTTTAGCCGCGACTGGCTTGCGCGTAGTAATCCTGCATTAGGCAGCCTTTCGCTACGGTCATATCTGAGAAACCCTCAATACTGGGCGCTTGATCCACATCCGCTATTTGATGCGAATAGTTATCGTGAGCAGCGGTGCGAGCTAGATGGACGCGAAGTTTCGCCACTGCAGCACTACCTAGAACAGGGCTGGCGTGAAGGTCGTGATCCTCATCCTTGGTTTTGCAATAATTGGTATTTGTATCGTAATTCCGACGTCTTAGCAGACGGCGGCATGAGCCCACTCGAGCATTACCTTCTGCATGGCTGGAAAGAAGGGCGCAAACCTTCGCCGGTGTTTGATCCGGACGCCTATCTTGATCGCTATCCGGACGTACGCGCCGCTGATATCGAGCCGCTCACGCACTTCATTGTGCATGGCCTACTGGAAGGGCGTGAAGTGCCGATAAGAGGCGTCACGGCTAACTCGCGGTTGTGGTTGCCGGACAACTACCGCAACCGGTCGGTTCTCGACTTCATGCTTGCATGCGACGTGCCCGAAGACGAACCGCAGTTGGACGTTGACGAACTACTTGCCAACTTCGAAGACCTTGAGGCCACTGCGAAGGACAACAACGAGCCGGGTGAACCTGGTGCAGATATTGCCCATGTGACAGCAACATTGTCTCCTGCCTTAATCTCTTGGCCACCACGGCCGCTTAACGATTACTGGCCACCTCAAGGCCTTCGTGATTTCGTGCTCGAACGGTATGACGAGATGGTGCTTGACCGCATCTGGTACCTGTATTCGGTGATGGCTGCATTCGAGAACGAGGCTGAAACATTTCCTGCTTCAGAAACTTGCAACTTGCTTGTCGAACATGCTCGCTACTGTGCTGGCAACGTGAGACGCAGCACGTCAGGTGTTCCCGATGTCTCTATCGTAATCCCCGTCTACAACAATATCCTCGATACTCTACTGTGCGTTGTCAGTGTGTTGGATGCGGAGACCAGCCATAGTTTTGAAATCATCATCGCCGACGACTGTTCGACTGACGCTACTGCTACGCTAATTCAGTCTATTGGTGGCTGTGTGCGGCATGTGCGGCATGCCGAAAACCAAGGTTTCCTCGGCAATTGCAATGCTGCTGCGACTTATGCCGAAGGCCGCTATGTTCTACTGTTGAACAACGACACGTTGGTGATGCCGCTATGGATGGACGCGCTGCTTGAGCCTTTCTGCCGGTTTGAACGCGTCGGTTTGACGGGGGCCAAACTGATAAACTGGGACGGCTCGCTACAGGAAGCTGGTGGCATCTATTGGAAAGATGGCTCCGCTTGGAATTTCGGCCGTAACCAAGCACCGCGCGCGCCGCAGTTCAGCTACCTCAAGGATGTCGACTACGTGTCTGGCGCCGCTATCTGCATCCCACGTCATGTCTGGCAGGAATTGGGTGGTTTCGATACCTTGTTTACCCCAGCTTACTGCGAGGACTCCGATATAGCCTTCCGTCTGCGGGCGAGCGGCTACCGGACTCTTTTGGCTCCTGAGGCGGAGGTCATCCATCATGAAGGGCGCAGCCATGGGCGCGATGTAGAATCCGGCATCAAGGCCTACCAGGCAATCAATACGGAACGTTTGCTTGAACGCTGGCGTGACGTGCTAGAGCGCGATCATTATCCCAACGCTGTCAACGTCCTTCGTGCACGGGACAGGTCGTTCAATAAGAGACATATCCTCGTCGTCGATCATTACGTACCGCGGTGGGATCAGGATGCTGGGTCACGCTCGACTTTCAACTGCGTCGAAGCCTTTATCGCTCTGGGTTATGCAGTGACCTTGTGGCCTGATAATTTGTGGCGCGATCCAGACTATACTCCGGTTTATCAGGCCATGGGGGTAGAGGTAATTTATGGGCCCGAATTCCAGAACGGCTTTACAGACTTTATCCGTGAACGCGCAGACCTTTACGAGGCTGCCTTCATAAATCGCCCCCATATTGCCGAGCCTTACGTCGACGCATTGCGTGAACATACGCGCACGCAAGTAATGTTCTATGGCCATGATCTTCATTTTAAGCGTCTAACGCGAGCGATGGAAATTGGCGAAAATGTGACGTTAGGAGAGATCGAAGCCGCCCGTGAGCAGGAGCTGCAGATTTGCGGCAAGGCCGATGTCGTCTTCTATCCAGATCAGGAAGAGGTGGATTACGTCTCGTGCGTAGTGGGAGGAAAGCGTACGTTCCTCGCGTTGCCGGTGGTCGTCTTCCCGACCGATAACATCGGTTGCTCCTCGCGGCGGGCGGCGCAGCAGGCAAAGCCCGACAATGCTATGAAACTGCTTTTCGTGGGCGGTTTCAATCATGCTCCTAACTGTGACGGCATCACATGGTTCGTCAACGAGGTGTTGCCGATCGTAAAGCGCGAAGTGAGTGCACTGCAATTGATGATCGTGGGCTCTAAGCCATCTCAAGAGGTCATCGCGTTGCAGAATGCAGACATAACCGTAACCGGTTTTGTGACTGATGCCGAACTGGAGAGGCTTTACGAAGACGCCACGCTAGCCATCGCTCCTTTGCGCTATGGTGCCGGCGTCAAGGGCAAGGTCATCGAGGCACTGGCCAAGGGTGTTCCTTTGGTGACTACGCCGGTCGGTGCGCAGGGGCTTATCGACCCGGATAAGATTTTGTTCCAAGCAACCAGTTGCGCCGAGTTCGCGGCTTGCGTCGTCACTGCTTTGACGGATCGCGACCAAGCTACGAAGCGGGCCTCCGCCGGTACGGATTACATTCGGCGACACTATTCCGTGGAGGTGCTACAAACGATTTTTAGAACCCTAGTGGAAGACTAGGTTCTTTAAGAGCTTGGAGATATTGTGGATCTGCAGAGATCTTCATGATGAGCGTGGTGCAGTCTGTAATGTCCGATAATGCGTGGCGGGTCCTGGGGGCCGCTGGTCGAGGGGGTAAGGCCCAAGAGGTAAACGCCGCCACGCAACTTGCGAGAGACGGCGTCGGCCGTTCTTCCGGCGTCATCAGCATAGTGCAAAATGGCGATCTTTCCTGACGAGAGGTGGACCCGGTTTTTCAGCCAAGGGCGTAAGCTATAAACCGGCCTGAGATAGGACGGGCATATGGGCAAGGTTAGGCGGAAACGATATTCGGCGGAGTTCAAGTCGCGGGTCGCGCTGGAGGCGATCCGGGGCGAGCAGACGCTGGCGGAGTTGGCGTCGAAGCACGGTGTGCACCAGACTGATTGCCAAGTGGAAGCGCCTGGCTGTCGAGGGCATGGCGGGCATCTTCTCGGGCAAGGCGGCACCGGAGGCGACGGCTAGCCCGGCCGACGTGGAGAAACTTCACGCAAAGATTGGCCGGTTGCTGGTGGGACGGGTTTTTTGCGGGATGCCTCTGTGCGGCTGGGCGTGCTCAGAGGCGGCAAATGATCGACCTGAAGCGGCCTCGGCTTTCCGTGGTGCGGCAATGCGCGTTGCTGCAGCTTGACCGGTCGTCCGTGCATTACCGGCCGGTGCTGGAGAATAAGGGCAATCTTGAACTGATGCGGCTGATCGACGCGCAGTTCCTGGAGACGTCGTATTACGGATCCCGTCTGATGACCTGGCATCTTCGTCGTCTCGGCTACGATGTCGGGCGCAAGCGCGTCCGTCGGCTGATGGCGACGATGGGGCTGCGGGCGATCTACCAGAAGCCACGCACGACCATCCCGCATCCGACGCATCGGAAATATCTGTATCTGCTGAATGATCTGGTCATTGATCGCCCCAATCAGGTGCGATGCTCGGACATCACCTACATCCCGATGCGCAAGGGTTTTCTGTATCTCGTGGCGATCATGGACTGGTCGACGCGCAAGGTTCTGTCCTGGCGGCTGTCGAACACGATGGATGCGGAGTTCTGCATCGAGGCGCTGCAGGTAGTGTTGATCCGCTACGGCGCGCTGGAGATTATCAACACGGACCAGGGTTCACAATTCACGACGCCCCGGTTCACCGAGGTCCTTGAACGACGCCAGGTTCG
>NZ_UEGO01000005.1 GCF_900465345.1 Asaia bogorensis | reverse complement strand
GGTCAAAGGCACGATCAGGACCGTTCCTGCCTATAATCAGGCTGGGCTGGATGATTTCTACGATCAGGTTGATGTGCTTCTTTTCCCTTCGCAATGGCGCGAAAGCTACGGTCTGACTGTTCGTGAGGCTCTCTCACGTGACGTCTGGGTAATCTCCACCGCCCCCGGAGGACAGTCCGAGGAGATTGTGGATGGCGTGAATGGCTCGCTTATCCCGATCATCAATGATCCTGCCCCGCTTCAGGCTGCTGTCGAGGCAATTCTCGATCAGCAAGAACGGTTCGATCACTATGTGAACCCGAACAAGGCGAGCCTCCCCAATTATGAGGATCAGGCGGCAGAACTGGCCGCTCTGTATAACTCTCTTCTCAAGCGCCCAGCCTGACCAAGCCCTGCATAGGACGACGCAGCAAAACGCCCCCTGCCAGATCCGGCAGGGGGTTTTTCATGTCTGCAATCCTGCGAAGCAGGCCTAAGACGCAATGATGCTCTCAGAAACAATCGGTTGTGCGGCATGCATGGCGGTGAAAGAGCGGCGACCCGTGATTATCGGCACCACCTTGTCGATGAAGAAAAGGCGGCCTGACCTGCTCTCGTCAGAGCAGAGCCAAGGCAATGGGTGCGTGCGGAGCGGGATATTCAATCGCTGTGCGGCGCTCCCGGAGCGCTCATATCATATAGCACCTTGCCATATGACCAGTTTCCGTCCTGCTTGCGAAGGACGGAAACTGCCTCACCCGGCAATCATGGGGCCGGGTGGGAACGTCGTTACCTCAGGGCGTTGAGGGCAGCGCGTAGGACAGAACGTAGTCGCCCTTATTGGCGTTCGTGCCGGTGCGTGTCGCCCCGCCCGCTACAACCAGAACATATTGCTTGCCGTTCTGGACATAGCTCATCGGCGTACCCTGACCACCTACCGGCAGGCGCTGACGCCAGACTTCCTTGCCACTCTTCAGGTCGAAGGCACGCAGGTAGTTATCGAGCGAGCCATGGAAGAAGGCGAGATCACCGCCTGTCAGCAGCGGGCCACCCATGGTGGGCATACCGACCGGGATATAGATATGCGGAATGATTCCCTTCTGTCCAAAGACACCGTGAATGGCGGCATCCTGAATACTGCCCACTGGGACCTGCCAGAGCGTTTTCTGGGTTTTGAGATCAATGGCCGTCAGTGACCCGTAGGGCGGCTTGAAGCAGGGCGCCCCCATGGGCGAGACGAACATCGAGCGCTCCACACCCCAGGGCGTGCCCAGCTGCTCAGAATATTCGCCTTCGGTGGAGGGAACGAGACCCGCTTGAGCGGCTTCCTCGCGCTTGATGAACTGACCCCACATGGCCATGCGGATATCGTTCACCACCAACACGCCGGTCTGCGGGTCAAGCGCGCCACCACCCCAGTTGGACCCACCATAATAGCCGGGCCAGATCAGTGTTTTCTGCTTGTCGCTCAGAGGAGTCCATTCACCCTCCCAGCGCATCTTCTTGAACGCGATGCGGCAATAGAGCTGATCGAAAATCGTTGCTCCCCACATGTCGCTTTCCTTGAGCGGCGCAACACCGATCGACAGGTCGGAATAGGGCTGGACCGGGCTGATGCGCTGGCCGGGCATACCATCGGTTGCGACCTTGCGGTCTGTCACCTTGACCACAGGCTTGCCGGTCCGGCGGTCGAGCACGAAAATCTGGCTGCGCTTGGTCAGGCCAACCACAACCGGAACCGTCTCGCCATTCGCCCCGGGCAGATCGTACAGGATCGGCTGTGACGTCACGTCATAATCGAACATGTCATTATTGGCTGTGCGGAAATGCCAGTGCTCCTGACCCGTGCGCAGATCAAGCGCCAGGATGGTATCGTTATATTCATCCGAATAGGGATGACGATTACCGGTCCAGAAATCGGGCGTCTGATTACCCATAGGAATAAAGGCAAGGCCGAGCTTGGGATCGTAAGACGCCGTGCCCCAGAAATTGGGCGTCTCAGGCGCATAGATCTGACCTGCGGGTAGCGGGCGGCTGTCGCGGTTTCCACGCGAGGCATCCCAGGCCCAGACAAGACGACCTGTACGGACATCGTAACCACGAATGACGCCGGAAGGCTCACCCACGGTCATGTTGTCGTTGATCTTGCCACCCACCATGATCACGCCATCTGCCACCAGCGGCGCAGATGTCAGGTAATAGGATCCCGGGGCTGTCGGCCCGAGCCCCTCAAGCAGGTTGACCATGCCGTGATCACCGAAATCCTGACACAGTGCACCTGTGGCAGCATCGAGCTCAAAAAGGCGGGCATCATTGGTCGTGCTGACAATGCGTCTTGCGCAAGGCGCTGACGCATCGATTGGCGCAGGCGCAGCCGGCAAGACGGAAGCGGCAGGCGCGGTGTCTGCGGAGGCAGCGGCCCCGGCAGCAGACGGCGCTGTAGTGGTATCGGCTACGTCCTGCGGGCCGAAAGCCTTGGCATCCGGTGCAAGCAGCGACATGGTTGTCATATCCGCGTAGCTTACGCCACGGCAGCGCTTCCAGCCCTTGTTGCCGCGCGTCACCTGCATATGCGGGTCAAAGCGCCATTTCTCCTTGCCCGTGACCGGGTCGAGCGCAATCACCTTGTTGAGCGGCGTGCAGAGATAAAGCGTGTCGGCAATCTTGAGCGGGGTGACCTGATACTCGGCGCCGTCGATGGCAAGATCCCCTGTATGGAAGCTCCAGGCGAGCTTCAGGTCCGGAACGTTCCCGGCATTGATCTGCACATAGGGTGCAAAGCGATCACCCGTGAGGTTACGCCCCCAGGCTGGCCAGTCATTGCCGTTCTGCTGGCCAAGGGCCGTGTCAGGCTTCGGCGCGTCAGCCGCATTGCCTGTGACTTCGGCATGGGGCTGGAACATGCCCAGCGAGATCCCGCAGAAAATGATCGCATAGAGGGAGGCAATGCCGAAACCCCAGGCGCGCGGCACAGCGCTTGAACGCAATGCCCCCTTTTCGCCCGAACGCGACGACACACCGAAGCCCGGGGCCAGGAGACCGACAACAATGGGCAGGGCAATGAAGACAACGACGCGCGGCACAACCAGCCAGAACACATCACCCACTTCACTGAACGCCCAACCGGCGGCCACAAGACTGAGCAGAATGGAGACTGGCAAGGCGATCGCCTTGCGGGCCATGACCGCAAAGCCGACGAAGGCCATCATCAGCCCCAGAAGAATATACGCCCAGCTACCGCCCAGCCAGGCGAGGTCTATACCCCCCAGGGTCAGGCCAATACCGAGCAAGCCGATCACCAATCCGATGACGGCACTCACGAGATGCACAAGGCTTTTCACAACTCATCCCCGCATGACAGCCCGGATGATGGCGTTGTCCGGTATCGAGACCCGTCACACCCGAGGCCGATGAAGCCATAAGCGCCACAAGCCAGTAACCGCATGAACGCGAGGGAGCAGCGTTCTGGCATAATGAGCTTAAAGAAGACGTCACCATGCCCGAATTCATTGATTCCACGTCATCACATCTTCATCATGACGCAATGTATGAGAGCTGTTGTTTGCTTCTTGCACAGAGGTTCTCCGCCTGCCTCTCATTCGAGGTCAAATCATGTCTGAGCCTCTGTAGGCATGAATGCCCTTCACATGACGCAAAATCAGATCGCCTCCGAGCACACGAACTCTTGCCGCGCTGCACTGGCAATAATGGCGTGCCTGGGCCGTCCGCATTGTGAGCACCTTGTGGGCCGTTCGGCAGCCCCTCTTGCCGGGGTGACCAGAGATACAAAGAAAGTATCCAAGGATCTTCCACCTGCTGCGACAATAGCGCGCATTGACAGGGTCAACAGACGGTCGATCTTGAAAGATGCTCTACCTTCCTCGTCGCTGCGGCGCTCGTTGCTCCAGTAAACCACAGACCTGGATATGGCGTCTTCGGTCCATCACCCTGATACCTTGGCGCCGGAAGGCGTGACTTCAGATCGTAGAGGCGGAAGGCAGTTCATTCACCGTGACCACACGCCAGACGCCATTGATCCGCTCGATGATGGACAATGACAGATTCTGGATCGAAAAACGCAATCCTGTGTCCGGATGAACATTGAGAGCGTGAGACAACGCAGCCCGGATCGCCCCCCCGTGACTGACAATTACCGTGTCCTGTCCTTCATGGCGATCGGCCATTTCATCAAGGGAATGTCCAACACGGGCACAGACATCGAGCATGCTTTCTCCCCCAGGCGGCTGCTCGGAGGCTGACAGCGACCAGAAATTGTGGGCTGTCTGACGCAATTTCAGCGGCAGAGCCTCATGAGGCAGATCATGCCATTCACCCATGGACTGTTCTGTAAGACGGGGTTCGATTGTCAGATTGCGTGGGCCATATCCAGCTGAAAAAATCGCTTTAGCCGTATCCTGTGCTCGCTTGAGGGGAGACACCACCCAGTTTGCCTGTGCAGGCAACCGCTGACCTAATGCAGTGTAATACGGTACCTGCAATGCCAGATGTTCCGAACACAACTCGACATCCAATGCACCGTACACACGCAGACGGGCCGAGGACTCTACAATGGCGTGACGAATGAGCCAGAAGCGGGTGACTCCTGAAGGCAACTGCATGGAGTCAAGAAAGTGACCATGCGCCTGAGCATTGGTCTGGGTTGCGCTGGGCTGGGTCATGATACCACCGACTTTCAAAGAGAATGGGAGTGGGGAGCGTAACGGGGAACCGGATTGGTGATCTCAAGAACATCAAGATGGACAAGAATCAGCGAAATCTTGTCGAGTGCCCTGCAGACATCTGCAAATTCGCGCGCCAGTCGCACGGGATCAGTAAATCCTGCATGAGAAGGCTCACCTGATACCAGCCTGGCCCCTGCACATAGACGCAGCGCCCCTGCCAGTTCACCCCCAAGCGCAGGATGTGGCACCGGAACCGGCTGGCCAAGGTGGCATAACAGTGAAGCCAGGGGAGCCCCCGGAATGCATGGAGAAAGATCGGCATTCAGCCAGCGATGAACCGCGCGTGATTTCTCTAGTGTCAGAGGCCTCTCGGGGCAGGCAGGGTCGCGCACGAGAAACGAGAAGATCGTCGGCACGCTGTCCCAACTGATACCTTCCGCACATGCTGCACGATCGAGATCCGGCACTGGCAAAAGATCGAGATGAGGGTGGGCGGCAATCACCTTACGGGCATGTTTCTCGAATTGCTGAAGGATATCAATGACACGCGTGGCCGGAACATCTGCAAAAGCCGCACTCTCAGCCAGCGCCGCCTGCCAGCGCAGGGCAAGACCGATATTGCCATTGTCTGGCAGACCAGTCGAACTGGGCATCGCAGGCCATTCACAACGATGAAAATACGCTGAGAGGCCCTGAGGAAGCGTAAAATCCTGCAAGGCTGCAACAAAAGACTCAGGCAGCAACAAGGCACCGCAAAACGGAGGACCAGTCAGGAACTTGGAACCGGTCGTCATGACCAGCATGCCAGCCTGTACCATCTGCCTGATGCGTTCAGACGCCAGACGCGCCTGGCACGCATCGACAACAATGGTCAGGTGATCCGCCCAGTCCCGCGCCAATGCGTCCAGGACCCGCCGTGTGGGCCCCACCAACCCTGTCTTTGACATATCGAGTTGATGCAGGATGACGTGATAGCCTTCCTTTATCGAACGTTCGACAAGACATCGGCAGGCCTCGTCAATATCGGCTGCCGTACGTGGCGATCCATCATCATTCCGGATCGCGATACCGGCTATCTCTGTCGTTTCCGGAAAACCGTCGAGAAATTCGGCTTTTTCGGCAGCACTGCCAAGAGCTGTTCCTTCGGCAAAATGACGCCCCTGGGCGGCAAGCGGCACACCGCTGCCGGTCTCGTCCGGCGCGACAAGAATATTGCGTACCGGTCGCCCTCGGGCGCGCATCAAACCGAGCGCCAGAACCGCAAGTTCGCAATCGGTCCCAGATGCTGCCAGCACGACCTGCTCGGCCGAGATCAGACCATACAGCGCGGCAAGACGTGCGCGCACTTCCAGGCTGGCCCCTTCACGCATATGGGTTGCAGAAACACCGTCGAGACAGCCCTCAAGGAAACGTCTGCGGGCCTCTTCAGCCCCCAGATAGCCTCTCTCTGACAGCGACGATGCCGTAGAGGATGAAAATGTTACCGCCCAGGGTCGCGGGCGATGGGAGCAACCATAGCGATTCAGCCCGGTCCCGGGGTTGATGGCGAGACGCTCATCACCGCCATCGGCCATGAGGTACTCAGCTGGAGCGATACTGGACCAGAACGGCTTGAGCTGCTCGAGCAGGCGGCCTGGCGTCCGGACAGACACGGCAGCCTCAGGGCAGAACTGGGTCAACTCGGGCCAAAGAGCCGCCACGCGGGCGGCTGACGGCGGCACTGGTTCAGCGAAGTCGCGCAGCCATTCCAGGGCTATTGGCAGATCATGACTTTCACAATCAAGACTGTGGAAAAGTGCCGCGACCCTTGCAGCAGCCAAGGCGGCGAGACTTTGCTGTTCACGCGGCAATATCTGCAGCAGAAAGGCCCATTCAAGCGCATAACGCAATAGAACAGGTGCCACTTGTGGGCGCTCGAAGGCCATCGCCCCAAGAGTTATCTTTCCCGCCGAGACTCTGAAAGGCAGATTCAGCCGTGGTGAGAGATCGAACACCAGATGATCGGACAGGCTTTGCAGGTCCGGACGATCCAGCGCTGCAAACAAGGTAGCCGTCACTGTTTCTGCAAGCACGATCGGGTCTCTCAGGTTTCAGGATCACACATCATATCCCAACCCCTGATGATCCCCAAATTGCCGGGTGTAACGGACAGGGACTATACGACCCGACATAGCCAAAGGCAGTGGAGAGGTTTTCTCTCTCCACTGCAAACGGGCCGCCTTGCTGGCGCCATCCTCAAGGCGCCAGCAAGGCTCAACTCAGGCAGAGCGCTGCTCGGCCCATGAATTTCCCTCGAGATAGCCTGCGGTTTCCAGCACCTCGATACTGATCAATGACATATCGCTGCAATGCCCGTTCTCAAGACGCAGGACAGCCATACCATCCGTCCAGCGGCTACCCGAAGCCTCGAGGCCATGCCAGCCTTCCAGCGAGGGGATGAGGAGATGATCGTCATTGGCCGCAGTCGCCCCGCTCATGAAAAGGGTGATCTTGCCAATCCGTACGCCGAGCGCCCGGCGATCATCGAGAAAGGGACCAACGACATCACAAGGACGCCCTGTGCGCGAAATGATGCGCATATCAGTTACGCCACCCGGCACCAGGAAGGTATAGATGTCGCCACTTCGCCTGATGGGATTGAAGGTCCGGCCGTCGAGTGTCGTCAGACGCAAAGCCGGGTCATGAGACACGACCTGCTCGTGGCTGGCGAGCCCGACTCTGGGCATACCATTCGCTCTGGTCTCGAACCGCCTGTAAATCGGTTCGACAAAAGCCCTGCCCGTTTCCAGCTTTGCTGCGGCGTCATCGTGCCATGTGCGTCTCTGGCCCAGAACGACACCTTCCGCACCCTTCTGTCTGTCGAAGTGAGCCTTGTTTCCGGTGTCGAGATAGCTTTCGGTTTCCAGGCCGTTCGCAAGGATGATGGAGTGCGGGTCGAGTTCGATATGGTAATAATGATAAATCGGTCGGGACTGGTCGTAATAGATCGAGGTTCCATTGACGAGCATCCGCACCGGTACGAAATGTCCATCGAAATGCATGCAATGCTCCGGAGTGACCAGCAGGTCCTCATAAGGAAGAGCCTCACCAAATGCACCTGCGCAGATACGAACGGGATAGCCGGCGAGGTCGAGCGGTTCGAAGGGTCTGAGCTGATTCTGCTGGCTTCCAATCCAACGGACAGGACGGAAAACGGTCTCGCCTTCGACCAGGCAGGCCACCATGTCGCCGACGAGCAGGTCTTCAACCGCGACATCACCCTTGTCAGTACGAATCATCGAGCCTGCAAGGAAACAGGGATCCATCTCCGTATTGTTTGCCATCAGCACACCACCATTGGCTACGGCGGGCGTGGTGATGACGGCTCCGGGCGCACCAGAGATGACACCGCCTGAACCGATCGAGGGATTGTTGACAACAGCACCACTGTAGACGAGCGCAAAGTCGTTGCAGTAACCGCTATTGAACCAGGTATCGTCCACAGAACGTGCGCCCGAATATAGCGCGGTCGGGATCGAGTTGAACTGGTTGGCGCTGGTCAGTCCGCCACCGAAAACCGTAACGCTCCCCTCTCGGATATAAGAATGGGCCAACGTGCCGCCATAAGAAACGTAGATCGCAACTGCGTAGCCGGAAAGATTACTGGCCACCGCACCGCTCTGCACATAGATGACGGCGCCATCTGCTACAGAAACAGGCGCTGAAACCGTTACACCATTACTTTGATATACCGTCGTGCCATCAAGGGGAACAGCGGACCATACGCCCCTCAGAACCGTCCCATCCGAAGGCGGAGGAGCCACAGGCGTCGGCACATCGTGTCCGAAAGGCGAGTAGGTGACGAGTGTTCCGGCAGAACTGACATGGACATCACCACCGATATGCACACCATAATCGATGTTCATGAATGCGCCGTTACCGACAGTGACATTGGTGATCGATGCGCCACTATAAACAGCTACACCGTCATTACAGTAACCACTATTAAACCAGGTATCGTCAACAGAACTTGCACCCGAATATATCACGGTCGGGATCGAGTTGAACTCGTTGCTGCTGGTAACACCCCCAGACAGTACGGTCACGCCCCCTTCAACAATATGCGAATATGCCAGGGTTCCGCCATTGGAGACATAGATGGCGACTGCGTTACCCGATATTCCTGAAGCAACTGCGCCACTTTCAACATGAAGCACAGCACCGTTACCCAAAGCCACCGGCCATTGCATCGTCGTGCCGTTGCTTTGATAAACCGTTGCTCCATTCACATTGACCGCTGACCATACCCCGTAGAGCAGCTGGACGTTGTCATAGCTCTCGCCATTGATCGTCATGCCTGAGTAATAAGCATTACCCGATTGCACGTAACCACCCTGTCCTGCCGTGTAGCCATTCGTGGTGTCGGACAAAAGTATGGCCGAACCCCCACCGGCAACCAGAAGATCACTAGCGTGAGCACCGTACTCGACCTTGAGATAGGCACCTGAGGAGACCTGGGTACCAGTTACCGAAGCACCGGAATAGAAAATAGCCCAATTATTGTCGTATCCGCTATTGAACAAGGTATCGTTGATCGACGCTCCACCGGCTTCGTAGCTCGTGGCTGTCGAGTTGAGCAGATTGTCCTGGGTCACAGCACCGGAGGAGACCACGATCGCGCCGTTATCGAGCCTGGACCCCGCCAATGTACCGCCAGACTGGATATATACAGCATTGTTCAGGCCGGTCAGACCTGAAGCGACGGCTCCACTGAATACATAGAGCACCGATCCGGTTCCCAGCGCGACGGGCCACTGCAGGGTTACGCCGTTGCTTGTATAGCTCGTCGAACCATCGAGACTGACTGCAGACCATACACCGTTGAGTACCGGTGCATTATCGTGAAACTGGTTGTTGATCACTGCACCCGAATAGACGGCCGTGCCGGATTGCACATACCCGCCGCCAGTGGCCGTAAAACCGCTCGTCGTTCCCGAGGCCAGAATGGCAGAGCCACCACTGACTGCATATACATTCGAGGCTGTCGCACCTGCCTGCACTTCCAGATAACCACCCGAAAGCACATGTGCGCCGGTTACCGACGCACCCGATACAAACGTAGCCCAGTTGTAGTCGTAACCACTGTTATACCATGTATCGTTTTCAGAAGCGGCGCCGGATTGATAGTAAACAGCTGTCGAGTTGAGCTGGTTGTCGCGAGTCAAAGCGCCTGCGGACACGACTACGGAGCCATTATCGAGCTTTGAACCAGCCATACTACCGCCGGGCTGGATATATACGGCATTGTTCAGGCCGGTCAGGCCCGATGCAACTGCCCCACTCATGACGTAGAGCGTCGCGCCGGTACCAAGCACGACCGGCCACTGGGCCGTGAGGCTATTGCTTTTATATACCGTTACGCCGTCGATGCTGACTGCCGACCATATCCCGTTGAGCACCGTGGCGTTATCATGCGCCTGGCCATTGAGAACCATACCGGAATAGACGGCTGCACCCGACTGGACATAGCCGCCATTTGCCGCAGTGAAACTCTCTGCCGTTCCATCAGCGAAAACCGCGGAACCACCATTGACTGCATGTATATCCGTACCACTGGCGCCTGCCTGCAGCTGTATATAACCACCTGAAAGAGCCTGCGCTCCTGTTACCATCGCGCCAGAAGCGAAGGTCGCCCAGTTATAGTCAAACCCGCTATTGAACCATGTATCATCTCTGGATGTCGCCCCTGAGTAATAATTGGTTATAGTAGAGTTCAGAGTATTACCATGAGTTGATGCACCAGCAGCAACATCAACAAGACCGTTTTCTATTTTGGAGTCTTTCAATACTCCACCACTCAGCACATAGATAGTGTTGTTCAATCCTGTGAGCT
>NZ_UEGO01000036.1 GCF_900465345.1 Asaia bogorensis | reverse complement strand
GCAACCCGACCATTATCATGCCAAGACCATTCAACGTGGCCATGATGCCTCTCTCGCTCATACAGGTCTCTCTCCCTTTCCAGTCAAAAACAGGCAGTCATTCTGGGACCGGATGAGCAGGCTAGCCCTATACAATACGATATCGCAATGGTTCAGCGTAATGC
Organism: Asaia bogorensis; assembly: GCF_900465345.1. Taxonomy (GTDB): domain Bacteria; phylum Pseudomonadota; class Alphaproteobacteria; order Acetobacterales; family Acetobacteraceae; genus Asaia; species Asaia bogorensis_A. Next base: position 89,666 of record NZ_UEGO01000036.1, on the reverse strand, counting down.
CTCTGGTCCAACGCGACCCGGGAGGTAAACCATGGTTTTGTGCATGACATAATGTGAGAAGCTGGACGAAGGGCGTGCGTTCACGTTCTCATGCGGTAAAACGGGCCATCCCGGCATCATCGGCAAAGAGATTTCATGTCCTCACTCAGCCTCTTCGCGATTCTTCTTACACTCTGCACGGCCTGCGGCATTCTCAATTACAAGCTGCTGCGCCTGCCCATGACGATCGGCATCCTGCTGATTGCCCTGATCGTATCGCTCGTGGTCAAGGGGCTCGACATGGCCCTTCCCAGTGTGGATCTGCACACTCTGCCCCTGACGCTTCTGGCCTCGGCCGACCTGCCCGGCAATTTGCTGGACGGTGCCTTGTCCTTCCTGCTTTTCGCCGGTGCCCTGCAGGTCGATACACGCCATCTGATAGAGCGGAAATTCTCGGTATTCTTCCTCGCCATCGTGGGAACGATACTGGCGGTGTTCATGCTGGGTGGGGCCATGTACTGGGTCATGGCGCAGGTGGGACTGCCCGTGCCATTCCTGTGGTGCGTGGTGCTGGGGGCCATTCTCGCGCCAACCGACCCGGTTTCGGTGGTGGGCATGTTGCGTCGGCTGGGTCTGCCGGGACCCATTCAGGCCATTTTTGCCGGAGAAAGCCTGTTCAATGACGGGGTGAGCATCGTGATTTTCGGCCTTGCCATGACACTGGTCACGGGCGAGGGCCATCATCTGACGCTGATGGATGCCGCCGAAGCTTTCGGAATCGAGGCTGTAGGGGGTGCGGGGCTTGGTTTTGTGGCCGGTCTGATTGCCCTTCTCTGCTTTCGTGCTGCACGCGACAGCCACTTGCAGCTTCTGGTGTCGCTCAGCCTGGCGGCAGGCACATTCAGCCTTGCCCATGCGCTTGGCATGTCAGGCCCGATCGCCGTGGTCGTGGCAGGTCTCTGTCTGGGGAGCGAACGCGCCAAGAGCAGCATGGACGACCATGCGCGTGAGGAACTCAACAGCTTCTGGACACTCGTTGACGAGATCCTGAACGCGCTCCTCTTCCTGATGATCGGCTTTGAGGTGCTGGCCGCCATTCCCAGCCAGCGTGCGCTCGTAGCCCTCCTTCTGGGTATCCCGCTTTCAATTGCAGCGAGGGCGCTCAGCGTGTTTCTCGCCATCCTGCCGATCCATCTTTATGGCGAAGATCGCGGGCGCATGCTGGCCGTGCTGACCTGGGGCGGATTGCGCGGTGGCATTTCACTGTCGCTCGCGCTCACCCTGCCTGCGGGACCGATGAAGGAGGTTCTTGCCCCGATCTGCTACGGCATCGTGGTCTTTACCATTCTGGTGCAGGGATTGAGCATGGAGCGTGTCGCTCTTCATTTCTATCCAAAGAAGGGCTGAGGGCTACTCAGCCTTTGCCAGAGGCAGATTGGGTACGCCCCTGAAACCGGGGCGCGGCACCCATAGCCGCGCACCGCGCCATGAACGGTCTGATATGATCTGAAAGGCTTCCCCCCTGCTTTGACTCGCGCCATCGCGCACCATGACTGCGCCATCGCGCCAGACCGTGAAGCGATCGACATAGACGCCACTTTTGCACACCGATGGCAGGGGAGCAGCGCTGACCACGAGCGCGTTGCCCGTACACTCGGGAGGTGGGTCTGCTGAACGGAGGCGGGAGAACAGGATGGCGATTTTCTGGCCTCCCCGCTCGATATGGCACCGCTGAGCATCGCAACTCGGCAGCTGTGCCGATGATATGACAGACCGGGGCCAGGCCTGCACCCAGGCAGAGAGCGTATGGGCTGAAAGACTGCCATGCGGCCCCGCAACCCAGGCGCTCCCCTGTCGGAAAGCGATGAGACCGGCATCGGGTGAGACAAGCAGCAAAGGCGCTGACAGACAAAGCGGTGCCACAACCCCTGTCAGCATGAGAGGCAGCCCCATGAAACGGGCCTTGCCACGCCAGAGGCACAGGATTGCCAGCCCGGCCATATACAGGACCAAGGTCCAGCAAGGCATATGGGGCACAGCGATATGGGCCATTGGCCATGCTGCAACATGGGCGGCCAACGATGAAACCAGTCCGATCCCCTGCCCCATGACCCAGAGAGGTGCGCCAGCGGCCCCCAATGGCATGAGCAGCAACGCGCACAGCCCTGCGGGCATAATGCAGAACGCCGCTATGGGTACAGCGACGAGATTGGCCATGATGAACCAGGGCTGAAAACTGCCAAAGCCCGCCATGACCAGTGGCAGGGTTGCCCCGCCCGCCAGCGCACTGGTGAGAGAAAGCAACATGAGATGATGGCCGATGCCGCCATGATGCCCCTGTTCGGCTCGCCGGACAAACCACGGCCGCATGGCCTCATAGCCCGCAATCAGGGCCATGGCGGCCGCAAACGACATCTGGAATGACAGATCGAGCACCAGCACCGGAGACGTCATGAGCAGGACCAGTGCCACCAGAGCCAGCGAGCGCATGGAGAGCACACGACGCCCGCTCAGAAGGGCAAGGGTTGCCAGACCCGCCATGCCCAGACTGCGCAAGGCTGGCAAATGGAACCCGGTGAGCGCCACATAGATCACACCCCCTGCCAGTGCCGCGAAGGCAGCGATTTCCCGACAGGGCAGACGCAGACCGAGCCACGGCCAGAGGACAAGCCCCATCCGTACAGCCGCAAAGAGGGCGCCCATGACCAGACCCAGATGCAGCCCCGCGACGGCAAGGATATGGGCCAGCCCCGATGCCGCATAGGCCTGTCTGGTCTGTTGGCTTATCCCCTCGCCATGCCCGGCCAGCAGGGTGGCGGCAATGGCGGCGCGCTGCCCTTCGAGATGGTGCATGATTTCTGCCGTGATCGAGGCGCGCCAGCGCCCCAGCCTGTAGCCCTGCGGTGCAGCGAGGATTTCTGGCACGCCCAGAACCCGACCGGATCCGGCGAGGGCATCGAACCACGCCTCTCTTTGCCGATCGCGTGCACCGGGGAAATCAGGCCAGTCAGGCGGACGCAATACAGCCCGCAGGCGCAGCACCATGCCCGGAACATAGGTCTGACCATCGTGAGTAAAGAGCAGCAAATCACGCTGTAGCGGGGCCATGCCGATATCGACCCCGCTCTCGAACACAGCGTCCCTGACGCGCAAGCGCTGAAGGATCTGGCCGGGCTCCGTGGTCGTAGCGACATCGATCACCCTGCCATGCAACACGACCGCCAGTGAGGGAAGCGCAGGCATGGGGGGCTGCCGCCCTGCCTGCGCCCGCGCCAGCAGAAACCCCGCGCCCGCCATCACCATGACAAAGCCAAGGCTTCTGGCATTGATACGGGACCACCCTGACAGCACTATGCCCAGCCCCGCGAGGACGCAGGCACTGGCGCACCAGAAACCGGGCTCGTAACGGGGCAGGAAATAGATCAGGCATCCTGCGGCCCATGCTACGGCAAGCCAGGCTACAAGCCCGCGCCCCTGCGAGAGCAGAATGCTCTCAAGAGACCCGGCAAGGCGGGAGAGCGTCACATCCCCCTGCCTCGGCAGGGCCACATCCCTCCGCCCCGACAGGGCAAGGCGCACCTGTCAAAGGAGCCCTGTCCAGCGCCTTCAGGGGGCGGAGGGCACATGGTCACGATAGTGATCCCAATGACGGACCAGCTCCGCCACGACCGGCGCCCCGACGCGCTCATTATTGTCGAAAGCGACATTCTGACCGGGTCCCTCATCGCCCATCGACTGGGTCAGGGAAACATGTGGGGGCGGCATGGAAGGGTTGGAGCCCGAACGCAGCACCATCACCCGGTCAGGATCGACATAGCCCCATTTTGCCAGCAGGCGCATCTGCTTCTGGTTGGTCTGGCTTTCCTCATTGGTCATGACGAAAACGCCCTGGTTTTTCGTCCAGAGTTTCACCCAGTCCTGCGCCCAGTCATTGCGTGCCTCGCCATGCCAGTAGCGCAAGGCCCCCAAGGTCTCGCCCATCAGGATCATCGGGGGCTTGCTGGCAGGAAGGCTCGCAGGCCAGGCTGCGCGTCGGCGGGCAATTTCCGGGTCGTCGGCCAATTTGACATCCTTGCTCAGACCATAGGCCCACCGCGCCAGACCCTGATTGAGCGCATAGGCCTTAGTCAACTGCGCGACATCCGTCACCGAGCCATAGTGATTGGGATCTTTCGGCAGGGTGTTCGGGCGGTCTGCCCCGATGGCGTAAAGCCCATAGGGCCAGTCCTTGGGAATGGTGCGGTCATCGAGTTCACGCAGGGCATCGCCATCCACCACCCAGCGCGCCCAGGCCACGCTTCCAACCGAGGCCACATTGGGGTTCACGCCGGAAATACCGGTGAAAATCCAGTAGGTCCTTTTCAGGTCAAATGCCGGGTCGAGTGCCAGAGCCATGAGTTCAGACGGGCCGGAACGCAGCACGATGCCGTACACCCCGTCGTTATTGCGTCGCAGGATGGGCTCCTTCACGCCACGCACTGGCACTGTCTCGCTCAGATGCTCGCGCTCGACCCAGTCCTGATATTCGCCCGGCGCATCGCCTGTATCTGCACCGTTTTCCCAGCCTGCCACAATAATGACGCGCGGTGCGACGGGTGCAGCATGGGCGTATGCCACCCCCAGATCGAGAACGCAGGCGAGAGATGCGAGGCAGGCGGGAAGCAATCGTTTTTTCATATCGGGATCGTTACATCGAATACAGGTTTCTGCAAATACTGTTCGCAGGATACTGCTTTGATCTGGAGTCTGACCCGGCAGACATCTGACCGCGATGTCCCTCGCAAGGCAACCGGCAATCCGCAGCCTCTACGGGGCTTGCCCCGCTGCCTGGAAGGGGCGTGCTCCCCCTGTGCCAGATTTTCACCAGACAGGTTTCCATAAGGGTGACTATCCTTTGTCGGGGCATGGGGCAGCACGCTCATGAGGCATGACTTGCCTCTCATGATACCCGGACAACAAATCGCCATCCGGTAGTGTGGCGCACGCAATCATGCTATGGGAGCGCCATGACCGTTCGCACACGCTTTGCCCCTTCTCCCACCGGCTTGCTGCATATCGGCAATGCCCGTGCGGCCCTCTTCAATTTCCTTTTTGCCCGCCATCATGGTGGGCAATTCCTGCTCAGAATCGAGGACACGGACCGCGAGCGCTCGACGCAGCGCGCTGTGGATGTGATTTTCGAAGGGCTGGCCTGGATGGGCATCACGGCGGATGAGGAGCCTGTATTCCAGTCCACGCGTCAGGGCCGCCATACGGAAGTGGCACAGGAACTGCTTGAGAAGGGTCTGGCCTATCGCTGCTACTGCACGGCAGACGAGCTGAAGCAGATGCGCGAGGACGCCATCGCGAATGGCCAGCCGCCGCGCTATAATGGCATGTGGCGTGACCGTGATCCCTCTGAAGCTCCCGAGGGAGCGCCTTTCGCCGTGCGCCTCAAGGCACCGCGCGAGGGTGAGACGGTTATCAACGATCTGGTCCAGGGTGAGGTCCGCGTCGCCAATGCCGAAATGGATGATCTGATCATTCTTCGCTCGGATGGCACACCCACCTATCTGCATGCCGTGGTGTGTGATGACCATGATATGGCAATCACCCATGTGATCCGTGGCGATGATCATCTGACCAACACGTTTCGTCAGGCAATGATCTATCGCGCCATGGGCTGGGATCTGCCGCATTTCGCCCATCTGCCGCTCATTCACGGGCCGGACGGCGCGAAGCTCTCCAAGCGTCATGGCGCACAATCGGTGGTTGAATTCCGCGATGAGGGCTTTCTGCCGGAGGCGCTGTGCAATTACCTGCTGCGTCTGGGCTGGGGTCATGGCGATGCCGAGATCCTCAACCGTGAGGAGCAGATCCGTCTGTTCGATCTGGATGGCGTTGGCCGCTCGCCGTCACGCATGGATTACGTCAAGCTGACGCATCTGAACGGTGTCTATATGCGTGAGGCCGATGATGCACGTCTGACCGACGATGTGATCGAACGCCTGAAGGAACGCGAGGACGTGACGGTGGATGATGCGCTGCACGCCCGCGTGCTGACGCTGATGCCCGGCCTCAAGGAGCGCGCCAAGCTTCTGACAGACCTCGCCGACAGCGCCGCGTTTCTGGGTCGCTCCCTGCCCTTTACCTATGACGCCAAGGCACAGAAGCAGCTTTCGGAAGAAGGCAAGGATGTGCTGCGCGGTGTGGCGCAGGCCCTCGCTCTGGTGGAGCCATTCGAGGCGTCGGCCATCGATGGCGCACTTCGCGAATTCGCCGAGGCGAAAGCCATCAAGCTGGGTCAGGTTGCCCAGCCCCTGCGTGCGGCCATGACCGGCAGCACGGTATCACCCGGTATCGACCTGACCCTGCAAGCCCTTGGCCGGGACGAGGTTCTGGCCCGTATAGGAGCCGCGATCGCGCATGGCTGACACGCTCACCCGACGGCATCATCTGCTCGGCCTTGAGGGCATGAGCGCCGAGGAGATCACCCCCTATCTCGATCTCGCGGCCAATTATGCCCTGCTGAGCCGTTCACGCACCGCCCCGCGTGATGCGCTGCGCGGCCGGACGGTGATCAACATGTTCTTCGAGGACAGCACGCGTACGCGCACCAGCTTCGAGCTGGCGGGCAAGCGTCTGGGGGCGGATGTCATCAACATGACGGTCGCCACCTCCTCGGTGAACAAGGGTGAGACGCTGCTCGACACGGCAGCCACGCTTAACGCCATGCGCTGCGACCTGCTGGTGGTCCGTCACGCGGCCTCGGGTGCGCCAGCCCTGCTGGCCCAGAAGGTCGAGGCCAGTGTGGTCAATGCCGGTGACGGCATGCATGAGCACCCGACACAGGCCCTGCTCGATGCCCTGACCATCAAGCGTCATCTTGGTACGCTCAGCGGTCTGACCGTCGCGATCTGCGGCGATGTGGGTCATAGCCGTGTGGCGCGCTCGAACATTCATCTGCTGACCGCCATGGGCAGCAAGGTGCGTCTGGTGGGACCGCCTACCCTCGTTCCTGCTGCGATGGCTTCGCTGGGTTCGGTCTCGATCCATCATGATATGGAAAGCGGCCTGCGTGATGCCGATGTGGTCATGACGCTGCGCCTGCAACGCGAGCGCATGGGCGCCGGGCTGGTGCCGAGCGCTCGTGAGTTCTTCCGTTTCTATGGTGTCGACAGCCGCCGTCTCGCCCTGGCGAAGCCCGGCGCGCTAGTCATGCATCCGGGTCCGATGAATCGCGGTGTCGAAATTGCCTCGGACGTGGCGGACTCAGCGCAGAGCGTCATTCAGGAACAGGTCGAGATGGGCGTCGCCGTGCGTATGGCCGTGCTCGACCGACTCTCACGTATGCGGACAGCGTCATGACCGATCTCATTTTCGAAAATGTCCGGCTGATCGATCCGGTAACGGGTCAGGAGTCGCTTTCGCGCCTGCGTGTTTCGGATGGTCGCATCGCGGGGCGTGACAAGGCTGGTGCCGAGGGTACACCGGAAGGTGTCCAGAGCATCGATGGTCAGGGCGCGGTTCTCTGCCCCGGCCTGGTCGATATGCGTGTTGCCATTGGCGAGCCGGGTTTTGAATATCGCGAAACCATCGCCTCCTGCGCCCGTGCCGCGGTTGCCGGTGGCGTGACAACACTGGCGGCCCTGCCCAACTCCAAACCTGCCATCGACGAGCCCGCTCTGGTGCGCCTGCTGCGTGGCCGTGGCGAGGAAACGGGCCTCGTCACCATCCTGCCCTATGGCGCTCTCACCAAGGGCTGCAAGGGTGAGGAAATGGCCGAGCTTGGCATGTTGCGCGAAGCCGGGGCCGTTGCCTTTACCGATGGCATTCATGCCATTGCCGACACCAAGCGCATGCGCCAGCTTCTGGCCTATGCCAAGGGGATTGGCGCTCTGGTGGTGCAGCACCCGGAAGACCCGTCTCTGGCAAAAGGGGGCGCTGCCACGGCAGGAGCGCTCGCAACCCGCATGGGCCTGCCCCAGATACCTGCCGCTGCTGAGGCCATTCTGATTGCCCGCGATATCCGTCTTGCGGAAATGACTGGCGCCCCCTTGCATTTCGGCCATGTCTCAACCGGCGAAGGGCTCGATCTGATCCGTCAGGCCAAGGCCCGCGGTCTGGCCATTACCTGTGACACGGCACCCCCCTATTTTGCGCTGAATGAAGAGGCGATTGGCGAATTTCGTACCTACGCCAAGCTTTCGCCTCCGTTGCGCGCAGAAAAGGACCGTCTGGCGGTCTGTGCGGCGCTCGCGGATGGGACAATCGACGCCATTGCCTCGGACCATGCGCCGTGGGACGCCGATGACAAGCGTCTGCCTTTCGCTCAGGCCTGCGCCGGTGGGACAGGCCTGACCACGCTGCTTGGTGTCGGTCTGTCTCTGGTGCATGACGGCGTGCTTACCCTGACGCAACTCATAGCGCTGCTCACCCGCCGCCCTGCCCGGTTGCTGGGCAGCGATGCCGGAACGCTGGAGATCGGCGCCAGCGCCGATCTGTGCCTGTTCGACCCTGCGGCTGAATGGGTAGTTGAAGCAGGCGAGCAGCCCGGACGCGCGCAGAACACACCTTTCGACGGCAAGCGCCTCAAGGGGCGCGTTCTGGGAACGTGGAAGAACGGACAGCGCGTTTTCGATGGTGCCGCATCATGATCCATCATCTGCTCACGCCCCCTTTCCTGCTTTGTGCCGGTATCGCCTATCTGCTGGGCAGTATCCCTTTTGGGTTGCTGATCAGCCATGTCGGCGGGGCGGGTGACATTCGCAAGATCGGCTCGGGCAATATCGGCGCCACGAACGTCCTGCGCACGGGCCGGAAAGGCCTGGCTGCGGCAACCTTGCTGCTCGACGGGCTGAAGGGCGCTCTGGCCGTGCTGGTTGTGCACCTTCTTCTCGATGGCGGCATCCAGACAGGGATGGCTGTGGCCGCAGTCTGTGTCGTGATCGGCCATTGCTTTCCGGTCTGGCTCGGCTTTCGCGGGGGCAAGGGTGTTGCGACCGGGCTGGGGGCGCTGTTTGCCCTGTGCTGGCCCGTGGGCATTGCCTGCTGTCTGGTCTGGCTGGCGGTTGCCAAACTCTCCCATATCTCGTCGGCAGGGGCGCTGGCCGCTTTTGCCGTGGCACCGTTCATCATGGCGCCGCTGAGCGAACAGCCCGTGCACAGCCCGCTTTCCATTGCGACACTCATCCTGACACTCATCATTCTCCTGCGTCACACGAGCAATATCCGGCGTCTGCTCACGGGACGGGAATCGCGCATCAATATCGACCCGCCGCCCCAGACCAAGCAGGAAATCTGACCCATCATGTCGGCCGTATCTCAGGGAAATGAACGGCTCGACATTATACGCCTGGCCCGCACGGACGGCATCGGCCCCGTCAATTTCCGACGCTTGATGACCGAACACGGGACAGCCGGCGCCGCCATCGAGGCATTGCCCGAGCGCGTGCGCAAGGCGGGACGGCGCGCTACCATTGCCATCCCGACGAGAGACAGTGTCGAAGCCGAGCAGGAGGCTCTGACACGACTCGGTGGGCGCATGCTGCTCCTTGGCGACCCGGACTACCCCGCCCTTCTCTCGCGCATTACCGATGCGCCCCCCGTTCTGAGCCTATGGGGCCAAGCTGAAAAGCTGTCACAGAAGGCCATCGGGGTTGTCGGCGCACGCAATGCCTCAGCCGGAGGGTTGCGCATTGCTGAGAGCCTGAGCGGCGCTCTTGCCCATGAGGGCTGTGTGATCGTGTCGGGCCTGGCCCGCGGGATCGATACTGTCGCGCATCGTGCCGCCCTGCATCAGGGCATGACCGTTGGTGCCGCGGCGGGCGGCCTTGACTGTTTCTATCCCCCCGAAAACGAGGGGCTCTATCGTGCCATTGCCGAACGGGGCTGCGTTGTAACCGAGGCCCCTCTCGGCACGATTCCCCAGGCCAGTCACTTCCCGCGACGCAACCGTCTGATTGCCGGCCTTTCTTTAGGTGTCATCCTGATCGAGGCCGCGATGCGCTCTGGCACGCTCATCACCGCGCGCCTTGCCCTCGATTACGGACGGGACGTGTTTGCCGTTCCGGGCTCACCACTCGACCCGCGCTCACGCGGTGGCAACGATCTGTTGCGACAGGGCGCGATTCTAACCGAGACGGCGCAGGATGTCCTGAACCAGATCGAGAGCGGCGCCGGCACCCGTATCGAACCCCTATGGACAGGCCTGCCGGGCTTTTCAGAGCCCGAAAGCGCAGGGTTTTCACCACCTCCGGACCCTGAGAGCGTCAAAAAAAGACTATGTGAGCTTCTCTCTCCGACGCCTGTGGCAGTTGACGATATCGTAGCGCACTGCCAGTTCTCGGTTTCCACGGTGCTGTCCGCCCTGTCAGAACTCGAACTTGGCGGCACAGCGACCTTCCTTCCCGGGGGGCAGGTTGTCCTGACAGCCTGACCCAACGGTTACGAACAGGCCGGAGCGGTTCTGGAGTAGAGATGACTGATGTCGTAGTGGTCGAAAGCCCGGCGAAGGCAAAGACCATCAACAAATATCTGGGCGATAATTTTATCGTTCTGGCATCCTTCGGCCATGTCCGCGATCTGCCGCCCAAAGACGGCAGTGTGCGGCCTGACGAGAATTTCGCCATGGACTGGCAGACCGATGAGCGTGGGGCGAAGCAGATCGCCACTATCGCGAAAGCGGTCAAGAACGCCGATACGCTCTATCTCGCCACTGACCCGGATCGCGAAGGCGAGGCCATTTCCTGGCATGTGCGTGCCGCACTGGAAGAGAAAAACCTGCTGCGCGGCAAGAACGTGCAGCGCGTCACCTTCAATGAAATCACCAAATCAGCCGTGCAGACGGCTATGGCCAATCCGCGTGCGCTCGATCAGCCTTTGATCGATGCCTATATGGCCCGCCGTGCGCTCGATTATCTGGTCGGGTTTACCCTCTCGCCCGTGTTGTGGCGCAAACTGCCCGGCAGTCGCAGCGCCGGTCGCGTGCAGTCCGTCGCGCTGCGTCTGATCTGCGAGCGTGAGGCCGAGATCGAGGTTTTCAAAAGCCGCGAATACTGGTCGGTCACGGGGTCTTTCGCGACACCGCGCAACGCTGCCTTTTCAGCGAGACTGACGCATCTTGATGGCCGCAAGCTCGATCAGTTCGATCTGGACAATGCCGAGAAAGCCCATGCGGCGCGTGACCTCGTGGCCTCTACAGGCTTCAAAGTCCGCTCCGTCGAGCGCAAGAAGGCCAGACGCAACCCGCCTGCGCCGTTCACCACCTCGACGCTGCAGCAGGAAGCCTCGCGCAAGATCGGCATGAGCGCGCAATCGACGATGCGCGCTGCCCAGCAGCTCTATGAAGGTGTCGATCTGGGCGGCGAGACGGTCGGTCTGATCACCTATATGCGTACCGATGGTGTGACGATGGCGGCCGAGGCCGTTCACGCCATCCGCGACATGATCGGGAGCAGTTACGGCGCGCCCTATCTGCCGGAAAAGCCGCGCGTCTATACCAGCAAGGCCAAGAATGCGCAGGAAGCGCATGAGGCTATTCGCCCCACCGATGTCACGCGCACGCCTGAATCGATGGCCCGGCATCTCTCGGGTGAGCAGATGCGTCTGTACGAGCTGATCTGGAAACGCGCCGTCGCGTCACAGATGCAGTCGGCGGAGCTCGATCAGGTTGTGGTCGATCTGTCCGATGCCGCGCAGCGCACCATTCTGCGCGCCAATGGCTCGATCATCGCATTTGACGGTTATCTCAAGCTCTATAGCGAGGGGCGTGACGATACCAAATCGGATGAGGATGAAGGCCGTGTCCTGCCTGCCATGAGCGAGGGCGATGCGCTCTCGACCCGTGGTGTCGAGGCTGACCAGCATTTCACCCAGCCACCGCCGCGCTTCTCGGAAGCCAGTCTGGTCAAGCGTATGGAGGAGATCGGCATTGGCCGTCCCTCGACCTATGCCTCGATCCTGACCGTTCTGCGCGACCGCAATTATGTGCGTCTGGATGCGCGGCGCTTCATTCCCGAGGATCGCGGCCGTCTGGTCACGGCATTCCTGACCTCTTTCTTTGAACGCTATGTAGATACCGACTTCACGGCGACGCTCGAAGAACAGCTTGATGACATTTCCGATGGTCGCGCCGACTGGCACGACATCATGGCTGCGTTCTGGCGCGATTTTTCCGCCGCCGTAGCACAGACCAAGGACCTCAAGATCTCGGATGTCATCGATGCGCTCGATGAGGATCTGGGCTCGCATTTCTTCCCCGCGCGTGAAGATGGCGGTGACCCAAGGCAGTGCACGGCCTGTGGCACGGGGCGCCTGGGGTTGCGTCTTGGCAAATTCGGGGCCTTTATCGGCTGCTCGAACTATCCGACCTGTCAGTTCACCCGTCGCCTCGTGGCCGAGGATGGCGGCGAGGGCGAGACGCTCAAGGAAGGAATGAAAAGCCTCGGTCAGGACCCGGAAACGGGCGAGGAAGTCACCGTACGCCGCGGGCCTTATGGTCTTTATATCCAGCGCGGCGAGGCCGACCCCGAGAACAAGAAGATCAAGCCCAAGCGCACCACCATTCCCAAGGGGCTGGAGGGCGACAAGCTGACGCTGGACAAGGCGATCGGTCTTCTCTCCCTGCCGCGCAAGCTGGGCCCTCACCCTGAAACCGGAGAGATGATTGAAGCCGGGCTGGGGCGTTTTGGCCCTTATGTGAAAATGGGATCCATTTTCGGTACGCTCGATGCCGATGATGACGTGCTGACGGTTGGGCTCAATCGCGCCATCGACTCGCTGGCTAAAAAACTGGCGTCGATTCGCAATCTTGGCGCTCACCCCAAGGATGGCGAGGCCGTGATGGTCCGCAAGGGACGATTTGGCCCTTACGTGCAGCATGGGCAGGTCGTGGCCAATCTGGCCAAGGGTCAGATGATGGATGACGTGACCCTTGATGAGGCTCTGGCGCTTCTGGTCGAAAAGGGGAAACCCCTGAAGGCCAAGGGCAAGACCACGCGCAAGACCACGACAAAGGCTGCGTCGAGCGACGCCGCGCCCGAAAAGACCACGCCGCGCAAGAAAGCCGCCCCGAAAGCTGCGGCCAAGAAACCGGCAGCCAAAAAGGCGTCGCCAGCCAAGAAAAACTCCCCTGAAAAAGAGGGGGTAAAGAAACCAGCCCGGAAATCACGCGCTTCAGGGACAACAGATGGTGATGACGCCGCGTAATTTGCGTTTTTGATGCCACAGACCGTGGCAAAAACATCGCTCCCCCTGTTAGGCTCCCTTTCGCGGTCCGGGCTGGACCGTTAAAGCAGCACTCGATGGGGGAAGCCATCGCCCTGATGGTCAAGGTCACCGGCTCTGAACAATGTTCCTTTCCTGACTGGCGCGCCTTCACGAGGGCTCATGGGCGCAATGGGGCTGACCGTTGCCTTTGCCACGCTGGCCGGATCATATCCGGCTGAGGCAGCCCACTCCCGTTCACGAGGAATACCACAGACAGAACTGGCGCAAGCGACCCCCCTCACACAGGGCACACAAGGGGCTGCACAGAGCAATTCCGACAAAAATCCGGCACTCGATGCCGGACTTTTGTCTTCTGTGCTGTCAAGCGCCTTTCGTTTTCTGTCACCACGAACCCTGGACGCTCATTCAAGCCGAACCTACAGCCTCTGGGGTCTCGACGGTCTGACGGCTATTGATCCCTCGATAACCATTGATGAGCCATCACAGGGGCCCAAGGAATCTGCCCGTATTCGGCTGAGCCTGAGCCAGAAGACCATCGCGGAATTTCGTGAGCCGGGTGAGAATGAGACAAGCGAGTGGGTGCGCGTCCTTGTCTCGATCATGAGTTCAGCCTGGCGTGCCTCCCCGGCGTTGAGAGAGGCCGGACGCGATGCGCTGCTTCAGAGCTTCTTCGACGAGTTGTTCAATCACCTCGATCCATATTCGCGCTATGTCGCCCCTGCACCTGCCGGTAACGACAGGGCCAATCGCGCAGGAGACGTGGCGGGCGTAGGTATCTCGCTCGTACGGGACGGTTCCGGACTGGTCATCGGGGCGATCAATGCGAATGGTCCTGCGTGGGCCGCGGGCGCCAATATCGGGCAACGACTTCTCGCTGTTGACGGAAAATCCACACGCAACCAGGATACGGCAAGTGTGGAGAGCTGGCTGAGTGGCGCCGCCGGCAGCAAGGTCAAGCTACTTCTGGCCGATCCGGGGCGCCATGGGGCGATCATGCGTCTCGAACGCCAGATTGTGCCGCCCCAGACAGTGTTCGCCAGCACGCATGAACATATTGCCGTCATGCGCATCGCCTCTTTTTCCTCAGACACGGCCGAGGAGCTGAGTCAGAACATTGACCAGGCCCTGCAGGACAAGAAACTGACAGGCCTGATCATTGATTTGCGAGGAGATCGCGGCGGCGTGCTCCAGCAGGCGGTCACCGCAACAGCGCTGGTCCTTGATCAGGGCATTGCCGTCGTCACGAAAGGCCGGGACCCGAAATCAAACCATGTATGGGCGGTGCAGGGCGGCGACATGACGCATGGCCTGCCGATCGCGGTGCTGGTTGACGGGCGAACAGCCAGTGCTGCGGAGATCATGGCTGCGGCCCTTTCCGACCATCGACGTGCCGTGGTGATCGGCAGCGCAACACTTGGCAAGGGACTGGTCCAGGCAATTGGCCAGATGCCTGATGGCGGTGAACTGTTCGTGACATGGAGCCGTGTGCTCGCACCTCTGGGATGGCCGTTGCAGGGACTGGGCGTCACGCCTCAGATCTGTACATCACGCGGCGCTCTCTCTCTCGAACAGCAGTTGGACGCACTTGGTCAGGGTAAATTGCTGGATATCGAGACTGTACGGGCCAGTCGTGAAATCCGCTTGCCGGTCAGCGTGTCGCGAATCTTGGATATCCGGCGTCACTGCCCCGCAGCTCTTGGCACGGATACGGACCTCGATACGGCCGCCCTGCTCCTGCATCGCCCCGGAAGTTATCGCGCTGCCCTGGCTGCCATGCCGGATGATATGGACGACGCTTCACCATGACTGAAGCTCGCCTCAAGACCGGTCTATGGGCGCGAGGTCTGATGCGCCTGGCGCAGAGCCAGGGCCATGATGCAATGATGCTCAAGCGGGGCGATGAAGACGCAGGCGCCCTGCTGATCGTGCTGATGGACCGAAAAAACCGACTTGTCGTGTTGCGCGTAGCAGCCTTGGGACAAGGCTGGGAACGTCATCCCATGAGTGATCCAGAGACTCTCGATGCCTATCTTGAGCGTCAGAAACGTTACGATCCTGACCTGTGGGTTCTCGAATTTACCCTGGATGATGTGGACCAGCCTATCGAACGCATTCTGCCAGATCGTGTAGCCTGACCCGGTGCCTGACAGACAAGATGAACCTGAGCATGAGCAGAGCGGGTGTTGCAGCCATCCCACACTCGAAGCAGGAAGAAAGAACCGGTTCACATGGTGAACGCACCGGGAGAGCAAACATGCGTTGCACAGGGATGACAGTTCAGCGAAAAGACGGCATTCAGATCGCTGCGGACGGCCAGGAAACCGGCCTTCTTTCAGTCTGCCGCGTGAAAAGGATGGAGAAGACGATATGACGCTGGAACACCGAACGCGCGGTAAAGCCGTTTGCCGCCCGTTTTCCGATGTCCGGCGGGCGGTCGGATCCTTCTCCCGCCTCATGCGCCGCCATGGACTTGGCCTGACGGCTCTGGCAGGTTTCGGCCTGATTGTGACACCCGCCCACGCGCAGGTGGTCAAGGGACTCTACGTTGCCGGGTCCGGGGGCGCGAGCTTCAATCAGGACCAGACCGTGCGTCTGTCGCCAGTACTGCCAAGCGGTCGCGACCATTATGATGCCGGCGTGACGGGTCTCGGCTCGGTGGGCTGGGGTCTTGGCAATGGCTTCCGCGTCGAGGTGGAAGGAAATTACCGCAACAACCGCCTCCAGCAGTTCAAGTCGAGCTACTTTCCCTCTGCTGCGGGCGGTCGCCAGCAGGGTTATGGCGTCATGGCCAATGCCCTGTTTGACATGGATATTGGCGCGAACTGGGTCTATCCCTATTTTGGTGCCGGTATCGGTTATGGCTGGCAGGCCATGAATGCTTCTGTGCGCGCGCCGAACAACTATCTCAGCCAGAAGATTGGCGGAACGACGAGCAATTTTGCCTATCAGGGCATCTTCGGCCTGTCTTTCCCCGTTCCCTTCGCCGTGGGTCTGTCTTTCACCACCGAATATCGTTTCTACTCACTTCTGGGGCCGAACGGCCACCATGCGACGGGTTATGGCAGCATTGGCGGCTATGATGCCCCGCGTCCGGCCGGCGCAATGGATGGCAATCGCGTGACCCGCAATGATTTCAACCACTCACTGCTGCTGGGTCTGCGCTACGAGTTCAATCCTGCCCCGCCGCCGCCGCGCAGCGTTCCTGTCATGACAGCGCCTGCCCCAGCACCGGCACGCAGCTATCTGGTCTTTTTCGACTGGGATCGTGCGGAGCTGACTGACAGGGCGCGTTCTATTGTCGGTACGGCCGCGCAGAACTCGACCCATACGCAACTCACCCGCATCGAGGTGAATGGCTATACGGATAACAGCGCAGCTCATCCCGGCACCCGTGGCGCCGCCTACAACCTCAAGCTGTCACAGCGTCGTGCCGATGCCGTGCGTGCGGAACTCATCCGTGATGGCGTTGCTGGTGGACTGATTGCGGTCAAGGGCTATGGCGAGAGCAACCCGCTGGTCCAGACCGGCCCTAACACACGTGAGCCGCAGAACCGTCGCGTGGAAATCATCCTGCACTGATGAGGCTTGCCTGCACCGCTTGAGGGGCCTCAAGCTTCCTGCGGCGAAAGTATTATGGAAAAGCCCTGAACCGTATTGCGGTGTCAGGGCTTTTTTCATGACAGACTGTCAGACCAGCCCATTGAAGAGCGACGTTGAAAGATAACGCTCGGCAAAGGACGGGACGATCGTGACGATGGTCTTGCCACTATTTTCCTCACGCTGAGCCAGAGCGAGCGCTGCGTGCAGCGAGGCTCCGGAGGATATACCGATAGGAATGCCCTCAATACGGGCGCAGCGCCGGGCCGCGGCCATGGCGTCGCGCTCGGACACGGCCAGCACGCCATCCAGCAACGATGAATCGAGTGTGTTCGGACAGAATCCCGGACCGATACCCTGGATACCATGCGGACCTGGGTCATCTCCGTTGAGTACAGCGCTCTCGGCAGGCTCAACCCCCCAGAACTGCATATCCGGCTTTCTGGGCCGAAGGGTACGGGCGATGCCAGTCAGCGTCCCTCCTGTGCCGACACCAGCCACAACCAGGTCAACCTTGCCCTGTGTATCTTCCCAGATTTCCTCAGCCGTGGTCAGGGCATGGATTTCGGGATTGGCGGGATTATCGAACTGGCTGGGCATCCAGGCATCGGGAAGCGATGCCACCAGTTCCGCGGCGCGAAGGATGGCCCCGGCCATACCGCGGGCTGCAGGGGTGAGTTCGAGCTGGGCATCCATCATGCGCAGCATCTTGCGTCGCTCGATCGAGGCGCTTTCGGGCATGGTCACGATCAGCCTGTAACCCAAAGCTGCCGAGGCGAAGGCCAGTGAGATGCCGGTATTGCCAGATGTCGGCTCGACAAGGACGGTGCGGCCCGGCGTGATATCGCCTCGGGCCTCGGCCTGCCGGATAAGGGCAACACCAATACGATCCTTTACCGACCCAAGAGGATTGAAAAACTCCAGTTTGAGCAAAAGGCGTGCATGAAGCTTGTCGGCCGTTGTCAGACGGGGGACAGCCACGAGCGGCGTACCGCCGACCGTCTCCAGAATCGACTCATAGACACGACCCCGTGGTGCGGCGTAGCGCGATGCGAGACCATGCGCCTCGCTCCTCTCGTGTCGAATGGTCATGATTGGGTCCTTTGTATCAGATGGCAGGAGGGTGTTTCCTGCAATGTCGGCTTTCCTGCGATGCAGCTCTGTGATTTACAGGCAATAACTGCTACATTACGCACAATTTGTCATCGAGGAAAAAACAGCATGTATCTTCGCAGGGACAGGGCAATGATCGCCGTGATCATCATGGTTGATGTGGCCTTTCATGCCGGGCGTTCGAGCCTTGTCAGCGGGGGAGATATCGCGGAACGTGCAGGACTGGCCCGCAGGGGAATCGAACCTCTGCTCCAGGCACTTTCACGATCAGGATTGCTGGAAAGCGTACGCGGACCCCGTGGCGGCTATCGCCTTGGTCGGCCACAGCGCGATATCGGGCTGGATGAGATCGTGCGCGTGGTCGTATCGGATGATGCCGGGACCGAGGAGACTGCTCAGGGAGCGCTCTTCCGCAGCGTTATCGAACCCTGCTGGCAGGTGCTGGACGAGAAGATTCGTACTGAAATGGCTACTCTGACACTTGAGGAAATGGTGCGCCGGGCGGAAGCCGCAGGCCTCAGACGCCCCGTTCACGAACCGATTTCGTTCTCGATCTGAACGACGTTATCCCGGCTGGAAATGAGCAAATCCTGTCGAGGCAAAAAACACGGGAGAGGCTCCCAAGAACTCCGGCAGACCTGATGCTGCCACGGGATATAGCCTGGACTGGACGAGCCCCCCCCTGCGGCACAGCACCCGACAACGCCGACTGGCCTCGAATCAGGGGGGCACCTTATGAAAAAAGAGGGCCCCCTGACCGGAATGTATTACTTCTTGCTGGTCTTGCGATGCGTGACGCTGCGCTTGGCGACCGGCTTTTTGGCAGCAGGTGCCAGAACCGGTGCAGGTGGGGCAGCTACCGTAACACCCGTCGCATCCACAAGTGCATTGACTGTCAGCTTCGTGCGCGGCTCGGTGCCCCCAGGGATCAGGATCGCCGTAAAGCTGTCCTTGCCGGCATAGGCCGTGCTGGGTGTGTAGGTGACATAGGTATGATCATCGAAATTATAGATGAATGCCTTGCCATGCTCTGGCGCAGGGGCCACGCCGAAGGAGCGGTAATTGGTATTGCCCGGCTTTTGCACCGAGAGCGCACAAAGCCCATCATCGCTGCGCACCGTCATGTCGACGCTCATGCTGCCATCAGCAGCCGTCTTGACCGGCGTCGTCTTACAGACAGCGGAGACCTTCTGGTAGCCGAAGGGGTTGGGCGGCACGACACGCTGCACGACAGGTTTTTGTGCACAGGCCGCCAGGGTCAGGGCCGAAACGAGAGTAATTGCAGAACCACGCAGTCGCACCATCAACTCCACTGATCACATGACATCGAAAATCGATACTGCTTTTTTGCACCAGCAGGCCCGACACAAGATGTTCAGACGCGCGCCATGCTCGCCTGAAAACAAATTCATCCATGGCCCTAGCGCAAGCCGCGCCCCACAGGAAGGGGGGAGCGCAGACTGAAACAAAAGAAAAGGGTACGCAGGTTTTTTTTTACAGAATCAGTCTAAACGCTTGCCTGCGGGCATTTTCTCGCCGCAATTGCTGCGACATAATCGACTAAAGTTCCATGTTCTCATGCACCCCGTGATCCGGTGCACCGCCCGCCTGCCCAGCCCGGAGCATTTCCGGTTTTCCAGTTTATTCCCTTGTGGAGTCCCTTGATGTCGTTTTCAGCCCGGCAACGTCTCCTGCGCCCGTTTGCGCGTCTCACCGCCTGCGCCTTTGTCGCTGGCAGCTTTTTCGCCTCCGGTGCCGCTTACGCCGCCGGGTGCAGCGAATCACCCGCCCATGAAGCCTTCAATGTGCAGGGTCTCAAGAGCGAGTTGATGGTCACGGCGCTCTCGTGCAGCGCGCAGGACCGTTACAACGCGTTTGTAGCGAAGTTCCGCCCCAAGCTGGCTGCCGAGGAAGAACGCCTCAACACCTATTTCAAGTCAGCCTATGGCCGTAACGCCATGAAGGCGCATGACGACTACATCACGCAGCTTGCCAATGTGCAGTCGGAAGGCGGCCTCAAGGCAGGTACGATCTTCTGTCAGCAACGTGTTGCGATGTTCGATGAGGTCGATGCCCTCGATGATGGTGCCGATCTTGCGCATTACGCCGATGCGAAGGACGTGGTTCAGCCAGCCTCGTTCGAAACCTGCTCGGCCCCCGAAGCTGTCTCCCATAGCCGCAGCACGACCACACGGCGCACCCATCGCAAGACACGCGCCTAAAATCTGATCCTCTTCCTGCACGGGGCGCTTGACGACGCCCCGGCGAGGCCGTCAAGAACGCAATATGAACGACGACCTCTTCAAGAGCGATGAAAAGCCCGTGCGTCGGCCTAGAAAGGCCGCGCAGGCCCCCGTGCCGGATAATTATGGCGCTGACCAGATTGAAGTCCTTGAAGGGCTCGAACCGGTCAGACGGCGCCCGGGCATGTATATCGGCGGGACCGACGATACAGCCTATCATCATCTCGCGTCTGAAATTCTCGACAATGCGATGGATGAGGCCGTGGCAGGCCATGCCAGCGTCATCGACCTCGCCCTCGAGGGCCCCCGTTTGTTGATGGTGCGCGACAATGGTCGTGGCATCCCGGTCGATCCCCATCCCAAATTTCGCGACCGCTCAGCCCTGGAGGTGATTTTCACCACGCTCCATGCTGGCGGCAAGTTTTCGGGCAAGGCCTATGACACGTCAGGCGGTCTGCACGGCGTTGGCTCATCGGTGGTCAATGCCCTCTCGGACCGGCTCGAAGTCGAGGTTGCTCGCGAAAAGCTGCTATGGCGTCAGGATTACGCCCGCGGCAAGCCGGTGACGCCCCTGCAGCAGGTTGGCAATGCGCCCAACCGCCGGGGGACCACCATACGCTTCTCGCCCGATCCCGAGATTTTCGGTGGGCTCAGCTTCTCCCCGCTGCGGCTCTATCGCCTTTGCTGCTCCAAGGCGGCGCTATTCCGCGGCGTCACGATCCGGTGGAGTGTCGATCCCTCGCTGCTAAAGGCAGGGGACGAGATACCGGCCGAGGCGATCATTCACTTTCCCAATGGCCTGGCAGACAGCCTGAATGCAGAGCTGGGTGCCAGCCCCGCCCTGCTGGCACCGGTCTGGGCGGGCGAGGCAGAGTTGCCCCAGGCCGCTGATGGTCGGACCGGGGGCAAGCTGGAATGGGCCGTGGCATTTCTGGAGCAGGGAGCGTCGAGCATGACCTCCTATTGCAATACCATTCCAACCCCTCAGGGCGGTACGCATGAGGCTGGTTTCAGATCGGCCCTCGTCAAGGGGCTGCGCGCCTGGGGTGAGAGCCGCAACATGAAGCGTGCGGCGGCAGTAACGGCGGAAGATGCGCTCGGTGCGCTGGCGGTCAAGCTCTCGGTCTTTATTCGCGACCCGCATTTTCAGGGCCAGACCAAGGAAAAGCTGACAACGCAGGAGGCCAGCCGCCTCGTTGAGGGCGCCTTGCGCGACCGGCTCGATCACTGGCTGGGCGGCAACCCGGCTCAGGCGGATAACCTTCTGGCTTTCATCATCGAGCGCGCCGAGGAGCGTCTGCGCCGACGCGAAACCAAGGACACGCCGCGCAAGAGCGCCACGCGTCGCCTGCGCCTGCCCGGCAAGCTGACAGACTGCACGCGCGAAAACGCCGCCGACACCGAAATCTTTCTAGTCGAGGGCGACTCGGCTGGTGGTTCAGCCCGTCAGGCCCGCGATCGTGAAACGCAGGCGGTGCTGCCGCTGCGTGGCAAGATTCTCAATGTAGCCTCGGCTACGGCGGACAAGCTCAAGGCCAATCAGGAACTACGCGATCTGGTCGAGGCGCTTGGCTGTGGATCGGGCTCCAGCTTCGATGTCGCCCGACTGCGCTATGGACGCGTGATCATCATGACCGATGCTGACGTGGATGGGGCACATATCGCGTCTCTGCTCATGACCTTCTTCTACCGCGAAATGCCCGATCTGGTGCGCAAGGGCCATCTCTACCTCGCCCAGCCGCCGCTCTATCGCCTGACGCATGGGGCCAAGACCATCTATGCGATGGATGATGATGACCGCGTGCGCCGCCTCAAGCGCGACTTCAAACAAGGCGCGAAGGTCGAGATCTCGCGATTCAAGGGGCTTGGCGAAATGCCCGTGAAGGATCTGAAGCAGACAACCATGGACCCGGCAAAGCGCACGCTGCTGCGGGTTGTCACCCCGCCTGAGGACAGGGCACTCACGAGCGATCGCGTGGAAAGCCTCATGGGACGCAAGCCTGAGCTGCGCTTTCGCTTCATTCAGGAGCACGCCCGCACGGCGGAATTGCTCGACGTCTGATGGCTGCTTTCGATCACCCCACTTCAACCCGTCTCGACAAACTCGGTGGCCTTGCCCTTCTGATTGGTGGAATTTCCTCCTTTCAGGTTGGCGCGGCGCTCGCCAAGAGTCTGTTTCCGCTCTTCGGTGCGGAAGGTATGGTGGGGCTACGCGTCTGTCTGGCCGCCGTCATTCTGCTCACCGTCATGCGACCCGGCCCGTCCGTGCTCAAGCCGGGCATGTGGAAGCTGCTGCTGCCTTATGGCGCCTCGATGGCTGTCATGAATTTCGCGTTCTATATTGCTCTGGTGCGACTGCCGCTTGGTCTCGTCGTTGCCTTCGAGTTCATGGGACCGCTTTCGCTTGCGCTTATCGGCTCACGTCGCCTGCTCGATCTGCTGTGGGCGGGTATGGTTCTGGGTGGCCTCTATCTGCTGCTGCGCCCCGACCATGTGGAAGGCCATCTGGACCCGATTGGCGTGATCGCAGCGCTCACCAGCGCCGTTGGCTGGGTCGTCTATATCCTGACAGGAACACGTATCGGACGTGTCATGCCTGCGGCACAGGCCACGACACTGGGAATGACCACAGCGGGCATCCTGCTGCTGCCCTGGCTGATACCGGCCATCTCTCCTGCCATCACGCATCCGCATCAGGGGATGCAGGCCGTGGGTGTGGCGGTTCTCTCCTCCGCTGTGCCATATATTCTCGACATGATGGCCATGCGGCGCCTTGGGCCGCGCGATCTGGGTATTCTCCTCAGCCTGGAGCCCGTACTGGGTTCCATTTCCGGCCTCCTGCTGCTGGGTGAGTCACTCTCCGTGGCGCGATGGATGGGGGTGCTGTGCATTGCGGGGGCTTCGGCAGGCAATGTTCTGACCTCGCGCAAGCCCCCTCCGGATGGTGAAACCGTTCCCCCCACCTGAAGAAACACGAACAGCCGGGTGATAATGGCGTCGTGTTAACGGCCTTGTCATGCAACAAGCCGGTCGAGACATCGTTCTGATCCTCGAAATCCCGATTTGCGGGATATGTATTGAGGAGATTACTGATGCGTCGACTGATGAGTGCGGGCGCTGCCATTGTTGCACTGTCTGCCGGGTTTGCTGTTACGCCGGCTTCTGCCGCCGCCCCCGGTGATGATAGCTCTGCTCGCAGCGTTGCCATGATGAAGGCAGACCAGGTGAACGCCACCCGTGACTTTGGCCGTCTGTCCAAGGACGGGCAGAAGGCATTTGCCAATATCCTTCTGGCGCAGCAGGCCTTGACAAACAACCAGAACGGGCAGGCACAAAGCCTGATCAACGATGCCGAGGCCCGCCTGGAAAAGGCCGCCAAGGATAGCAAGGCCTTCATCAAGGCCGAAGATGCCATGCAACCTGTCCCGAGCCACGGCATGCCCAAGCGCGTTGCCGCCAACGGCGTGCCCCTGCACTGGCTGCCCGTGGGCGGCGAATATGCCGTGACCGATACGCTGGCTCCGGCGCAGCAGACCGCTCTTGCCAGTGCGAACCAGCATCTCAAGGCGGGGGACACCAAGCTGGTCAATCAGGATCTTCAGGTTGTCGGCACGAGCGTACAGTATGTTGTGGCTCTGGCACCGCTGGAAATGATCTCGGGCGACGTGCACCGCGCTTCGGTATTCATGGATGGCGGTGATACGAAATCGGCTGCCGATGCGCTGCAGAACGCAGTCGACTCAATCCTGTTCGTTTCCGGTGATGTCGTAGCAGTCACGCATCCGTCTGCCGCCAAGCGTCACAAGATGGCTCATAGCCCCTCCTGATCCCCTGCCCCTCCCCTCTGGCCCTGTGCACCCCGCAACGGCAGGGCGTGCAGGGTTGGGTTTGGGGAGAACAGGAGTCGGTTTAGCGTATCCGGCCGAATAGCTTTTCCAGCTCGTCCCGTCCAAGGCGTAACCATGTTGGCCGACCATGCGAGCACGTGCTGGCGCGCGGCGTCTGCTCCATCTGTCGCAGAAGCGCCGCCATCTCGTCCTGCTGTAGCCGTCTTCCGGCACGGATACTGCCGTGGCACGCCATGCGGGCAATCACAGCATCGATACGACGCTCCAGGGCTGCGCTGTCACCCGGCGTCAGGTCGGGGTCTGCCGCCAGTTCTTCGGAAAGATCGCGCAGCAGGGCGCTCCCGTCACCGCCCTGAAGCAGTACGGGCATGGTGCGCAGCAGCACGCTGCCTCCCCCGAAGGATTCGATCTCCAGTCCCAGCGCCTCGAGCGCCCCTTTCCACTCCATAAGTCGGCCCGCCTGACCGGGCGGCAGGTCGATGACCTCGGGAAGCAGGAGGCGCTGCGCCTTGAGCGACCCACTCGTGTACTGAGCCAGCAATTTCTCATGAGTCAGACGTTCATGGGCGGCGTGCTGATCGACAAGGATCAGATCACCATCCTGACCAACAGCGAGGATATAGGTATCAAAAACCTGTGCGACCGGCGCGCCGAGCGGAAAGCGCGCCATTTGAGCGGCATCTGGTTGAACCAGCGGGCGGGATGACGGCTCGAATGCAGCCAGCGACGCGACAGGTGAGCGGTCATCGCGAGGACTGTCCGGCTCTTGAAAGCCACCATACGGGCTGACAGACTCCGTTGCCGTGGGAGCGCCATTCCCGGTGAGCGCGGCATGGCTTGCCAGAAAACCTGGAGTCAGGCGCACTGGGTCGGGCGGTGGATAGTGGATGGCCTGACGCGACGGGGCGGCAAAACGTATCCTCACGCCGCCCTCACCCGCACCGTGCCCCAGAGCGCGTTGCATGGCACCGATCATCAGACCGCGCACATCGGCCTCATCGGCAAAACGCAGTTCGGTCTTGGACGGGTGCACGTTCACATCGACGCGGTCATGAGGCAGTTGCAGGTGGAGCGCCAGAACAGGATGACGTCCCGGTTCGATGACAGGACGATAGGCGACACGTATGGCCGTCTTCATCAGCGGATCAGCAACGGGGCGGTTATTCACGACCAGAAACTGGGCGGCTGCCGTGGCCCGCGTGGCCGCAGGCCCACAGATGAAACCGCTCAGATGCAGGCCATTGCGCTCCTCATCCAGTGCGATCAGGGAGTCGCTTTCACCCAGAACCGCCTGAACGCGGGCGATGGTCGAATGGGCGGGGAAGTCGAAAACCAGACGCTCATCCAGAGTGAAACGCATGGCACAATGCGGGGCAGACAGTGCCAGTCGGCGCATCACGGACTCGGCATGGCTGCCCTCCACGCGGGCAGATTTGAGGAACTTGCGTCGTGCGGGCGTGGCAAAGAACAGATCGGCCACCACCACGCGAGTTCCCGGCGCACCGGGTGCGGGAGATGGGGGGGTCAGGACGCCTCCCTCAAGGCGCAATTGCCACGCGGTATCGGCATCATGCGGCCGTGAGGTCAGGCTCAGTCTGGCTGTGGCACCTATGGAGGGCAAGGCCTCACCACGAAAGCCCAGCGTGACGATACGGGTCAGTGTCTCATCGGATAATTTGGAGGTGCAGTGTCGCTCGACAGCCATGAGCATGTCATCGGGCGACATGCCACAACCGTTATCGAGAACCTCGATGCGGTCGCATCCGCCGCTGGCCAGAGCCACCTCGATACGGGTTGCGCCGGCATCGAGCGCATTCTCGACCAGCTCCTTCAGGGCAGCAGCCGGGCGCTCCACCACCTCGCCTGCCGCGATCAGATCGATCACATGGCTGGAAAGGCGGCGTAATTTGGGCTGAAGCTGGGGGCGCTCAGACGGCGTCATGACCAGGCATCAGAAGACGCCGAGGAATGCGCTCTTCGACTTCTTGGTAGGCGTGGCACCGGTGGAGGGGTTCTGACCCAGGGCAGAAGCACGCTGGATGCGACGGTTTTCTGCCTCGCTATCGACAACGCTGCCTGCATTGCCACCACGCCAGAACATGAGTTCATCGGTCAGACCCGCACCGGCAGCGCCGAGCTCGGCATTGTTGGGGGCCTTCGATGCCTGATCGACCTGACCGAGCAGAGCCTGCTGACCGGCGCTGTTGCTGCCGGAAGTGGGGTGCAGAGCCGCATTGGGCGAGAGCGTTTCAAGCGCCTGGATACGGGGGTTTTCCTCCGCCGTATGGTCACCCTGTCCTGGCAGGCTCAGCTGCTCTGACGGCGGCATCGAGAGGGGCGCACGGGTCGTGACCGTATACTCATCCGGCATCGAGCGTTCGAGACCGAACGCGCGCGAGACGTCAGAGCCGGAGCAGGCCGGAAGGAGCGCTGTCAGGCCGAGAACCGGCAGGACGCGGAGGACGGACGGAAGGGAGAGCTGAGCCATATCGGACCCGATCCTAAATGAGCGTTTCGGCATCGACAAGAGATCAATGCTCGCGATGTACCGAACCGTGATCGGAGGCGCTACCCGAAACAGGTGAGGGCTTTCCGCTGGAAGCTGATTGGCGACGATCTGCCAGAATGGAGTCGATCACCCAGGCAACCACACCACAATCAATGGCCGAATCGGCAACGTTGAAAACATACCAGCTCCAGCCATAGGCATGGACATGAATGAAATCGACCACAGCGCCAAAGCGCATACGGTCGATGACATTCCCGACCGCGCCGCCGGCAATGGCAGCCGAGGCGATGGCCACGACCATGCGCGACGTACGCAATGTCTGCCATAGCAGGGCCAACACGGCGACGAGGGCCACTGTGCAAAACAGCAACGGCCCGTAACGGCCGACACCGCCGAGCATCCCAAACGTCACGGCGTGGTTCCACACCATCGTGAAATTCAGCCCCGGCGCAATGACCACGCTCCCTTTTGCGGGAAGGTCAAAGACGTTCAGGATCCACCATTTGCTGCCCTGATCGGCGCAAAGCACGATGATGAACGCTGCCAGACCGGCCAGCAAGGTTGCCGGTCGGCCGAACGAGAGCGTGACTTTGGCTGATTTCACGCTGTCACCACATCGCTACAACGCAGGCAAAGACCCGGATGGGCCGTCTGGCTCCCGACTTCGGGCAGCACACGCCAGCAACGCAGGCACTTGCTGCCCTCTGCCTCGCCCACACCCGGCCCCGGATGAGCGCTGACAACGCCCTCGTGCTCGGTGGTGGCGCTGTCATCGATATAGAGCGACGGCACATTGGTCAGGAGCTGGATATCGGCCTGCGAGACAATGGCGAGTTCGGCCCAGTCGACGTCGCCGAACACGGCCTGTTCCTGCTCGGTCAGGGGCAGGCTGAGACGGGCTTCGAGAGACGAGCCGATCACACCACCCCGACGCGCACCCTCAAGCTCGGTCGTGATGACACGGCGCAGCGCACGAATCTGGTTCCAGCGCTCGCCAAGTGCCACATCATGCCATGCGGGATCGGGCTCCAGGAATGCCTGCAGATGCACCGAACTCTCTTCGCCAAAGCGCGATGTCCAGGCTTCTTCAGCCGTGAAAACCAGAACCGGCGCAAGCCAGGTGGCAAGGGCGCGATGCAGGATATCGAGCACGGTGCGGGCAGCACGACGACGCAGTGAGGACGGCGCATCGCAATAGAGCGCATCCTTGCGCACATCGAAATAGAAAGCCGAAAGATCGGTCGTGCAGAACCCGTGCAGCATCGGATACACGCCCACCCATTGATGGGTCTGGACCGCCTGCTTGAGAAGACCACCCAGATCGCTCAGGCGATGCAGGATATAGCGCTCCAGCTCGGGAAGCTGCTCGAAAGGTACCGCCTCTTCAGGGGTAAACCCGTCCAGCGCGCCCAGCAGCCAGCGCAGCGTGTTACGCAGCCGACGATAAAGCTCACCCTGCTGCTTGAGGATCTCGTTACCGATACGCAGGTCTTCGTTGCTGTCGGAATTGACAACCCAAAGACGAAGGATA
This sequence comes from Asaia bogorensis, assembly GCF_900465345.1. Lineage (GTDB taxonomy): Bacteria > Pseudomonadota > Alphaproteobacteria > Acetobacterales > Acetobacteraceae > Asaia > Asaia bogorensis_A. The sequence goes on along the minus strand of NZ_UEGO01000036.1, from coordinate 61,637 downwards.
TCCGCGCCCAGCTTGTCGGTCACTTCCTTGGGGGCAATCACATTGCCCAGCGACTTCGACATCTTGCGGCCCTGCTCATCGAGCACGAAGCCGTTGGTGACGATGGCCTTCATGGGGGCCACGCCACGTGTGCCGACGCTCTCGAGCAGCGAGGACTGGAACCAGCCGCGATGCTGATCGGAGCCCTCAAGGTAGAGATCGGCTGGGAAGTTCAGACCGTCCTGACCCAGCACGAAGCTATGGGTCGAGCCGCTTTCAAACCAGACATCGACGATGTCGAACACCTGTTCGTATTGCGCGGGGTCACGTCCCTCACCCAGGAAGGTGGCGGGGTCAGCGCTGTACCAGATATCGGCACCGTGCTCGGCCATGGCATCCACGATACGCTGCATGACTGCGGGATCGCGCAGCACCTCGCCCGTGCTCTTTTCAACAAAAACGGCAATCGGCACGCCCCAGGCACGCTGGCGACTGATGCACCAGTCAGGACGCTGCTCGATCATGGAGGTGAGGCGGTTGCGTGCGGCCTCCGGCACGAAGGTGACATCTGCCAGCGCATCCAGCGCCTTGCGACGCAGGGCCTGATCACCATCCATACGAATGAACCACTGTGGGGTGGCGCGGAAAATGATCGGCTTACGCGAGCGCCATGAATGCGGATAGGAGTGCACGATGCTCGACCGGGCCACGAGGCCCGCAGCGGCATCGCCATTGGCAGCCCAGCGCTGCGCCGCCTCGGTCAGGGCATTGCAGACCGGGTCAGCCGCCTTGAACACATGGATACCGGCAAAATGTGGAACCCACGGCGCATAGGTACCGTCATCCTGCACCAGTTCGGGCACTTCAATGCCGTACTGGCGTGTCAGCAGGAAATCGTCCTGACCATGAGCCGGGGCCATGTGCACAAGGCCCGTACCGGCATCGGTCGTCACGAACTCGCCGGGCAGCATCGGCACGTCAAACTCATAGCCACAGCCACGCAGCGGGTGGGCACAGATCGTGCCCTCGAGCGCCTCGCCGGGCAGGGTGTAGAGAATGTGATGGTCCTGGATACCGGCCTGCTTGCAGAAATCGCTTACGCGCTCTTCGGCGACCAGGAAACGTGAGCCGGGAGCAACGAGGCTGTTCTCTTCCATGATGTCGGCACGCAGCACGACATAGGCAATTTCAGGCCCATAGGCGATGGCGCGATTGGCCGGAATCGTCCAGGGCGTAGTGGTCCAGATAACCGCAGAAGCCCCCTGAAGAGCCTGACCGGGCGTCGGATCTGCCTCGATGGGGAAGGCCACATGGATCGTGGTGGAGGTGATGTCGTGATATTCGATCTCGGCTTCAGCGAGCGCTGTCTTCTCGACCGGGCTCCACATGACCGGGCGCAGGCCGCGATACAGTCCGCCATTCAGCAGGAACTTGCCGATCTCGCCCACGATGGCAGATTCGGATGAAAAATCCATGGTGGCGTAGCGGTTCTTCCACTCGCCCTGCACGCCCAGACGCTTGAATTCCTCGGCCTGGATGTCGAGCCAGCGACGCGCGTACTCGCGACATTCGGCGCGGAACTGCAGAACAGGCACATCGTCCTTGTTCTTGCCTGCCTTGCGGTATTCTTCCTCGACACGCCATTCGATCGGCAGACCATGACAATCCCAGCCAGGCACGTAGCGCACGCGGGCGCCATTCATGCGCTGGGCGCGGTTGATCACATCCTTGTTGATCTTGTTCAGGGCGTGACCGATATGCAGGTGACCGTTTGCATAGGGCGGGCCATCATGCAGGGTGAAAACCGGCTTGCCTTTGCCTGCCTCGATAATGCTCTCATCCAGCCCCATCGACTCCCAGCGCGCCAGAATTTCCGGCTCACGCGTCGGCAGATTGCCACGCATCGGGAAGCTGGTACGGGGCAGAAAGACCGTGTCGCGATAACGGTCCTGAGGATCTTGGCTTTTGGAATCAGGCATTTTCGATCAATCGACGGAGTCAGGGAACCGGGAGTTATGCGAATAGGGAGGCTCGCGGGTCAAGTGCCGAGGTGCAATGCGGCGATGATCGGGGCTGGATAACGGTCAGCCAAGGAATGGATCTGGCGACGATATACCCTGCCTTCACTGTCATGAGGCATGTCATCACTCTGTATTCGATGTTACCAGTACCGAAAATACGGAAAAATCCGATGAAGAACCTTATCCTGCTCGCTCTTTCGATCGTGTCATGCCTGGCATGTACAGAGTCTCGTGCTGGAGAGTTCAAATTCGATACTGAAATCACGATTGCACAGATCGACAGGGTGGTTGCCGTTCTCAACAAAAATGCACCCAATTATGAGAATGAGATGGAAACGATCACGGCCGCCAGTCGCGACGGGCGGATTCTCGTTGAGGAAATCGAACTGACCCGGGAGGCTGACAACTGTATCCAGGCGTTCTCCAGAGACAAGCTCAAACAGCTTCTCTATGACGCGACGGCCAACCGTTACTGCAACACCAATCTGAAGTTTCTGATGGACGGCAACGTGTCGCTAAGACTGATTTTTTTCCTGCATGGCAAGGAATTCTATCGCGTTCTCCAGACCCCGTTTTCATGCACGATCGTCAACTGACCAGGCGCATCACTGATCACAACCCCAATGGCTATCTATCGACCTTACGAGCGGCGAATTCTCGTCGTCGGAAGGCCGGGCCCGGAACAGACGGCATCGAGTGTCGTGTCGATCTGCTCACCGAGTGAGGCGAGGTCCTGCCGCAGGAAATCACGTAGGCGCATCAGGCGTGAAACGCTCTCACGGCGGCGGTTCTCTTTTTGGGCAATATGCTGTTCCATTGCCTGCATCTGATACATTTGCATCGCACCGAACATGACAGCCTCCCACGCCTCATTAACCGTGGGTAATCTATAACATCATGTCATGTGAGATAAAACATTAAAAACTTCACAAAACAGGCAAGTCCTCCTCAGGCCCTTCCTGTCAGGGTCATCGTTCAATGATCCCCGCTTGATGCGGCATGTAGCGATCGCAAACGGGTCGACAGCGATCCCACGTGGATTTCGAGCTTGTGACCATCAGGATCGAGAAAATAGAGCGAATCGCCTTCGCTTCTGTTCTGCTTCCACAGCGTCACCCTGCCGAGGAGCCTCTCACACATCGGGGCAGAACCTGCGGGCTCGACAGTGAAAGCGAGATGGGAGTTATCACGCCGGGAAATGGCTTGCGAGTCAGGCAGCAACTCAAGACAAAGCCAAAGGGAACCAGCCTCGAGATACGCTCCCTTTTCCCATCTCTCACGAAGGGCGCAGCCAAGAAGATCGCGATAAAACGGGATCGACCGATCGAGATCGCGAACACAGAGCGTGACGTGATTGATGCCCCTGATCAGACTTCTGTCAGACAAAATCAGGGTCTCGCGTGTTCAATCAAGGAAGAGCGGAAAGCACAAGACGTGCGCTTGCAGCATCCTCGGCAATCTGCGCCTTCAGTTCGTCAAGGCCGTTGAATCGACGCTCATCACGCAGAAGCTTGTGCAGGCTGACCTCAAGCGTCTGACCATAAAGATCTTCATTCAGGTCGAAAAGATGCGCTTCGAGCCGACTTTCCTGCCCGTCATTGATTGTCGGACGGCGGCCAATATTCGCGACACCCGGGCTGATCCTTCCGTCAGGATGGCGCACTGTCACGGCATAAACACCACGTGCGGGTTCAATATGTCGTCCGAGGGGAATATTGGCCGTAGGAAAACCGAGAAGGCGCCCTCGTTTGTCACCATGGGCGACCTCGCCCCGGATGAACCATGACCGGCCAAGTTCCTCAGCGGCGCGCTCGGGATAGCCTTCCTGAAGCAGACGCCGGATTCGAGAGGACGAAAAAGGGCCGCTGATATCGGTCAGAGGCGGAACCACAGTCAGCCCGATACCGAGCGTTTCGAGCTTGCGCGCGAGGTAGTCGATATTACCCGCCCTGCGGTGGCCAAAAGCGAAATCGGGCCCGCAAGCCACATGCTGAACGCCCAGCGCGTTGTGAAGCACATCCTCGACAAACTGATCCGGGCTCAGATGACTGAAATCGGCATCGAACGGCAGCTGGAAGATGGAGCGTACGCCCTGCTCATGCAGAAAGAAGGCTCTTGTCTCGGGCAGCATGAGACGCAGGGGTGGGTCCTGAGGACGAAAATACTCGCGTGGATGCGGCTCGAATGTGACTGCCCCAAGCGCCAGATCGGGCCGCGCACCGTGGAGGGATCTGAGAAGATGGACATGCCCGAGATGCACACCATCGAAATTACCGAGAGCTACGGCGGCACCACGGGCTTTCGCGGGTATCGCCGTCCAGTTCTCGTACAGGGTCATGAAACCGGCAACTCGAACTGTCGGCTGACACCCGACAAGTCATCGGCCTGACGAACACCTGCATGAGGACGGGTGCCATCCTCGGCACGAATAAGCTGGCAAACCTTGAGCCCGGCCTCAAGAGCGGCGTCGAGTTCGGCCCCCACATCGGAGAGGAACAGTATCTCTTCGGCGGCAACGCCTGCACGGGCCGCAATTTCGCGATAGCTTTCGGCAATCTTCTTGCCGCCGATATCGAGGTCGTAAAATGCCTCAAACAGATCTGTCAGATCACCCGCGTCGGAATAGCCATAGAGCAGGCGCTGCGCGCTGGCAGAGCCCGAAGAGTACACCGCGAGGCGCAACCCTGCCTGATGCCATGCCTTCAGGGCGGGAGCTACGTCTGGATAGAGACGGGCCTTGAGTTCACCGTTTTCGAAACCCGTTTTCCAGGCAAGGCCCTGAAGGGACTTCAGAGGGGCCACCTTCTCGTCGCGTACCGTCCAGTCATGGAGCTGCGCCACAGGGTCGCATCCGGGATTGGCCGCCTCGATATCGGCCAGCGCGACCTTGACCAGCGGATCGCTGGCCTTTTCGCGCAGCAGATCGGGCATGACCTTGTCCGAATACGGAAACAGCACATCCTTGACGAAGGAAATCGGCAGGGTTGTTCCCTCGATATCGAGCAGAACCAGACGAATAGCGCTCATGCAGCAATATCCGGAATCGTGACGGGAAAACGACGGGCAATCTCGTCACCGGTATAATCGGCAACCCAGCCTGTCGTATCTGTGAAAACGCGCAGCGCGACGACGTCGGGCGACAGTCCTGCATCGAACCAGTGAGGCGTTCCCGCCGGGACGGAAATCAGATCACCCTGAACACAGAGCACGGAATAGACCTTGTCGCCCACATGGAGCACGAAGGCCCCCTGCCCATGCACGAAGAAACGAACCTCATCTTCGCTATGGGTATGCTCAGACAGATATTTCTCGCGCATGGCGGCAATCTGGGGTGTGTGGCGGTCAAACCGCACCACGTCGGCACTGCCTGCGCCGGTCTCACCCATCAGCCCGTCGAGATAGGGACGATAGGCCTCCAGAATATCTTCAGGCGGCGCGTCCTTCGCCGGCGTCACGGGTGACTGCCAGCGCTCGAAACGCACATTCAGGGGGCGCAGCGTCTCAGCGATTTCACGTCCATCCTGCGTATCGAGCAGAATGGTCTCAGGCGCGTCATCGCGATAGATCGTCAGTCGGCTCATGCTTTCCGCCTTTCGAGTTCGCAGGCCAGCAGGAACTCCAGCCCTTCGAGACGGGCCAGCGCCATCGCCATGTCCCGTCCCCAGACATAAACACCATGTCCGCGGATGATATAGCCCGCAGGCATTTTTCCGAGCGAGGGCGCGACCACACCTGCCAGCCTTGCGATATCCTGGTCGTTATCAAAAACAGGCACATCAATGGACGTTGCGTGGGTCGATTGACCCTCGAAAACCTTCAGCAGCTCGTATCCTGCCAAAGTGAGGGACGCCCCCGGCATCTCCATGGAAAGCACGGTTGCAGCAACAGAATGACCATGCAGCACAGCCCCGACCGAAGCATCGAAGGCGTAAAGCTGCGTGTGCAGCAATGTCTCGGCACTGGCCTTTTGCGTCGCATCAAGCGGGTGCCCCTGCGGGTCGATCTCGATCACATCCTGCTCGGTCAGGAAGCCCTTATGCCCCCCCGAGCGTGTAATCGCGATGCGCCCGTCAGACAGGCGTCGGCTCAGATTACCCGCCGTGGCGGGAACCCAGCCACGCTGGTCCATCCGCCGTCCGGCCTGGATCACATCCTGCACAGCACCCAACCAGAGCCGGTCAGCAACCTCGGTCATGAATGGCTCAGTGATTGGTGTTGTTTACACTGCTGCCCGAGGCGGGAGGCGTGTACTGGGGTGACTGAAAATTCCCGTGGGGAACACCCTGCGGCGCTCCCTGGGCATTGCCATGAGGCGGGGGCGCAATCTGCCCGTTGGGCTGGGTCGGATGAGTATCCATGGATTCGTCTTCGGCCATGTTCTTCTTGAAGGATTTGATGCCCTTCGCAAAGTCGCCCATCAGCCCGCTGATCTTGCTGCCACCACCGAACAGGATGAGCACAACGGCAAGCACTATCAGCCAGTGCAGGGGACTCATGCTACCCATAATCTCTCTCCTTGGGCGACGGGACCATCCAGCCGCCTTTTTTCTCGCTTCTCACATGGCGTGATCACGCGCCACTTGCAAGCGTGCAATATCGTCCAGATCACGCGGTACGATGAAGCCGTAAGTAGGATAGGCACGCGCACCAAGGTTCCTGATGGGGGCCCAGTAGACGCGCACAAGCGACCAGTCATTCCCCGGAGAGACATCAATGATCGGCACGGATCGATCAATCCGGCCCGGCTCCCAGTTGGCGTGTTCCACGAGAATCTTGCGCGACGAGACCGTACTGCGCACAACAGAAACATGACCTGACGGCAGGCGCCCGGTCGAACGAAACACAAGGATCTCGCCCTGCGCAGGCGTCTGCGTTCGCCGGTATTTGCCTGAGGCACCGCGCCACCATGATGATGCAGCCCCATAAAGCGCCACGCCTGTCTTGGCTCGTGCATAAGGCGCGCATTGAAGCGGGCCATTGAAACTGGCGCGGCTATATTCCCGCGGACCACCCCCGCAGGCTGCGAGCCCCAGACACAGACCAAATCCCAGCCCACGCCCGAAAAACGGGCCCAACTTGCGCAACGTCTTTCTTTCCAACCCAGTGTCTCTCATGACGATTTGAGCGCCATGACGCGATCCTCCGCTTCTGTCAGATCCAGAGCCAGCGCCTGTTCGGCCACGTCTCGGCCAAATCCGGCGCGGGCAAAAATCGCTAGTGCCCGCTGATGAGCCTCTCCTGCGTCACTGCGGGCCATTTCACCCTCATCCCGGGCGAAGGGGCCAAGCCGACGCTTGCGGGCCAGAACAAGGGCTGCTGCCAGCTCGCGTTCTCTCGCCTCATCGTCGTGCCGATGGCCGAGAGCCTCTTCCATCGCCTCGCCCAAAGTCTCGGCCCCGATCCCTTTCTGCGTGAGGCTTGCCGCCACGGCACGGCGGGACCGCCCGGACCGGGTCAGGCTGAGCGAACGGGAGCGCGCAAAGGCGGCATCATCCAATGCGCCGATGCGACGCATATCGCTGACAATTGCAGCAATAACGGCGCGGCTTTTCTCGCGCTCTGAGTCGATCTGGTCTGCCTCCCCCCCCTGGGTGGCGAATTTGCGCGCCCAGCGCATCACGGCGCGGTCGAGCACCTGCGCAAGCCCCTGTTCGGTCGCGGCAAAGCGCGCCAGATGACGCAGGGCCGCCTCACGCAGGGTTTCCGCTGTCGGCGGGGGAGTCTGATCCGGAATCGCTGACATGGAAGGAGTGTGCCATAATTTCATGGCAGCAACATGGTAAAAACCCGCCGGAGATTCCCCATGCCTCACTCTCTGCTCGATCGTGTTCTCGCGACCCTGCCCTCTGCCTATCCGGGGCCCGGCGGGGCAGCAGCGGTGATCCAGAAGGGCGAGATCATTGCGCGACATAGCTGGGGCTTTGCCAACGCCGAAACCCGTACGCCATTCACGCCGCAGACACTGTTTCGCATGTGCTCGATCACGAAGCAGTTCACCTGTGCCCTGCTCGACGCCGTAACGGACAAGGCCCGGCTGGATGCCGTCATCGCCTCTCGCCTACCCTTGCTGCAGGAGCCACCGCCGGACATTTTTCACCTCGCTCACAACCAGTCAGGTCTGCGTGATTACTGGGCGGTGGCCATGCTGCATGGCGCCCCTACGGAATCGGTTTTTGGCCTGGCAGAAGCACGACGGGTGATTGCCGGCACCAGATCCCTGCATTTCCGGCCCGGCACCAGCTACTCCTACGTCAACCAGAACTTCCATCTCATTTCCGAGGCGCTTGAGGCCTGCACAGGACGGAGCTTTGCCGAATTGCTGCGCACACGGATTTTCGAACGCTATGGCATGAAAAGCGCCTTTCTTGCGGCAAATACCCAATCCATGCCGGACGGAACGCAAGGCTATGAGGGCAGTGAAGCCACCGGCTATCGTCAGGCGGTCAACAACATCTTCTGGACGGGCGATGCCGGGCTGGGGGCCAGTCTGGACGATATGATTGCCTGGGAATGTGCGATCGACGCCCAGCGCGATGATCCCCAAGGGTTTTATAACCGGCTCAGCGCGCCCGTGACCTTTGGCGATGGCACTCCTGCCCGCTACGGCTTCGGGTTGCAGCGCGGACGCCTGTTTGGCCATGCCATGACCGGACACGGAGGCGCCCTGCGTGGCTGGCGTAGCCACAGGCTGCACTTGGCACAGGAACGGCTGTCGGTTGTGGTCATGCTCAACCACATGTCAGAGGCACATTCCGCGGCGGCAGAGCTGGCAGGGGCTGCACTTGGTATCCCCCCGTCCCTGCCGGCAAGGGCGCCCGGCAATCCGGCCATGCTTGGGCATTATCTTGACGCGCAGACCGGCCTCTCGGCCACGATCACATCGTCAGATCAGCATGGCGGGTCAGGCAACAATCTGGCGCTTCGTTATGCCTATCCGCCCGAGCGCCTGGATAACTGGACCCAGAGCGGTGCCGGTCGCGACGGCACCACCCTGACATTTCAGGATGACAGGCATCCCGAGTGCGGCCTGATTATGAACCGTCCGCAGGAAAACACTCAGCGTATCCTGTCGCGTCTGGCCATGACACAATCGCATCAGGATCTGGCAGGGAGGTATCTGTGTGAGGAACTCGACAGCATTCTGACCCTGTCCGATACAGGCGGCGCGCTTTATGGCGCCTTCTCGGGCATGCTGGGGCAAGGGCGCATGGAGCGGCTTCTGCCGCTTGGGGATGATGTCTGGCTTATCCCATGCCTGCGGGCGCTCGATCATTCGCCGCCGGGGTACTGGACCCTCTCCTTCCAGCGGGATGCGGCTCAGGCCTTGCGCGGCATACGTGTCGGGTGCTGGCTGGCGCGCGACCTGTTTTATCACGCCATGACAGACTGAATTTGACGAACCGGGGGGATTAACCCCATCATGGTAAGGCAGCAGCCCGTGCCCTGCCCTGATTGCTCAGGTGCGGGGCTCTTGTTGTTGCATCTTTCCAATCCATTCCAACCGGGCTCTCATATCGCCATGATTTCCGCTCTGATGCCAACATTCAAACGAGTCGACCTTGCTTTCGAGCATGGTCAGGGCGCTTGCTTGTACACGGCTGACGGGCGACGATTTCTCGATTTCGGGGCGGGTATTGCCGTCTCGTCGCTCGGGCATGGTCATGAGGGGCTGGTCAAGGCGATCGCCGAACAGGCCGCACGCGTCATGCACGTGTCCAACCTGTATCGCATCCCGCAGGCCGAGAAACTGGCCGACAGGCTGGTTGCTCACTCCTTTGCCGACAGCGTCTTCTTCTGCAATTCCGGCGCAGAAGCCAATGAAGGCATGGTCAAGATGATCCGCAAGACCCAGGCAGGTCGCGGTCATCCCGAGCGCACGCGCATCATCTGCTGCAACGGAGCCTTTCACGGGCGCACGCTTGCCATGATCGCCGCCACGGGCAACCCGGCCTATCTCGAAGGTTTCGGTGCCCCTGTCGATGGCTTCGATCACGTCCCCTTCAACAACATGAATGCGCTGCGTGCCGCCATCACACCCGAGACAGCCGGCATCATGATCGAGCCCATCCAGGGCGAGACAGGCATCAAGCAGGCTGATCCGCAGTTCATGACCGGGCTGCGCCAGGTTTGCGACGAATTTGGCCTCATCCTTGCGCTGGACGAGGTTCAGACCGGCATGGGCCGCACCGGCAAACTCTTTGCCCATGAGTGGTATGGCGTCACACCCGATGTCATCTCGGTGGCCAAGGGCATTGCTGGTGGTTTCCCCATGGGGGCCATTCTTGCCAGCGAGGAAGTTGCCGCATCGATGGGTGCAGGGTCGCATGGCACGACTTTTGGCGGCAATCCGCTGGCCTGTGCTGCGGGCAACGCCGTGCTGGATGTCATTCTTGCCGATGGCTTCCTCGATGAGGTCGCGCAAAAGGGCACCATGCTCGGCAATGAACTGGCGGCTCTGGTGCATGATCATCCGCGCGTATTTGAGCTTGCCCGTGGCCGCGGTCTGATGTGGGGTCTGAAATGCAGGATGCCTGTTGCCCAGGTTCAGGCTCAGGTCATGGCTGAAGGCCTCCTCACCGTGACAGCAGGTGAGAATGTGCTGCGGCTCCTGCCGCCGCTGGTTGTGACCCAGGATGACTGCCGCGAAGCGTGCGCCATTCTCTCCCAAGCGGCCCGGGCACTGGAAGCGCAGGAAGACGCGACATCAGACAACAAGACGAACAGCCGGACGGAGAGCCAGGCATGACCATTCAGACGAACGCCAGCGCTCATACACCGATCCGCCACTTCCTTGACCTGCGCGACCTCGACAGCGCCACGCTGCGCGACATCATCGATGTCGGTCGTGCGGTCAAGGCAATGCAGAATAACCGCCGCGCTCCGATGCATCCCGCGCACCCCCTAGCCGGTCGTACGCTTGGGCTGATGCTGTCCAAGCCTTCCACACGCACGCGCCTCTCTTTCGAGGTGGGCATGCGTCAGCTGGGCGGCGATGTCTCTGTGCTGTCGCCGTCAGACATGCAGATCGGCAGAGGCGAAAGCCTCGCCGATACGGCGCGTGTTCTCTCACGCTTTCTGGACGTTCTCGTTGTCCGCACCGGTGAGACGGATATGCTGGGCGAACTGGTCCGCTGGAGTTCCATCCCTGTCGTCAACGGGCTGACGCCGGACTCACATCCCGTGCAGATCCTGGCGGATATCATGACCTATGAAGAGCATCGCGGTCCTGTCGCAGGCTCGCACTGGGCATGGATCGGTGATGGCAACAACGTGGCTGCTTCCCTGATCGAAGGCGCCGTCCGCTTCGGGTTCTCTCTCACGCTTGCAACGCCCGAATCCATGAAGCCCCGTCAGGACGTTCTGGACTGGGCGCGCGCTGAAGGGGGGAAAATCCGCCTTGTTCACGACCCCATCGAGGCTGTCAGAGAAGCGGGCTGCATCGTAACCGATACATGGACCAGCATGTCCGATGAGGAATCGGCGGTGCGTCTGAACACCCTGCGCCCTTTCCAGGTCAATACGGCCCTGATGCAGAAAGCGCCCGAAGGGGCCCTGTTCATGCACTGCCTGCCTGCCCATATCGGTGAGGAAGTGACCGAAGACGTGTTTGAAAGCCCGGCCTCCGTTGTGTTTGACGAGGCCGAAAACCGCCTCCATGCCCAGAAAGGTCTTCTGCTCTGGGCTTTTGGGGGCGAAAACTGGCGCAACTTCGGTAGTCCGGCCTGACCCGGCCGGGTGATGGTTTCACCCTAAGTATGAAGTAATTGTTGAAGCACAGATGATCGAGACACCTGCCTTTCTTGATACGCAACGCCCGGATGAAGTGCCTGATCTCGTGATTTCGCATGGCATCACGCCATTTCATCTGGCGAAGCGACCGGTGCGTGGGCGGCTGGTACGGCTTGGCAAGCTGGCTGACATCATGCTGATGCGTCACGATATTCCGGATGACGGCCGCATCCTTGCCGGTGAAGCGCTCTCGCTTGTTGCCGGCCTGAGCGCCGGTCTGAAGTTCAAGGGATCATTCTCGCTGCAGATCAAGGGCGATGGTCCGGTCTCCATGCTGGTGACCGATTGCACCGACGCCGGTGAATTGCGGTTTTACCTGCGGGCACCCGAAACGCTCGAAACCGGATCGGCCCGCTCGCTTCTCGGCGAAGGTTATTTCACATTCACGATCGACCAGGGTTCTCACACCGAGCGTCATCAGGGCATTGTAGCGCTTGAGGGTGAAACCCTTGCCGACATGGCCATGCATTACTTCGCCACCAGTGAGCAGCATCAGTGCTGGATGCGCCTTTATTGCGAAAAGACCCCGGATGGCTGGCAGGCCGGAGCCCTGCTTCTGGAAAAGATTGCTGAAGAGGGCGGAATTTCGTCAGGCGTCGGCAGCGATGAAGATGCCTGGGAGACGGCTTGCGTTCTGGGCAATACGCTGACCTCCATCGAGCTTTTCGACCCCCGGCTGAGTGCCACCACCCTTATCGAACGCCTGTTCGGTTCACAGGATGTCATCGTGGATCGTCCGCGAGCGGTCAGCCTCGGTTGCCGGTGCAACCGCGCACGTCTGGCAAGTGTGCTTTCCACTTTCCCGGAAGATGATCTCGACCATATGGCTGAAGAGGGTCAGATCACCATGAACTGCGAATTCTGTAATGTCGGGTTTCGCTTCGACCGGACAGAGATTGCACAATGAGTGATGCTGAGGTTTTCCTGCAATCCGCGCTAGTCGATGGAGAGAAAATCAGCTCACTCTATGACCAATGGATTTCACAGGACGTCATACCTCTTGCCGATGACATTACCTGCGTTACTTTCAAAGACAGCTTCAGCAATCGCCAAGCTGTGTGGTATTTCAATGAAAGTCGTGAGTATTGCGGATCTCATATAGAGGTTGTTCAAAGACTACGGCCGGATGATATTCTTGCCGCTGTCTCACCTTGGTTGGATGCCTTATCCCGCACTTCCTTGAGTTCGACACCTTCCGTCATTGCCAATGCGCCTTCACTGCCGCTGTTTCTCTCGACCCAACTAGCTGCTGCATGGTCAGTACGCATGATGGCCAATCTGCAGCAGATACAAACCGCTCTCGCAGAGCAGGAGCGAGAAATCACGCGCGTTCATGGCAAGCCCTTGTCAGCCCGCGACCTGAGACGCCTCCTTGCGACACGTATTGGCCAGGAAACCCTGGTTGTATTGTCGCCTTTTTCCGGCGCACCTCTGCGCTCCCAGATTTCGTTTGTCGCCGACCACCGGCTGATCCATCGTTTTCATGATCCAGAACTCGACTGCGCTTTCTATCTTGCGTGGTGGGAAAAGCAGATTGAGGCGCCACCTTCGTTTTATTGTCCGCATGCCGGTATCATCGTCAGTGATGAAACGATGGCGGGTATGCTTCCGTCACTCATTCTAGGCTGGTATCTGAGTAACCCCGATCATGTAAACCTGATCACTGGAGCGCAGGCATTTGAGGCGCGTGATTACGGCTTGGGCAAGGCTTCATCGTTGATGGCCGACCCAACAACTTCCGGCGTTGCGCTACCTTCGGTTCCAGACGCCGCATCAGCCGACATGATTTCCGAATCCTGGGCGTTTCTGCATCAGAACCCGCAAACCGCCACCTCGCTGTCCGAGCAGAAGAAAGACCCGCAGCCATCAGGCAAGTTGATCAAACGGCTGCGCTCTCTCATCAAAAAGAAGTAACAACCGCCCTACTCTCTGGAGCAGATCATGTCGCGAAACCCGTCCCGCATTCAGTCTTTCCTTCGTTTTGGTTCAGTCTGTCTCTTGCTGGGCAGTGTTTCGCCCCTGCTCACAGCCTGCGGCGACAGCGAGCCCCAGAGCTTCGCGCCGCTCGACTATAGCTACCTGAGCAAGATGCATCTCAACGTGGCGCATATCGAAGTCGTGGATTCTGCGCCTCCCGGCAGCACACCCGGCGACATCTCCGCCAAGGCGCCCACGCCGCCCCAGCAGGCGCTCGAGCAGATGGCGCGCGATCGCCTCATTGCGAGTGGTTCGGAAGGCAATGGCACATTCACGATCACCAAAGCGAGCATCCTTCACGCGCCTGGGGGAACGCTTCTTGGTGAGCTTGAAGCCCATGTCGATCTTTCCGCTCCCTCAGGCGGTCGCGCTGGCTACGCCCTGGCCCATATTACCCGCAGCCTCAATCCTGGCGACAAGGATCCAGAATCCCGCGCGGTCCTGTACGATCTGACCACACAGATGATGCAGGACATGAATGTGGAACTTGAATTCCAGATCAAGAAATCCCTGCATGACTGGCTGGTTGACGCCAGCGGCGCCCCGCTTCCGGGAGCTATCACGCAACAGGACATTGGGCCGGGCACCGCACTGCCTGCTCCGGCTGCCTCCAGTTCGGTCACAAGCGCCAATGCGCCGGTGGCTGCACCGGCTAGCACCAGTGCAGCGCCTGCGGCATCTGTCAAATCCGCTGCACCCCAGGAGCCAGACGCCATCTTCCCTCTGGGCGATGACGCTTCTTCGACAGGTGCACCTGCGGCAACACCTGCTGTCAAATCCCCCAAGCCCGGCACGCTCTCCCTGCCCTCCAAACATTCCTGAGCCAGCGCTATTTGGCCAACCGGTGTACGCCTGACCCGTCTCACCGGTTGGTTCTTCAGAAAGCGGCTTGCATTTCCCCCGGCAATCGCGAAGAAGGAAGTTGCGCCCAGGATATGGGAATCACGCAGTGTTGTTCTGTCAGGAGAACAGATTGAGCGCCCATTCATCCTCACGCCGACGCTTCGTCAAAAACGCAGCAGGCACGACGGCCTTCTTTCTGCTTGCCGGACAGGAATTTCAGGTACCAGCCTTTGCGGCCTCCGCCAGCGAAGATGAAGGCAAGCGCTTCTTCTCCCCTGCTGAACATCGCTTTCTCGATGCCGCCTGCGATTGCATCTACCCCAATGATGCCTTCGGCCCTGGCGCGACCGCATTGGGCGTGCCGACATTCATCGACAGACAGATGCAAACCCCCTATGGCCGCGGCGAACTCTGGTACATGCAGGGTCCATTCCAGGATGGCCCCGCCAATCTTGGCTATCAGCTTCCCCTAGCACCTTGCGATCTCTATCGACAGGGTATCGAAGCGGCCAATCACTACGCGAACGCAGAGCGTGGCAAGGATTTTGCTGACCTGACGCAGAATATCCAGATTGAGCTTCTGAGCGCGTTCGAAGGTGGCGCGGTCCATTTCCCCGCCTTCAATGCCCGTCTGTTTTTCGAGCAGCTGCGCCGCAACACGCTCGAAGGCGCTTTTGCCGACCCGATCCATGGTGGCAATCGTCATATGCAAGGCTGGATGTTGCTGGGCTTCCCCGGCTCACGCGCCGATTTCATGGACTGGGTCAATCAGGAAGGGGCGGCCTACCCCTTCGGCCCCGTATCAATCGACGGCCAGAAGGCCTGACCCCGTTTATTACCGAGTATCAGACGCATGACTTCAAAACGGACTGACGTTGTCATCATTGGAGCTGGCTGGGCAGGCGCCATCCTCGCCAAGGAAATGCGCGAGGCGGGGCGAAACGTCGTCATGCTTGAGCGCGGACCCGAACGTAAAACCGCCGATGAAGGAACATATCCCGGCTCCATCGACGAGTTGCGCGGGGCCATTCGCCACCGCCTGTTCCAGAACCCGGCCAAAACGACCGTCACCATTCGCAATACCATCAACCAGACAGCCCTGCCCTACAGGCAGCTGGCCGCATTCCTTCCAGGTGAAGGCGTCGGGGGTGCCGGTCTGCACTGGTCCGGTGTGCATTTTCGCGCTGCCCCGGATGACCTTCGACTCAAAAGCCACGTCATCGAACGCTATGGCGCAAAATTCATTCCTGAAACGATGAATCTGCAGGATTACGGCGTCACCTACGAGGAACTGGAACCATTTTTCGACAAGGCGGAAAAGGTTTTCGGCACTTCTGGTGAAGCCTATAAAATCAACGGGCAGATTGTCGGAAAGGGGAACGTTTTCGCCCCGTCACGCAGCGACAACTTCCCACTGCCTGCGATGCAGGATGTCTACACCGCCAGTCTGTTCAGAAAGGCAAGTGCGGAGGCTGGCTATCATCCTTATGCCTTGCCGGCCGCAAATGCCTCGAAACAATACACGAATACTTACGGCCTCCAGATGGGGCCATGCAATTTCTGCGGTTACTGTAGCGGCTACGACTGCTACATGTATTCCAAGGCATCACCCAACATCAATATCCTGCCCGCGCTCCGCAACGATCCCGAATTCACCCTGATTACCGATGCTCATGTGTTGAGGGTCAATCTGGACAGCGATCGCCGCAAGGCGACCGGCGTGACCTATCTCGACCAACGTGAAAACCGCGAGAAATCCATCGAGGCGGAACTGGTCATTCTCGCGGCCTTCCAGTTCCACAATGTCCACCTCATGCTTCTTTCCGGTATCGGCAAACCCTATGACCCGGTCAGTAATACCGGCGTGGTAGGACGTAATTTCGTTTATCAGACCATCACAACGTCCCGGGCATGGCTTTCTGAAAACCAGTACACCAACCAGTTTGTCGGGGCAGGCGGCGCAGGTGTCGCCATAGACGATTTCAACAGCGATAATTTCGATCACGGCCCGCTGGGCTTCATCGGCGGGTCACCCATCTGGGTCAACCAGGCCGGTGTCAAACCGATCGCCGCCGCCATGACAGGCGGCGGCAAGTCCGCTCCGCGCTGGGGAGCCGGCTACAAGGCGGGGCTTATCGACACCTACAGGCATTCGATGGCCATGGACGCACATGGCAGCAACATGGCCTATCGCGATGTCTATCTTGATCTGGATCCGACCTGGAAAGACAGTTACGGCCAGCCACTTCTGCGCATGACCTTCACGTGGAAGGAAAACGACATCCGCATGAACCAGTATGTCGTGGGCAAGATCGAACCGATCATGAAAGCCCTCGGGGCCAGACGCTACGAGCTGGGCAGGCTCGAACATGGCGAGGCCTTCGATACACGACGCTATCAGACCACCCATCTGGGCGGAGGGGCGGTTATGGGTACAAGCCCACAGGACAGCGCCCTGAACCGCTATCTACAGAGCTGGGACGTCTCGAACGTTTTTGTCATCGGCTCCAATGCCTTTCCCCAGGGCATGGGTTACAACCCGACGGGTACCGTCGCGGCTCTGGCTTACTGGGCGGCGTATCACATCCGCACCCAGTATCTCTCACAGCCCGGCCCGCTGGTCTCGCTATGATGAAGCGCCTGTCTCTCCTGCTCGCCACGGGCTTTACTCTCATCGGCACACTCGCGGTCCCGCCGATGGGTCATGCCCAGACTACCAATCACCGCGGCCTGATCGATCAGGGACGTTACGTGGCCGAGGCGGCCGATTGCTCGGCCTGTCACACCCATGATCCGTCAGCCCCCTATGCGGGTGGCAATCCGTTCGTCCTGCCTATCGGCACACTCTATGCGCCCAATATCACGCCCGATGCCAAGCATGGGATCGGCACCTACACCGAAGCCGACTTCACCAAGGCACTCCGTCAGGGCATAGGTAAAAACGGCAAACCCCTTTATCCGGCCATGCCGTTCCCGTCCTACGCGCGCATGACCGATGCCGATATCCATGCACTGTGGATCTATTTCCGCGAGGGTGTCGCGCCACTCGCCAAAGCCCCGCCAGCAAATACCATACCCTGGCCTCTTTCAATGCGCTGGCCCATGACGCTATGGCGCTGGGCCTTTGCGCCCACACCCAAAGCTGCGATGGCCAATGCCAACCGCTCCTTCGCCTCCGCTGAGATCGCGCGCGGGGCCTATCTGGTGGAAGGGCCCGGTCATTGCGGGGCATGCCACACACCCCGTGCCCTGACCATGCAGGAAAAAGCGCTCTCAAGCGATCAGGGTGCCACCTATCTGGCAGGTGGCGGCGCCGTGGATGGCTGGACACCGGTCAATCTCCGACAGGATGACAGAACAGGCCTGGGGCGATGGAGCGAGGATGACATTGTGGCCTTCCTTGCCACCGGTCGAAACCAGCATGGATCGGCATTTGGTGGCATGAGCGAAGCCATCGTGCATGGCACACAACATCTGAGCGATGCCGATCTCCACGCCATTGCACGCTATCTCAAGACCGAACTCCCAGCGCGCAAGAAAGAGGCGCCATGGCGGGCCGACGTGACCGTGGCCAATGCGCTGCATGAGGGGCATCTGCCAGATCATGGCGCACAGGTCTATGTCGATCGGTGCGCCGCCTGTCATCGCACTGATGGACATGGCTACGCACCAGCCTTCCCGCCCCTGGCAGGTAATCCTACCCTTATGGACAAGGATCCCGGATCACTCATTCTGATCGTCCTGCGTGGCGCAAGCGTACCCGCCACCGCCAAGGCGCAATCATCACTGACCATGCCGGGATTTGGTCACGTTCTGACCGATCAGGATATTGCTGATGTCGTGACATTCATACGCCATAGCTGGGGCAACACGGGTAGCGCCGTCTCGGCAGACGATGTCCGCTCTTTCCGGGCCCACAACGCCGAGTGGATCAGGAACACGGCGTCCAATCCACTGAACTGATATTCCGGCACTGAAGATATGCGCGAATCATCTTCAGCTGCCTCAATAGAGAAACCGATAGATCAGGCACCCCTGAAAGCCCCGCCCACCGGCTGTCACCTCTCCCGCCTGGCGGGCCATATAGGCGCCTCCGCCACCTGCCCCGTATTTGGTGGCAGTCAGACCGAGCAACGCCCCTGCCTTGCCACCACCGCCCCATGGTCCATCGGCACCGTTCCCGGCGAAAACCAGATTGCCGAACTGCCCGTCACTCCCTGCGCCACCATTCTGGTTCCACAGAATCCCGCCAGCAGCACCCCCGCCGCTGCCGCCGCAGGAATTCCGTGCGGCAGAAAAATATCCAGCTTCTCCCCCATCGGCAGAGAGAAGGGGCTGGCCGCCATAGGTTACGTAGCTCGGCCCACCTTTCTGATCCGGACCGCCACCCAGACCGATCGTGACCGACAATGTGCTGTCGCGCGCCGGATCGAGCGCATAGATCCCCCATGCATCGCCCCCGGCACCACCACCCGCTCCCGAAAAAGCCCCGGCATCAGGAGAGATAACACTGCAAGACGCACCGCCGCCGCCCGCGCCAATAAGCCGCAGTTCGACATGTTTGGCCCAGTCCGGAATGGTCAAAAGACCGCTCGTCGCGCAAACAGCGTAAGGCTGACTGACCTGTTGGGCAAAATCCCTCGTCGCAAACTGGGTCAAATGCGGCATGAACGCTGACCCCGGCTGTGCCACAACCCCCGACAGGGTTTGTGCGCCCGCAGGAATTGTCACCTCATAGAGGGGCACAACCACAGCACCGGCGACGGCTGGCGGATCGGAAGCCATGACAAACGCGATGCGCCCCGTCCTGCGCGTAGGCAGCGCCTTACCGCGGTTATCAGGCCCCGCCATGGTCTGGTCCGGCTGATCGGCATTATAGAAAGGCAGAACATCCGGACTGTCATCCTGCTCGCTGCAGATCGCAAAGAGCGTTAACGTAGCACCAGTCAAAGAAACAGGAATATGCTGGACTTCGTCGTTGTAAAACAGGCTCGGAACAATCGCGGGCGCCGCTGCGAGCCCCGCAGAAACACTTCCGATATGGGAGCCATCCAGCGCATAGGGCGCAATGATCGTTCCCGGCCCGACAGAGACCGACAGATCTGATGATGAGACCACACAAGCAAGACCCGACGCCATAACCGTCTGGCTACCCAGCAGGATCTCTGCAAGTCGTCCCACACCTTCCTTCGCGTAGCGGCCAAGACGCAGGAGATCCGTATCAAAGGGCACGGCGCCTGAATAGATGATTGGACGATCCATTAAGCTTCCATCCTTACCCATGCGATCACGCCGCACGCCTTTACCGCCTTGATGGCGGCGTATAGTTCGAATTGCTGAACCGGCAGTTTCGGAAAAACCTCGATGACAAACTGACCGCCATGTCGCGTCCCATACCGGCTGCGCACAGCGCCATAACCACCCAGATGACACCATGCACCGCAATCGCGCACAGTCCCCGTCTCGATAATCCGGGGGGCGGCACCAGCGATTTGACGCACGGCCTCTGACACAGCCTGTCGCGTGTTGCGTGGCGCTACCAGATCTGCAGCAATGCGTCGGCGCAGATGGCTGTCCTTTTCCAGGGGCAGGCGCGCAGTTTTTCCGGATCCGAAATAATCAATAAGTGCCATATCCAGAAAGGCACCACTCGTCGTCCCAAGGCGCGTCTGGGCTCGCACAACCCCCATCAGCTGCCATATATAGGCCAGTACCGCCCCGAACCCGGTCAGGAGCGACTGCAACACTGGCGCTTCTTCCAACTCATCACCCCGATAGGCTGGAAACCATCCCTGCGGGAGCAGAAGGCGCATACGGCGAGCGAAATCGCGCGCCGTACCGGGTGCTATACCCGTGTCATACAAAAGCTTCCGGTCAGTTGCCCGAAGCCCATCCATATCCCGGTCTCGCAGAAGTGCCATCAGCCACCCACCTGCTCAACACTGAATAGCGGGACGCGATAATCCGTGCCGTTCACGTTCAGATGCAGAAAACCACCTTCTGCCTTCGCAGGTACCGCAGCTCCCGGGCTGGCGACGGGCGATGACATCTGTATTTCCCCACCCGCAGCAGGATACAGACCAAGATTAGGCGATCCACCATCACCCTTCTGCACATATAGTCCCGCAGCAGCGAGACCGCTGCCGGCCTGTATATTGAGCGTATTGGTAGGCGACGGATTGGGCGATACCGAGAAGAGCAGTTGCCCCGCCATATTGGTCACAAGCACACCATCATCCGAAAACTGCACACGCTGGCCGTTTGCGGTGCGCGTTACGGTCGAAAAGAGCATGGCCCCGGCATCCAGCCCCTGCACATGTTCCCGCGTCTCTGGTGTGCGCCACTCAATGCCCTGGTTACACGCCATCGAGACAGCGTTTCCATAGCCACCGTCATTACCATTCGTTCCGGCAAGCGACGTGTTGCTGAACAGAATACCGGTTTTCCAGGAATCAGGATTATTGACGAACACAATCCCGGCCTCACAATCAGCCGTTCCTTCGGTCTGCCCTCCACCGGCACCGATCTGTATGGCGTAGGTGCCGCCACCGCAATTCGGATGATAGGGTGTCGACACACCGTAAGCTGGTCCGCCCAGATTGACGGCCTCAAGCTCCATGACAAAGCTCGGCTGGTAATTGACGCCCGGCATACGCCAGGCCTCACCGTAATAAGCATAGGCTGTGGTCTGGGTCGGGCTCGTTGTATCATCAGCGATCCCCCAGGCTGCCATCCCGATCGAACTGGGAACATGACCCAGCTTGTCGCGTGACTTGAGTGCATCGGACGTACGTGATCCTGCAACAAAGGCACTGTTGCCAAACCGGGCAAGGCATGCCGCCTGGGCATTTTCCAGCGCCCAGGGCCCGATGGACGTCGTCGCCATCAACGCTGAAAGCCAGTCCTGTCGGTCTACGTCACGCGTATTGAGCGCCGGATAATCGGCGGCAGCGCCGATCAAGAACCGGTCGCCATAGCGACTGACCTTGGCACCCTCCTCGGCAAAGAATTCACCGCTGGCCGGTGAGTCGGCTGGTGCGCCGGCAATCTGGCTTGCTGTGGCATTGAGCGTCTCGACACCATCTGATGTCGCAACGACAAGAACTTCCGCCCCACCGATAGAGGGGATTGGAAAATAACTGTTGAATTTCGGCATTACCCCTCCTGAACGATCTGTACGGAGATCGTGCCTGGGAAAAGCGATTGACTGGCTTCCCCCACAATATCTTCCTGCGCGTTATTCAGGCGTATCTGCGATATCGACAGCACCGCATCACCCGCCGCCGCATAGGCCACATAGCCAAGCCGACTATAGGCGTAGCCGCCCCCGATACGTGACGCCCGGATATCAGCGCTGATGGCCTCGAGCAGAGTACGCTGCACCGTATCGGCATCAGCGCCGAGAGTTATGCTCACAACCATCGAAACCGAGACAGAAAACATGACGGGTCGCTGGACGGCAAAGCCAACACCAAGGGCCTTGCAGGCATCAACCTGAGCATACACACGACGCAGCACCTGATCAGGCACGGCATCACTCCCATCGTCGACAACAACCGTGAAATACCCCTGACGCGTCGTTCCATCCGGCGCCGCACCATCAAAAATCGCGTAGTCCAGATTATTCTGGGTTTCGGCTAGGGCGCTTTCCACCGCAGCGCGTGAGGCGCTCGCCTTGGCGGCAAGCCAGAGCGGGAAGCGCTGCCGCAGCTGGGCGTCGCTCTCCTGATCTGCCCCATTGGCAAAAGCGGCTTCATTGGTGACAATATCAATTCCGGCAACCGACGTGCCCATAAGTGATATGGCACCTGTGGCAACGTTACCCTGAACGCCCTCCAGAAGAGCCTCCACGGGCAAGGTAAGCGAGGCTACGCCAGTCGGGCGGACATACCCCCGCGTCGCACTCGACCAACGTTCGTGGGTCGTATCGGCGATAACCTGAAACGTCACAGCCGCCGCTGTCCTTACCGTGACGCCCGGCCGCACCACAGCCGAGATATCCTGAAAGGAAAAGCAGGTCATGGTGACGGACCCCAGCGCCTTCACGCCAGGCAGTCGTGTCATGCCAAAGTCCCCGACGAAGCTGTCGCAATCAACGCCACTGGATGTCGCAAGCCGTGTCCGACACAGCACCTGCATCAGCAGGTATTGCAGCCAGAGCCCAAGTCCCGAAACGCTCTCGACAAGCGCACGCCCTGGTGTGCCGATATCAAGTGTCAGTTTTCCGGAGCAACTCGCCTGCGCCGTGACGATGGCCGTCTGAACAAGGGATGAGAAAGAACGCAGAGAAAACGCCATGAGCTTCCTGATTCCGTGCCGGCGCGAGCCGAGCCAGGCTCAGATCGTGCCATCCTGATTGAATGTGAATGTCTGCCGGTCTGATCCATCGAGCCCGCTATAGGTGATCGTGCACAGATAAGTACCCGGCGCCTTGGCCTGCAGTTCGACTGTCACAGGCTGGGTCTGATCGACACCAGCTTCAAGGCCGAGCTGACTTGTAATCAGCCCCCGGGTTTCAACCTCGGCAATAGGCATACCAATGCGGGCAGGCAGGCCAGCCCCATAATCGACATGCCAGAGATAGGCACCGGGGTTTGTACACAGCCGGCGCAATATGGATTGTCGTGTCAGCATGTCTCCCGAGGCCTCGCAAAGGCCGCCCGCAGAGTCGCACTGCAGATCCTCGCCAAACACATGATAAAAATCACTCATCCGACAGGCTTTCCTGTCATACCATTGGCGTACGGATGCACATGGGCGTCGAGACTATGCAAATCTGTGCGTACATCACCGCCTGAAACAGAAAGATTACCCCCAGAAACCCTCACACCCGCGCCGGATATTTCCAGGCCGCCAGCCCCCAGACTCATCTGAACCTTCCCCGCACATAGTACGATGGACGATTGACCAATGACACAGCGCAGGTCGCCGACCCCAAAGGAGACCCCTTCGCGCCGGATATGGAACCAGCCCCCCTCCCCGGATTGGCTCTGCCCCTCCTTTGAAGGTGCGCCACACCCGGCACGTACGAGCAACTCTCCAGGTTGCGCCACCTTACCCGTCTGAGGTGAGATCGCGGGCCCTGCCACCACATCGAACAATACCGATATAATGACAAAATTCTCGCCATCACCCTCGATCGGCATGAGCAAAACCTGGGTGCCCACCGCACAGGGACAGGACAAACGCAAGTCACCCACTTGCGTCAATGCTGCATCAGGCAGCCAGCCTGTTTCAACATCGTCCGGCTGCAAACGCACCTTCACCGCGTGACTGGCAGGGTCCACCGCGCAAACGATCCCATGCACCGCATGGGCTACACGCATCTGGTGGGCTGCTGCCCATACCGGATTATCCATCATAACCCCTTCAGAAGATACGGTCCCGAAGCGTGACTTTCTGCCGATATCCCCGGGAGAGATCGAAAAAATGATCGACCGCATCCACCGACAATGTCCTTGGTCGATCAATCATCTCACCTCCCAGCTTCATGAAATGACGCGGCTCCAGCCCCGCAATTGCTGGCAAGGAGAGCCTGGCTTCACAGGCATGAGAGACGATCCGACGATGCTTCCCCTGCGCCAATCGTTTGATATCGTCCATGCGCAGGCCAGGCCCCCGAAACGTATAAAGCGCTGCACCCGATGCAGGGGGCTCTGTGGAAAATTCCTGCCCATCATAAAAGATTTCGCTTCTCGCGCGCTGGCGCGAATCCCACGAGCGCACACCGACCGATACCGCCCCACTCAGACCGAAATCATAACGAAAATGCTGCATCGTCATGCCGTCTGGTTCAAAAAGCTGACCACTATCGGCATCTGGTGGACGGTTGATGATGATTGCTCGTCCACGGGCCTGACATTCATAGCCGTGATCACGCGCCAACGAAAAAGCCAGATCGAAAGCCGTTTGATAGCGATGCTGCGCACTGGCGGACAAACGTCTGTGCTCCAGCTGCCAGAACTGCCCGCAATAATAATCCCCAGCGATATCGTTCCCGTTCAGGTCGCTCTGAAACGCCAGTCCGGCAGCCTGCGCAGCCTGCTGGACAATCTCGATAGCCGTCTGATTGCTCCATGAGCGTGTGAGACGCGTATCCAGCAAAAAACAGAGATAGTCCCGACACTCCAGACGAAACGATACCGGATCATTCTCTCGCGTTATGGCGTCCAGCGCCCCGTGAAACACGCTACGCCATCCAGCCTCCCCCGCAAGGCGATCAACCACCTGCAACTCGATATCCGGCCGGTCAAAGCCGCTTCGTCCGGTAAGGCGGGAAAACAGGGCAGATCCATCCTGCGCGGCGATAACGATATGCGCCGTGTCGCACCGTTCATATCGCGTGCATTGTAGTCGAAAACCGCAAACATGCACGCCGTCGAGGCTCGTTCCATCGACAAGAAGCCGAACCTGCCAACTTCGGATCCTGCCCGTCATACCTCTGGCAACCCTTCCGTCTGCCCGACTGACGCCTCATCCGGCAGCAGGATCTGCACCGGCACCTCAAAGCCGGACAGATCCGGGTCGCTCATCCCGTTGCACGCGGCAATCCGCCACCATTGCAAGGCATCACCAAAATAGCGGACCGCCAGATGGAAAAGCGACACATCGTCGCACGTCACCTGTATCTTCATCGCAATTCTCCCGATTCATATTCATGACAGGCCGAAACCCAACGCCATGATTTCAACCGGCCAGAGTGCGCAGTGCCCGGTTCGCGTAACTGCCGGCCTCGACACCCAAAACAGACGCCCCGGCATTTTGTGAAAGCAGGGACAGAGCGCCTGCGCCATTCACCGCACCGGCTTCCATTGCCGCTCCAGCGTCCTGCGTGACTTGTCCCAGTTCACGAGCGGCAACGGAAAGAGGCGCCGTCACCGAAACTGCCGCCGTTGGCACCCGCGATACAGACATGGCCGTCTGCCAAAGCGCGCTTGCCTTGCTCAAAGCAGCCTGCGCGCGGGCCACCCCACCACCTGCGCCCAGAACCTGCGCAACCGGCATGATTTGGCCTGTCAGTGAGGTCAGCATTGTCGTACCAACCCATCCTGCCTCCGACATCTCCCCCAGCAGGCCCGCTATCGTGCTCAAACCGCTACCCAGATCAGCCCCCGCCATTTCCCCAATACTCAGGGAAATAACAGGCGGCAAAGCCTCACGCTCCAACACAAGCCTGTAGGGGCAAATCGTGCCCCGCGCCTGATACGACCAGGTAAATTCGGCAATCCAGACCCTGGCTGACAAATCAGCAACCGAGAAGGCAAGCGCTCGTGAAGCTTCACGCATGGCCTCAACCCGTCTCGCCCGCAGCGTCGCCAGGGGACCGATGAAGCGACCGGTCAAAACCAGCCGCGCAGGATCATTCCCGACAGCATCGATGACACGGCCGCCACCGAGAAGCCGATGAATCACCAGCAATTGCCGGCCACCCATCACAAGCTCGTCCGGAACTTCCGCCCCACTGAGGATCAGATCACCCAGCACGACCGGTGCCGACCTGTCGATCAGGCCTATCGCCCCAAGGGCATTTTCCATTTCGAGAAGCGACACACCCATGCGTAACCCTCCTACATCAGCCCGATGCTCATATTCGGATATTGAGGCGTGGCGATCTCATCAATCATTGCGCCGTAACTCCGCATGGATAGCGTGCGGGACATACTGGTCAGTATCGGCAGATATTGCCGATCACGCTGAGAGGATCGTTCGGCGGCGACCCAGCCCTCCTCATGCTGCAAATTCCCGGTTCGTCCAGCCCCGTTTCCAACAGAACTCCCCTTCGCACCCGGCAAGGAAAAGGGTGGCAAGACTGCCAGATCCCTGTCTTTAGCAACCGGTATTCGCATTGCGGATATACCGCGCTCCTGCGGCCCTGAGGGCAAGCGAATGACAGGGGGAGGCAGTTGCCGCGCCACAGCACCAAAGCTCGAGCCTTTCGGCCCGGTCCCTGATGCCGGAGATAACGGCATAACGCCGACAAATCGCCTGGCATGTGCCCGCAGGCCTACCCCGGCATAACCTGTCAAACCGCCCCTGTCTGTGGAGACAGAGGGCGTTTCCCGCGCACCCATACGCTGCAAATGCCCATACGATATCGAGCCAGATCGGCGTCGCAACTTAGTATCAGAAAACGCGACAGACTTCGTTGCCGCATCTGAATACCTGAAGGACGAAATATCAGAACGAACCGGCACAACAGATGAGAGAACAACACCCCTTCCAGCTTCCGACATGCCCGGGCGACCAATAGGGGGTTTGAGAGGGCGCAACAGATGAGCCCCTGCAATGGCTGAAACGCTTAGCCCTCGCGATCTCCGCGCATCCGATGCCCGCGATACCCCCGTGTTTCTCGCTCTGGTGGATAAGGACAGCACAGAACGCGACACTGTTCCCGCAGGAAAAAAAGCCGGAGCGCGGCTATCGCGTAATTGGCTCGCCTGAGCCGAGAGGGCCTTGCGCCGCAGCGGCACAAACGAGTGGCTTCCCCCCGAACGTCTCAGCACCGAGAGCCATACATCCCCAACCTTGCCCCTGAATCCAGGCATATGAAACTGCATGATTTTCCCTCAGCGTGATCAGACTTGGTCTTGCCGGTAACAGCACGCCTCCCAGTCAAACTGGAATCCGTCCATTTCTGCCATGACAATGCAGGCGGCCACACGTCTGGTCCGTGTCCACCCCATGACGACCGACCACGGCACCCCGTTTTTCACGAGATAAAGCGTCTCACGAAAAACAGGGTGCCGCGTCAGTTTTTTGCTGGCACCATAACGGCGTCATTTTCTTGCACCGCCCCGTCATAAACAGACTGCAATGCTGCAAGCCCGTCATTGCCAATCCTGCGCGCCAGATCCTTGATCTCGTCCTTGGTCTGGGGCATCTGCACCGGCACACCATCAATGGCGCGAACCGAGCAGATCATCTGTGCATAGGCCAGCCAGGGTGATGCCGAAGGTCCGGACACAGCGCTCCCCGCCGCCTCGATCAGATCAAGCATGTCGCCCGGATCGAGTTCGCACAGGCTGAGCTTGCGCCCCGAACCGAATTCCAGTGTCTCAGGCAACATACTCAAGATATCTTGCTCCTCAGCGAGGCATAGAATTGCACATGCTGGTGAATCATTCCCTCCGCCTGCCAGCGATCTGTCTTCAAGGACAGCGATACACCGCTATATTCCCAGGTGCTGGTCGTGCCGTCCGGCTCACGGATATACTGATAGAGCGTTCCGCTCCCGATACTGCCAGCATTCCAGAAAGCGGCCTCGATCGCTGCCACCAGACTGTCGAGATTGGCATTGGCCCTGGCAATCGTGAAAATCCCGCGCCAGCCGCTGGGGGTATTGAATTCAACAGGCAGCCCATTCAGCGGCGTGGCCCGCTGAATGATCGTATGTTGCTCCGACTGGAACCCGGTCACATCACGCAGATCAATGCGTGACCCGTTCCAGAGCAGCGTGATCCTGCAATCCCGCCCGATACTGTAGGGGTTCGCCATCAATCACACACTCCCGCTGGCAGTGCTGACGCTCACCGAAGCGCCTCCCTGCAGGTTGATGATGAATTTCTCATTGATGCCCTGGTACTGTACCTGCACATCAGCCTGCACATATCCCGTCGCAATGCGCTCAGTGGGATTATTCGTTGCATCGCAGATCACCGCGTAAGGCAATCTGCCCCCTGTGACACCGAGAATGTTCTGCGACAGCAGGCCCGAGAGAAAGCCAAGAAGCGAGGCACGGATATTACCAAACAGTGTATCGTTGATCACACTGCCAACATACTGCCCCATCGTCCCCTGAAGCGCGCGCGCCAGGTAGTTTGTCAGGCGGGTATAGGCATCGCTCTGGATCGCCACATTCTGCGAAGTGTTATGACCTGCCCGTATCGACCAGTATTGCCCACCCGGTGACGGGTTGCAGATGACGTCAATCCCGTTCTCGATCAGCAGCCCAAGCTCGGCCAGCGTATAACCAAAGCGCGTTGCCTCAAGACCGTTTTTCTGGCTGCCCACAATCCCTGTCAGGGGCTTGTTCAGTCCCGACTGCTCCGGCGAAAGCGCAGCCAGCTTGGCCGCTGCGAAGAGCGCAGGGCTGACAAGCTGTAACCCAAGCGTGTCGTCATTCCACCAGAGCCAGTCGCCATGCATGTATTTCAGAGCGTGAGACGATAGCCCCAATGCCATTCTCGTCTGAACAGCCTGAGCCAACGTCTCGCTTTTCGGACCCGATACAACCGAGTACAGTCCTTGATCCTGACCAAAGCCCAACATCGGCACCATGATCGTGGGGTCACCGACACCCGCACAGGTAACAACCGAACACCCCTGGCTGGTCAAGGCATAAAGCCCGGTTCGGGTATCCGACGCGCCAACAAAACGCCCCGGACCCGGCTCTGCACCGTCACTGCCACCACCAAGCTGCACAACGCCCGGATCGCCAATCGCCGTCTCAGCTGGCAGATCGATCTGCACGAGCGCACGGGTGTCGGCAGCAAGCGCCGTCTGCAGGGCTGCCCAGTCCCCGCCTGTATAGGATGAAACCCCCAGTTCCTCGTGAGCCACCGTCAGGACAAACACCCCTTCACGATAGCTCTGTTTTGTCAGGGTAATTGAAATCCCGTTGCCAGCCGACCCCGTATAACACGCCGTGATATTGGCATTGCCAAGGGTGCCGCGCGCCGGCGTATCTGTTCCATCAGTTACACGCACCAGGCAAAACTGGTTCGCCCCCTGATGCACGGCAATATCCACTGCAACATTGAGGTTGGACGCCCAACCCCGTTTACCAGCGAAGATCTCACGACATTGCGCAACACTCCCGACAATCGTCGGTACGTCCTTCGGCCCCCATGACGCGCTCCCCACGAGGCCAAGTAACCCGGATGAAACCCCCGAGATAACAAGCGTCTCAGGCTGCGCGATCTGGATATAGAGATCAGGCACAGAGAGCGCAGCCGTGTTGAGCGTGCCACTCTGTATGAGTTGTGGCATGAACATTCCTTTGTTTTTTTCGAAAACTGTCTTGCGGGAGCTAAACGATCCGACACAGCCTGGCCGCAAGGCAGACACTGAAAAGCCGAAAGCCCGAGAAAAATTATCCTCGCGTCAGCCACATCCATCAAAAGACGACGTCTCGATCACTGTCCCATCCGGCCTCAACTGCCAGCCGCGATAGGCAATCGGCATCTCTTCCAGAGCTGCCAGTGCCTCAAGGCTGCCCACAGGCGTTTCACCGCGCAAAAGACCGGGTGGCACATCGAAAGGGAATCTCGTCCCCCCTGCCTGCATCCATCCCCCGCCCGCGAGCATCCGGGGTGACCAGACAGAAGCATGATCATCCCAGATCGCTCTCAGCAGCACATCCCGACGGAACAGGTTCTGGGTCTGCATTCCATCCCGGTCTTCTTCACCCTCGAAAACGAGCTGAGCAGCCGTCCCGTCAGGCAAAGCCAACCAGTCATCAGGCAGGAGTCGTTCTGTAAGAATCCTGCCCAAGGCCACACATGTGCACTCGCTATCCGTCCAGATCGACATCCGGAAAAGCTGACTTTGCCGTCGCGTCAAACGCGTGGAACGGGCATACCCGCTCACCCCACCTTCAAGAGCCCCCGAAGAGACACGCAGTGTGCCTGCCTCGACGTCACATCCAGTCATTTCTGCGGCAAGCGCCTGAACAATATCTTGCGCCGAATCCCGATCCTGAACGACATAGCGGGCAGAAATATCAGAGCCGTCATCCCTGAGCCATCGCAGCGATACCACCCCCGGTGCGGCACGCCCCAGAAGACGTGTAATCGTCGCAACACGCCCCTGCACATCCAGGGTCACATCAGGCGGTAGATAGAAACTTTCAGCCCAGACATCACCCAAAGGGACAGGCAAGCGTTCATAGCGCCCCGGAACCAGAGTTATCGTGACGTAGCTGACCGCCTCCCTGAGTGAAGGTGAGGCAAACAGATCCGAAGGCATCAAAGCCCCGGCCCGGAATATCACCCGTCCCTGAGTCAGGCCGGCCGAAGGCTCTGCCACCAGCGCGAAACGCGCGGCGCAGCATAGAGCAAGCCCGCGCGCGACAAGAAAAGCACCTGCCATGATCAGACCTGCTGCATGGATAAAAGCGCGCGGGTTCCGTTCTGCGACAGCTCGACAGTATCGACCAGATAACGCGCGCCCTTCTCGTCCATGACCTGCATATAGGGCTTCAGACAGAAACCCGGCATGACCGGCAAATGCAGCATATAGCTCCCTGACCGCAAGGCACCCGGCATACCGCTATGCCGATCCTCGCCCTTGCCAGTCATCCACAGACTGGCCGGACAATGATCGGCCAGCAGACCCTCTGCTCCACGCATCCCCATGACTGATATTTCGCGGTTGCACGCAACAAAAAGTGCTGGCCTGCACGGTTCCATTTCAGCAACGAAATAAAACCGCTCGCCCAGCGCGATATAATCACCAATAGCCAGATCCCGTGCATCGCTCAGCCCGAGAGTCATGACCTGACCCCATCCTTTAGGCTTGCGCATACGAAATCCTGCATCGACATCGAGGCACAGATAAGGGGCTCCTACCGCATGACCCAACGGCGTAAGCGGGTCAGTAACCCGATATTGGCGTCCCATGCGCCCGATGCGGCGTGCAACCTGCGCAAACCCGGACGACACACGCTCCTGAAGCATTTGCATGGTTCATCTCCCGAATTCTCTGAGGTGTTCTGCTGCGGTGACGCACGCCATGTCAGAGAGCGATCTGAGCATGGTCCTGCATGTCGGGGCCCGGTGCCACGCCCAGGAAGCCGCACACCCTGCGCCGCCACCAGTCAAGCAATCGAACCCGCTCGGATAATTCACGCGTATTACGCGTCCATACCGAGGCCACCTGCGTATCCAGTGTGTCGGAGGCACGAGAAATCGCCCGCTCCATTTGCAGCAGTGTCGCCAGAAAATAGCGCATGCGCCGGCGCTCGGGTGGCGCAAGTGTGTTCAATCGGAACTCCAGCGTTCCTGCGCTTTGAAAAAACCGCCAGGAACTCTCTCCCGACCCGACATCACCGAGGGCTGCATACCCGCAGAAGCGCCGGATTTCGGTTTTTTCTTCATCAGTGAGTTGTTCACCGGATGGCGGTACGTCGCCACACGACATATCATCCCCCATCACACCGCTCCCGTCTGAAAGTCCGGCCGGAGGCTGACCGATCGACATGGCAAGATCTCCCCGGCTCCTCAGAGAGCGTCCGTGCCGAGACTCTCGATCACCACACCGCGCTTGAGATAGGCATTGGTCGCTGTCGGGATGATGGAGGCATCGGCCGTCACATCTGTCGGCAGGGCAAAACCACCAATCCAGTACCATGACTGCGCGATAATCTGTTTCAGGCGATCCAGCGGCTCACGGGTGACCATCGCCACACCGTCCACAATGTCGACAAGCGCCCGCTCGGCATCGGGGATATCCGAATGACCCACACAGGCGCAGTCCCCCTCTACCAGAGCCCCCTGCCCCAAGAGCAGCGCACGATGAATTGGCCCACCACCCAGTGAGGCCTGCTGCGGCGCTTCGGTCGTCGGCACAAAACGCACACCCAGCAATTCAATCACCTGCCCGGACCGGTACTCCTCCGACCCGTAGGCCCCGCGATAAAGATACTTGAAATCGGCATCCCTGAAGAGGGAAAGCAGCTGCAGATCGTCAAGATAACAATTATACGCGCCATCGATCATGGGTACGTTGTTACGTCGTAACGAAGCCACACCAGCCAGCACGTTCTGGATCCCGAGCGTATCGCCATCGGCCCTTTTAAGATCTGCTGTTGTCGCCTTGCCGTTGGGCCGCAGCACCAGCGGGGCAGTCGATGCAACAACCGCCATACCCGCTGTGGCGTCTGCCATAGTTGCCGAGGCAGAAAGCTGTAACTGCCCGGAGATACCACCGGGCGCCGTCGAGACATTCACAGCGTCCGGAACGGCGCCGGTAACCGTGTAGACCCCGCTGCCAATGGTCACCGTCATGCCTGCACTTGCTCCGACAGGCCGCACAAGACCGGACACGATGACAAACTGGAAGCCACGAATATCATCGACCGAAACCGTCGTGGTTTTCGCTGTCGCTGTCGCCGCCACACGCGTATTACCGCCCAGATAACCACCGACACCGCCAGAAACGCCGCCAAACAGTGCATTGCGTGCCAGGCGGTCCAGCGACTGCATGGCCTGCATGCCATTTGTCTGCGCATTGGCCAGAAACTGCGAGGCAATGCCAACACCGGTCGTGACCATGTTCAGATCAATCGTATCACCATACTGATTGATACTGAGAGTGTATTGCTCGACCGACCAGCCGCTCGGTGACAGCCCGTTGTCGAAATTCGTGTTACCCGACGGCAGAAGCGGCGTCGTTACCGGTGATTTGAGGCTCTTGCGCGTTTTCGTCAGCGTCTCACCAATTGCGTTGGGAAAAACCTCACGATCCGCAATCGCTCGAAATCCTGGGCGGGAATGAAGCCCCGTCTCGAACTCGCGCGCCAGAAAACCCTGCTGAATGGCAGCACGAAGCTGCTCGGGAAAATTCTCGATACCCATCTCTACTCACCCCAGACCCGTATTTCAGATAATTCCAGCAAGAAACTGCCGCTTGCGCAGGGCATAATCATGCGCGGGCAGTTGGCGCGCATCCTGTCCCTGGGCTGGTGCCGGCTTCGGCACGATCCCAGCGCTTTCCTGCGTTTCGCCCGATAAACGCTGTCGCGTTTCCCGAAAAAGAAAGCGGCGCATCTCGCGTGCATCGCGCAGCGCCTTTTCAACGCCCTGCGGCGCCCCTTCTTCAGACCAGGTTATGGCAGAGCGATCGACATGTGCTGCAACCAGATCAGGGTCATAGGCCCCAAGCCGCGCAGCTTCAGCACGCAGCGCCCCGGCAAGTACAGTATCGCGTGCGGCTGCCTTTACTCTGGCCAGTTCCTCCTGATGCGCCTGAACAAGGGAATCCCGTTCAGCAGCAAGTTCAGCAAGAGAGAGACGAAGCGCATCGACATCATCCACCATGTCCATTTCCCCCTACAGGGTTTGTTCGGGCCGTCTCTGCAGCCCTGATTTCCGTCCACTCGGCAGCCGGGTCAGCAATGCCGGCGGCACTGGCATAGAGCCGGGCCGCTGTTTCACGGCTCAGCAATCCCCCCGACTGCGCCGCACAAAGCCCCTGCGCGAGCGGCAGTAGTTCCGATTCATCAGCAGTGAACCAGGCTGGCCAATGCAGGGAGAGTCCCCCCGCATCGAGATTCCGATAGGTTTTCGTCCCGATCTGTATCCCTTCGGGCATAACCGACGAGAGATGACAGAGCAGGCGATACAGCGGCAGCACACCACCTTCGCCATAAGCGCCACGCAAACGATCAGCCATCCAGATCAGGGGCTGACACATCAGCTCCATGGCGCGGCCCGATTGTGGAGCCGCCAGACGATCGCCGTGCATACGGTTACCGTGCAACTGCTCCAGCACCAGCTGACGCAATTCACGGTAATGCGCCAGAACCGCCCCGGCCGCAGCGCCATTGATTTCCAGCAGCTTGGCATCGCCTTCAGGCGGCAAGGTCAGGGCGGAGGCCGCCCCTCCCTGTCGCGCCATGCCTTCGGGTATGTCCGGCGTCTTGAGCACGAGCGTCGGGTCGGAGCCGTATTTCAATCCCCGCCCGGCTTGTGAAAGCAGATAATCAGCTTCGATGACCGTATCGATCGCTTTCTCGAAGCTACATTCCCCCTCAGCCTCGCCACCGCTCCCACCAAAATTCCTGATCCATACAATCGGCACCACGCCAAAACCGTGATGATGCGACCGCTCTTCATCAAGTAGTGCATCCCCCTCCTGATCGACGGGATGGGGCACAAAAACCCGCACGCAATCACGATCCCAGCATCGGTGCCACCAGAAGCGCATGGCCGCACGCTCAGGCGCGATGGCATAACCACTCAGCCGCAATGCCTGCCCGGTCACGACATAGCGTTCGGTCACGCGCAGCAAGGCACCCACACGATCCCATTCAGGCGTCAGATAAGCTGTTTCAAGCACGCGAGGCATCGGTCTGGAGCCCACAAGCTCGATCCAGAGCGCTACCGACCCGACCGAGCCACGTATCGCCGCCTGCGTCATGAGTGACGCCAGACCAGTCTCACAGGCAAAGCGGTTCAGGGCATCCGCCGTCTCCTTTTCGCTGGAGACAACAAGCGGCCAATGCGTATGGCCGAATAAAAGCGAGACCGCTTCATCGACAACAGTCCTGCACAGATTGGTCCGTACAGAGGGTCTCCGCTGGGAGAGGGGGATATATTCCCCCGCCGCATTACGCTCTGTCGCAAAAGGATAGGGCAGAACATCATACTGCGTTCCATCCAGAACCCTTTGCAGGGCCAAAAGCCGCAGTGTCCTCGGAGAAAAACCCGGAGGAGAGGCATATCGTCCCTGAAGCGCCACCCAATCCATGTAACCTCCCTTATCGTGAAAGACTGAACCACCCCCGGTCCTGCCAACGGCCCGGCACTGCCTGAGGCTCGATCATCAGATCGCTCAGCGCCCAGATCAGCGCATCCGCGCGATCTGGCGAGGCTGCCCCGCCAAAACCTCGGTTCGAGAAGAGACAAAGCTGCGATTCAAGGGCCGCAAAGCGCCCATGATGGATCACACGTCCCTGCTCATAGAGCGCCGCAACAGGCTCGGCGCGCGCCGCCTTGCCACGCGACGCCGTCACCATTCTGAGCGCAGCCCTGGGATCGACGCTTCTGAGCGTCGCTTCCACCAGAGCTCCACCAAAATTGCGTTCCGCCACAATCCTGTCTGCCTGCCAAAGCGCTGCCGCCTGTATGGCCCGACGGGCCCACCCCATTGGCGTGTCACGTGTGGAGCAATCTTCCAGCACATGCCCGATTCCATTGTGGTCGATGGCGGCCACGACAATCCCGATTTCGTCTGCACCCAGATCCGAAGGCCCGGAGGCCCCTGAGGGATCGATCGCCACGACGACACGCTTCATCTGCCCAAGCAGAATGTCGCGATGCTGATCAGAAACCGGTTCAGCGCGCTGAAACATATCGACCCGCCAAAGCGCACCCTCGATAACGGTCTGATACTCTCCCAGCAGAAAACGCCTCCGATCGCGTTCGGGCAGTGCATCCAGCTGGCCCAGATAGGCCTCGCTGAGATTGGCGCGGTTCTGCTCAGGGTTCATGACCATCGACGCATAGAGCGAGGGGTCCGCATGACGTATTCCCGACCGAGGCTCAATGCCACTTTCAAACACGGCGTATAACCAGTGATCGGTCGCCGGCGGATTGGCGTCGATATATTCCCGCGGCATCAACCCACAACGCTGTGCCAGACGCGTCAGCAACATGTTCCGCGCGCCATAGCTTATCTGGCTCGCTTCATTCAGATAGATCGTCGCAAATTCCAGCCCGAGAATTTTTTCTGTACGCGCTGAATCATCCAGCCCCCCAAAGAGGATCGACGATCCGTTGGGAAACAGGATCCTGTTGCTCTGCCCGTCCCATTTGTACCGATGTCGCGGAAAGCAGCATTGCATCACTTTCGGAAACGTATCCTGGATGATGCTGGCTCGCAGTGCATTCTGGCGGTGCCTGAAGACGCCATGCCGCGAGTGCGGCTCCCGCAAGGCCCTGACAACCAGCGCCCGGATCAACACAAATGTCTTGCCCGAGCGCGATCCGCCACGAAGAAATATATGGCGGGCCCTGCCTCCAAGCAGGCGATTGGCTTCCTCCTGTACAGGTGTCAGCGCAAACCGCGGCTTAGAGTGTGTCATCACCCTCGCCCAGGGTCAGTGCCGGCTCAGGTTCATCGTCATTTTTACCTGTATCCCTGAAACTCGCCGGGCGATGCGCACGCAGCAACATACGCAACAACCCGTCGCTGTAACGTGTCCGCGTTACCGGATTGCCCTCGGCATCACAAACAAGCCGCCCCCCATAAAGCAGCGGCTCCTCGTATCCGTGTATGGCTCTCCGCCGCGCCTCGGCCTCCAGAAGATCTGTTGCCTCTTCCAGCGCCTGCTTCCATTTCTCACAAAACAATCCATCGCCACGACGCCAGTTATAAGCCGTTTTGCGATCAATACCTGCGGCGCGTGCCGCCTCCGAAACATTTGCGCTCTTCTTGAGGTGATCGAGAAAGACGCTCTGAAGGGCCTTGCCCCTGGGGCGCGCCCGGATGACGCGTCTGCTGTCCATTTCAACTCCGTTGCCTGAACTCGGGGAATGGTGCATTGAAAAAAACCTGTCCGTACCAGGATCGAACATTTCTCATGACGATACCGGATCAAACGATCAGGCCTGCCATGAACCATCTACGGACGTCTGATCTGCCTCACGCTCCGACATTTCATCTGTGAGGCCATCCGGATCTCTGGTGACTTGACCGCAGATAACGACGATGGATCGGGCGTCAAAACGCGACACATCCACGGTCTTTTTCTGCCATTTCAAGCCTCAGGCGTGCTCTGATCAGAGCAACGCAGGCGGGACCTACACAACCCAGCCGGACGAGACTGGCCTTCCTGCGAAGGCAGGGTACTGCCCTGACCCTCATATCACCCGAGGGCAGGTTCGCATCGGCAATATCACCCCACCCCAGGGCCAGATCCGCGCGATGACGCAATTCCGAGGCTGCAACCAGCGGACTCAGAACCGCATCCTTCAAACCGACATGCACGACGACAAACAGGAGATTTCTGCACACAACCACATCCCCGACATTTATATCGGGATTTTTCATATAAAGTTATTTCAGTGTTCTTTATCTATACTATAATTTATTTATATTTGCAATATTTTTATTATTATAAAACTCACTCAGCCATTCCAATGCGAGGGCACATTGTGCTGCGGTCTTGGTTCTTGCCTGGGCGCGCGTACCTTCCGGGAAGATCAGTCTGGCCATATCAGGAAAACTCATCTCCCTGACCAGCATCATCTCAATGCGGCTGTGAAGACCATCCCCCATGAGCGTGTGCATCTGCCTCATCCGCGCCGCACATTTGCCACGCCCGAGCATCCATGTGTGAATATCGCCTTTCTCCGCGACTGTTCGCGCCCCTTGCAATTCGACCACCCCCCTCTCGGCATAGTCATATTCCGCGCGCCAGCGTTGCGCCGCCGCCACCTCGTCGTCCCCGATATCACCGGCCTTGTACAACCAGGCAACTGTCGACCACAGCCGCAGCGCATCACCTTCTTTTCTGAACTGATGACGGCGCATCCTTTCGGCTGTGGGCACATTCTCATCTCGCACCTGATCTGGCTCGCGTCTCATCATTCCACCCCCGTCCCTCACACACAGCCGCCCCAAAATAACGACCTTCAATCACACCTTCTTCAACTGCCCGGATGCGCCACCCGATACCCGCAAACCTCGTGATAGGCCGGCGTTTCATCTTCCGGCCACAAAGCCCCCCAACTCACCCTGTGACCCGCGGGAAGAGCTCCCGACTCATCGCGCTCGCACTCCAGAGCCAATGTTCTGCTCCGCGTTTTCTCCGGCATATGCCTGACCGGTTTCAGGCTCTGTTTTTCCGCAGAACAATCTGACGACTTGCCGTTCCCGGGGTGGTACCGATTATGCGTCGGCCTGCATCCCCCCTCCACATCACAGTCCATGGTCAATAGCATCCGGGCCAATTCGGCACCTGTTGCAGCCCGGCGGGGCCTCTCCATGGAATTTTTCCTGATACCCACTCGATTCACCCCGATATATGGCAATATGCCATAGGTATAGCCGTAGAGACGGCGCTCAATTCCCCTCTGGATTTGGCAATGAGCCATTGCTATGAATGTCTCATGGCCAAAAACAAACGCCCTGACTCGCTTGCGATCGTTCAACGCGCCATCGGGCGTCGTATCACCTGGGCAAGAGAACTCGTCTTTCCCAATCAGAGCGAATGCGCGCGCCTACTGGGCGTGGACGCCTCGACCCTGAACAAGATCGAGAAAGGCGATCGCGCACCAAGCGTGTTCCTCATCATGTCTCTCTCCAATCGCCTTCGTGTCTCGACCGATTTTCTTCTGAAAGGGGTTCTGAACGGTCGCACCGATGAAGAGATGGCCCTTCGTCTGGCGGCTCTGCACCCAGAGTTGGTGCTCCAGCAGCAGGACATGGCGTATCACACGGACAAAAGCATGCCTTGCGACATGCAAGAGCCGCCCAGGAGACAAGATCAGGACCATTCGTAGCGTCCTTGTTTTTATTGCACATCCAGAAAACAGCCTTCTTCGTACGCAGACATAGCGCTTGAAGCGGGACGCAGCAAGAACAAAACGAGAACAAGCATATTCTCTACCATTCCTTGCGCCTCGCGCCCTTGCGTTTTGATCAGCAACAACCGACCAGCTGCGCCTTGAAGCCGAACTGACTTCTGGACGATTAACGTCTTATTAATGGCATTGTGCCATAAAGTCAAGAATAGATTATGGCCATCTGCCACAGAGCTGGTGCAGTTGCGATGCGTTGCCATTCTCTAAAACAACATTTATGCGACATTTTATGTCAGCGCCTATACGATCCGAATTTGAGTAGTCTGGATAAGTAATGAACAGCATCAACGCCATGCTATCATTTTCTTAATATTAATTCAGATTAATGAAACAGTATAAACTGCCGTAAGGCATCTTCCCTTCGTACGAGAAGAGAGCGCATGAATTCATGAACGCCATCGTCGTAACTGCCTTAAGGCGGCCCCTGACCTTTGTCGTCTTCTCGATCCTGATTCTGATGTTCGGAATCATGTCGATCTTCAAGACGCCAACCGACGTGTTCCCCGAGATCAAGGTGCCTGTCGTTTCGGTCATCTGGACCTATCCCGGCCTGCTGCCGAACGAATTCGCCGGACGAATCACCTATAATTTCGAGCTGGCAGTCACGACGACTGTGCAGAACATCGAGCATATGGAATCGAACTCCTATTACGGGCGTTCGATCGTCAACATCTACTTCCAGCCTGGCACGCCTGTCGGCACAGCTGAAGCAGAAGTGACGGCCATTTCACAAACGATCCTCCTCGGCCTGCCGCCCAAGGTACCGGCCCCGATGATCGTCGCGCTCGATCCCTCACAGGTTCCTGTCATCGCGCTTCAGATCACCTCCGAAAAGCAGACGCCATCCGATCTGTTCAAGCTCGGCGTCATCCGCGTGCGTCCGCTCCTTGCGACCGTTCCCGGTGCCGTCGTCGCCCATCCCTATGGCGGCATGGACAGCTTCGTGATGGTGTCCCTGAATCAGGAGCAGCTTCGCGCCCATCATCTGTCAGCGGCCGATGTACAGGCGGCTCTTACGGCACAGAACATCGTTCTCCCCGCCGGTGACCAGAAGATCGACGCCACGGACTGGATGGTCCAGACGAACGCAGCACCGGAATCGATGGAAGATATCGCAGCCATCCCGGTCAAGCGCGTTGGCAACGCCGTCATCTATATCCGTGACGTGGCCGATGTGTATCGCGGCGGTCATCCCCAGACCAACCTTGTGCTCGTCAAGGGTCGTCAGGCGGTCGAGATGATCACCCAGAAGGGTGGTACGGCCTCGACGCTCGACGTGGTCTCCGCCACCAAGGCCCTTCTGCCACGCCTGCGCGCCATCCTGCCCCCGGACGTCCAGGTCTCTATCTTGGCCGATGCCTCGGTCATGGTGAAGGAGCAGATCAAGGACGTGGTGCGTGAAATGATCACGGCCTCCATCCTGACCGGCATCGTGGTGCTGCTGTTCCTCGGTTCGTGGCGTTCCACCGTCATCATCGCCACCTCCATCCCGCTTGCCATTCTCTGCTCGATCATCGGGCTCGGCTGGGCGGGTCAGTCCATCAACATCATGACCCTTGGCGGTCTTGCCCTCGCCGTCGGTATCCTCGTCGACGACGCCACCGTGATGATCGAGAACATCGATACCCATCTCGAAATGGGCAAGGATCTCGAACTCGCCATCATCGACGCCGCCAACCAGATCGTCATCCCCACCTTCGTTTCGACCACCTGCATCTGTATCGTGTGGCTGCCGCTCTTTGAGCTTTCCGGGGTCGCTGGCTATCTCTTCATGCCCATGGCGCTCGCCATCATGTTCGCCATGATCGCGTCCTTCATCCTCTCGCGTACCCTTGTGCCCACCATGGCGAAGTTCCTCCTCGCCGGTCAGGTCCACCATGCCCACGGCCATGACGACCACGCCCCGGCGCCCAAGGGCTTCTTCGGCCGCTTCCAGCGTGGCTTCGAGCACCGCTTCAACAATTTCCGCGAAGGCTACAACACGCTGCTGACACGCTGCGTGGCCCGTCGCGGCATGTTTGTCGGCGTGTTCCTGCTGATCTCCATCGCTTCGCTGGGTCTCTATGGCGTCGCGGGGCGCGACTTCTTCCCCGAAGTCAAATCGGGCTCGCTGCAGATGCATATGCGTGCCCCGCTCGGCACCCGTATCGAAGTTGCAGGCCGCATTGCTGCCCTGGTCGATAACCGCATCAACCAGCTCCTGCCGGGCAAGGTCGGGAATATCATCTCCAATTGCGGCCTGCCTGAAGGTCCGCACAACCAGGCCTTCATCCCCACGCCGACCATCGGCACGCAGGATTGCGATCTGACCATTGCGCTTAAGGATGAGGAATCACCCGTCTGGGACTACCGTGCCCTGCTCCGCAAGGACCTCTCGGCACGCTTCCCCGGCACGGTGTTCACCTTCCAGCCTGCCGACCTGACCGACAAGATCCTGAATTTCGGTTCGGCCGCACCGATCGACATCCAGCTCTCCGGCCCCAGCGTCTCGGATAACTACAATTATGCCAAACACCTGATCGGCAAGATCCGCCAGATCCCGGGCACGGCCGATGTCGTGATCCAGCAGACGATGTCCACCCCCACCCTCATGGTGAATGGCAACCGTACCTTCAGCCAGGCCACCGGTCTGAGCGAGAACGATCTCGCCACAAACGAACTGCTCACCCTCGCGGGTTCCGGCGTGGTCGATCCCCAGTTCTGGCTCGATCCGGTCGATAACGTGACCTTCCCGCTCAACGTCTACACGTCGCAGGACCAGCTCACCCATCTGAACGACCTGCTCACGGTCCCCATCGACAAGGGTGACGGCAACCCCAACGACCAGACGCAGCTTCTGGGCGCCATTGCCGACGTCGTACCCACCGGCACACCGGGCGAGGTCTCGCACTACAACTCGATGTCAGAAATCGACATCTACGTGAACGTCGAAGGCACCGATCTGGGCAATGTGCTCGACGCCGTGAACGACACCATCGCCAAGGATGCGCCCAATCTGCCGCGCACCACAGCGGTCGATGTCCACGGTCAGGCCACCACCATGCATGGTGCCTATGTCCAGCTCGTCTTCGGCCTCTGCGTCTCCGTCGTGCTGATCTATCTCCTGATCGTCGTAAACTTCCAGTCCTGGCTCGACCCGTTCATCATCATCACGGCTCTTCCCGGCGCATTGGGTGGTATTGCCTGGGCCCTGTTCCTGACCGGCACCCGCCTGTCGGTTCCGGCCCTCACCGGCGCCATCATGTGCATGGGTACGGCCACCGCCAACTCGATCCTCGTCGTGTCCTTTGCCCGTGAGCGCCTCGAGGTTCATGGCGATGCGCTGCGCGCCGCCATCGAGGCCGGATACGGTCGTATCCGTCCGGTTCTCATGACCGCGCTCGCGATGATCGTCGGTATGATCCCGATGGCGACATCGAACTCCACCAACGCGCCGCTCGGTCGCGCCGTTATCGGCGGGCTGATCGTGGCTACCATCTCCACCCTGCTCTTCGTGCCCTGCGTCTACGCGATCCTGCACAACCGCTCTGCCCGCCAGAAGGAAACCGTCTAATGGCCACCTCCCCCAAGATCATCGCTGTTGCGGGAGGATGCGTCCTCGCGCTCTGGGTCGGCGCCCTCGTTGTCGGTCGCGTCCACCACAATCACGCTCTCGCCACCGAAACGGCGCAGAACGCCATCCCGAATGTCGCGGTGCTGAACCCCATCCAGTCGCCTGACAAGGTGGCCCTCACCCTCCCCGGCAATATCGATGCCTGGTATCAGGCCCCGATTTACCCGCAGGTCTCGGGCTATGTGAAAATGTGGTTCAAGGATTACGGCGCCCATGTGAAGGCCGGCGATGCGCTGGCCGAAATCAACGCACCCGCGCTGGATGCGCAGTACGCCCAGGCTCAGGCGGACCTGAATGCGGTACTCGCCAAGTACCACCTTGCCGCCGTCACAGCCGAACGCTGGCGCGCGATGGGCAAGTCGCAATCGGTTTCAGGCCAGTCGGTCTCTGTATCGAACGCGAACGAGCAGTCGGCCAAGGCCGAGGTCGACGCCGCCCAGCGCAATGTCGATCACTTTGCGGCCCTTGAGAAGTTCAAGACCATCGTGGCCCCCTTCGATGGCATCGTGACATCGCGCAGCATCAATGTGGGCGATTACGTCCATGATGGTGGCGGCAATCTCAACAGCACGGGTGCAGCGTCCGAACTGTTTACCGTGGCCGACGTGCACAAGCTGCGCCTCTTCGTGTCCGTGCCGGAAGTGTTCTCCTATATCCTCCAGCCCGACATCACCGCCGATGTCAGCGTGCCCCAGTTCAAGGACAAGAAGTTCCACGCGAGCTTCCTGACCACAGCACGCGGCTATGACCCGAACACCCGCACCGTGACCTCGGAATTCACCATGGAAAACCCCGGTGAGGTTCTCTGGCCCGGCACCTTCGCCTCGGTCCAGCTCAAGGCCCATAACGAAACGGCCCACCTTTTCGAGGTCCCGACCTCCGCCCTCGTCTTCGAGGAAAAGGGCATGCAGGTCGTCGTCGTGAATGATGACAACACGGTTCACTACAAGAACGTCGTCGTAGGCCGCATGGCGGATACCTCAACCGAAATCCAGGCAGGCATCTCGCCCAAGGATCGTATTATCGCCAACCCGCCAGCCGACCTGCTGGAAGGTGACAAGGTCAACGTCACCACACCCCAGCGCGGCTACAACCAGTCCGGATTCGGGGCCTCGGAATGACCACAAGAAAGATCAAGAAGCTGGCTCTGGCCTGCGGCACGGTTCTGACAGCCTTCGGTCTGTCAGCCTGTGACCTCGCGCCAACCTACAAGCCGCCCACCTTCGTCGTGCCAGCCAGCTGGCACGGCCAGGGTCCCTTCGCCACAGCCACCCCGGCCGATGCCACACTGCCCACCAATTGGTGGACATTGCTGAACGACCCGCTTCTCAACCAGATGGAAGCGACGCTCACAACCTCCAATGCCGACCTCCAGGCCGCAGCCGAACGCTTCATTCAGGCACGCGCCCTCGTCGTTCAGGCCCGTTCTGAGCTGTTACCCCATCTTGCACTCGGTGCCGGTGCCTTTGACAACAAACAGTCAGAAGACCGCCTGTTCCGCTACAAGGGCAACATCACCGAGACGGATGAGGAATATCACGGCCTGGCCTCCTGGGAGCCCGATTTCTGGTCGTCCATCCGCAACCATGTGCGCGCCCAGAAGCAGTACGCGCAGGAAAAAGCCGCCGACTTCGCCATGTCACGGCTGAGCCTTCAGGCTGAGCTTGCTTCCGACTACGTGCAGTTACGCGGCTATGATGCGCAGATCGCCATCTACAACCAGTCGATCGGCTATTATCAGAAGGCTCTGCAGATCACGCAGAACCAGTTGCTGAACCAGGCTGCCCCACGCCTCGACGTGGCCCGTGCCCAGGCGCAGCTCTACTCGACACAGGCCGCCGAGCTTGATGTGCAGGCTGCCCGTGAAGTCACCGAGCACGCCATCGCCATCCTGACCAATGCCTCACCCTCGTCGTTTCATATCGCGCCGACGCAGGTCATGGGCTTCCATCAACCCAGCCTTCCCGCCGGCGTCCCGTCCGAGCTGCTTCAGCGCCGCCCGGATATCGCGAGCGCCGAACGCGAGATGGCTCAGGCCAATCGCGAGATCGGCATTGCCCGTGCCGCGTTCTACCCGCACATCTCGCTCCAGGCAGGTGGCGGCTTTGCCCAGAACGGCTTTGATCTCGCCAATCTGGCCAATTCGCTCTGGTCCTACGGCGCCTCGTTCGAGCTTCCCATTTTTGAGGGCGGCTTGAGACGCGCCGAACTCCAGCATGCCTGGTCGGCCTATCGCGAGACACGCGACAACTACCGCAGCAAGGTGCTGGACTCCTTCCGTGAAGTGGAAGACGG
The DNA here is from genome assembly GCF_900465345.1 of Asaia bogorensis. Lineage (GTDB taxonomy): Bacteria > Pseudomonadota > Alphaproteobacteria > Acetobacterales > Acetobacteraceae > Asaia > Asaia bogorensis_A. The sequence continues at coordinate 16,812 of NZ_UEGO01000036.1, read as the reverse complement.
CCTGTCACGCACCAGCCGCCTCGATCAGGAAAATCGTACGCTCGAAAAAGCCGTCGATGCGACCCTGGCGACCCAGAACATGACCATGACGCTCTATCAGGGTGGCGTGGGCACATATCTCGAAGCCATTTTCGCCCAGGTCCAGACGCTGGAGACCCGCATCCATCAGATCGAGGTGGCCACGCGTCTCTACCAGGCTGATATCGGACTGGTCCGCGCCCTTGGCGGCGGCTGGAACGTCAAGCTCCTGCCCACGATGGATCAGACGCTCTCCATCACACCGCTGCAATATGACGATCTGCACCATCCGCAGCCCGTTGGCGGCGTCAATATCTCGCAGCACCCCGAGCAGTTCGAAAATCTCAGCAGCGCCGCCCCTCAGGCGCCTGCCGCTGCAACGGGCAAAACCCTCCGCCCGATGTACGACCAGTAACCCCCGACCACCTTCGGCGTTGTCCGCCTCACGACAACGCCGGGGCACCTCGTCTGGAATGGCAAGTTCACTCTGACGACTTGCCCGACCAGCGCAATTCACAAAATCAGACGCAAGACCCACCGGACCAGCCACGGCCCATGTCTCGCCGAGCCGTTCAATCCGCCTCTATATCCGTCCGGTCTTGGTTAGAGAGACGGACATCATGCTGCCCGGATGGGAAAGTCCCGGATATGCGTGGATAGTGCCACCCGTCTGATCCACAAGGATCAAATGACCCTCGGCCCCCCGGCATCGGCCAGCGAGCCGACCAGCAGCGACGGCGCCATGAAATTTTCCTGATAATCAGGCCCGCCTGTCAGTACCCGATATCGCGCTGGACACAGGCAGGAATAACACCCTGATCATAAAACGCCTGCAGGTTACGCGCCACAAGCTGCGATGCCGTGCCCGTCTGGGTCGGGGCAGAAATATGAGGCAGTACCGTCACCTTAGGATGACTCCACAACCAGTCGTCCTCCGGCAGAGGCTCACGCTCGAAAACATCCAGCACAGCATGCGACAGATGCCCACGGTCAAGCGCCCTACCCAGCGCCGCCTGATCGATAATCGGCCCCCGTGCAAAATTGATGAGTGACGCCCCCTCGCGCATCTGCCCGAAACGCCAGTCGTCAAGCAGCCCACGGGTTTGCGGCGTCAGGGGCAGAAGGACCACAACAATCGCACTTTGCCTCAACAGGGCTTCAAGCCCGGATGGACCATATGTCATGGGAATATCGGCCGTCGCCCACGGCGTGCGGCTCCAGCCCGTCACGGGAAAGCCGTTTTCCCTCAATTTATGCGCGGCCGCCCGCCCCAGATTCCCCATGCCCATAATACCGACAGGGCGGTCCTGCGGCAAAACGAGCGGATGCTGGCACCAGCGCGCCTTTGTCTGCTGCTCGCGATAAAGCGGCATGTCGCGATGCAGATAAAGCGTCCAGGCCAGCACCGCCTCTGACATCGTGAGCGCCAGCTGCGGATCAGTCATCCTGACAATGCGTATCGCCGGGTTCGGCATTTCCTCGACCAGCCGCTCGACCCCTGCCCACAGGCTTTGCACCCATTCGAGCATAGGTAGGTCGGACAGATCAGCCGGATCCGGGTTGGCCACGACAGCCATACGCGCCGTACGTCGCTCTCCGTCAGTCAGGTCCTCAAATGGCATAACCCTTATATTGTTCAGGCAGGCATTGATCGACTCAAGGCTCTCCTGCCTCTCGCGCGGCGTGATCCGCCCGCAAAAGGACACTATAATGGTCATGACGCACGCACCTTTCTCCGAGCCGCTGGCACAGCTTTCTTCTTCTTGACGGGTGCTTGCACCTCGACGGCCCGAGGCGGCAGGAGCGGCCCGAGGAAACGCCCGGTGTGGCTCCCTTCGGTCGCTGCAATGACCTCTGGTGGCCCCTCGGCAACGATCCGTCCACCACCATCACCGCCTTCCGGGCCAATATCAATCAGCCAGTCCGCTGTTTTGATCACGTCCAGATTATGTTCGATCACGAGAACGGTATTCCCCTGATCCACCAGCGCATGAAGCACATCCAGCAATTTGCGCACGTCTTCGGTGTGCAAACCTGTCGTGGGCTCATCCAGAATATAAAGTGTCCGTCCCGTCGCCCGTCGCGCCAGTTCCTTCGACAGCTTGACGCGCTGGGCCTCGCCACCCGAGAGCGTCGTCGCCTGCTGGCCCAGCGTGACATAGCCAAGCCCCACCTGCTGAAGGATCGCCAGCCTGTCACGAATACGCGGCACAGCATGGAAGAAGGGCAGAGCCTCATCCACCGTCATGGCCAGCACATCGGCAATCGATTTACCGCGGAACTTCACATCCAGCGTCTCACGATTATAGCGCTGCCCCTTGCAGGTATCGCAGGTCACGAACACGTCGGGCAGAAAATGCATCTCGATCTTGAGCACACCATCACCCTGGCATGCCTCGCAACGCCCACCCTTGACGTTGAACGAAAAGCGCCCCGGCTTGTACCCGCGCGCCTTAGCCTCCGGCAGTTCGGCAAACCAGTCGCGTATCGGCGTAAACAGATCCGTATAGGTTGCCGGGTTGGAGCGCGGCGTCCGTCCGATCGGGGACTGATCGATGTCGATGATCTTGTCGAGATGCTCCAGCCCCTCAAGCGCCCTGTACGGCAACGGCGACTGGTTGGCCCCCATCAGCTCACGCGATAGCGCCTTGTAAAGTGTGTCGACCACAAGGGTCGATTTACCACCACCCGACACCCCGGTAACGGCTACAAAGCAACCCAGCGGGAAACGCGCTGTCACGTCATGCAGGTTGTTGCCGGACGCCCCCACAAGGGTCAGCATGCGGTCCCCGTCGCAGACACGACGCTTTTCCGGTACCGGGATCACGCGTCGGCCAGATAGGTAATCTCCTGTGATGCTGTTCTCGTTCTTCGCCACTTCCTCGGGGCGACCACAGGCCACGACCGTGCCACCCAGCGCACCCGCCCCCGGCCCCATATCGATCAGCCAGTCGGCAGCCCGGATCGCATCCTCGTCATGCTCGACCACGATGACCGTATTACCGAGCTTCTTCAGCCGGTCGAGCGTCCCGAGCAGGCGCTCATTGTCTCGCTGATGCAATCCGATAGAGGGTTCGTCGAGCACATACAGCACACCGGTCAGCCCCGATCCAATCTGGCTCGCTAGCCGGATACGCTGGCTCTCTCCACCCGAAAGCGTGGCCGAACCGCGTGAAAGAGTCAGATAATCGAGCCCCACATCATCCAGAAACCGCAACCGGTCGAGGATCTCACGCAGGATACGCCGCGCAATTTCGGCACGCTGCGGCGTCAGGGACGCCTCGACGCCCCCAAACCAGTCAAGCGCCCGCCGGATGGTCAGATCGGAGGCCTGCGCGATATTCAGGTGGTTCACACGCACGCAAAGCGCCTCAGGCTTCAGACGCGCACCATGGCAGGCATGACAGGGAACATCGGACTGATAGCGTGACATTTCTTCACGCACCCACATGCTGTCTGTCTCGGCCAGACGACGCTGCAGGTTACGCATTACCCCCTCGAAAGGCTTGGTGAGTTCGTAAGCCCGCTTGCCATCCTTGTAGGTGAAAACAACCGAGTCTTCGCTTCCCTCAAGCAATGCCTGGCGGAAATCCTCACCGAGCTTTTTCCAGGGCGTTGTCATCCTCTCCCTGAAATGACGCGCCATCGCTTCCAGCGTCTGGTCGTACCAGGGCGTCTTGGCATCGCGCCAGGGGGCAATCGCCCCCTCGGCAAGAGACAGATTCTCGTCAGGTACGATCAGCCGCGCATCGAAATGCGTCTCTGTACCTATCCCGTCGCATACCGGACAGGCACCCATCGGCGCATTGAACGAGAACAGACGCGGCTCGATCTCCTCAAGCGTAAAGCCACTCACCGGGCAGGCAAACTTGGCTGAAAACACGATATGCTCGCTCGCGCCTTCCTCTCCGGCGCGACGCACCTGCTCGGCATAGGCAACACCATCGGCAAGGCTCAGCGCTGTTTCGAAACTGTCAGCCAGACGCGTCTCGATACCCGGCTTCACAACCACGCGGTCGACCACAACCTCAACCGTATGACGCAGCTTGCGGTTCAGATGAGGGGCTTCTGCAATCTCATAGGTCTCGCCATCGACCTTCACACGCGTAAAGCCCTTGCGCTGAAGCTCGGCCAGCTCCTTGCGATACTCGCCCTTGCGATCGCGAATTACAGGGGCCAGCAGCATCAGCCGTGTACCCTCCTCCATCGCCATCACACGATCGACCATCTGGCTGACCGTCTGTGCCTCGATAGGCAGCCCTGTAGCTGGCGAATAGGGTACACCGGCTCGCGCCCACAACAGGCGCATGTAGTCATGGATCTCGGTAATCGTCCCGACCGTCGAACGCGGGTTTTTCGATGTGGTCTTCTGCTCGATTGAGATGGCAGGCGACAGCCCTTCGATCGAATCCACATCCGGTTTGCCCATCAGTTCCAGAAACTGGCGCGCATAGGCCGACAGGCTTTCGACATAACGCCGCTGCCCCTCGGCATAGATCGTATCGAAAGCGAGCGACGACTTGCCGGAACCTGACAGTCCCGTGATCACCGTCAGCTGGTCCCTGGGAATATCGGCGTCGATATTCTTCAGATTATGCACGCGGGCACCGCGCACACGAATGGACTGGTTGTACGGCAGATCAGACATCAGCACCACGCAAGGCAGATTGGGGGACGGAAAGACGAGAACGTTTCGAGACCTATGTAGGATTGCCCCCCACAGGATTAAAGTCGGCAGCAATGCCGCCCGAGGCGTGACGCCAGCGTCGGGCTGGGCTAAGATGGCTCGATTTTCAGTATTTAGGGTCGGTCGCCATGGCAGGAAGTGTAAACAAAGTCATTCTGGTGGGAAATCTGGGCCGCGACCCGGAAACACGCAATGCCCAGTCCGGTGCCAAGATCGTCAACCTGACCGTTGCCACCTCTGAAAGCTGGAATGACCGCGCCTCAGGCGAGCGCAAGGAGCGCACCGAATGGCACCGCGTCGTGATCTTCAACGAGCGCCTGGCCGATGTCGCCGAGCGTTTTCTGCGCAAGGGCCGCAAGGTCTATGTGGAAGGCCAGCTCCAGACACGTAAATGGACCGACCAGGGCGGACAGGAGCGCTATACGACCGAAATCGTGCTTGACCGGTTCCGTGGTGAACTCACCCTGCTCGACAATAACCGCGATGGTGAGTCCAGTGGCGGCATGGGGGGCGGCTATGAAAGCGGCCCGTCACGTTCCTATGGCGGCGGCAATGCCCCGGCTCGCAGCGGTGGCAATGGCATGAGCCAGTCTCCCTCGCGCAATCAGAGTGGCAATAATGGCGGTGGCTGGGACGCACCGGGCGGCGATCTGGACGACGAGATCCCGTTCTGATCGGCCACTTTTCACGCCTTCTTCCCTGATCGACACATCAACAAGACGGACCTGCCTTGACCGACCTGACGCCGCCAGCCGCACCCTTTGACCAGATCCCGGTGACCATCGAGGAGGAAATGCGCTCCTCCTACCTCGCCTATGCCATGTCGGTCATTGTCTCGCGCGCGTTGCCGGATGTCCGTGACGGCCTCAAGCCGGTCCATCGCCGCATCCTTTACGCCATGCGTGAGAGCGGCTTCACCTCCGACAAGCCCTATCGCAAATCGGCCCGTGCGGTCGGTGATGTCATGGGTAAATACCACCCCCATGGCGACAGCTCGATCTATGACGCCATGGTGCGCATGGCCCAGTCCTGGTCGATGCGCGTCCGTCTCATCGACGGTCAGGGCAATTTCGGCTCGGTCGATGGCGACAGCCCGGCTGCCATGCGTTACACCGAAGCGCGCCTGGCCAAATCGGCGTCCTTCCTGCTCGACGATATCGACCGCGACACGGTCGATTTCCAGCCGAACTACGATGAAAGCGAAAGCGAACCCAAGGTTCTGCCTGCCGCCTTCCCCAATCTTCTGGTCAACGGTGCCTCCGGCATCGCCGTCGGTATGGCGACCAACATTCCGACGCACAACCCCGGCGAAGTCATCGACGCGACGCTTGCCCTGATCGAAAACCCCGAAGCCACCCTCGATGATCTGATGAAGATCATCCCCGGCCCGGATTTTCCGACGGGCGGCATTATCATGGGCCGTCGTGGCATCCGTCAGGCCTTCGAGACGGGCCGTGGCTCCGTTCCCATGCGCGCCCGCGCCGAAATCGAAGATATCCGCAAGGATCGTCAGGCGATCATCGTCACCGAAATTCCCTATCAGGTGAACAAGGCAACGCTGCAGGAAAAGATCGCCGATCTCGTCCGCGCCAAGGAAATCGAGGGTATCTCCGACATCCGCGACGAGAGCGATCGCTCCGGCATGCGCATCGTGATCGAGCTCAAGCGCGACGCAACGCCCGAAGTCGTGCTGAACCAGCTCTATCGCTTCACCCAGCTTCAGACCTCATTCAGCGTCAACTGCCTTGCCCTCGATGACGGCAAGCCCCGCACAATGGGGCTAAAGGACGTTCTGGAAGCCTTCATCCGCTTCCGTGAAGACGTCATCCTGCGCCGGTCGCGCTTTGACCTGAACAAGGTGCGTGATCGCGGCCATCTGCTCGTCGGCCTCGTCATCGCGGTTGCCAATATCGATGAGGTGATCGCTCTCATCCGCAGCGCCCCCGATGCCGCCACCGCACGCGAATCCCTGATGGCCCGCGCCTGGAACGCCGCCGACGTGCAGCCGCTCATCGAGCTGATCCATGACGAAGGCAATATCATCGTCGATGGCAAGGTCCATCTGACTGAAGTGCAGGCCCGCGGTATTCTCGAACTGCGTCTGCAACGCCTGACTGGTCTGGAGCGTGACAAGATCCAGGGCGAGCTGAGCGAGGTCGCCACCAAGATCAACGAACTGCTCGAAATCATCGGCAGCCATGTCCGTCGCATGGAAGTCATGCGTCACGAGCTGCTTCTGGCCCGCGCCGAAATCGCCACACCGCGCATGACCGAAATTTCGGATGCGCTGGGCGACCAGTCGGATGAAAGCCTGATCGAACCCGGTCAGATGGTCGTCACCATCACGCGTGACGGCTTCATCAAACGCACACCGCTCGAAATCTTCCGCGCCCAGAACCGTGGCGGCCGTGGCCGTACGGCCGCGGGGCGTCGCGGTGACGATGTCATCGTCAACAGCTTCAACGCTCACACCCATCAATGGGTCATGTTCTTCTCATCGGGCGGCAAGGCCTATCGCGAAAAGGTCTGGCGCCTGCCAGAGGCCTCCCCTACCGCCAAGGGTCGCGCCCTGGTCAATCTCCTGCCCGACCTCGGCACAGATTCGATCACGGCCATCCTCGCTTTGCCGCAGGAAGAGGAGCAGTGGGAAGATCTGCACCTCGTCTTTGCAACAGCCAGCGGTAATGTCCGACGCAATCGCCTGAGCGATTTCAAGAACATCCGCGCCTCCGGCCTGATTGCCATGAAGCTCGATGAGGGCGACAGCCTGGTGGGTGTCGCCACCTGCCGCGAGGGTCAGGATGTGTTCCTTGCCACACGCAAGGCCCGTTCGATCCGCTTCCAGATCACCGACGACACGCTGCGTGTTTTTGCTGGTCGTGACAGCTCAGGCGTACGCGGCATTCGCCTCGCCACCGGCGACGAGGTCAACTCGCTTTGCATCCTCAACCATGTCGACGCCAGCGTCGAGGAACGCTCCGCCTATCTGCGTGCGGCCAATGCCAAGCGCCGCGCTGAAGCCGCGGCCAATGCAGCCGGCAACGAGGAAGAGATCGAGGAAATCGCCTCTGACGATGCCGACGAAGCCATCGATGCCGGTGATCTGACGCAGGAGCGCTTTGACGAGCTCGCCGCTCAGGAAGAAATCCTGCTCACTGTCACCGATGCCGGCTTCGGTCGTCGCTCTTCCGCCTACGAATATCGTGTCAGCGGCCGTGGTGGTCAGGGTATCGCCAATATGACACTCACCAACCCCAAACGCGGTCGCGAGGTTGTTGCGACCCTGCCTACGCTGGATGGCACCGACGTCATGATGGTGACCGATGTCGGACGTCTCATCCGGGTGCCGGTCTCTCAGGTGCGTGTCATGGCCCGCCAGGCCAGCGGCGTTACCCTGTTCCGCGTCGGTGCAGAAGAGCGCGTCACCAGCATCTTCCCGGTTGCGGAATCCGAGGGCACGGATGCCGATGACGCCGAAACCTCACTTGAGGAATCGGATGCCGCCGCCTCCGGCGCGCCGGACACAACCTCCTCAGAGGCTCCCTCATCCGAGGCCACTTCCTCTGGCGAGACAACACCGGATGACAGTGCAAACTGACGCCCCATCGAACGGTCAACGTGTCGGGTTTTATCCCGGCACGTTCGACCCGTTCACCCTGGGCCATCTCGATATCGCCCACCGTGCCCTGAATCTCGTCGATCACCTCGTCATCGGCGTGGCACTCAACCCCGGCAAGGCGCCACGTCTTTCGATTGACCAACGCTGCGCCTGCATCACCGAGACCTTTGCCCTTGAGGGCATCACGCAGGTCAGCGTGGTTGCCTTCAGCACCCTCATGGTCGATGCCGCCCGTGCTCAAAAGGCGCGCTTCATCATTCGCGGCCTCCGCTCCGAATCCGATCTGACCAGCGAAATGCCCATGGCGGCCATCAACCGGAATCTGGCCCCTGAACTTGAAACCGTCTTTCTCACCGCACGTGAAGAGCATCGTCTGATCGCCTCCAGCCTCGTGCGCGAGCTTCTGGCCTATGGGGGCGATATACACCCCTATGTGCCAGAGAATATTGCCCGGCATCTCTTGCCCAATGCGACAGAGAAGCCGACATAGGCCGCGTGGCCTTTCAAGGCTCCGCAAACACAAGGATAGACGTCAATGTCCGAGACCAATAACCGCCTCGTCATGAAGCTCAAGACCGGCGATGTCGTGATCGAACTCCGCCCCGACCTCGCTCCCCTGGCTGCCGAGCGCCTGCGCACCCTCTCCGAGCAGGGCTTTTATGACGGCGTGAAGTTCCATCGCGTCATCGAAGGCTTTATGGCTCAGGGTGGCGATCCGACCGGCACCGGTTCGGGCGGCAGCGACCTGCCTGACCTCAAGGCCGAATTCACGCGTGAAGCCAAGTTCGAGCGCGGCACGCTGGGCATGGCCCGCACCATGAACCCGAACTCGGCCAACAGCCAGTTCTTCATCATGTTCCAGCCCACCCCCTCGCTTGATGGCCAGTACACCATCGCCGGTCAGGTCGTGTCGGGCATGGAGCATATCGATCAGGTCAAGCGCGGCGCTGGCGCCTCGGGTATGGTCAAGGACCCCGATGCCATCATCTCCATGCGTCCTGAAGCCTGATCGAGGACGTGACGGCTGTAAAAGCCGCATGAAAACCGACTGAGCCCGATTCAGTCGGTTGACGGCCTCTGGCTCATATTGTAGCCAGACGCCTCATGTGAACCGGTAGCTCAGCCGGTAGAGCATTCGACTTTTAATCGAATGGTCGTGGGTTCGAGTCCCACCCGGTTCACCACTCCCTATAAATGATCCCGAAATCCTGCTGTCATGCATGTCGTGTCATGCCTGCATCAGTATCGTCGGAGCGCGTCTCGTCGTCCTGTTTCCCAGGAAATAGCGGGCTCCCATACGACTTCCTGCACTGAACAAAGCTCTTGGCGGCGTGGCCAAGTACCGTCTCCCGGCCGCAAAACGCACCATTCCATAAGGAGAAGCCAGTCGCTTATGGACATGAGCGCAGCCGCTCATCTTTCAACACAGGTCAGGTCTTGGCATCTTTCAGACGCAGATTTCATAAGACCGCCGCTGTGCTGGCTTAACAATTCATGGAATTCTATCATCAACGAGTCGGCCAATCACCAGAGCCATATATCTGTTCGTAACCATATAATTCTGCCACCTTTGATGATTGTATCTTTCTTTCATTCATTCTGAATACTCTTTATCCATTGTGAATGACTTTTCACGCGAAGAGATTTTGACCATGCGTTTTGCTCTGCGGTTCGCTCTGTGCAGTATCATAACCTTCGGCGCCAGTACGACGCCTTTGAAGGCACAGGAACTTGGTATCGCAGGCCCTGTCCATCTCTTCGAGCCCGACAGTCTGAGCAGGGACAGGCTTGGCCGAACGACACTCGCCGTAAGTGATACACGAGGTATCCTCGAGGCCCTCGAGGCAGGGGATACAGACCGTCTCAGGCAGATCCGAAGCGCGCTCGATGCAAGCGCGGCGCCAGAGCCCGGTTTCAACGTCATGCGTAATGCCCTGTGTGACGCTGCGATTGCCCGAACCCAGGGCAATCTGTCCTTGTCCAATCGGATCATCAATGATGCCCTGCGCCATGCCGAACCCTGGGGTAATCCGGCTCAGAGCATCAACCCTTTCAATTTCATGCTTTTCACAATGTTTGCAGGCAATCTCCTGCTTGAAGACCGCTCAACGGCCTGGGCACAGGGCAAGGCCTATCTTGATCATTTCTTTCGTACGCCCCTCAAGGCCTATTTCAATAAACCAGATCTGGTCTTCAACGATCTTGATCAGGTCATGCTCTCCACCCGTGGGGAAGAACTCCCTCGGCTGACAGTGCACGGCCCTCGACACGACACACTGGCCTTCAACCCGTTTCAAACGCTCGTGAACGGTGTTCCGACAGCAACAGCTGGCGTCAGGGTGACTCTGGATGGGACGCCGTCAAATGCCGTCATCAACACGGCTTCCCTGCTCGGGTCCGTCCCTGAGCCCCTCTTTCAGACCCACCACTGGCAGGTCATCGGTACCGTCTCATCCTTGCATGATGACACAATCGCCACGCCAAAAGCTCTGCTGGTGCTTGTCCCGAGCCTGACACTGGGACACACGACCTTCAATAACCAGCTCATGATGGTCACGAAAAGCAGCCATGTCGTTATCGGCCTGCAGTCATTGGGCGTTCTGAACCATATCACCATGACAGATCATGATATGAGTTTTGGTCCCGACGCCCCTTTCTCATGCAAACGCCCGGTGGCCTTGCAATCGGATATCTCAGGCTTGCAGGCTGCCCTCCTTCTCCCTGTTTCCTATAACGGCCAGAGCCGGAAAGCGATCATTGCCACGGGTGACAATACACCCGAGCCCCTCGTTATTCCTGTAAACAATCTACCCGGACTCAAGGGCAGCCCGATCCAGCAGGATTTCGAGACAGGGAAAGGCATGATCAGTGAGAATGCCGTTCTGCACCGTGCCAGGCTTCATATTGACGGCCATATCGTCAATGCCAGCATACGCTACCGCAGGGGGGATACGACCCAGCCGCCTGTTCTCACCATGTCTGCTCTGGAAGGCGCCAGACTCTCATTCGATCTGCATGAAGGCGTTGCCTGCCTCGACTGACAACCCAGAGATCAGACCGGCAATTCCAGATCCGCTTTCACTTCTTCCATCACGGTATAAGTATGCGTCTGTCGCACTCCCGGCAGACGTGTAAGCGTTTTGCCTAGAAAGGCACGATACGCATTCATGTCCCGCACCCGCGCCTTCACCAGATAATCGAATCCACCCGCCACCATGTAACATTCACTCACTTGCGGTATGGCCCGCACGGCTTTCGCGAATGAATCGAAAATATCGGCACTCGTACGATCCAGCGTCACCTGCACAAAGACCAGCAATCCAAGATTGACGGTCTCGGGGTCCAGACGCGCCATGTAATTCCTGATCACCCCGGAATGTTCGAGCTTGCGGACGCGCTCAAGCGTCGCAGCAGGGCTGAGATTCACTAGCCTGGCGAGCTCCACATTGGTCATCCGGCCGTCCTTCTGGAGGATTCTCAGAATCCTGCGATCAATCTCATCCAGTGCCACTACCACCCCATCCGAACGATATTCGGTTAAATTCTCTAAAGAAGAATAATATACGGCCCGATCTCCATTCTTCCATAACTCATTTGGAGCAAATCACCATAAGGGATCATAAACAACCAGCAACGATATGGCCTGTGATGAACGCACCCTTTGCCGCCTTCCGCACGATCACTCCCGAGCGTTCCGCCTTGCGCCAGGCAATCACCGACCATACGCGTGCCTCAGAGCCCGAACGCGTGGCTGCATTGTCCATTGAGGCAACACTTACACCTGCACAGGAAGCTGCTTCGCGCGCCACGGCCCGCAAACTGGTCGAGGCGCTTCGCCGCAATGGCACACCCGGGCTCGTGCAGGGTCTCATCAGGGAATATGACCTGTCCTCGCAGGAAGGCGTCGCCCTGATGTGCCTCGCCGAAGCCCTGCTGCGCATCCCCGATACCGCAACACGCGACGCCTTGATTCGCGACAAGATCGCCAAGGGCCACTGGCAGGGCCATATCCGCAAGGGAACGCCTCTTTTCGTCAACGCCGCCACCTGGGGGCTGATCGTCTCGGGTGGTTTTCTTTCAACCACACAAGCCAGACGCCTGCCACAGACACTCGACAACCTGCTCAAGCGCTGCGGCGAGCCTGTCATCCGTCGCGGTGTCGATATGGCCATGCGCCTGATGGGTGAGCAGTTCGTCACCGGACAGACCATCACCGAGGCCCTCAGAAACGGACGCAAGCTGGAGGAAAAAGGCTACCGCTACTCCTACGACATGCTCGGCGAAGCCGCGATGACGGCAGAGGATGCCGCGCGATATTACCGCGACTATGAAACCGCCATTCATGCAATCGGCAACGCTTCCAATGGTCTGGGCGTCTATCGTGGCCCTGGCATCTCCATCAAACTGTCCGCCCTGCACCCACGCTATACCCGCCTCCAGCGCGATCGCGTCATGGCGGAGCTTCTGCCAAGCGTCACAAAACTGGCCCATCTCGCCTGCGCTTATGACATCGGCTTCAATATCGACGCCGAGGAGGCTGATCGCCTCGAACTCTCGCTCGATCTGCTCGAAGCCCTCTGTGCGGATGAAGCCCTGAAAGACTGGAAAGGCATCGGCTTCGTCGTTCAGGCTTACCAGAAGCGCGCGCCCTTCGTGCTGGACTGGGTGATCGACCTTGCCCGCCGCAGCGGCCACCGGCTCATGGTCCGACTGGTCAAGGGTGCGTACTGGGACAGCGAGATCAAGCGTGCCCAGACCGATGGGCAAAGCGATTTCCCGGTCTACACGCGCAAGATCCATACCGATATTGCTTACCTCGCCTGTGCCAGAAAACTGCTGGATGCACCCGATGCCATCTTCCCGCAATTTGCCACGCACAACGCTCAGACCCTCGCCAGCATACACGCCTATGCCGGGCCGGAATTCTCGATCGAGAAATACGAGTTCCAGTGCCTGCATGGCATGGGCGAAGGGCTGTATAATGAAGTCGTCGGCCCTCAGAAGCTCGATCGCCCGGTACGCATCTACGCGCCGGTTGGCACGCATGAGACACTCCTGGCCTATCTTGTCCGGCGCCTCCTCGAAAACGGGGCCAACTCTTCCTTCATCAACCGCATCCAGGATCCGGCGATTCCTGTCGAGGCGCTGATCACAAGCCCTGTTACCCTGGCAGAACAGGAAACCTCCCGCTTCACCGTCGCCCGACCTCCCGCCCTGTATGGCACTGAGCGGCAGAATTCCCGCGGTCTCGACCTGTCTGACGAGAACACGTTGCGCGACCTTGCCGCAGTCTTCGCGGCCACACCGGCTCCGGTCGCTTCCGAAGGCGAAGCCATCATCAACCCTGCCAGCACCACGGAGATCGTCGGCCATATTGCCTTTCTCTCCCCGCAAGCCATTGACGAGGCCCTGACACGCGCGGCAAGCGCCCTCCCCAACTGGCGCGACACAGGTCCCGCGCAGCGCGCAGCCCTTCTGGAAAAAACAGCCGAGGCGCTGGAAGCCGAAACACCGCGCCTCATGGCTCTCATCATACGGGAGGCCGGCAAGACCTTGGCCAATGCTGTAGCCGAGATACGCGAAGCCGTCGATTTCCTGCGTTATTACGCTACCCAGACACGCCATCTGGGCTCTGCTGCCCAGCCCTTGGGGCCCGTGGCCTGCATCAGCCCATGGAATTTTCCGCTGGCCATTTTTATCGGGCAGGTTGCCGCCGCTCTGGCTGTCGGCAATACCGTGCTGGCCAAACCTGCCGAAGAGACCCCCCTCATCGCACAGGAAGCTGTCCGTCTGATGCATGCATCCGGCATACCGCAGGATGTCATCCAGCTCATCCCGGGCGATGGTCGCGCAGGCGCACAACTCGTCGCCGCTCCGGGAATACGCGCCGTGCTCTTTACCGGCTCCACCGATGTCGCCCGCCTGATCCAGAAGCAGCTCGCACATCGACTCAACCCGGATGGGGCATCCATTCCCTTCATCGCCGAGACTGGCGGACAGAACGCGCTTATCGTCGACAGCTCAGCCCTGACAGAACAGGTCGTGACCGATGTACTGGCCTCGGCTTTTGACAGCGCTGGCCAGCGATGCAGCGCCCTGCGTCTGCTCTGCGTTCAGGAAGAAAGTGCAGACCGCCTGCTGACCATGCTCAAGGGTGCCATGCGGGAGCTGCGGACTGGTACGCCAGAAAAGCCGGAGACCGATATCGGACCGGTGATCAGCGCAGAGGCTCACGCCATGATCTCGGCGCATATCGACGCGTTCCGGGCAAAAGGACATGACGTCTACCAGACGACCGTTACCCCCGAAGCCCAGAGCGGCACCTTTGTCCCCCCCACCCTTATCGAGATCGGCGCGGTCTCCGATCTGGAGAGGGAGGTCTTTGGCCCCGTCCTGCATGTCCTGCGCTATCGGCGCGAAGCTCTGCCCGACGTCATGGCCGCCATCAATAGCACGGGATACGCTCTGACCTTCGGTGTTCATTCGCGTATCGATGATACGATAGAAACCCTGAAAACCGAGAGCCATGCGGGGAATATCTATATCAACCGCAATCTGGTCGGGGCCGTCGTGGGTGTGCAGCCATTCGGTGGTCACGGCCTCTCAGGCACAGGCCCCAAAGCAGGTGGCCCTCTCTATCTGCGTCGACTGCTCGCAGAGCGTCCGGCACAATCGCCGGCCTTCCTGCACAACCTTCCCGCCGAAGCCAGGCTCTTCGCTGACTGGGTCGCCACGACGCTTCCCACGATAACACTCCCTGCCTGCGACAACACCCCTCTCGGCACATCCCTTTCACTCAGTGGCCCCGTGGGTGAAACCAACACATACTCCCTCGCCCCCCGAGGCACAGTGCTTTGTGCAGGCCCTACAACGGCAGATTTATGTACTCAGATTCTGGCGGCACTGGCTGCGGGCAATCGCTGCGCCATTCCTGCGACGCTACTGCGCGCGCTGCCAGAACGTCCTCCCGGTCTGGAAGCCGTAGTGTGCCCCATGCAAGACAATACGCTCATCGATGTCGCGCTGGGCAATGGCAATTCATCGTTCACAACGGACCTGCTCCAGAATCTCGCCTCCCGCGAAGGCCAGATCGTCTCCCTTCATGGGCCTGACGCATCAGGCAGCTATCCTCTCGAATGGCTCGTGCTCGAATATGCCTGCAGCACCAACACCACCGCCGCAGGTGGCAACGCTGCGCTCATGGCGCAGGTCTGACAATGAGTCCGTCGCAGGGATAAACCAGTCCCTGCGACGGTTCAGAGTGCGCCCGTGATCAGAGAGGCAACCTTCTCTGGAAAAACGATTTCGGCATCATGCGGCACGGCTTCGCTGTGATAGTGCCAACCCGGCTGAGCTCTCGCAAAGGCGCGGCTGGGCTCAATCGAGCCTAAAGCCGGATTTTCGTAGGCAATATAGGTAACAGACAGCCCCGCTCCGGCTGGCCGCTCAAGGCGTGCTGGCGTCTCATAAGTGCCGACGGGATGAGGGCGCAGATGCCGCATGAACCATGCTTTTCGATCAGCATCAGGCAGAAACACAGCATTTTCAGGGGGCACTGGAAAGGCCACATCTGCCCCACCGACACGGGCGCGCTCGCGCCGTATCGTGGCCATTCCCTTCGGTAGAATATCAAAGGCCGAGAGTCCTGGTTGCGCGATCAGTGCATCCAGATAGATGAGCTTCGCGATACAATCCCTCATCCGGTCAGCCACGCAGCTGACTACCATTCCGCCATAAGAGTGCCCCACGAGCGCGAAACGCGGCAGATCGAGCATATCGACGACACTCAGTACATCCTCGATATGCGTCTCAAGTGTAATCTCGCGTGAGAGAAGATGCGCCCGATCGCCTGTGCCGGTCAGAGTAGGTGTGATGACCTGATGACCCGCGCGCTGCAGAAAAGGCGCTACATAACGCCAGATCCAGCCACCACAATGCAGACCATGCACCAGAACGATCGGCACTTTGGGTTCGGCCGCGGCGGCATCTGAAACCATACTCAACCCTGTCACAAACGGAATGACTGCAAGAACATCTCGACGCTGCATGAACGTGAGCCCTCTCTATGGCCCCACCCGGGTTTAATACTTTGTCATGAGATATTTCGCGGAAACAAGACCATGTGTCATCCTTGCCGAGGATTTGATTATCCTGTGCCTGGGTTGCGCTGTGGTTGGGCTTCCGGCCTGTTATGGGGCGGAGGACGTTCCCTGACGTGGCACCCGCGCATATTTGCCGCGGTTATCTGGGCTGCACTCAGCGCGAGCACACGCGCGCGTATAGACGCGTATTCTCTGTGAGAGATCTGCGCTGTCCCTGGATTATGTCTGTAGGGTATTTGGTTGCGGGGGCAGGATTTGAACCTGCGGCCTTCAGGTTATGAGCCTGACGAGCTACCGGGCTGCTCCACCCCGCGGGGGTGGTGGTGTGTTTTGTGGGGTGGATCAGGGGACCTGGCGGCGACCGACTTTTCCGCATCTTGAGATGC